>JBKBLR010000004.1:0-42729 GCA_046296195.1 Parvularculaceae bacterium | reverse complement strand
GTCGCTGCGATCGACGCCGACGCCGAAGGCGCCGTGCCGAGCCAGTTGAAGCGCGACGTGCTGAGCAGGATGAAGTGGATCAGCAAGGCGAGCGTGAACAGGAAGATGAACAGTGCGATCAGCGCGCGGCGCGGATCGAACAGCAACCAGACTTTCCACATGGGGACGTCTCCTATCCGATGAAGGTCGAAAGATAAGTCCCGGCCAGTCTCACGCCTTCTTCAAGCGAGGAATAACCGTTCGGCCCCGGAATCCACGGACGCCACATCCACACCAGGAAGTGTGCGATGATGGCGATCACCGTGAACATGATGAAGCTGCCCATAAAGATTTTATGGAACTCTTGCGCTTCAGACGCCGTCAGTCCTGACAGCGAATCAGATCGTGATGGGTCGGCCATTCAGAATTGCCTCCTTTGTGACCATCAGTCTCTACCGCAACTCAGCCCTGCGGCTCTGGGCTTGTAGGCGTCGGCGCGGACGTCGCCGAAAGTCTTCAGGCTTACGCTACTCAAGGCGCTTCCTGGGGTTGTCCGGTCACCCCATGAAGATCCACGGCGCGACGCTGCGCGCCGCCGTCGTCGCCTCTACGAAAACCGACGCGCGCGCGGCGGTTCGTCCGAGAGGGCGAAGACTGCGCGGCAGAACCCTGCCGATCAGCGCAACGGGAAGAAAAATGAGGAAGGCGATGGCGAGATAGAGCCGGTACTCGAACCGGTCCCGCAATCCCGCCGTTTCGGGAGAAGTCTTTACGGCTGTGGTCATCGTTCGCCCTCCTCAACCCTCATGCCGCGCGCGCCGCCGCGGCGCACGCCTCAAACCGCGCCAGCGACACCGCGCTCTCGCCGGCCGCGCGCGCGGACCGTTCAACCGCATCCCGCAGCGCCTTCGCCGCGGAAATGCGCGTCAGCACCGGATGGCTTTCGATCATGCGCTCGAGCGCCGCGCTCGCGTCGGCGTCCCACGTCATTTCGCGATGAAGCCGCGACGGCGTCGCCTCGGCCTTGTCGAGCTGGGTCGCCAGCGGCAGGATATGGAAGAGCGCGTCGAAGAGAGCGTTGCAGAATTCCTGCACGATATAGGTCGCACCGGCGTAGCCCATGAACGGCGTCCCGGTCGCGCGGCGGATGACGGCGCCCGGAAACGAGGCGGGAATATAGGCCGCGGGCCGGCCGGTCTCGGCCGCATACATCCGTTCATTGTAACTGCCGAAAATGACGAAGGGCGCCCTCGTCCGCATCAGGTCGCGCACCGCGTCATTGTCGGTCTTCGCGCCCGCCTTGCGCGCCACGGCGAAAGCGCATGGCATGCCGAGCTCCGTCTCGAGGAAGTTCCGGACGCCGCGCACATAGGTCTCGTTGGCGACAATCGCGAAATTGGCCGTGCCGAAGAAATCCTGCGTGACCGAGCGCCAAAGGTCCCAGACCGGCTTGATGGTCGTGTGCTTCTCGCGCTCGATGAAGGGCTCGGGGTCGAGGCCCGTCAGCTCGCCGAGCTTTCGCAGGAACGCCGTCGTGCTCATGAGGCCGATCGGCGCCTGCAGATAGGGCTTCTCCAGCGCCTCGCAGAGCAGGCGCCCATATTCGCGGTAGAGACAGATATTGACGTCGGCGTCGATGAGGCGGCGCACATCGGCGAGATGGCTGCCGAGCGGGAACGCCATGTTCACCTCGGCGCCGATCCCCTCAATGAGGCGCCGGATTTCGGCGAGGTCGGACGGCGTGTTGAACATGCCGTAAGCGGGCCCGATGATGTTGACGAGGGGCTTTGCGCCTTCCTTCTTCTTCATCGGCTTTGGCTTGCGGCGCCTGGTCTGACCATATTCGGTCCACAGCCAGAGCAGCGCGCGATCGGCCGACTGCCACTGGTCTTCGTCGATGGTGCGGGGCAGGAAGCGCTGGATATTGGCGCCTTCCGGCGTCACGCCGCCGCCGATCATCTCGGCGATCGACCCCGTGACGACAACCGCGGGAAGTTCGGGGTCGAGGACGCCGCGCGCGCGTTTCATCGCTCCTTCAGTGCCGTGCTGGGCGAGGTCCTCCTCGCCGAGGCCGGTGACGACGATCGGCAGTTCGTGCGGCGGCAGGGCGTCCGTATAATGAAGAACGGAGGTGACCGGCAGGTTCTCGCAGCCCACAGGGCCGTCGATGATCACCTGCAAACCCTTGATCGCGGTGAATATGTAAACCGAGCCCCAATAACCCCCTGCCCGGTCGTGATCGAGGATCAGCATCCGACCGGCTCCTCGATATTCGCTTCGGCTTTCGCCTTGGCGTCGAGCTTCCGGCGCTGTTTGGCGCGGAAGTCCGGACGCAGAACCGGCGCATCCTGCCAGACGCCCGACTTGTCGCCGGCGCCGACGCCCTCGAAGAAGTCGCGCATCGCATCGAAGCGGCCTTTCGAAGCGATCGCCGCGTTGACGACCTGCGCGAGCGAGCCGGCCCCCGCAGGCCCCATCAGCGGACGCGCGGAAATGAGGTTCGTGAAATAAAGCGCCGGCGTCGCGCTTTCCTTCGCCTTCTGCACGACTGGCGTCGTGCCGATGGCAAGATCGGGGCGGAACTCCTCGAACGCAGCGAGATCCTGTTCGAGCGAGGCGCGGTGCTGAACCCTGACACCCTTCGCCTCGAGCCAGTCGCAATCCTCCGCCGACCACCGGGTCTTCGGACAGGCAGAGCCGACATAGCGCACGTCCGCGCCGCTCTCGACGAGGAGACGCGCGACGAGAAGCTCCGACCCCTCATAACCTGACATCGTGATGCGGCCCTTGATGGGCGCTCCCCGAAGCGCGCTGGCGATGGCGGGCAGAACGGCGTTCTTCGCCGCCTGGACCTTTGATTCAGAGACCCCGCACGCAGCGCCGATCGCGGCGAGCCAGGCGGCTGTTCCGTCAACGCCCACCGGCGCTGAGCCGACGATCGCGCGCCCTGCCGCGTCGAACTCGCGGATCGACGCCGTGTAGAAGGGATGGATCGCCGCCACCGCCGCGCAATCGAGCGCCGAATAAAGCTCGCGCCATTCCCGCGTCGGCACGACCGGCCCGGCGGCGAGGCCCATCGGCTCCAGCATCCGCCCGACGCCGACAGGGTCGGCCGGAAACATCTCGCCGAGCAGCGTCACCGAGGGCGCGAGGTTCGCCGGCGCGTTCCCGCGCGGCACGGGGCCCGCCTCGGCTTCCAGCCTTGCGTAATTGAGCATCGCGCCAGCGAGCACGTCCTTCGCCTCGGCATGGGTCGGCACGCCGAAGCCCGGAACGTCGATGCCGATGATGCGAACGCCGTTGATCTCCTTCGGCAGGAGGCGCAGCGGCACGCCTGACGCCGTCGGGACGCAGAGATTGGTGACGATGACCGTGTCGTATTTCTCGGGGTCGGCGAGTTTGAACACCGCCTCGCGGATGTCTTCGAACAGCTTGCCGGTGACGAGCGTTTCGGAATTGAACGGTACATAGCCGACCGTGCGGCGCGCGCCGTAAAAATGCGACGTGAACGTCAGGCCGTAGACGCAGCAGGCCGAGCCCGACAGCACGGTCGCCGTGCGGCGCATCCTGAGGCCGACGCGCAGCGAACCGAACGCCGGGCACATGCTCTGCGGCTGGTCATGCGGGCCCACGGGGTAATCGCGCGCATAACCGTCGAGCACCTCGCTCTTGCCGCTGGCGCGCGCCGCGGCGCGCATGGTCGCCGCGCCGGCGTGACAGCCCTGACCATCGCCGGATGCGGCGGCCTTCGTCTCGGGCGTGGCGGCGTTCTGGCTCATGCTGGCTTCAAACCGCGTCGTAAACGACTTCGAGGGAGGGCTTTTCGACCGCGTTCTTGCCGCACATGTCGGCGACGGTCGCCGGCGTCAGTACGAAGTCGCTGCCGGTCTCCTCCGCTGAGAAGAGGCCGAGAAGGCCGTCCTGCGTCAGCGGCCGCGGATGCGTCGGCGGGGCGAGACCGACATTGTCGGCGAGCGTCTGGAAGAGCGGCCCCCAGCGGTCGCCGGGCTTGCCGACAATCTGGTAATTCGCGCTCTTGCGGCGGATGTCTTCATCGGCGGGGATCGCGGCGAGCACCGGAATGCCGACCTTTTCAGCGAAGGCGTGCGCCTCACCCGTGCCGTCGTCTTTGTTGATGACCATGCCGGCGACGCCGACATTGCCGCCGAGCTTCCTGAAATATTCAACCGCCGAACAGACATTGTTGGCGACGTAGAGCGACTGGAGATCGTTCGAGCCGACGACAATCACCTTCTGGCACATGTCGCGCGCGATCGGCAGGCCGAAGCCGCCGCAGACGACGTCACCGAGGAAATCAAGCAGCACATAGTCGAAATCCCACTCGTGAAAGCCGAGCTTCTCGAGCAGTTCAAAGCCATGGATGATGCCGCGTCCGCCGCAGCCGCGCCCGACTTCGGGGCCGCCGAGCTCCATCGCGTAGACGCCGTCGCGCTTGAAGCAGACGTCGCCGATCTTCACTTCTTCGCCGGCGAGCTTCTTTTTGGTCGAGGTCTCGATGATGGTCGGGCAGGCGCGCCCGCCGAAAAGCAGCGAGGTCGTGTCGCTCTTCGGGTCGCAGCCGATGAGCAGGACTTTCTTGCCGGTCTGCGCCATCATGTAGGAGAGATTGGCGAGCGTGAAACTCTTGCCGATGCCGCCCTTGCCGTAGATCGCGATGATCTGCGTTTTCTTTTTCACCTCGCCCGTCGGCGCAGGGTCTGGCTCGATCGCCGCCTCGGCGAGAAGGCTCGCCCTCAGCGCCGCCGTCGGCGTCGCCGCCGAGCGGTGTTCAGGCGCGTCAAACGATGCGGCCATGCATCTCTCTCCAATCGATGATCATCTTGAGGCAGAGCGGGTCGCCGAAGGCGGTGTTATAAGCTTCTGACGCCGCGCCGAAGTCGCGCCTGTGAGTGATAAGGCCATCGAGCGAGAGGGCGCCCGAGGCGACAAGGCCGATGACGGCGGCCAAATCCTCGCGTGACCATTCGGCCGCGATACGCAAGCGCGCCTCGCGCATGAAGGCGGGGGCGAAGTTGAATGACGGCCGGTCGCGATAAAATCCCGCAAGCGTGATCTCGCCTTTCGGCGCAAGGCGGCTGACGAGTTCATCGAGGATGCCGGCGTCGCCGCTGGCGTCGTAGATCGCGGCGTAGTCGCGGCGCCCGTCGCATTCGGGATCGATGACGGCATAGCCATCGGCGTAGGCGCGATCGGGATCAATCTCCCAGACGACGGGCGCGGCGCCGCCAAGCGCAATCGCCAATCGCGCGAGCAACCGGCCGAAAACGCCGTGCCCAACGATGAGATCGGGCGGCCTGTGGCCGTTGACGGCGTGAAAGGCCGTAGCCGCCAGCGCCAGCAGCGCGCCCTTGTCGCCGAGCGACGGGTCGATCGTCGCCGCGCGCTCCGCCGCGACGACCACGCGCGACGAGGCGCCGCCAAACAGGCCGCGCACGTCCTTGAAGGCGCGGCTGCCGGGTACGAACACGGTTTCGCTGATGCGCGCTTCGACGTCGCTGCCCGCCGCAATGACGCGCCCGACAGATTCGTAACCTGGCACCAACGGATAGCCGAGGCCCGGAAAGGCCGGCATCTCGCTCGACCACATCAACCGTTCGGTGCCGGTGCTGACGCCGGAGAAATCAATATCGACGACGAGATCGTTGGAACCGGGGGCCAGCAGATCCACCCGCTCGGTCCTGAGCCTTCGCGCCCCTTCAAAGATAATCGCTTTTGACGCGAGCTCGACAGCTGACCAGCGTTCGCCCCTGGTGCGCGGGGGCGCCGGCGAAGTCCGGTCGAAGGGCACGAATTGCATGGTGTCACTTTCGGTTGACATTTTGGAGTGTCAAGCAACGTAAACGCGCGCGGCGGATCAGCGCGCGACAAGAACGCTGACGAGGAGCGGACGGCGCGTGCGCCGCAATTTTGCGGTGCGAAAGCCGGCCATCCGCGCGAGGTCGGCGATTTCCCTGGCGGTGCGCGGCCGGCCGCTGCCCATCGCCAGCAAATAAAGGCCGAAATAGGCGTCACCCATTGCGCGGGCGCCCGGCGCGCCCGCCATCGGTTCGGCGATAATCAGCGCGCCGGACGGCCGCAGCGCAGCATAAGCCGCCTTTAGAATCACGAGCGCCTTGTCGTCGTCATGGTCATGAAGAACGCGCACCAGCGTCGCGACATCGGCCCCTTCCGGCAGGCTGTCCTGATAAAAATCGCCGCTCGTGATTCGAATCCGCGCGCCGAGGCCCGCCTTTTCGAAGGCGTCGCGCGCGATCCCGGCGACCGCCGGAAGGTCGAACAGGACGCCCTGAAGCCTGTCGTGGCGTTCGAGGGCCGCAGCGAGGAACGCGCCGGCGCCGCCGCCAATGTCGAGAAGGGTGCGATGATGGTGAAAGGGATAGGCGTCAAGCACATCCGCCGCGATGAAGGATTGTGACGCCGCCATCAGCGCCGAATAGGCGGCGACGTCCTCGCCGGTGAGGCCGTCGCGATCATCAGCGACCGGATAGCGCCAATAGCGTGACAGCGCCGTGTCCTTCGGTCTTTCACGCAATAGCCTGACCGGATCGGCGAGGTCGCGGTAGAGCGCGCCATGATGGGCGATCATGGCGAAGACGCCCGGATTGCCGGCGAGCGCCGCGCCGCCCTCGCCCAGCGCAAAGCGCTTCAGCGAAACCTCTTCGAAGAGGCCGAGCGCAGCGCCGGCGCGAAGGAGCGTCAGCGCCGACGCCTCCTGAAGTTTCGTCTCCTGCGCGATGCGAGCAAGATCCATCGCGCCGTCCTTGAGAAGACTGAATAGGTCAAGTTGCGCTGCTGCGGCGAGCGCTTGCGAATAGACAAACCCCGCCGTCACGTCGAAGAGCGACGCAGCTTTCTTCGCCGCGATGGCGCGCGTCAGGGGGAAGGAAGCGGCCCAGCGCTGGAACGCCGGATCCGAAATCCGGCGGTTGCGCCAGCGCACGAAGCGCTCCCGCAGGCTCTTTTCAGGCGGGATTGCGCGCAAGGTGCTTCGGCGTCAGCCGCGCGGCCGTCGCCCGGACGAGCGCTCGCAAGACCCCCGCCCCGTCGCAATCGGGTATCGAGGCTTCGGCGTCGGCGATCAGGGCGTCAAGAAGATCGAGCGCGCCGTCAAGACCAAGCTCGCGCGCTGTCGAAGGCCTTTGGTGGAGAACGTCCTGCCCGGCGGGCTTTCCCGTGTTGTCAGCCGTTTCGGCGACGTCGCGAATGTCGTCGGCGACCTGATAGGCTTCACCGAGACGATCGCCGAGCGTCCGCCACGGCGCGGGGTCTTCACCGCAGGCCGCCGCCCCCATCATGGTCGCAGCAACGAACAGCGCGCCGGTCTTGGCGCGCTGATACTGGCGGAGTTTGACGTCCGTTTCGCTTTCCCAGGCCTGTCCGGCGACGATGCCGCGCGGCGCGCCGACAGCGGCGGCCAAGATTGACAGCAGCGGACCGAGCCTTTGCGGCGCATGCGCGGCGGCGAGCGCGACAGTCTCGAAGCCGGCGACGATCAGTCCGTCGCCGGCGAGAACCGCAAGCGCCTCGCCGAATTCTCTTTGCACGGAAGGCCGTCCGCGACGGGTCTCGGCGGCGTCGAAGCACGGCAGGTCGTCATGGACGAGCGAGGCGCAGTGAAAGAGTTCGATCGACGCGGCGGCGCCGGACGCAAGCGCCAGATCGGGCCGGCCGCAGGCGCCGGCGACCGCAAGGCAAAGCTGGGGACGAACCCGCGCGCCGCCGGGAAAAACAGCCGAACGCATCGCAGCGGCGAGTTTCGGGGGACATTCCGATGATGCAGCCCGGGCAAGCGCCGCCTCGAGCCGGTTCTCGATCAGGCTGGCGAACCCGGTGACGGAGGGCGGCATCGGCGGGCTCCGGCGTAGGGCGCCGCGACTGTCCTTCGTCGTGGACACCTGTTAATGTCTTTCAGCTTGGACGCCTTTTCGAACGGCGTCAATCGGTGAAGAGGGCGCGGCGCTGGCGGAACGGAAAATTGTCATCGCCGGCGCCGGCATGGGCGGCCTTGCCGCGGCGCTCTCGCTGTCGGGCCGCGCCGATGTCACGGTCTTCGAACGCCGTGACCGCGCCGGCGGGAAGATTCGCGCCCGCGCCGCCGGCGGCGCGCTGACCGACATCGGCCCGACTGTCCTCACCATGACATGGGTGTTTGACGAACTTTTCGCGCGCGCCGGCGCCGATTTCGGATCCGAGCTCCCGGCCGAGCGGCTCGGCGTGCTGGCACGCCACGCTTGGCGCGACGGATCACGGTTCGATCTTCTCGACGAGGATCGCGCGGCGGCAGACGCCGTCGCCCGCTTTGCGGGGGCGGCGGAAGCGCAGGGCTTCGACCGCTTCCTTGCCGATGCGCGGCGCATTCTCTCGACATTGCGCGAGTCCTTCCTGCGCGCGCCGGCCCCCAGCATGATCCGGTTGATGACCGGGGCGGGCCCCGTGAAATTGCTCGGGATCGATCCATTCAGCACCTATGCGAGCGCGCTGAAGCGATATTTTCGCGACCCACGGCTCCTTCAGCTCTTCGCACGCTATGCGACCTATTGCGGCTCATCGCCCTACAAGGCGCCGGCGACCTTGATGCTCATCGCCGCCGTGGAGAAGGACGGCGTCTTTGCTCCCGCGGGCGGAATGACGAGCCTTGCGGAGGCCAGCGAACGCATCGCCTCGGCGAAGGGCGTCCGGTTTCTCTATCATCAGGAGGTCGCCGAAGTGCTTGTCAGCCGGGGCCGCGCCGCCGGCGTTCGCACGACAAACGGCGAGGACTTCGCCGCCGACGCGGTGATCCTGAACGCGGACGTCGCCGCGGTCGCGAGCGGGCTTCTGGGGCGGGCCGTCGCCGGCGCCGTTCGCCCGCCCGGGGCGCGGTCGCAATCGGCGATCACCTTCCTGATGTCGGCGAGGGCGTCCGGCTTCCTGCTTGACCGGCACAACGTCTTCTTTTCGAGCGATTACCGGGCGGAATTTGACGCAGTCTTCGGGGCCGGAAGGGCGCCGCAGGAACCGACAACCTATATCTGGGCTAAAACTCCGTCGGCGGACGGACGCCAGCCCCTGTTCTGCCTTGTCAATGCGCCGGCGTGCGGCGCGCGCCTGCCGGCGGATGAGATCGAGCAGACGAGAGAACGCATGATCGCCGATCTCGCCCGTTGCGGCCTCGCGCTCGACATCGACGATCACAGCGCGATGACGCCAGCGGACTTCGCGCGCGACTATCCGGGTACGGAGGGCGCGATCTATGGCGCGCCTTCGCATGGCTGGCGCGCGACCTTTCAGCGCTCCGGGGTCAGGACACGGGTCCCGGGTCTTTACCTCGCGGGCGGCAGCGTCCATCCGGGGCCTGGCGTCCCCATGGCGGCGCTTTCGGGAATGGCGGCGGCGACATGCTTGATGAACGACTTCGGTTTGACCGGCGCGTAAGCCCCGGCGGCTACGCCTGGTGGTATGTCGACGCCGAAAGCGCGGACGGCGCCGCCGCGCTGACGATCATTGCTTTCATCGGCAGCGTCTTCTCGCCTTATTACGCATGGTCGGGCAGGCGAGCGCCGGAGAATCATTGCGCGCTCAACGTCGCGCTCTATGGGCGCCGCCGGCGCTGGGCGATGACGGAACGCTCTCGCGCCAGAATCGATCTCGCGCCGGACCGCTTCACCATCGGCCGGAGCGCGCTGGAGTGGCGCAAGGACGAACTGACCATCGACATCGACGAACATGGGGCGCCCCTTCCGCGGCCGCTGCGCGGAAGGGTCACCGTCCGTCCCGCCGCGCTCACCGGCAGGATTTTCCTGATCGATGCGCAAGGCAGACATCGCTGGCGCCCGCTCGCGCCGCGGTCGCATGTCACCGTCGCTTTCGATGATCCGGCCGTTTCATGGTCCGGCGAAGGCTATTTCGACGCAAACGATGGCGAGGAGCCGCTCGAGGACGCCTTCCATTCCTGGAACTGGGCGCGCCTGTCAGCTGAGGGATCGCCGCCGCTGATTCTGTACGACACCGCGCCGCGCCGCGGCGATCCGCGGCGCCTTGCGCTTGAGGTCAGCGCCGATGGCGGCCTCATCGAACGCCGCAGTCCGCCCCTCGTCCGCGCCGCGCCGACGCCGGTTTTCCGCATGGAGCGGCTTCTCGGCGGGAACGGCGCGCGCCTCTCTGCAACGCTGGAAGACGCCCCCTTCTATTCGCGCTCGCTGATGGAGACGATGGTGGACGCAAGGCGCTATCGCGGCTTTCATGAAAGCTTTTCCGGCGACCGGCTGCGATCGCCGATCGTGAAGGCGATGTTGCCCTTCCGCATGCCGCGTCACGATTTCTGATCGGCGCCGGGCTCGCCCGCGCTGGCGGCTTTTGCCACGTCTTCCTTCTGCTTCTTCTGCAACCGGCTGACCGAGAAAAACTCCCAGCCCGCCCAGGCGAGAACGATGATCGAAAAGATCACGGTTTCGAAGAAGATGAGGATGTTCGGCTGGCCCATGGTCATCGCCTCAGCTTGCGATTGCGCCTTCGAGACGGTCGCGTCGCTCGAGTCGCGACAGGAGATCGATCACGCCGGCGATGCGGTCATCAAAGGAGAGCGGCGCGGCGGGAGCCTCCGCCGCATACGCCGCCTCGACGAGGAAGGCGTTCGCCGCGAGCGGGGCGGCGCCGCGCAGGCGCGCATCCTGAGGGACGCCGGCGATGGCGGCGGCGAGCAAAGCGAGTTTCCGGCTCATCGGCGAGACAGCGCGGCGCGTGACGCTGTCATAGCCCTGAAGCGCAATCTCGCGGCCGATGTCGGCATAGATGAGGCGCGCGGCGCCGATCGCCGCCCGGCAATCACCGGGCAGAAAGGCGATGCCCGCCGCGCCGCGCTCGTAGAGCGCCTGCGCGCGATCGAGAAGCCTCTTGATCACTCTCCCCAGCGCCGGCGTGAATTTAGGATCGTCGAGAAAGGCGACCGGAGAAATTGTTTCTTCCGCAAGCCAATCGAGCGGCAGGTAGAGCCGCCCGGCGCGCGCGTCCTCGCCGACATCACGCGCAATATTGGTGAGCTGCATCGCCGTCCCGAGGTCTGTGGCGCGAGCGAGCGCCTCGCGCGATCGCGCGCCCATGAGACAGGCCATGATGGCGCCGACGGCGCCGGCGACGCGCGCGGCGTAGTCCTCAAGATCGGAAAGCGTCCGATAGCGCCGCCCCTCGACATCCCACGCGAAGCCTTCGAGCAGCGCCGCCGGCAATTCGATCGGAATCGCGCGGACCCGCACCACTTCAGCAAAGGCGCGGTCGGCGAAATGATCCTCCGGTTCGCCGCCATAAAGACGCGCAAGCCTTCGTTGAAGATTGCGCAGTGCGCCGCGATCGCCGCCGGCGACATCGATGGCGTCATCGGAGTAGCGGCAGAAGGCGTAGATGGCGTAGGCGGCGAGCCGGGTGTCTTTCGGCAAAAGGAGAGACGCGGCGAAGAAGGTCTTCGAACCGCTGCGAATTGCGCTGGCGCAGGCGTCGATGTCGGCGGCCGATGGCGTCATGACGCGCAGAACGCGGACGCCGGCGGCACGACCCGGTCAAGGACGCGCGCCGAGGAAAGAACGCCCGGCACGCCGGCCCCCGGATGCGTGCCGGCGCCGACGAGATAGAAATTGCGGATGTCCGCGCTGCGATTGTGGGGCCTGAACCACGCGCTTTGCAGCAGCGTCGGCTCCAGGCTGAAAGCGGCACCCATATAGGAGCCAAGTCGGTCCTGAAAGTCGAGCGGGGTCATGAGGCGGGAGGTCACGATCTCCCGCTCGAAGTCCGGCATCACCGTTTCATGGAGGCGGCGCGCGATCGCGCTCCGGTAAGCCTCGGCCCGCTGTCGCCAGTCGACGCCAGCGCCGAGATGCGGCGTCGGGGAGAGAACATAGAAGGTATCGCATCCCTGCGGGGCCAGCGACGGATCCGCCGCGGTCGGCCGGTGCAGGTAAAGACTGAAATCATCCGCGAGCGTCTTCCGGTGAAAAATGTCGTAGAGAAGCTCGCGATAGCGCGGGCCCAGCAGGATGGTGTGGTGGCCTACCTCGGGAAACGTCCGGCGCGTGCCGAAATACCAGACGAAAAGGCCCATCGAATGACGCGCGCGCTCGACCTTGGCGCCCGACCAGCGGCGCGGCGCCGTCGGCGGCAAGAGGCTCCGCAGCGTCGTCGAGGCGTCGGCGTTCGACACGACGATGTCGGCGGCAATCGCCTCGCCGCCCGCCAGCCGGACGCCGTTCGCCGCGCCGTTCTCGATGATAATTTCTGAAACAGCGGCGCCAAAGCGAACCGCGCCGCCCTGCCCTTCGATGAGCTTCACCAGTCCGTCGACCAGCGAGCCGGTTCCGCCGACGGCGAAGTGGACGCCCCAGCGCCGTTCAAGATGCGGGATCAGCGCATAGACCGCGGTCGCGCTGAACGGATTGCCGCCGATCAGCAGCGGATGGAAGCTGAACACGACGCGCAAGCGCCGGTCGCGGAAGTATTTAGAGACGAGTTCATAGACGGAAAGACGCCCGCCGAGTCGCACGAGATCAGGAATGACCCGCACCATGTCGGCGAAATCGTCGAAGGGCGCATGCCCCAGCTCTTCGAACGCCTTTTGGCAGATGGCGCTGCTCGCCTCCATGAAGCGCTCATAGCCGGCGACGTCGCCAGGCGAAAAACGCTCGACTTCGCGGCGCATCGCTTCCGCATCTCCGGAATAGCGGAAGACAGAGCCGTCATCGAAGCGAATGGCATAGAAGGGATCGACCGGCCGCAGCGTCACGTCCTGTGCAAGCTCGCGCCCGCACAAGAGCCAGAGATCCTCGAACAGGAACGGCGCGGTGATGATCGTCGGCCCGGCGTCGAAGGTGAAGCCGTCCTGACGGAACACGTAAGCCCGCCCGCCTGGGGCGTCGAGGCGCTCGAGCACGGTCACGCGATAGCCGCGCGCGCCAAGCCGCACCGCGGCGGCGAGGCCGCCGAAGCCGGCGCCGATGACGACCGCGTGCGGTTTTTCCCCGCGCGAAGGCTTCGGCCGCTCGAGACCTGTCAACATAGATTGACATATTGCGGTGTCTCTCGGCCGACCGCAAGGCGGGCGAGGCTACCGCAACGCAGCGATGTCGCGAATCAGCGCGGCGAAGATCGCCGGGTCTTCTTCATGCGCGAGATGCCCGAGGGAGGGGATCAGGCGGAAGCTTCCTCTTGGCGCGAGGCGCGCGGCTTCCTCGGCGAGCCAGGGCGGCACGGCGCGATCGCGTTCGCCCGCGGCGAACACAATCGGCGTCTTGATGGTCGAAAGCTTCGCGCGCAGCCCGTCGACATTCCAATTCGCCATCATCTTGAGTGCGCCGGCGACGTGGCCGGCGCGGCGGAAGAGCGTTGAATAGCATGCGAGCATCTTCTCGCTGATCTTTGATCCGGTGCCTTCGATCAGCGCGCCGACACGATCCTTCCGCGCGGCGCCCTGCGCAAAAATCAACGGAATGAAGGGATTGATCGACAGCATCTTCGCCATCGCCGGAAAAAGAAAGGCGGCGGGACCGCCGAAGGGCGCAAAGGCCCCGTTAATGCTAAGCGCGGCGCGCGGTTTGATCAGTCCTTCGGCGAGCATTTCGACCAGGATCGCGGCGCCGGCCGAATGCCCGGCGACGATCTCGGGCTTTGCCCCTATCGCTTTCAGGAGCGCTGCGGCGCTCTGCGCCATGCCCGGCAAGGACATGCCCGCCGCCTTCGGCGTCGATGTGAAACCATGCCCCGGAAGGTCGACGGCGATGATCGTGAAATCGTCTTTCAGCGCATCACCGAGTTCAGCCCAGGAATGGGTTGCAGCGCCTGTCCCGTGCAGGAAGAGGATTTCGGGGCCCTTTCCATAGCGCTGCATATGCCACTCTACGCCGCCCGCGGTGACGAATTTGCTCGCCTCGCGATGCGGCCATGCGACGCCGTCGATATCCCAGCGCGGCTTGCCGGCGCTCATCGCCGCGCGACCATCGCAGCGACACGGGCCCCATCACAATAGGGAAGCTGCAGATAAAGCGCGCCCATCTCCGCCGCGAAAGCGGCCGCCAGCGGCTCCGGGCGCGCCGCAGTGTCGACCACGATGACGCGCGCGCCAAGGCCGCGGAGCCGCTTGGCCGCGGCGAGCGCGTCGCGCTGCGCGGCGTCCCGTCCGCCCTCCCCGTTCAGCGCGACATTGGCGCGCCCGTCCGTCATGAAGAGGATCGTCGGCGTGCGGCCGCGCTTCACCGCCTGCGCCGCCAGCGCCGTCGCGGCGTCAATGCCCGCAGCGAGCGGCGTTCCGCCGCCGCCCGGAAGCTCGGCGAGCAAGCGCCGCGCGCGCGTCAGCGAGCGCGTCGGCGGCACGAGGAGGTCGGCGCTGACCTTTCTGAATGCGATCAGCGCAACCTCGTCGCGACGCGAATAGGACCTCGCGAACAGATGTTCGATCGCGCCCTTCGTTTCAGCGAGTCGCTGCATCGCCGCAGACCCCGAGGCGTCGACGACGAAAATCGCCAGCGACTGTTCAGGCCGGCGGAAGCGCGCGATGCGAAGATCCTCGCGCCTCACGTCGATCGCAGATCCGTCTGCAGGCCGGCCGCGAATCTTCCGCCAGGGCGCAGCGGCGCGCAGCGTGTCCATGAGCTGCAGGCGCCCGCCTTGCGATGGATCGCCCGGGCGCGATCCATAGGGCCGTCCGCGCGCCAGCGACTTGCGCATCGCGCCGGATTTGCCGGCCGAGCGAACGGCGCCGCGACGCCGCACGGCGCCGGAAAGAAGCGCGGCGTCGATGGTCGCCTTCGTCGCGGCGACAATCTGATCAGCAAGCGGACGGTCGCCGGGCTCCGAGGTTTCGGCGGATTCTCCTTTACTGGTTTCTGGCGGCGACTGGGCGTCGTCAGCCGACGGCGTCGTCACCGCGCGCGGCGCGATCACCAACGCGGCCCCCAAGGCGGCGTCCTCGGCGCTCGCCCGCGCGCGGCCCGCAAGCGCGGCCGAAGCGCGCGCGGCGGCGACGGCGAACCGAAGAACGCGCAGTGAGATGACTCCAAACCGCAGGGCCGCGACGGCGAGCGCCTCGATCAGCGCATCGGGAATTTCCACGCCGGCGAGCCTCTGGCGCGCGGCGCGAAGATCTTCCGGATCGCACGCTTCCCCATCGTCGCCGACGGGATCGACGATGAACCCAACCCGTTCGGCGAGCGCGCGCGGGATCGCTTCGTCAGCGCCGACGCCCTCGTCGATCAGCAACAGGCAAAAGCGCGCAGCGTCGACGCGGCTGAATCCGTCGCGCTCGGTGCGAACGAAGCCGTCGTCCAGCGCCGCCGCGAGAATGCCCGCCGTTTCTACCTCCATCCGCTCCGCCATCGGCGCAAGGACCACGCCGCCATCTGCTTCGGCCAGAAGGCCGCGTTCGAAGAGCGGCTTGCCGGCGGAGAGCGAGGCCGACAGATCAAGCCCGCCGGCGAGCCTTCCCAAAGCAGCGCCCGGCGGCAATTTCCGCCACGGCGTGTCCGGCGCGAGGCCAGCGCGGAACGATGAGAGCCATCGGTCAAGCCATGGCGACGGGGGCGACCGCACCACGGCGCCTTTAAGGCCGACTGGATCGACACATAGCAGCTCCGCCGCCCGGCGCGCGAGGCAGCCAGGGCCGCTCTGCGCCGCGGCGATCATGCGGCGAGGTCAGCGAGCGCGCGCTCAACCCGCACGGAACCATCCGATTCATCGAGCGGGTCCTTGCGCAATCGGTGACGCAGGGCCATCGGCGCGACGGCGCGAACAGCCTCGATGGTCACTTCATCGGCGCCGTCGAGCGCCGAAAGCGCGCGCGCGGCGCGCAAGAGGGTCAGCTCCCCGCGCAAGCCGTCGGCGCCGAGCGCCATGCAGAGCCGCGCGGCGTATTCAAGCGCCGCATCGGGCGCTGCGACGTCGGCGAGCCGGTCGCGCGCCGACACGATGCTCCGCCGGATCGCGGCGTCCTTGCGCGACCAAGATTTCACGAAGCCGTCGGGATCGCGGTCGAAGGCGTCGCGGCGTTTGACGACTTCAACGCGTTCGCCGAGGTCATGGGTGGTTTTGACCTCGACCGAAAGCCCGAACCGGTCGAGCAGTTGCGGCCGCAGCTCGCCCTCCTCCGGGTTGCCGCTGCCGACAAGGACGAACCGCGCCGGATGGCGCACGGAAAGACCTTCGCGCTCGACCACGTTCTCTCCCGACGCGGCGACGTCGAGCAAGAGGTCGACGATGTGATCTTCGAGAAGATTGACCTCGTCGATATAGAGGAATCCCCGATGCGCGCGGGCGAGCAAACCGGGCTCGAACCGCTTTTCGCCGCGGGAAAGCGCGCGCTCAAGGTCGAGCGCGCCGACCACGCGGTCCTCCGTCGCGCCCAGGGGCAGATCAACGACCGGCGTCGGTTCCTGAACGGCCTTGCGCGATTGAACCGTCTGACCTGCGCAGAATTCGCATGACGGCGCCGGCGCGGCGGGATCGCAGCGGAACGGGCATCCCTTGACGACGTCGATCTTCGGAAGAAGCGCAGCCAAAGCGCGGATGGCCGTCGACTTTCCTGCGCCCCTATCGCCGAACGCCAGCACGCCCCCGACGCGGCTGTCGACCGACGCGATCAGCAGCGCGCGCTTCATTTCCTCTTGGCCGACGATCGCCGAAAAGGGAAATGCCGCCGCCATGAAGCCTTTCGCCGCCTGAAATCTTGCATCGAGGGTTAGCGCAATTGAGCCGCCGCGTCACGGGGGCCCGCCGGAGGAAAAAAAGGCGCGGGCGTCGCCGCCCGCGCCGTTTCGATCCGAAACTGTCGGTCTTACTGCGCGACAGATTTGAGATATGCGATGACGTCCGCCCGGTCCTGACCGCTCGGCAGGCCGGGAAACACCATCTTGGTGCCCTTGATGTATTGCTGCGGATTCTTGAGGTATTCGAACATGACCTGCTCGGTCCAAGTGATGCCGGAGTTCTTGTTCGCCGCGGAATAGGTGAAGCCGGCGATCGAGCCGGCGGAACGGCCGACAATTCCGTACAGGGACGGACCAACCTTGTTCTGTCCCTGCGTCACGGAGTGGCACGCCATGCACTTCACGAAGACTTTCTTGCCGGCGTCGACATTGCCGGTGAAGGCGCCGTAATCCTCGCCCGCTGCGACCGCCGTCGCGGCCGCAGCAACGATCGTCGCGTCAGCCGCCGGCGTCGCCGCGGTTTCCGCCGCCGGCATCATTGCGTCGGCATGCGTCGCCGGGGCGGCGTCGGCGACGGTCATCGTCTCAACCGCCGCTGGCTCCACGACAGGCTCCTCAGCCGGCGCTGGCGCCGGCGTTTCATTCGCCGCAGTCGGCGCGGGCGCCGAAGCCGCAGGCGCCGCCGAGCTCGATGAACCCTCCTTCGACCCGCCGCAAGCTGCGAGCGCAATGACGCTCGTCGCCGCAATCAGGATTTTCGCAACAGAATGCATCCGGTATCCTCCATCATTCCTCGTTTGGCGATCGCGCAGCTGGCCGATAGCCGCCGGACGCCCCCGTCACGCACCCGGGTTTAGACGCGTCGGCCCTCAAAATAAACTGAAATCTGCGCCATCGCGGCGTTCCAAAAGAAGGTGATCCGACACGCTTTCACTTACGTAGCTTCAAGTTTGTTACCGTCGCGACGATGCGCGCCCGAAGATAGAGGGCGTGCGCCGCGAGCGCCGCTGTCAGAGCGGCGGCGATAAGCATCTTTTCGCCGCCGCTGAGCGCAAGCCTGAGCGCCATCATCAAGGCTGCGCCGGAAGCGAGCGTCCATGCAATCTCCGCGTCACGCCTCAAGCCTGGAAAAACGGCGTAGAGAGCGGCGGCCTCGATCACGACGCAGACAAGAATGAGGTCAATGAAGCCCGGGCTGATGAAGTCGAATGTCATACGCCGCCTTCGAAAGGCGCATTGAGAACGACGACCCGGAAATTCAGATAGGAGGCGAAGGCGACCCAAGCGAGATAGGGCGCAAGGCAGAGCGCCGCGAGGCGGCGGCGCGGCCAGAGAAACGCCATCAGCGCCAGAACGGAAATCCACAGCGTCGCGACTTCGGCGAGCGCCCAGTCCGGTCGGCGCAGCGTGAAAAAGAAAAAGCTCCACGCGACGTTAAGGACGGCGTTGATGAAAAAGAGCGAGAGCAGCCACGACCGGGCGCGATTCGAAGTCGCGGCGCGCCAGCCGAGCACGGCGGCGATCGCCGCGAGCGCGTAGATGATCGTCCAGGCGGGCCCGAACGCCCAGTCCGGCGGCGCGAGGGCGGATTTTTCGAGGCTCCGGTACCAGGGCCCAATGTCGGTCATTGCGCCGCCCACGATTGCGACCGCAATGGCGGCGGCTGCGGCAGTCAGCGCTGGCCGGGCTTTTGCCATCGCTCAATTCTGAGGCGAGACGACGCCGAAGAGATGCGCGAGGTCCTTTAAGAAAATCCGCATATGCGCGGCGTGGTCCGGCTTACCGAGCCTCTTGTTCATGTAAGCGTCCCAGGTCAGGCGCTGCACGTCCGGGTCTTTGCACATGGTGACGAAACGCTCGCGGCGCTTGTCATTGCGATACCAAAAATGCTGCATGACGCCGAGGATGAAGAAGACCTTGCCGTGCTCGGCCATGTAGCGCTTGCGAACCCGCGCGAGCGCGCGCTTATCCCCCGTCGCGAGCATCTCATCGACGCCCTCGGCCGCCATGCGCCCGCCGACCATCGCGTAATAGATGCCCTCGCCCGAAGCCGGCGCCACGCATCCTGCGGCGTCGCCGGCGAGGATGACGTCCCTGCCGTTGTCCCATCGCTTCAGCGGCTTGAGCGGAATCGGGGCGCCTTCACAGCGAACGGTCTCCATCCTGTCGAGCCCGGTCTTCGATCGCAGCGACCCGACAGCTGCCCGTAAGGAAAACCCCTTATTCGCCGACCCGACGCCGACGCTCGTCGTCTCGCCATGCGGAAACACCCAAGCGTAGAAGTCGGGCGACAGCTCTCCTTGATAATAAATGTCGCAGCGCGAGCCGTCGAAGGCGACGTCGCTTGAAGCCGGAGACTTGATGACTTCGTGGTAGGCGAAAACGAACGGCGTCTCGCCACCGCCCGCGATCGTCGCGCGCGCGACGCCGGAATTGGCGCCGTCCGCGCCGATGATCGCCCTCGTGCGGACCTTCAGCGGCTCTGAATCCTTCGGCGCCCCTTTCGGACGCCACAAGACGCCGGCGACGCCGTCCGCGCCGCGCTCCACGCCCAGAAAAGCGCCGGCGCGACGTTCGGCGCCGGCCGCCCTCGCCCGCTCGCGCAGCCATTCATCGAAATGCTCCCGATCGACCATGCCGACGGAACCGCCGCCGACCGGCATGTCGACGCGCTGATCCGCAGGAGAGATCATCATCGCCGATTTCGCCCGCGCGACGATCTGCGAGTCCGGGATGTCGAAATCCCTGATGAGGCGCGGCGGAACGGCGCCGCCGCAAGGCTTGATGCGGTGCGCCTTGTCGAGCAGGAGGACGCGCCGGCCTTTCGCCGCAAGGTCCGCCGCCGCAGTCGCTCCCGCCGGCCCGCCGCCGACGACGACAGCGTCGAAAAGGCCCGTGGGATTGCGGTCATCGAAAGCCATAAAGCCTATCCCTCCGTCATTCCGCAGCGACAGCGTCGCCCGCCGGCATCGCTGGAAGCCTTAGATGATCTGCGCTAGATCTGCCGACGCGCGCCGCCAGCACGGCGGCGGCGAGAAACGCGACGGCTTCTATCGTGAACACCAGTGCAAAGGCCTGCGCCGGATCGCCCAGCATCGCCCTTGCACCGTCGAGCGCGGCGGCGCCGAGAAATCCGCCGAGTCCAAACGCGATCGCCTGCGCCGCGCCCCACACGCCCATACGCGTGCCCTCGCGTCCGGGCGCGCCGGCGCTCGCAAGCGTCATCATCGAGCCGATCGCCGCGACAGCGAAAGCGCCGTTCGCAAGACCGAGCGTGAAGACGAGCGCCGACAGCGGAAGAGCGCCCGCCGACAACGCGGCGAAGGCGAGCGCGCCGAGCGCGGCCGCCGAACAAACGCAACCGAGAACGGTCCACTTGCGCATGAAACGCGCGCTCGATTTGCCGAGCGTCGATCCTAAAATCGCCGTGAGGATCATCCCGACGAGGACGCCGCCGTTCTGTACGCCGGAGAGTTTCGTCGTTTCACCGGGCGGCATTCCGTAGAGGAGCCCGCCGAGCGGCTCGAGGATAAGGTCCTGCGCGCTGTAGGCGAGCATCGACACGAAAACAAAGACCGAAAAGCGCCGCGCCTGAGGATCGCTCCAGACCTCCCTCAGAGCGGGCAGGAAGGCGTGTTTGGCCGCAGCGACGGCGCCCGGCGGCTGGCGCGCGCCCTCGACGCCCACAAGCGCAAGCCCGGTGAGAAGAACCGCGATCGCCCCGACGCCGGCGCTGACGGCGACGAGACGCGACATCGAAAAGGGATCAAGCAGCGCGCCGGAAATGATCGATGTCAGCACGAAGCCGAAGATCATCATGATCCAGACGATCGCCGCGGCCGCCGCCTTGCGCGCCGGCGGAACTTTGGCGGCGAGAAGCGCCAGAAGGTTGGTCCCCGCAGCGCCGACCCCGACGCCGATGGCGAAGAAGGAGACGAACGCGGCGCCGAAGCCCCAGACGACGCTCGTCTGCATCAGCGCCGTAGACGCCGCCGCCGCCGTCCCGCCAAGCGCAAGCGACAGGATGCCGCCGAAAATCCAGGGAGCGCGGCGTCCGCCGACATCAGCGCCATGGCCCCAGCGCGGGCGCGACAGCTGCACGCCGTAATGCCAGCCGACGAGCGCGCCCGGCACGAGTGCGGGCAGCGCGAGTTCGACGACCATGACACGGTTGAGGGTTGAGGTCGCAAGGATGACGATCGCACCGAGTGAGGCCTGAACGAGGCCAAGGCGAACGATGCCGAGCCAGCCGATAAAATCCTGCCGACCGTTCACAAAGCGCCTCCGCCCATCGACCGGACAGCAAAAGCGGCGGCGAGCATGCCAAGGGCATAGAGCGATACGCCCGTCGCATTATACCAAGGCGCGTTGGCGCGCGGATTGTCCAAGAGGCGCCGCATCAGGATAATCTGCATAAAGAGCGATAGCCCTATAATCGCGGCGTAAAGGCTCTTGCCCGCGGCGATAAGGCCGAGGATGACGACGGCCTGCGGTGCGGCCATCACGACGCAGGCGACGCGCGCTGCAAGATCGGCCCCGAGCTGCACCGGCAGCGAGCGCACGCCCATAACGCGGTCGCCGTCGATCGACTTGAAATCGTTGAGGGTCATGATGCCATGCGCGCCGATCGAATAGAGAACCGCGAGCGCGAGGATGGGCCAGCCGGGCGCGCCGGCGAGCATGACGGCGCCGCCCGTCACCCAGGCGACGCCTTCATAGGAAAATCCGACGGCGGCGTTGCCCCACCAGCCATTGAGCTTCAGGCGCAAGGGCGGCGCGCTGTAGGCCCAGGCGAGCGCGACAGCGACAAAAGAAGCGGCAAAAGCCCATGGACCAAGAAGAGCGCCAAGCAGAAGCGTCAATCCCGACCAAAGAACCGCGACGTAAAGGCCCCACTGTCCTGGCATGCGGCCTGAAGGGATGGGCCGATAGGGTTCGTTGATCGCGTCGACGTGGCGGTCGAACCAATCGTTGACGGCCTGGCTCGCCGCGCAGGCGAAGGGACCGGCGAGCAAGACGCCGCCAAGAAAATGCAGCCAGCGCCCTTCAAGCGGCGCGCCGGATGAGACGACGCCGCAGCCGAAGGCCCACATCGGCGCGAACCAGGTGATCGGCTTCAACAGCGCCGTCAGCGCCGACAGCGCCGGCAGCTTGGGCGGCGCGGCGATTCGCGCGGAGGCCTTGATCTCTGACACGGCGGCGAAAGTATCGTTGACGCCGATGAGCGTCAATCCAACTTGACATTCGCGCCGATCATTCCTTTTCCGGAATGCCGAAGCGGCGCAGCTTCGAATAGAGCCCCTGCCGCGAAAGGCCGAGCATCTCCGCCGCCGAGGCGCGATTGTCGCCCGTGATCTCGAGCGCCGCCTCAATGCAGAGCTTCTCCATCACGTCGGTTGATTCGCGCACGATATCCTTCAGAGAGACGCGGCCGATGAGACTCGTCAGCCGATCGACGGAATTCGGCAGGTCGCCGCCAAAATGCGCGCTCGCCTTCAGGCGCCGGGCGATGCTGCGCACGGAAAAGCCGTAAACCGTCGTGTCATTTTGCGGCGCCGAGACCGCGGAGACTTCCACGTCCTCGGTTTTGCCGTGCCTGTCGCGTAGAACGGTGGCGAAGTTGCGCGCAAAGCCATGCGCCTTGATGTTCGAAATGAGGACGTTGAGGTCTGTCGTCGAGCGCCCGAGAAACTGCACGAGATGTGCGCCGAGCGCCTGCTGCTCGCTCGCCAGATGCGCAAGATCGAGGAAGGCGCGGTTCGCGGCGATGATCCGGAGATCAACGCCGGCGACAAGCAATCCGTCGGGCAGATGTTCGATAACGCCCATGGATCCAGCGCGCGCAGGGGCGACCGCGGGCTTTTCCGCCAGCAGCCGCACGATCAGCCTTGTTTTGTTGTCCTGCCGGAAAGCGGAGATCATCACTACCGTTTTGCGGGCGTTTCTGAGGGCGAGGTCGGCTTCTTCCGACCGTCCGGCCGTCAACGCTTTGGCCGCCGCAGCCTCGAGGGCGCGATGCGCTGACTTGTCGAACAAAGACGTCAACGCCGCGCCCTTCAGGAGATCGACCGATGTCGCCAGCATCTGCGCGCAGGCGGGATTGGCTTCCTCAATCGCAAGCTCGTCGGCGTCGACGATCAGAACTGCTTCCGATACCGCTCGGAACAAGGATTGATAGCGCGCCTCGACCTGTCGCAGCTTGGCGTAATCGCGATCGAGATCCTGCTGGGTTTCCACGAGGCGCTGCTGAAGCGCGGCGACGCCCCGAAGGTCGCGTCCGATGGCTACGATGCGATTGTCGTTGCTGGTCCTGACAGCGGTATATTTGATGGGAATGTCAGGCCCATGCGCGGTGGGATGATTGACCTGCCGCCAGACGGCGGGCCGCGCCGCATCGCCGTTCAGGAGGTCCTCGATCTTGTCCCGGCTTTCAGCGGTGACCGTTTCGATCCATTTCCGGCCGCGCCAGGCGTCGCAGCCCTCTCGGGTCAGTTCCTCATTGCTGACAGCGAGATCCTTGATGACGCCATTGTCGACGATGAGCGCGATGTCGGCCGCCGACGCGATCACTTTCGCGGTCAGGGTCGCGTCAAGCCCCCCCAAAAATCGCTTCGGACTTTTGAAGGGAACGGTCGCCTCGCGATTCGTCGCAGCATCCATCTCAGGACCAGAACACTCGTGCACTCCAACTCTTGCCGTTTAGCCTTGCTGCAAGGCGGTCACAACCAGCTTCCGGCTGATTTCGACAGCGGCCTTTCCGTCCGCAGCCGTTGCATCCGCGCCCACCCTGGAGACCAGGTCAGGGTTGTTGTTGAAGAGGCCGCCCCCGACGAGGACCACGACGCCGGGGTTTTTTGAGGCTCGCCGGAGCGTCTCGATTTCTGTCGAAATCCTCTCAGCCGGCGCCTCGCAGGAGGCCGAAAGGCCGATGGCGTCGAACCATTCGTTGGCGACGAGCGTCGACAAATCGCCCAAGGGCGCGGCGGGCTCGGACCAGACGCGCCAGCCGGCGCGGCGGAAGAACTCGGAGACCATGATGACGCCGAAGACGTGCTGGTCTTCGCCGCAGGTCGCAAGGACGATGCTCGGCGCGGCCTTGCCCCCTGACCAATCGACCGACGCCTGGGCGCTTTGTTCGCGAAGGATCTGATGCAGCCGGCAAAGCCCGATGGTGACATCGGTGAAATCGGCGTCGTCGCGCTCCCACATCTCGCCGAGCCGCCGCGCAGCGCCGGTCAGAAGATCGAGATAGACCGCTTCGCGCGATACGCCGCGCGCGATCAGCCCGGATACGAACTGACGCGAGGACGCCGAGCTTCCATTCATGATCGTCCACAGAAACCGGGTCCGTTCCTCTTCCGTCGGCGAGACGACGCCGACGGCCTCGGCCGTCTCCTTCTCCCGCGCGTCCTTCAGCGTCAGCATCAGGCGCGGAATGATCTCGCCCTCGATGGTTTTGATCAGGATTTCGCGATTTTCGTCGGGGGAATCGGCGGCCTTCGCCTGCCGCAATTGCTCTCCAAGCCGGATGAAAGGAACAAGGACACGGTCGGTCCGCCCGGTCGTCTCGACGTCGGATTTCTGCGCGGCGCCAGGAAAGAAATCAGTCATCACGATTCCTTTTCGCAGAAACTCCGCCCAGAACGCTGTTGGTCGCGCTGCATCTCCAGTCCGCTTCGGTGTCAGCATCGCTACGCATCTCCCTTTCCCGGGCAGGCGTCGGCCGGCGACTTATGCTGCAACGCAAAAACTGATTTTTCCTTGAACCGACCTGTTCGTCTTTGCGGCACCTTTCGCGTTCCAACGCGCTCTCTCGACGCCACGCAACCTCGATTGCGCCCATGCATCCGGCGCGGCGAGCCGGGCGCTTCAGCGCCGAACCCGCGAGTCGCATGGAGGCTAGCAACATTTTCCTCCTCGGGGAAAGCGACATCAGCGGAGCGCCAGCCTCGCTCATGGCGCACGGGCCTGTCAATCCACTTAGACGTCAACTTGGGTTGACACTTGAGCCGCGGCGCGACTAGCGTCGGCTCTCGTCTGGCGGATCAGGTGGAATGCACACGCAGCGCGATGCGCGAAAAGAGCGAGGACCGCTCTACACCCCTGAAGAGAGGCGGCGCCGCGATTCGACCGTCTGGACTCTCGTTCAAGGCGTTCTCGCTCCGATCCAGTTCCTCGTTTTTCTCGTTTCGCTGACCCTCGTCCTCAGGACCCTTCTCACCGGCGAGGGCCTGGCGCTTGCGACCTTATCCGTCATCGCCAAGACCCTCGTTCTCTACGCGATCATGATCACCGGCGCGATCTGGGAAAAGGTCGTGTTCGGACAATTCCTCTTCGCCCGAGCTTTTTTCTGGGAGGACGTGTTTTCGATGCTCGTCCTCGCGCTCCATACCGCCTACCTCGTCATGCTCCTCGCCGGCGCCGGCGGGCCGTCGGCGCAGCTCCTCGTCGCACTCGCCGCTTACACCGCCTATGTCATCAACGCCGGGCAATTCCTCTGGAAACTCAGACTTGCGCGGCTTGAGTCGCCGTCGGGAGCCGCCGCATGAGCGTCGCGCTTGATATCTCCGTTCGCCCGCGAGAGGGCTGCGACGTTCCAGCAAAGCGCCCCGAAATTCTGCGCGAGCGCGGACAGCGCGAAGTCTTCTGCGGCCTTACCGGCGTCATCTGGCTGCACCGCAAAATCCAGGACGCGTTCTTTCTCATCGTCGGATCACGCACCTGCGCCCATCTGATGCAGTCCGCCGCCGGCGTGATGATCTTCGCTGAACCGCGCTTTGCGACCGCAATCCTTGAAGAGCGCGATCTCGCCGGCATCGCCGACGCTGACGAAGAACTCGATAAGACGGTGACCCGGCTTCTCGAACGGCGCCCTGACATCAAGCTCCTGTTCCTTGTCGGGTCGTGCCCGTCAGAAGTCATCAAGCTCGATCTGTCGCGCGCCGCCGAGCGGCTGTCGAGACGGTTCGCGCCCGCCGTACGGGTGCTCAATTATTCAGGCAGCGGCATCGAGACGACCTTCACGCAAGGCGAAGACGCGTGCCTCGCCGCGCTCGTTCCTGACCTCCCAGCCTCGACGGACGCAGCGCCCTCGCTCCTCGTCGTCGGGGCCCTCGCTGATGTCGTCGAAGACCAGTTCGCGCGCCTGTTCGGCGAACTCGGGATCAAGTCGGCGCGGTTCCTGCCCGCCAGAAACGCGCAGGACATGCCCCCGGTCGGCCCGAATACGCGTTACCTGCTCGCCCAGCCCTTTCTCGCTGCGGCCGCACGCGCGCTCGAGGAACGAGGCGCCCAACGCATTCCTTCGCCCTACCCGCTCGGGGCGGAAGGAACGACCCTGTGGCTCAAGGCCGCCGCGAACGCGATGGGCGTCGCTGCGGCCGATGTCGACCGCGTGACTTCGGCGCCGCGCGCCCGCGCCGAGCTCTCGATCAAGCGCCGCGGCGCGCCGCTCGCCGGCAAGCGGGTCTTCTTCTTTCCGGATTCGCAGCTTGAAATTCCGCTGGCGCGTTTCCTGTCGCGAGAGCTCGACGCCAGGCTGGTTGAGATCGGCACGCCGGTCCTTCATCGCACCCACCTTGTCGAGGAACTGGCGCTTTTGCCCGCCGGCGCCACGATCAGCGAAGGCCAGGATGTCGACCGCCAGCTCGACCGGTGCCGTGCGGCGCGTCCTGACATCGTCGTCTGCGGCCTGGGCCTCGCCAATCCGCTCGAGGCGGAGGGCATGACGACGAAATGGTCGATCGAACTGATCTTCACGCCGATCCAGGGCTACGACCAGGGGGGAGATCTCGCTGAGCTCTTCGCCCGGCCGCTCGCGCGCAAGACGAGGCTCAAGATCTGATGCAGCTCGCAGTGTGGACATATGAAGCGCCGCCGCATGTCGGAGCGATGCGGATCGCCTCGGCGATGCGGAACACGCATTTCGTCCTCCACGCCCCGCAAGGTGACACCTACGCCGACCTTCTCTTCACGATGATCGAGCGCCGCGATAGCCGCCCGCCCGTCACCTACACGACGTTTGAAGCCCGCGACCTCGGCGGCGATACGGCGGAAATCTTCAAGGAGACCGCGAAAGCCGCCTTCGACCGTTTCCAGCCTGATCTCATGCTGATCGGCGCTTCATGCACCGCCGAACTCCTGCAGGATAACCCGGGCGCGCTCGCCAGGACGCTCGGCATTCCGGCGCCGGTCATCACTCTCGACCTGCCATCCTATTCCAAGAAAGAGAACTGGGGCGCGGCCGAAACGTTCTACCAGATCGTCCGGTCGCTGACCGATACCGGCGCGCCCAAGCGCTCGGCCGCGTCGGGGAAGCCCTGCTGCAACCTCCTCGGCCCGTCCGCGCTCGGCTTCCGTCATCGCGATGACATGGCGGAGGTCCGGAAGATCCTCTCGGCTTTGGGCGTCGAGGTGAACGTGACCGCCCCGCTCGGCGCGACGCCAAGCGACATCGCCGCCCTCGCCCGCGCCGACTTCAACGTCGTCCTTTATCCCGAGATCGCCGACAGCGCCGCCCGCTGGCTGGAGCGCGAGGCCGGAATGCCGCGCACGACCGTGGCGCCGGTCGGCGTCGGCGCGACGCGCGATTTCATCAATGAGGTCGCGAGGATTGCGAAAGTCGACCCGGCGACCGCCCTGCAGGATGACGCAGCGAGAAGCCCCTGGTGGTCGCGCTCGGTTGATTCCAACTATCTGACGGGCAAGCGCGTCTTCATCTTCGGCGACGCGACCCACGCCGCCGCCGCCGCCCGTGTCGCCTCGGAGGAGCTTGGCTTCGAGGTCGTGGGCCTCGGCTGCTACAATCGCGAATTCGCGCGTGAGGTTCGCGTCGCCGCCAGCCGGCTCGGCCTCGAAGCGCTCATCACCGACGACTATCTCGAGGTCGAGGCCCAGATCGCCGCGCTGCAGCCTGAACTGGTGCTCGGCACCCAGATGGAGCGGCACATCGCCAAGCGCCTGTCGATTCCCTGCGCTGTCATTTCAGCGCCCGTTCACGTGCAGGACTTTCCGGCGCGCTATTCGCCGATGATGGGCTTTGAAGGCGCCAATGTCATTTTCGACAGCTGGATCCATCCCTTGGTGATGGGCCTTGAAGAACACCTTCTTCACATGTTCCGGGAGGATTTCGAGTTCAACGATGCGGCGGGCCCGTCGCATCTCGGCGCTCATGGCGCCGTTCGGGCCGGGGAACCTGCCCAACCTGCAATGAACGGCGCCGCCTCGTGGACGCCGGACGCCGAAAAGGAGCTTAAAAAAATCCCGTTCTTCGTGCGCGGCAAGGCGCGCCGGAACACGGAACAATTTGCGGCTGAGAACAATCTCGCCGCCATCACGGTCGAGACGCTTTATGACGCCAAAGCGCACTTCGCCCGCTAGGCAAGCGCCCGCTGCGGCGCCGCTGGTGAGGGTCGTCCTCATCTCGCTCGACAGCCATCTGTCGGGAGCGATCGAGGCCGCACGCCGCACGCTGAATAAAGCCGCGCCCTCGATCGAACTTTCATTTTACGCGGCGTCCGACTGGGGGCGGGACCCGTCCGCGCTCGCCGCCTGCAAGGCGAGCATCGCGAGCGGCGACATCATCATCGCGTCAATGCTCTTCATGGACGAGCACATCCGCGCCGTGCTGCCCGCGCTGGAGGCGCGACGGGAGCATTGCGATGCGATGATCGGCGCGCTGTCGGCGGCGGAAGTCGTCAAGCTGACGCGTCTCGGCGGCTTTCACATGGACAAGCCGGCCTCGGGCCCGATTGCGCTCCTGAAGCGCCTGCGCGGCAAGTCGCCCAACGGGTCCTCCGGCGCCGGGCAGATGAAGATGCTGCGCCAGGTGCCAAAATTCCTGAAGTTCATTCCCGGCAAGGCCCAGGACGTCCGCGCTTACTTCCTGACCCTCCAATACTGGCTGGCGGGATCGGAAGCGAACATTGCAAACCTCGTTCTCAATCTCGTCAATCGCTATGCGGCGGGACCGCGCGCAGCGCTGAAGGGAACGCTCAATCCGGCGCCGCCGGCCGACTATCCCGATGTCGGCGTCTATCACCCGGGGCTCGCCGGGCGCATCGCCGAGGATCTCAAATCCTTGCCGAAAGCGGCGCGCGGCAAGCCGACTGTCGGCCTCCTCGTCATGCGGTCCTATCTCCTGTCGGGCGACGCCGCGCATTATGACGCCGTCATCGCCGCGCTCGAGGCGAAAGGCCTCCATGTGGTGACGGCTTTCGCCAGCGGCCTCGACCAGCGGCCGGCGATCGAGAAATTCTTCTTGGCGAACGGGCGCGCCAGCGTCGACGCCGTGGTCTCCCTCACCGGCTTCTCACTCGTCGGGGGGCCCGCCTATAACGACACCGGCGCCGCGCAGGAAATCCTGTCGCGGCTCGACGTTCCCTACATCGCCGCGCATGCGCTCGAATTCCAGAGCCTGCCCGAATGGGCCGAAGGCGCCGCCGGCCTGTCGCCCGTTGAAACGACGATCATGGTGGCGATCCCGGAACTCGACGGCGCAATCCAGCCGACGGTATTCGGCGGACGCGTGAGCAGCGGCGGGACCTGCAAGGGCTGCGCGCGCCGCTGCGTGTTCCCGGCGCATGACGGCGGCAGCGCCATGCGCGCCTGCCCCGAGCGGGCCGAGACGCTTGCTGCGCGCGTTGCAAGGCTCGTCGCGCTGCGGCGCGCCGAACGCGCGGAGAAGAAGATCGGCGTCGTGCTGTTCAATTTCCCGCCCAACGCCGGCGCGACGGGATCAGCCGCCTTCCTCGCCGTTTTTGAATCGCTCTGGAACACGCTCGCGGCGATGAAGCGCGAAGGCTACACGGTCGACCTCCCCGAGAGCGTCGATGCGCTGCGCGATGCGATCCTGAAGGGCAACGCCGAGCGCTTCGGGACCGACGCCAACGTCCATGAGCGCATCGCCGCCGCGGTGCATGTCCGCCGTGAGCCGCACCTCAAAGCCATTGAAGCGCAGTGGGGCCCGGCGCCGGGCCGGCAGCTGTCAAACGGCGCGCAAATTTTCATCCTCGGACATTGTTTCGGCAACGTCTTCGTCGGCGTGCAACCAAGCTTCGGCTATGAAGGCGATCCAATGCGCCTGCTCTTTGAAAAGAGCTTTGCGCCGACGCACGCTTTCGCCGCCTTTTATCGCTGGCTGCGCGATGATTTCGGCGCGCACGCCGTCCTGCATTTCGGCACGCATGGCGCGCTCGAATTCATGCCCGGCAAGCAGGTCGGGCCTTCCGAGTCCTGCTGGCCCGACCGCCTTATCTGCGACATGCCGAATTTCTACCTCTACGCCGCCAACAATCCGACCGAAGGCGCGCTCGCCAAGCGGCGCTCCGGCGCGACGCTCATCAGCCATCTGACGCCGGCGGTCTCGAATGCGGGGCTTTACCGCGAGCTTTCCGACCTGAAATCAACGATCGACCGCTGGCGGATGACGCCGCAAGGATCGCCGGACCTTGAGAGCCTGTCGGCCTTGATCCTCGATCAGGCCGCGATGATCGGCGTCTCCGGCGAGACAGTCGAGGCGATCGCCCGCAATCTCGCGACGCTCGAGCGATCCCTCATTCCAGAAGGGCTGCACGTGGTCGGGGCGCCGATGAGCGCCGACATGCGCGCTGCGACACTGACATCGATCGTCGCCGCCAGCGAACGGCCGGAGGCCGAGCGGCTCGTCGTCCCGATCCTCGAAGGCGCTACGGCCGCGCAGGCGCTCAAAGCCGCCGACCTTTCAACATCGGACGCCGATCTGCGCGCCCTCGCCGCACGCCTCGAAGACGCAAACCGTCATCTTTCGGAGGATCACGAGATTGCGGCCATTATCAGGGCTCTCGACGGCGGCTTTATCGCCCCCGCTCCCGGCGGCGATCTCATCCGCACGCCGGAGATGCTTCCGACGGGGCGCAACATTCATGGCTTCGACCCGTTCCGGATGCCGAGCGCCTTCGCGATGAAGTCCGCCGGCGAGCAGGCCGCGCGACTGCTCGAGCGTCACTTCAGCGAAACGGGCGCACTGCCGGAGACGGTTGCGCTCGTTCTTTGGGGCGCTGACAACATGAAATCTGAGGGCGCGCAGCTCGCGCAGGCGCTGGCGCTGATGGGCGCGCGCCCGCGCTTTGACTCTTATGGGCGCCTCTGCGGCGCAAGCCTCACGCCTCTTGCAGAGCTCGGTCGGCCCCGCATCGACGTCGTGGCGACGCTGTCAGGCATCTTCCGCGATCTCCTGCCCCTCCAGACGCGCATGCTGGCCGAAGCAGCGCTTCTCGCCGTGAAGGCCGATGAACCGGCGGAGCAGAACTTCATCCGCAAACATGCGCTGGCCTGCATGGCGGCGGAAGGCTGCGATATCGAGACGGCGGCGCTGCGGGTGTTCTCGAATGCGACCGGCGCTTACGGCGCGAACGTCAACCAGCTGGTGGATTCAAGCGCGTGGCGCGACGAAGATGAACTCGCCGAAGCGTTCACGCGCCGGAAGTGCTTCGCCTACGGCGTTTGCGGCGCGCCGGCGCAACAGCCTGCGGTGCTGCAATCTCTGCTCGCCCATGTTGATGTCGCCTATCAGAACCTTGAATCGGTCGAACTCGGCGTGACGACGATCGATCATTATTTCGACACGCTCGGCGGCATCGGCCGCGCCGTGAAGCGCGCGAAAGGCGCCGACGCAGCGCTTTACATTTCCGACCAGACGGCGAGTTCAGGCGCGGTCCGCACCCTGAAGGAGCAGGTTGCGCTCGAAACGCATACGCGCACCCTCAACCCGAAATGGTATGAGGGAATGCTCCGCCACGGCTTCGAAGGCGTGCGCCAGATCGAAGCCAACGTCACCAACACCATGGGCTGGTCGGCGACGACGGGCGAGGTGCCGTCCTGGGTCTATCAGAAAATCACCGAGACCTATGTGCTCGACGCAGATCTGCGCGAGCGGCTCGCAAAGCTCAATCCGAAGTCCTGCGCCCGCGTCGCCAACAGGCTCATCGAAGCTTCCGAGCGCAAATACTGGTCGCCGGACCCCGACACGCTCGCCGCGCTGAAGCGCGCCGGCGAGGACCTTGAAGACAGACTTGAAGGCGTCGCCGCCGGAGCGGCCGCATGAGGAGAAACGCTGCATGAGCATCCTCGACCTCGACCGACCTCGCCGGCCCGCGATCGCGTCGCAGCCGCGCCGCGCCGACGGCGAAGGCAGCGTTCAGGTGAAGATGGACAGCCGCATCGACGCCGGGAACGCCAAGGTCTTCGCCGTCTACGGCAAGGGCGGCATCGGCAAGTCGACGACCTCGTCGAATCTGTCCGTCGCTTTCTCGAAGATTGGCAAGCGCGTTCTCCAGATCGGCTGCGACCCGAAGCATGATTCGACCTTCACCCTGACCAAGCGCCTCGCCCCCACCGTCATCGACGCGCTCGAGGCGGTCGATTTCCATTCCGAGGAATTGCGCACCGAAGATTTCGTCTTCGAAGGTTATAACGGCGTCATGTGCGTCGAGGCGGGCGGTCCGCCAGCCGGCACCGGCTGCGGCGGCTACGTCGTCGGCCAGACCGTGAAGCTGCTCAAGGAGCATCATCTCCTCGAAGACACGGATGTCGTCATCTTCGACGTCCTCGGCGACGTCGTCTGCGGCGGATTCGCCTCGCCGCTCCAGCACGCCGAGCGCGCGGTCATCGTCGCGGCGAACGATTTCGACTCGATCTTCGCCATGAACCGGATCGTCTCGGCGATCGAAGCCAAGGCGAAGAACTACGAGGTGCGCGTCGCCGGCGTAATCGCCAACCGCAGCGCGGCGACCGACGAAATTGACCGCTTCGCCGAAGCGACCGGCTTGCGCCGGCTCGCCCATTTCGAGGACCTCGATGAAATCAGGCGCTCGCGCCTCAAGAAATCGACGCTATTCGAAATGGAGGAGACGCCGGCGCTCGCCAAGGTGAAGGCAGACTACATCGCGCTGGCCGAAAGACTCTGGGCGGGCGTCGAGCCCTGCCGCGCGCGGCCGATGAAGGACCGCGAGATTTTTGACTTCCTGGGGTTCGACTGATGGGCGAGACGGCTTCCCTTTCGGGATATGCGGCGCGGCGCGGCGAGATCGAAACCTATTTCGACCGCACCGCCGCCGACGCCTGGGCGCGCCTTACCTCCGACGCGAAAGTCTCCGGCGTGCGCGCCACCGTGCGCGCCGGCCGGGACGCGATGCGCAAGACCTTGCTGTTCTGGATGCCCGCCGATCTTGCCGGCGCCCGCATTCTCGACGCCGGCTGCGGCGCCGGTCAGCTCGCGGTCGAGGCGGCCCGTCGCGGGGCGGAAGTCGTCGCGGTCGACGTCGCGTCAACGCTCGTCAACCTCGCGCGCGAGCGCGCCGCCGCCGAGCCGCTCGCCGGCTCGATCGATTTCCGCACCGGCGACATGCTCGATGCAGCGCTCGGGTCCTTCGACTACGTCGTCCTGATGGATTCGCTCATTCACTACGACGCCGACGACATCGTCAACGCGCTCGGCCGGCTCGCTGCGCGCACGCGCGGCGCGATCCTCTTCACCTTTGCGCCGAAAACCGCCGCCTTGTCGGCCATGCACGCCGCCGGCAGGCTTTTCCCTCGGGCCGATCGCGCGCCCTCGATCAGGCCTGCTGCCGAAACGGCGCTCCGCCGTAAAATCGGCGAGGCCGCATCGCTGCAACACTGGGCCGCGGCGCGCACGAAAAAGATCTCGAGCGGCTTCTACACCAGCCAGGCGATGGAGCTGCGGCCTCGATGAAGAGCGATCTTGCAGCTCGGAAGGAGGCCTGGGGACGCGCGATTGCGCGGCTCTTGCCGTTCGCCGACGCTGCGAGCGACACCTTGCCCTTGCCGCGACTCCTGAGGCTATCGCTCTTCCAGGTTTCCGTCGGCATGGCGATGGCGCTGCTGACCGGCGCAATCAACCGGGTGATGATCGTCGAACTCGGCATCGGCGCTTCCGTCGTCGCGCTGATGGTCTCGCTGCCGCTCGTCTTTGCGCCGCTCCGCGCGCTCATCGGTTACAAATCCGACCATCACCGGTCGGTGCTCGGTTGGCGGCGCGGGCCCTACATCTGGTTCGGATCGCTGCTGCAATTCGGCGGCCTCGCCATTCTGCCTTTCGCACTGCTCATCCTGTCGGGAGACACGCACGGGCCGATCATCGTCGGCGAGATCGGCGCCGCGCTCGGCTTTCTCCTCGTCGGCGCCGGGCTTCATACGACGCAGACCGCGGGCCTTGCGCTCGCGACCGACATCGCCCCCGAAGCATCGCGCCCGCGCGTGGTCGCGCTTCTCTATGTCATGCTGCTCGCCGGCATGCTGGTGAGCGCGCTCCTTTTCGGCTGGCTTCTCGCCGATTTTTCGCAACTGAAACTCATCAAGGTCATTCAGGGCGCCGCGATGGCGACCATGATCCTCAACATGGTCGCGCTCTGGAAGCAGGAGCCGCGCAACGTTGCGTTGACGGCGCCGGAGCGGGCGCGTCCGTCCTTCGGCGAGTCCTGGCGCGGCTTTGCAGGCGACGCGACGCGCCGCCGCCTGCTCATCGCCGTCGGTCTCGGCGCCGCGGGCTTTTCAATGCAGGACGTGCTGCTTGAGCCTTATGGCGGCGAAGTCCTATCGCTCACCGTCAGCGAGACGACCGTCCTCACCGCGCTCTTTGCGCTTGGAACGCTGGTCGGGCTTGCGATCGCCGCGCGCCAGCTCGCGCGGGGCATGGAGCCGCACCGGCTCGCCGCTCTCGGGCCGCTCACCGGCGTTTTCGCCTTTTCGATGGTGCTTTTCGCCGACCCGCTCGGCTCGCCGCTTTTGTTCCGCATGGGCGCCTTCCTGATCGGCTTTGGCGGCGGTCTTTTCTCGGTCGGCACGCTCACCGCCGCGATGGCGACGGCGAAGGGAGGGGACGCCGGGCTTGCGCTCGGCGCCTGGGGCGCGGCGCAGGCGACAGCGTCCGGCGCGGCGATCCTTCTCGGCGGCGTCCTGCGCGATGTCGTCTCACGCATCGCTGAGACCGGCGCGCTCGGGCCCGCGCTTGCAACGCCCGCCGCCGGCTACGGCGTCGTCTATCACCTCGAAATTCTGTTGCTGTTTGCAACGCTCGCCGCGATCGGGCCGCTCGCCCGCTCGACCGGCGCTGTGGAGAAAGTCTCACCAAAACCATTCGGTCTGGCTGCGTTCCCTGGCTGACCGGGAAAAGGAGAACGATCATGTTCAAGGGTTACCTGCTGCCGGGCGCCGATCTTGCCGACATTGCGCTGTGGGCTTTCACGCTCTTCTTCATCGGGCTGATCTTCTATCTGCGCCGGGAAGATCGCCGCGAAGGCTATCCGCTGGAGGCGGACACGACTGGCAAGCTCGAGCCATCGGGCACATTCTGGTTCGCCCGGCCCAAGACCTTCAAGCTGCCGCACGGAAAGGGATCGCTGACCGTTCCGCACGGTCCGCGCGACACGCGCCAGTTGGCGCTGAAGCGCAGCGAGCCTTGGCCCGGCGCCCCCTATATTCCAACCGGCGATCCGATGCGCGACGGCGTCGGTCCGGCATCCTACGCCGAGCGCAAGGACTGGCCGGATCTCACCGTCGACGGCGCGCCGCGCATCGCGCCCTTGCGCGCCGAGCGCCACCTTCACGTCGCAAAACAGGATCGCGACCCGCGCGGCTTTACCGTGCTCGGCGCCGACCGCAAGGCGGCCGGCGAGATCTCGGATCTCTGGGTCGATCGGTCCGAAGCGATCATCCGTTACCTGGAAGTGCGGCTTGCGAGCGGCGGCGGCGCTGTGCTGCTGCCGATGACGCTCGCCGTCGTCGACATGGAGCGCCGCCGCGTGCAGGTCGATTCGGTTCTCGCCTCGCAGTTCGCCGGTGCGCCGCGTCTTCGCAATCCCGATCAGGTCACGCGGCTCGAGGAAGACAAAATCTGCGGCTACTACGCCGGCGGCAAACTCTACGCAACACCCGGCCGCGCAGAGCCGCTGATCTGACGGAGACCCTTATGCGCGCACGCGAAATCGACGACGAAACGAACCCAGAGCCGATTCCGGGCCTGCCTGAAAAGCTGCCGGAGGGCGAGAAAATCCTCTGGCAGGGATCGCCCGGTCTCGTCGCGCTCGCCATCCATGCGTTTCGCGTGCGCGCCGTCGCGGTCTATTTCGTCCTCGTCGCGCTCTGGCGCGCCGCGGCGATGGCCTCATCGGGCGCGAGCGCCGCCGATATCGGCGCAACGCTCGGCGCAATCGCCGCTTTCTTCGCGGCGGCGACGGCGCTTCTCTTCCTTCTCGCCTTTCTGATGAAGAAGGAGACAATCTACACCATCACGACGCGCCGCGTCGTGATGCGCTACGGCGTCGCGCTCAGAAAGACTGTCAACATCCCGTTCCGCATCATCGCCGCCGCCGCGCTGAAGAAGCACGGGGCGGGCCATGGCGACATCGCGCTCGCGCTCTCGGGCCCCGACCGCATCGCCTATCTGCATCTGTGGCCGCATGTCCGCCCGTTTAAATACGGCAAAGCCGAACCGACGCTGCGCGCCATCCCCGATGCGGAAAAGATCGCCGCCATCCTGGCGGAAGCCGTCAGACAATCCGGCGTGTCCGTGAACGCGCCCGCCGCCAAGCGTCCCGCTGAAGCGCCCTCGCTCGCCGGCGCACCGGCCGCCGCATGAGGAGCAGCTCATGAGCGCCAGCCATCACCCCCAATCTCTCAGGGTTCCCCTCATCGGCGCGGGGATCCTGATCGGCTTTGTATTGACCCTGACGTCGGTCGCACAACTGACCGGCGTCGGCAAATGGCGGGCGGCGATCGGGGAAGAGACCGAAAGCCTGTCGCTTGTCTTTTCAGACCGCGACGACGGCGCCGTCGTCGCGACGAAGGCCGGCGCGGACAGCGCCTTCTATGTCTTTTCAGCCGACAAGCACGGCTTCGTGCGCAGCGCGCTGCGCGCGGTCGCGCGCGAGCGCAAGCTGGCGGGGCTTGATCCCGCCGCGCCCTTGACGCTCGCCCGTCACGAGGACGGTAAGCTGACGCTGACGGACCCCCTCACCGGCGCGCGCGTCATCCTCAACGGGTTCGGCGCGCCGAATGCGGCCGAATTCGCTCACCTGCTCGACCGGAGCGACGGATGAAAAGCGAAAGGCGGATCACAGTTCCCTGCACGATCACCATCGCGCATGACGCCGACAATCTCGAAGCGCATGTCGAGCTTGGCGGCGGCGTCGAACCCGGCGTCGGCGACCGCATTCTGGTGCATGGCGACGCCGTAAAACTGCGCTTCGGCGAACGCGTGACGCTGAAGCGGCAAGCGACGCTGACGCGCGCGACGCCGATCGAGAAATTCATGACCTACGTCAAGGCGCGCTTTGAGCTGACCGACCTATATGAGGTCAGTTTCTCGGCAAGGAGGAGGCTCTGATGACCGCTGCGAGCATCAACGAATTTGGCGACATTCCTGACACGATGGCGATCGCGACGCAGGAGACGATCCTGTCGCCGCGCTTCTACACCACCGATTTCGACGCCATGGACAGGATCGATGTCAGCGCCGTCCGCGCCGAATGGGACGCGCTCATCGCCGAAATGGAATCTGATCCCAACAAGCGGCACTTCAAGCGCACGGCGGAGTTCGACAACATCCTTCACACGTTGCCTGAAGACCTTCGCCGCGAATTCGTCGATTTCCTCGTCAGCTCCATGACCTCGGAGTTTTCAGGCTGCGTCCTTTACGCCGAGATCAGAAAGCGGGTGACGAACCCGGACGCCAAGGCGCTGTTCCGCCTGATGAGCCGCGATGAATCCCGCCACGCCGGCTTCATCAACGACGTGCTCAAGGATTTCGGCATCGGCGTCGATCTCGGCTTTCTGACGAAGACGAAGAAATACACCTTCTTCAAGCCGAAGTTCATCTTTTACGCGACCTATCTCTCCGAGAAGATCGGCTATGCGCGGTATATCACCATCTATCGCCAGCTGGAGCGTCATCCGGAGCTGCGCTTCCACCCGATCTTCAAATGGTTCAAGGAGTGGTGCAATGACGAATTCCGGCATGGCGAAGCGTTCGCCCTGCTGATGCGGTCTGATCCGAAGCTGCTCGAAGGCGCGAACAAGCTCTGGATCAGGTTCTTCATCCTCGCCGTCTATGCGACGATGTATGTGCGCGATCACGCGCGCCCCGCCTTCCACAAGGCGCTGGGGCTCGATCCGACCGCCTATGACATGCAGGTCTACCGCATCACCAACGAGATCGCGCGGCAGGTCTTCCCCGTCGAGATCGACATCGACGACCCGAAATTCCTCGCCCGCCTCGAACGCATGCGGATCATCTCCGAAAAGCGGGAGGCGGCGAAAGCCAAAGGCGGCGTGATCGGGTCGCTGCAGGCCGCCGGCTGCGCGCTCGCCGCCGCTGGCGTCTTTCTTGAAATGTATCTCGCGCCGGCGAAGGCGAACGCGTTGCCGGCTTCCGTCAGACTGCAGCCTGCTTGGTGAAGGAAAGGGCGCTCGCCACGTGAGCCTTGACGCCGCCATGCCGATTATCGCCGCAATCCTCGTCTGGTTCGCCTCGACGGGTGCGCTGCTTTGGCTCGCCGGCGCCCCGCGCGGCGCACACGGCGCGGTGATGGCGATCCTGTCCGTCGTCATGGCGGCGGCGACGGCCGGCGTCGTCCTCATCAGCGGCGAGGCGACCGTCGCGGGCGCGCTCGCCGGCTTCGTGCTCGGCGTCGGCATCTGGGCCTGGCACGAGGCGGCGTTCCTGTTTGGCTTTCTTACCGGCCCACGCCGAACGGAATGCCCGCCAGGGCTGTCGCCGTGGCGACGGTTTCTCGCGGCGAGCGAAACGGTGATCGCTCACGAAGTCGCGATCGCGCTCAACGCTGCGCTCCTCGTCGCGCTGTCTTGGGGGGCGGCAAATCAGACTGCGATGTGGACCTTTCTGTTGCTGTGGGGCATGCGGCTCAGCGCCAAGGCGAACATCTTCGTCGGCGCTCCGCATCTTTCGGACGAGCTGCTGCCGGAGCGGCTCCGGTATCTGAAGTCCTATTTCGGGCCGAAACGCATCACCGTCTTCTTCGCGGTGACGATGATTCTGATAACGACAATCACTGTCGCCCTCGCCGCCGCCGCGCTCGCGCACCCGCCCGGCGCGCATGAGGGCTTCTCGTTGGGGCTTCTGGCGACGCTGGCCGCGCTCGCAGTTCTCGAACATGCGCTGATGGCGGCGCCCGTCCGCGATGCAGCGCTCTGGACATGGGCGCGACGCCGTGACGCGGCGGCCGCCGACGCCGAATTTGCGCGCTCTTCCCTCTCAACCGATCCGCCTGCGACGCTCGCCCGCGCCCCTTTTGCCGCCGACGGCGCTGGACGGACGCCTTGCCCCGTGCCACCTACCTCGGGCCTCAGGAGACCATGATGGATTTCGACGCGTTCTTCGAAAGCGAGCTCGCCGCCCTCAAGACGGAAGGCAATTATCGCGTCTTCGCCGACATCGAGCGGAAAGCGGGCGCGTTCCCTGTCGCCGGCAATCACGGCGAGCATGGTCCGCGCGAAGTCACCGTCTGGTGCTCCAATGACTATCTCGGCATGGGACAGCATCCGCAAGTTATCGCCGCCTCCCAAGATGCGGCCGGATCGATGGGCTCGGGCGCCGGCGGCACGCGGAACATTTCCGGCACCAACCATTTTCACGTCCTCCTCGAACGCGAGCTCGCCGACCTTCACGGCAAGGAAGCCGCGCTGCTGTTCACCTCGGGCTATGTGTCGAACTGGGCGAGCCTCGGCACGCTCGCGGCGCGCATTCCGGGCTGCATCGTTCTTTCAGACGCCGGCAATCACGCCTCGATGATCGAGGGCATCCGGCACAGCCGCGCCGAGCGCCACGTTTTCAAGCATAACGACGTCGCCGATCTCGAGCGCATATTGAAGACGCTTGATCCCGCGCGTCCGAAGCTCATCGCCTTTGAATCCGTGTATTCGATGGACGGCGACATCGCCCCGATCAAGGCGATCTGCGACGTCGCCGATCGCTACGGCGCGATGACCTATATCGACGAGGTGCACGCCGTCGGCCTTTACGGCCCGCGCGGCGGCGGCGTCGCCGAGCGCGAAGGCCTCATGGATCGCCTGACGGTGATCGAAGGCACGCTCGGCAAGGCATTCGGCTGCGTCGGCGGCTATATCACCGGCTCGGCCGCGCTCGTCGATTTCGTGCGCAGCTTCGCTTCGGGCTTCATCTTCACGACCGCCCTGCCCCCGCATGTCGCGGCGGGCGCGCTCGCCTCGGTCCGCCACCTCAAGGAAAGCAGCGCCGAACGCATCGCGCATCAGGCCCGGGTCGCAGACGTGCGCCGGCGTCTGCGCCAGATCGGCATTCCGACGCTCGACAATCCGAGCCACATCGTGCCGGTGCTGGTGAAGGATCCAGTGAAGTGCAAATGGATCAGCGACTGGCTAATGCAGCGCCACGGCATTTATGTGCAGCCGATTAACTACCCGACCGTCCCGAAAGGGACCGAGCGCCTGCGCATCACGCCCTCGCCTGTGCACAGCGACGCTGACGTCGAGCGGCTTGTGCGCGCGCTGAACGAGCTCTGGTCACAATGCGCGCTCGCCCGGATGGTCGCCTGACGGGATTGCTCGCCTTTTCTCCTGAACGCCGATAAAGGTCCCCGCGCAAGAGCGGGGCGGCGCAGGGCCATGGACCTATCGCAGTTTGGCGCGCCGTTCCTGTCGGGAGGCTCCGCCGGCGCGCCATGCAGATAGACCTCTTCCAGACGGCGATCTTTTTCGGCGTCACCGCGGCGATCGGTTTTTTCACTTGGCTGAAATGCCGGACGCCGCGACCGCATACGGGCGACGGCAACCGCGACTATTTCCTCGCCGGCGGATCGCTCACCTGGCCCTATATCGCCGGCTCGATCACGCTGACGAACCTGTCGACCGACCAGCTCGTCGGCATGAACGGCAACCAGATGCTGCTGATCGCCTGGTGGGAGCTTGCCGCGGTCGCCGGCCTCGTCATCCTCGCCTATGTCTTCCTGCCGCTCTATTATAAATACCAATGCACGACGACGACGGAGCTCCTTGAAAAGAAGCTCGGCGGCAAGGCGCTCAGGGCGACCATTTCGGCGCTGTTCCTGCTCGGCGGCGCCTTCATCTATCTGCCGATCGGGCTCTACACCGGCGCGCTCTTCATGAAGACGATGTTCGGCGCCGACCTGCCGATCGTCGTCATCGCGGCGGCGCTCGCCCTTGTCGGTGCAGCCTACGCCGTGTTCGGGGGCCTGCGGGCCGTCGCCGTCTCCGACACCTATAGCGGCGTCGGCATCCTGGGGCTGGCGCTCCTTGTCGCGTTCCTGGCGGCGCAGGCGATCGGCTTTGATTTCAGCGGCGTTCCCGCAGAGCGCCTCTCGATGATCGGCGGCCCGGCCTCGCCCATTCCGTTTTCGACGCTGTTCACGGGCATGATCTTTATCCAGATCTTTTACTGGAGCTTCAACCAGACGATCACGCAGCGCGCGATGGCCGCGCCCTCGATCGCCGAGGCGCGGCGCGGCGTCCTCGCGGCCGCGGCGGTCCGGTTGATGATCATTCCGGCGATCATCGCCGTGCCAGGCGTCGTCGCCTACAAGCTTTTCGGCGAGATCGGCGACGCCGCCTATGGCCGCGTCGTCGCCGTGGTGCTGCCCTCATGGCTTTCAGGCGCCTTCGCGGCGATGATGGCCGCGGCCGTGCTGACGAGCGTCAACAGCGGGCTCAATTCCGCGGCCGCGCTCTATGTCTGCGACCTGCACGAGCCTTACCTCAAGCCGATCGCGCGCGTGCGCGACCTCGCCGTCGCCATCACCATCGGCTTCACGCTGCTCGCGGTCGCCCTCGTGCCTGTCTATTCAGGCGCAAAATCGATCATCAATCTCGTCCAGCAACTGAACGGCCTCCTGTCGATGCCGATCCTGTCGGCGTTCTTCATCGCCATCTTTTTCCGCAACGTCGATCCGCGCGCCGCCCTCGCCGCCGTCATCGCGGGCACGATCGGCTATGGCCTTGCCTCGTTCTATTGGGTGAGGGATGTCCACTATATTCACACGATGTTCGTGACGCTGATCGCCTGCATGGCGTTCGCGCTCCTCCTCAACCGCGTCGCCTTCGGCCGGCGGGCCACGCTAAGCTTCGAGGACTTCTGTCCGCCGTCAGCAATTGGGGGACATTTGACGGGGTGATCTGAACGGAGGATTTCTGGCTCATCGTAGCCCATCAAGGGAGCGAAGATGAGACAGAAATCCGGGCCGCAAGAGTCGGCCGAACAGCATATCAAGACCATCCGCCGGGTGACGCGGAAGAAGTATTCGACCGAGGAGAAAATCCGGGTCGTCATGTCCGGTCTTCGGGGCGAATATTCCGTCGCCGAATTGTGCCGGCGCGAGGGGATCGCCGAGAGCCTCTACTACAGCTGGTCGAAAGAGTTCCTTGAAGCCGGCAAGCGTCGCCTCGCCGGCGATACGGCGCGGCAGGCCTCGTCCGGCGAGGTGAAGGATCTTCGCCGTGAAGCGGCGGATCTGAGTAAGCGTCCGGGGAACGCGCCTTGAAGGCGGCTGTTGGGAACTTGTAAGTCCTGCGACTGGCGTGGCGGGCGATCCGTTTACGTCCTATCGCAAGGACTATCTCCAGATATGACGAGCTATGACCTGACGGCGCGCCGGCGGTACAGCCGCGAGGAGAAGGCGGCGATCGTCGCCGAGGCTGTTCGGGAGAACTCGGTGTCGGCAGTGGCGCGGCGCCATCGGATTGCGGCGGCTCTGCTGTTCCGTTGGAAGAAGGAGTTTGCGCCGGCCGCTCCGCCTCCGCCCGAGATGGAAGCGCCGGCTGCCACGCTGACGAGATTCGTGCCGGCGACGTTGGGTCCGCTGGATTCCGGAGGGAAGGCCGCGCGGCGTCGGCCGGAGGCGAGGGCCGCAAACTTCACGGGCGCGGCGATCGAGATCGCGTTCCCGAGCGGCTGCATCTTGAGGGCGCCGGCGGGGATCGGCGAGACGACGCTCGCTCGCCTTATCAAGCTCTTGAACGCGTGAGGGGCGTGCATCTCGCCCCGATCGCCGGCGCGCGGGTCTATCTC
>JBKBLR010000003.1:0-140465 GCA_046296195.1 Parvularculaceae bacterium | reverse complement strand
GACCCCCGCAAACGCCGGTCCCCTTCGGCGCCGAGCGAAACGACGACCCCGGCCGGCAGATCCGCAAGCTCGACTTCCTGGGTGATCGATCGGAGTCCTCGACTGACAATCCGCACGCAATCGAAGACCCGATCACGCCGGTTGAGGTGATGGCGGGGACTGTCATCCCGGCGAGTCTGATCACGGGTATCAATTCCGACTTGCAGGGCACCGTCATCGCGCAGGTGACGCAGAATGTTTATGACAGCGTCACCGGCTATTACGTCCTCATTCCGCAGGGTGCAAAGCTCATCGGCCGCTACGACAGCGTCATCGCCTTCGGCCAGTCTCGCGCGCTGCTGGTCTGGTCGAGGATCATTTATCCCGACGGCGCGTCAATCACGATCGACAATATGCCGGCGAGCGATGTCGCGGGCTATTCGGGTCTTACGGATGAGGTCGACTTCCACACCTTCCGCATTTTGAAAGGCGTCGTTCTTTCGACTCTGCTTGGCGTCGGTACGGAATTGTCGTTCGGCGAATCCGAAAGCGATCTTGTCCGCGCGCTGAGGGAGTCGGCGCAAAGCTCCGCCAATCAGTCCGGCCAGAAAATCGTGCAGCGCAACCTCGACATCCAGCCGACGATCAAGGTGCGCCCGGGCTGGCCCTTGCGCGTCATCGTCCACAAGGATCTCGTGCTGCGACCCTATGAAGAGCGGAGGGCGGCGCGATGAGCCTCAAGATCGGCGCCGTCCCTGAGCGCAAATCCGTCAGGATCACCCTGTCGCTGCCGCCCGACATTCACGCCATGCTCGCAGACTACGCCGCAATCCACGCCGCGGAATTCGGAAAGAAGACGCCGGCGAGCGAACTCGCCGTCCTCATGATCGAGCGGTTCCTGAACTCGGACGCGGCCTTCCGGCGCGCCCGCAAGTCCCTTCGTCAACCCGCCAGTGAAAAGGAGTAGCCCATGAGCATCATCGGCGCATTCAAGAAAACGGATGACGGCTATGCCGGAACCATCCGGACCATGACCATCAACGTCAAGGCCGCCTTCATCGCGAACGACAAGAATGGCAATGACAAGGCCCCGGACTTCAAGATCGTCGCCGGCGAGCGCGAGCTCGGCGCCGCATGGAAGGCGAAGACCAAGGGAGAGGAGCCCCAGGAGTTCCTGCGCGTCGAACTCGACGACCCGAGCTTCGCCGCGCCGCTGCGCGCGGCGCTGTTTTCGAATGGGGTGGAATCGAGCGCGCTCGTCTGGACGCGTCAGAGTCAGAGGCAGAGACCGGAGGCGTCGGGCGGAGTCTGAATGAGGAAGAGAGATGGTGAAGATGGAGTCGCCTGAAACTTTCCGCGGTTCGCGTCCGGCGCGACAAGCGGCGCGGTCAGAGGTTCTCCCTTTGAGCCTGCCCCCGCGCGGGCTCTGCCGCGAGGTGGCGGCGGCCTATATCGGGATCAGTGGCACCAAGTTCGATGAACTGGTACGATCAGGCTCGATGCCGAAGCCGCGGATTGTCGGCGCCCGGCGGCTGTGGGATCGGCCGGAACTTGACCTGGCGTTCAGCAATCTGCCGCACGCTGATGAAAATGGCGCCGTCAATCCATGGGATGTCGTGCGATTTGAAAATCAGAATTAGATATGTGGTTGAAGACGCCGACCGGCACGGCAATGTCCGCCTTTATTTTCGAAAACGGGGTCAGAGAAAAGTAAGATTGCCGGGCCCCATCGGTTCGGAACAATTCTGGGTCGCTTATCAGCAGGCCGCGAATGGGTATGTGCCGCTTGAGAAGCTGACGCCGCAGGAAATCAAGGCGCAATCCGGCGGCACATTCCGGTGGCTTTGCGATGAATATTATCGCTCGGCGGATTTCCGGCAGCTTCATTCGCGCACCCAATATGTCCGGCGAAAAATTCTCGACCGAATCTGCAATATCGGCGGCGATCTTCCGGCGAAGGCGCTCGACGCCAAACACGTACGAAAGTGGCGCGACGACAAAGCCGACAAGCCGGGCGGCGCGAACAACATGATCAAGGCGCTTCGCCAGATCTATAAATTCGCGATCGAATATGGATACGCCGAAACCAATCCGGCGATGACGGTGCCGTACCTGTTCACCAAGGAGGGCGGCTTTCACGCCTGGTCGATCGAAGAAGTTCTGCAATTTGAGGAGAAGCACCCGATCGGGAGCAAGGCGCGCCTTGCTTTTGCGTTGCTCCTCTATACGGGCCAGCGCCGCTCCGACATCGTCCGCCTCGGCCAGCAGCATGTGAAGGAGGGCTGGTTGCGGTTCACGCAGGAGAAGAACCGCGCCCGGCGGCCGGTCACCCTCGAACTGCCGATCGTTCCGGCGCTCCAGCACATCCTTGAGGCGTCGGTGATCGGCGCGACGACGTTCCTCGTGACGGAACAGGGTCGGCCGTTCTCCAACAACGGCTTCGGAAATAAATTCCGGAACTGGTGCGACGAGGCGGGCCTGCCGCACTGCTCAGCGCACGGGTTGCGCAAGGCGGCGGCGTCGAGACTTGCCGAACTCGGCTGTTCCGAACTCGAGATCATGGCGGTCACTGGCCACCAGACCATGAAGGAGGTCGAGCGCTATACGAAGTCGGCCAGACAAAAAGTTCTGGCCGGAAGCGCCATGGCGAAATTGCGCGCCGGACATTCGTAGAACAAAAAAGTGTCCCACTATTTCGATTTCAGGAAAAAGTGTCCCACCGAAACCTGTAAGTCATTGAAATTTATACTTTATTTTCGTCAATGGTGCCCAGAAGAGGACTCGAACCTCCACGCCTCGCGGCGCCAGTACCTGAAACTGGTGCGTCTACCAATTCCGCCATCTGGGCAGGCCGCGGGGGAATAGGGAGGGCAGGGGGCAATGTCAATGAAAGGCGGCCGGCGAGGCTTCCGGTCCCGCCATCAGGGACGGCGGGCGCGTGACCGATTCCGGCGCCAGATCCTCGCGCCCTGATCCGGAATCGAGGCGCTAGATCAAGTTTTTGATTGTTGCGGCGCTCGGCGCTTCGCGCCTCACCCGCGCAAAACCGCGCACACTTTTGCGCACGCCGCTCTAGCGTCGGCACGGCGGTCGGACCGCCCGGCGCCTCCCCGCAGGTGCGGGAAAGTCACTCCGCCTGGCCAGGCCGCGACGCCGGGTGCGGCCTGTCGGACGCATTGTTCGCCGCCGTAAATTCCGATAGGCGACCGCTGTCGATCAGCGATCGGATGGACGCTCATGACCGTTTCGAAAACAGCGCAAGGGGCGGGAAGACTTGCCGTCGTCTTCGGCGGTTCCGGATTCATCGGGCGCAACGTGGTGCGCGAGCTCGCCAAACGCGGATGGCGCGTGCGCGTCGCCGTGCGGCGCCCGCATCATGCGCAATTCCTGCGGCCGATGGGCGCGGTCGGCCAGATCCAGCTCTTTCAGGCGAATGTGCGCCACCGGTCCTCGGTCGAACGCGCGATCGAGGGCGCCGACGCCGTCATCAATCTTGTCGGCATCCTGTTCCAGCAGGGCGCGCAGAATTTCGCGCGCGTGCAGGGGGCCGGGGCCGCGGCGCTCGTCGATGCCGCGCGCAAGGCCGGCGTCGAGACGTTCATTCACATGTCGGCAATCGGCGCGGACGCATCGAGCGACAGCCTCTATGCGCGGACCAAGGGCGAGGCCGAGCGCGCCGTGCACGCGGCAGTTCCCTCGGCGACAATCCTGCGCCCGTCGATCGTATTCGGACCCGAAGACCAGTTCTTCAACAAATTTGCGGCGATGGCCGCGATGACGCCGCCTTTCCTGCCCCTGCCGATCCTGATCGGCGGCGGCGCGACGAAATTCCAGCCGGTCTATGTCGATGATGTTGCCGACGCTGTCTGCGCAGCGCTGGTGACGCCGGAGGCGAGGGGGCGCGTCTATGAACTCGGCGGGCCGCGCATCTACACGTTCCGGCAGCTTCTGGAGTTCATGCTCGCCGAGACGGGCACGCGGCGTCTCCTTTTGCCTGTGCCCTTCGCCGTGGCGCCGCTCTTCGGCCTCGTCGGCGAAATGCTCGGCGCGCTGCCCTTCATTGCCCCGCCGATCACGCGCGACCAGGTGAAACTGCTCAAACGCGACAACATCGTCGGCAAAAATGTCGGCACGCTCGCCGATCTTGGCGTGACGGCAAAGACGATCGAGGCGATCGTTCCCGGCTATCTTTATCGCTTCCGGCGATACGGCCAGTTCGCGGAGCGCACGGCGTAGCGCCTGCCGCCGACGCCGGCGCGTCGCTCAGAAGGATCAACCGCTGCGAGACCGGTTCTGAAACAGAACCTCGAAGCAGGCGTCGATGTGCCGGTCGATAAACGCATCGTCGACGAGCCTCTCGCCCGTCATGACCTCATATTCGGGCGCCAAAGCGATCGCGAGTGAGAACGCGCCTGAATAAATGTACTTTGCGTGCATCGGATCGATATCTGGCGCATAGCCGAGATATTGGGCGAACCGGATGAGCTCGATCGAACGCTCGGAAAGCCGCCGCTGATGGGTCTCGACCAGCCAGACCAGCCTTTCTGAATGCTGCGCGCCTTCATGCAGCAGGAGGCGCATATATTCCGGGTGCCGGGCGATCGCCGTAATCTGGACCTTGACCGCAGTGCGCAGGGCCGCCTCTCCCTCAAGCCCGGCGAGCCCGGCCATTCCCTCGTCGAGCGCGCGTTCGATCCGCCGGTAGATCTCCGACACTGCCGCGCGCCAGAGCCCTTCCTTGCTCTCGAAATGGTACATGATGAGCGGCACCGGCGCGTTGCACGCGCGCGCGATTTCGGTGGTCGCCGCCCCTTCGTATCCCTTTCGGGAAAAGAGCTCGATGGCCGCCTCCAGGATGGCGGCCCTGGTCTCGTTGCGCTGCTCGCTTCTCGAACGAACTTTCGTCGACGACACGCCGGGTCTCCTCGCCGCCAGTTTGGCAGATCAGGGGCTCATTGACTGATTGACAGATCAGTCAATGAAAGTCATTCTCCCGCCCTCAATAAGTGGCCTTGCCTCGGAAAGCGAGGGTTTTGGAAGGGTCTATGGCTGGTCAATTCGCAGCGCGCAGCAGCGTTCGCGCTTTTGCCTTGTCGACCGCGTCAGCGGTCGGCCTCATCTCCGTCGCCGAGGCCCAGAGCAGCGACGAGATCGTCGTGACCGCGACCCGCCGGGCCGAGTCCATAAATGATGTGCCGGTTTCGGTTTCCGCCTTCGACGAGCGCCTGATCGAGTATGCGCGTGTGACTGACATCCGCGCCCTGCAGACGCTTTCGCCGAGCTTTGCGAGCGCCAGCGGGCAGTCCGGCGCAGGGGCCACCTTTCTGTCGATCCGCGGCGTCGGGACGTCCGGCGACAACGCCGGATTCGAATCCGCCGTCGGCGTCTTCATCGACGGAGTCTATCGAAGCCGCTCCGGGATCGGGATCGCCGAGCTTCCCGAGGTCGCGCAGGTCGAACTGCTTCGCGGACCGCAAGGGACGCTGTTCGGCAAAAATACGTCGGGCGGCGCAATCAGCATCACAACCGCCGGCCCGCAAGACGATTTCGCGGGATATGCGAGCGCCATCTTCGGCAATTTCGACCAGATCGAGATCGAGGCCGGACTCACGGGGCCAGTCGTCGCCGACACGCTCGCGCTGCGCGTCGACGGCAAATATCGCGAGCGCGAGGGCCACATTCGCGATGTGAACTCAGATCGGACGTTCAACGATCTAGACCGCTATTTCGTGCGCGGGCAGGCGTTGTTCGCGCCTTACGAGACGTTCCGCATGCGTCTTATCGCGGATCTTTACCGGGCGGATGAGAACTGCTGCGCCGGCGTCAATTTCATCGCAGGACCGACCGCCGATACGGTCGATCTCATCGCCTCCTTCTCGGCGCTGACGGGCCTTGTCCGGGAAGCGACAGAAGCCTTCCAGGTCGCCTACACTCCGGGCCGCGATCTGACGGAGAACGTCGATGAATGGGGCGCGTCGAACGAAATCGATTGGGAGATCGGGGGGCTCAATCTGACCGCGATCACCGCTTATCGCGATTTCGAACTCGTGCGCGGACAAGACATCGATTTTTCAGGCCTCGACCGCGCCTATCGCGAGGGGCAATTCACGGGATTTGAAACCTTTACGCAAGAACTTCGCCTGCAGGGCGAAAGGGGCGCGCTCGACTGGCTTGTCGGCGCGTTCTTCGCCAAGGAAGACCTCGCCTTCACTGACACCGTCAGATTCGGCGCCCAGAATGTTGCCTATGTCGACGCGCTGTTCGCGTTTAATCCGCTTGCCGGATTTGAGCTTTACGACACCTTCGGCGCCGCCGTTCCCGAGGCTTTCGGATTTCCGCTGCCGGCTCCCGTCGCCGGCGACGGTCAGCAGGCTGACGCCTACACGATCGCCACGACGTCGTGGGCGCTGTTTACGCATAATGAGATCTCGCTCAGCGACCGCCTGACGCTGACAGCCGGGGCGCGCCTAAACCGCGAGCGCAAGACGTTTTCTGCCACGCTCGATGCGGTGTCGCCGACATGCGATTTCTACCTGTCGGTCCTCGCCGATCCAGGGTTCCAGGCTTTCGCGACGGCCGCGCCGGAGGCTGTGCTCCTATCCTGCAACCCCGCCGTCAACACCGAATTCAACGGCGCCTATGCGGACAGGCGCACCGAAACGGAAGTCACAGGGACCGCCAAACTCGCCTGGAGGCTAACTGACAGCCTGCTCGCCTATGGCGGGTACGATCGCGGATACAAGGCGGGCGGCTTCAACCTCGACCGCTCCGGCTTCGACACCGTCATCCTCGGCGGCGACGGCGCGCAGACGAACGATCTCGAGTTCGAGGAGGAAGTCGTCAACGCCTATGAAATCGGCGTCAAGACTGACTGGCTGGATGGCGCTCTGGCGATCAACGCCGCGCTGTTTCTGCAGAATGTCGCAGATTTCCAGAATCTGGTTTTCAGCGGTACGAATTTCTTCGTCGTCAATGCGGATATCCGGGCGCGAGGAGTCGAGCTTGAATCCCGCTACCGGCCGACGGATGCGCTCACCATGCAGGCGGGATACACGCTCCTCGATGCAGAATTCACCGATGCGGCGCAGCTCGCCGGCACGGCGCTCGCAGGACTCGAAGGCAGCCAGCTTGCGGGAACTCCGCGTCACGTGCTGACCGGCGCCGTCACTTATGCGCCGCCCATCGGCGCCACCGGGCTCGACGGCCTCCTGCACGTCAATGTGCGCTGGCAATCGAAGGCGAGCCTTGACGCGCTCGCCGCCGCTGGCAATGAAGCCTTCGCGGTATTCGGCGGCCGCATCGGCGTCAGCGGCGGAAAGGGGCGCTGGCTTGCGGAAGCATTCGCGGAAAATATCTTCGACAAGAGATACTTCGCCGGCGCGTTCGGCGTTCCCGAACAGCCTGGTACGGTCGCCGTTTATCCCGCGCCGCCGCGGTTCTGGGGCGGCCGCGTTCGCGTGCATTTCTGAAGAGCGCCCGAAAATGAAGGTCAACGCCGGGAAAACCGCTCAAAGCGCAGGAACAACGCCGTGACGCCGCCGCCTTTCGTCGCCTTCCTCGAGAGCCACGGCTTCGTGCTGCTGCTCGGTTTCTATCTTTCCATGATCGCGGTCGAGCGCGTGCTTTACGCAGTCTCGCGGCCGCGGGCCTACGATGACGCGAACACGCTCGCGAGCATGGGAACGTCCGCGCTGGCGACAGCGATCGAGGCGCTGGTCGGCCTCGTTCTGCCCTTCCTTCTCTATGTCTCAACCTATGACAACTTTCGCCTGGCAAGTCCGGGGTTCGCCTGGTGGACCTTTGCGGTCGCCTTTCTCGTGCACGAGACCGCCTATCATTTCGACCATTGGGCGACGCATCGCATCGGGTTCCTGTGGGCTTTCCACCAGCCCCATCATTCCTCGGAGAGATTGTATTTCTCAACGGCGGCGCGCGGTATGGCCTTCGGTACGCCGCTGCTCACGATCCTTCTCCTCCCCGCCGCGCTCGCCGGCGTTCACCCGCTGACGCTGGCCGCGGTCGCGACCCTGAAAAACATGTTTGGAATTTTCAACCATACCGAGCTCGTCGACAAACTCGGACCGCTGGAACGCTGGGTGATGACCCCGGCGAACCACCGCGTGCATCATGGCCGCAATCCCCGCTACATCGACCGCAACTACGGGCAGGTATTTGTCTTCTGGGACCGCGTTTTTGGAACGTTCGAGCCCGAGACCGAAAAGCCGGAATTCGGCCTCGTCGAGCCGATGACGTCCAACAATCCCCTGCGCATCCATTTCGACGGCTGGCGCTGGCTATTCGCGAAAATGCGGTCGGCGCCGGACTGGCGGTCGGCGCTCGCCTGCCTTTGGCGCCCGCCCGAATGGAAGCCGAAGGCGCGTCAGGCTCAAGAGGCGATTGCGGCCCCGGATCCCCTTGTCGGGCGAAGCGCGGGCGCCCCGGCTGGCCGGCCCGGAGCCGACTTTATCGCCTGATCCGGGTGCTTTTCCCAAGGCCGGAACGCCGTCGGTCAAAGCAGACCCCGCGACGCTCCAGCGCCTCGCGCCGCCTTCCCTCCGGCGCTCAACCGCCCTATGACGCGCCGCCATGGAACAGATCTGGACCTTTCTGACTTCACGCCCGACCGATCAGGGCTGGCTGTGGTGGCTCGTGCCGACGACCCTTCAGGCGCTCGCCCTCATCCTCGGGCTTCTCATCGCGCAGGCGTTCCTGATGTATTTCGACCGCAAGGTCTGGGCGGCCGTGCAAATGAGGAAAGGCCCGAACGTCGTCGGGCCGTTCGGGCTCCTTCAGTCTTTCGCCGACCTTTTCAAATTCGTCTTCAAGGAAATCGTCATCCCGGCGGGCGCGAACAAGGTTCTGTTCCTCGTCGCCCCGATCATCACCTTCGTGCTGGCGCTCGTCGCCTGGGCGGTCATTCCAGTCGGGCCCGGCATGGTCGGCGCCGATATCAATGTCGGCATCCTCTATCTTTTCGCGATCTCCTCGCTCGGCGTTTACGGCATCATCATCGGCGGCTGGGCGTCGAACTCGAAATACCCCTTCCTCGGGTCGCTGCGCTCGGCGGCGCAAATGGTGTCCTACGAGGTCTCGATCGGCTTCGTCATCATCACGGTTCTCCTGCTCGTCGGTTCGCTCAATCTTTCCGACATCGTCAATGCACAGGGGCGCGCGGGCGGGGGCTTCTGGAACTGGAATTTCATTCCGCTGTTCCCGATGTTCGTCGTCTTCTTCATCTCCGCCCTTGCGGAGACCAACCGGCCGCCCTTCGACCTTCCGGAAGCGGAGTCAGAGCTCGTCGCGGGCTATCAGGTCGAATATTCCTCGACGCTGTTCCTCATGTTCATGATCGGGGAACTCGCCAACATCGTCCTCATGTGCGCGATGCTGACGACGCTCTTCTTCGGCGGCTGGCATTCGCCGCTGCCGGCGGGCTGGGTCCCGTTCCTCGACCAGATCCCGGTCTTCTGGTTCATGCTGAAGACGTTCTTCTTCTTCTTCCTGTTCGCGATGGTGAAGGCGATCGTGCCGCGCTACCGCTATGACCAGCTGATGCGCATCGGCTGGAAGATCTTCCTGCCCCTGTCCCTCGTCTGGGTCGTGCTGGTCGCCGGGTTGCAGCTCGCCTTCCCGGACCTCGCCGCTTATTTTCAAAGCTGGAGATCGTAAGGTCCATGTCGCGCATCGTTCAGGCTTTGAACGGCTTCATGCTGAAGGACTTCGTCGGGGCGTTCTTCCTCGCGATGAAGTATTATTTCCAGCCGAAGGCGACGCTCAATTACCCGTTCGAAAAGGGGCCGCTCAGCCCGCGCTTCCGGGGCGAGCATGCGCTGAGGCGCTATCCGAACGGGGAGGAACGCTGCATCGCCTGCAAATTATGCGAGGCGGTCTGCCCCGCGCAGGCGATCACCATCGAGGCCGAACCGCGCGAGGACGGCTCGCGCCGCACCACGCGCTACGACATCGACATGACGAAATGCATCTATTGCGGGTTCTGCCAGGAAGCCTGCCCCGTCGATGCGATCGTCGAAGGCCCGAACTTCGAATTCGCGACCGAAACGCGCGAAGAGCTTTTTTACGACAAGGCCAAGCTCCTCGAGAACGGCGACCGCTGGGAACGCGAAATCGCGAAAAATCTCGAGCTCGACGCGCCCTACCGCTAGTTCGTCTGCTCGGTTTCTCGTCCCAGGCCGTCATTGAGCGGGCAAATGTCAGCTAATGGCCTCTGAAGAGCCTGAGACACGCTTCTCATGGCGAGAGCCGGCGATTGCGGCGATCGCCGTGCGCCCGTTATAACGAGAAAAAGGGACGGCCGGGGGCCCCTTCGCATGGAAATGCAGCAGATCCGTTACTTCCTTGCGCTCGCCGAGACGCTGAACTTCACGCGCGCGGCGGAGGAGTGCAATGTCTCGCAGCCGGCGCTGACGCGCGCCATCCAGGCGCTTGAAGGCGAGCTTGGCGGGGACCTCCTGCGCCGCGAGGGGCGCCATTCGCACCTCACCGAACTCGGCAAGCGCATGCTGCCGCTTCTGCAGCGCTGTTATGAAAGTGCGCTGACCGCGCGTGAGCTCGCGCGCGCCGTGACGAAGAACGAGGTCGCCCCGCTCTCGATCGGCGTGTCGAACACCGTCAATCTCGAATTGTTCATGCCGCCGGTGTCGGAGCTGTTCCGGACTTTTCCCGGCCTTCAGCTCCGCATCCAGCACGGGCCTGCGGCGCGCCTCCTCGATGAGCTGAAGGGCGGCGACTTTGACCTCGCGATCGCCAGTGCGGTCGATGACGGCTGGGAGCGGCTCGATCGCTGGGCGCTCTATTCCGAAGGATTTGAAATCGCGATCCCGGCGTCGCATCCGCTCGCGCGCCATAACACGCTCGCCTTTGCCGATCTTTTGCGCCAGTCACTGTTGAGGCAGACCGGCTGTGAGGATCGTGCCGCGGTCGAGCGCTGGTTCGCCGAGCGGGGCGGCGCGCTGGCCGCCGCGCATGAGTATGACAGCCAGCACGACCTCAAAGCGCTGCTTCAGGCGAGCGCGGCCGTCGCGATCGTTCCCGAAACCGCGCCGCAGCTCTCCGACGTGAAACGATCGCCGCTCGAAGGACTCGACGTGAGGCGCACCGTTCACGTCTATGCGGTCGCCGGGCGCTTGCGCAGCCCGGCGGCCGCGGCGTTCCTCAACCTCGTCCGCTCGGCTGACTATTCCGCCGTCGCCTGAGCGAGGGCGTCAAGCGCGGCGAGAATGTCATCAACATCCATCCGTGTGCGGTAATCGGCGTTGACATACCGCGCGGCGACGCGCCCGAGTCGGTCGACGATGAAGGTCGCCGGGATCGGCAGCACCCAGCTCTTCGCTGTCTGGTAGGCGGGGACGTCCCAGCCGGCAACGGCGATGAGGCGCGCCATGTCGTCGTCGACCCAGATGGCGAGATTGAGCGCCAGCGCAAACCCGTTATCGACATCGGTGAGCACGGGAAACTTGTGATCTGCGTCTGTCGAGAGGCGCTCGGAATATTTGCGGCTTTCGGGCGTGATGGCGACGATCCTTGCGCCTTTCGCCGTTGCGGCGTCCGCGATTTCGCCGAGGGCGACGGCGGTCGTCTTGCAATAGGGGCACCAATGGCCGCGCAGGAAGGCGATGACCAGAGGTCCGTCCCCACGCAGCGTGTCAAACCCGACGAGCCTGCCGCCTTGGTCCGGCAGCAGAAAGTCCGGGAACGGATCGCCGACCTTGGGCGCCGCCGCGCCGGCTTCGGCGTCCTGCAAGCGGGCGACGAACCGGTCGACCGCATCGGCTAAGACGTCGTTCAAACGGCGGACCTCGTCGGCGATGATCTTGAGGCGGACCCGCAGCGGCGCCTTCGTCGCGACGGCGCGGTCTGTCGCCCGCTCCAGCGCCGCAACGAGGTCTGATGATTGTGACATGGGCTGTTCCGGCGACTTCGGCGATTCAATCCTATCACGCCAGCGTGAACCGGGCGAGGTCGCTTTCGTCAGCGGCGACCGCTCCACTTTGCATGAAGCGCAGCGGGGCCGCCAATGCGCGCCTCGCATCGAACCGATTACTTTTCCCAAGTTCAATCAGCGGCGGCCGCAGCGTAATCGAATGGCGTTGAACGCGCCGCCGGCAGTTTCGTCGCGGCGGAAACTGACGGAGATTTGCATGACCAAATTGAATAGCGCCCTGACCCGGACGGCGATCGCCGTGACGTCGGGAATCGGGCTGATTTTCGCTGCGACGGCCGCCCACGCCGGCGAATGTCCCGCGGACAAATTGAAGGCCGGCGTCCGCAAGACCGGCGAAATGACGCCGAAGGACGTCACCGACGAGGAACTCTCGTCCATCGACCTCAGCCAGGAAATCATGGGCGTTTCCGACCGCCGGCTCCGCTTCCGCAAGCTCGTCATTCAGCCGGGCGGCGTCGTTCCCTGGCATGATCACACGGACCGCCCGGCGCTCATACTCACGGCGTCGGGTCAGATCACCGAATTCCGCAGCGACTGCGCCGTCGGCATCACGCACAAGGCGGGCGACATCTCGAAAGAAGTGAAAGGCGTCATGCATTGGTGGAAGAACGAGGGCGTCGAGCCCGCCGTTCTCTACGCCGCCGATGTGAAGCACGGACAATAGCACGGCGGCGCACCTCGCCCCAAAAGCCCCCCGGGGCGGCGGGTATCGCCCTTCCCGTCGCTCAAGATGGACGCAGACGCCAGCCCTATCTCCTCAGCCGGCGTTTGCGTCCATTGCTTTATTGGAGGAACTACCATGTCGTCATTGGCGGCGCCGAAGCAGGCCTTTTCGGCCGGAACGCCGGTAATCATCGGCGTGATTGGATTTTTGACCCTGGTCGATTTGTTCGCCGCGCAGGCGATCCTGCCAATACTTGCGGAACGGTTCCGCGCGAGCCCGGCCGAAATGGGGTTCGCCGTCAACGCCAGCACGATCGGCATGGCGCTTGCGGGGCTTGGCGTCGTCTTCTGGGGCGGCGCCGTCGACCGCAGGTTCGGCGTCGTTGGAAGCCTTGCGCTCTTGTCGCTTCCGACCTTTGCGCTTTCCGCCGTTGATGACCTCACGGTCTTTACAGCGCTCCGCATCGCCCAGGGCGCTTTGATGGTGACGGCGTTTTCGCTCACCATGTCCTATCTCGCCGAACGCTGCACCGCCGCCCAATCGACGACAGCGCTTGCGGCCTATGTCACCGGCGTCGTCGCCAGCAACCTTATCGGGCGGCTCGCCGCCGCCTCCGTCGCTGACGCCTTCGGCGCGCCGGCGAGCTTCATGCTGTTCGCGGCGCTCAACCTCGCCGGCGCCCTGGTTGCCTTCGCTGCGCTGCGCGCCGCGCGGCCGATGGGATCGGCGCTGGAGATTCCGCGTAAACCGGCGAAGGTCATCCGCGACCACCTATCGAACGCCTGCCTGCGCACCGGCTTCGCCATCGGCTTTCTCATTCTCTTCGCCTTTATCGGCGTCTTCACCTATGTGAACTTCGTCCTCGCCGCGCCGCCGCTTGGCCTGTCGGCGATGGCGCTTGGGCTCGTCTATTTTGTTTTCCTGCCCTCGATGCTGACGACGCCCTTCGCCGGCGCCGTCGCCGCGCGGTTCGGCGCCCGGCGGAGCTTCATTCTCTCGCTCGCGTTGTCGGTCGCCGCCCTGCCGCTGCTTGTCATACCGTCTCTTCCGCCAGTTCTCGCGGGACTTGCGATCGTCGCCGCAGGCACCTTCTTCGCGCAGGCGACGGCCACAGGATTCGTGGCGCGCGCCGCCAAACGCGACCGCGCCGCGGCGAGCGGGCTTTATCTCTCATCCTATTATTTCGGCGGACTTTCCGGCGCAGCGCTCGTCGGCGTAGTCTATGAGCGGGCGGGTTGGCCGCCGGGGGTCGCCTTGGTGGGGACGGCGCTCGGCGCGGCTGCGCTCCTCGCCATGATGCTCAAAAAATCGACGGCGGAACCCGCCGCCGCCGATTCGCGGATCAGCTCTCAGGCGAGGGCGTGAAGAACGCCCGCAACCTCGCGGCGAGGTCACGCAATTCCGCCCGGCGCAGGAACAGCAGGATCCAGCCTGCGACCCACACGCCGCAGGCGGTGTAGAACAAAGCGCCGCCGTCATTATCGACATTGACGCCGAGCGGCGTGAAGAGATGGAAGCTGATCGCGCCGGACATGATCGCAATGGCGAGAATCGCGCCCAAAGGCTGCAAGAAACGGTAACGGCGCAGCGCCATCGTCCCAAGGAGAAGCAACGACGCGACGAGCTCGGCGCCGCCGATCGCATACTGGCTGAAGAGGCCGCCCTGCGCGAAGAGTCCGGGCGCGCCGAGACCCGCCGCCCAATGGTCGAGATCGCCGAAGATAATCTGCGTCTTCGGCGCGTTGGTGAATTTGAAGCGCAGTGAATCGAGAAAGACTGCGGCGATGAAGATCGTCAGGCCATGCGCCGTCCAGCGGACGAGGTGATTTTGCTGATTATCAGGGCGGGCCGGGGCGCTGGTCATGGAATTCTCCTTAAGCTGTTGAAGGAATAAGAGCGCGTCGGCCGCGGGTGAAATGCGCTTTGCGCATCGGTTTCATCGGCGCTCAGTCGATGACGGCCAGCGCCACCGGTTCCGCCGCGCCCTCGACCGTAGCGCGCGGAATCAACCTCTTAGGTTGGCGCGCAGATCCCTGCGCCGCGGCGCGCTCGGCGAGATCGGCGGTGGCGATGACCCGGCAGCGCTCGACCTTGGCATGCTTCTCAAGCTTGGCGGCGAGGTTGACGGCGTCGCCTATGACGGTGAATTCAAGCCGGGCGCCATGGCCGACGGCGCCGTAGACGACCTCGCCCGCGGCGAGCGCGACGCCGATGTCAAGCGGCGGCTGGCCCGCCTTCTTCCTCGCCTCCTTCCATTGTTCTACGGCGTCGACGACCGCTAGCGCCGTGTCCAGCGCCTCGGCGCATTCCGCGCCGGTCGCACGCGCCGTTCCAAAGCTGACCAGCACGCCGTCGCCGAGGAACTTGTCGATGGTCCCGCCGCCCTTTTCGATCACCGGCACGATGCGCGCCTGATAATCCTTTAGGAGGCCGATGACCTCATGCGGCGGCTTTCCTTTCGTCGCCGGCGTGAACCCCCTCAGGTCGATCATCATGATCGCGGCCCGGCGCAATTGCCCGTCGCCTGCGCTTAGCCCCGAATCAGAGGCCCGGATGAGCGCGGCAGCCTCCCGACCGACGAATTTCGAGAGGTCCGACGCCGCGGTCTCTTCAACGGCGGTTCGGTAAAGAAGGCCTCGCGACCGGTGGACGGCGGCTGCAAGCACGATCGTTGTTGCGCCGATCGCGGCGATTTTTTCAAGTTCCGCGCCCGGAAGCAGGGAAAGCGTGGTCATGTAAACGCGGTAATCGCCCGTGATCGGCGCTCCGTCAATCGCCGCCAGAAGCGAAAGCGCCGCCCATCCCATCGCGGCGAGGGCGCCCGTGAAAAGCGTCAATCGTGGATCGAACCACAGCGACCGCAAGGCGATGAGGATGAAGACGTAGAGGAGCGTCGGCGCCTTCAGATACAGCGCTGCCGGCGCGCCATACTGATAGGGAAAGCTGGCGATGAGCGCATAGAACGCGATGATGTCGACAGCCGCCGACGCGTAACGGCGCCGCGCCGGCATCGCGCTGCGGCTGGCCGCCCGCAGACGCCAGAGCGTGAAGGCGGCGTAAAAGCCGAGCGCGATCGGTGCCGGTTCGATGGCGTGATGAACGTCGAAGGCGCGCCAGGTCGCCGCATAGAGCGCGGCAAAGATAGATATGCCTGCCAGGTGAACCGCCGCGGCGATCAGGTCGCTGCGCGACTCAAAGTCATCGACAGCCGCCCGGATGCGCGCCGGCGTCGCCGGCGGGCGGGCGGCGAGCGACTGCGCGGCGCGGAGCGCCTCAGAGATAGCGTTCGGCGATGTCGACCGTGGAACGCGCGCCGAGATGATCATAATTCTCCTCGAGCCAGGCTTCGGCGCTGGCGCGCCCGACATCGCGCAAATGGGTCAGGAACTCCCAGTCGGGATTGAGCTTACTGGAAACGCCGAGCTTGCGCATGAAATCCTCGTCGTCGATCGAATGGATCAGCATGCGCTTCATCGCGCCGTCGGCGATCACGCCGTCGTCGATGAGGCGGGTCACGAAGCTGATCGCCCGCATCTCGCGCATCAGCGAGGAGTTGAAGCTAATCTCGTTGATGCGGTTGAGAATGTCGCGGGCGGTCTTGGGCGTCTCCGATCGCATGATCGGATTGATGTGAACGACAACGATGTCGCGGCTGTTGCAGTCGTAGATCAGCGGGAAGAGAGCCGGATTGCCCATATAGCCGCCGTCCCAATAGGGCTCGCCTTCGATCTCGACCGACTGGAACATGAAGGGCAGGCAGGCCGAGGCGAGCACGGCGTCGGCGGAGATGTCGGCGGTCTTGAAGATGCGGACCTTGCCCGTTCGCACATTCGTCGCCGACAGGAACAGCTTCACCGGGCTTTCGCGCGCGAGCCTTTCGAAATCGACGACGTCCTCCAGCGTCTTGCGCAGCGGATTGTGATTGAAAGGATTGAGCTCATAGGGAGAATAGAGCCGCGTCATGATGTCGAACATCATGAAAGCCGGCGACATCTCCATCGAATGATTGTGGAGCAGGCGGTCAAACATCGTCGGCTGCAGGGGGCTGAACAGCGCGGCGTTGGCCACCTTGCGCCAGAACCGCGCCAGCGCCTCCCTGGCGCCGTCGCGCCCGCCGGCGGCAAGGCCGTCGGCGAGGAGAACGGCGTTCATGGCGCCGGCGCTCGTCGCGCTGACGCCGTCGAAGGACAGTTCCTCTTCTTCGAGGAGCCGGTCGAGGACCCCCCAACCGAAGGCGCCATGCGCGCCGCCGCCTTGAAGCGCGAGATTGACGGATTTCCGCGTGTTTCGGGCGGTGCGCGGCGCCGGCGCTGCGGCGCGACGGTCAGGATGATGGTGATGGCGGCTCATTGCGCGGTCCATCCGCCATCCACGGGAAGCGCCGCGCCGGTGATCGACGCCGCGTTGTCGGAACAAAGGAAGGCGACGAGCGCACCGATCTCGGCTGTCTTCGCGAAGCGCTTGTTCGGCTGCGCCTTCAGCAGGATGTCGCTCACGACCTTGTCGCGCGGAACGCCATGCGTGCGCGCCTGGTCCTCGATCTGCTTTTCGACGAGCGGCGTCCACACATAGCCGGGGCAGATCGTGTTGCAGGTGACGCCGGATTGCGCCGCTTCGAGCGCGACAACCTTGGAAAGGCCGACGACCCCATGCTTGGCGGCGACATAAGCCGACTTGAACGGCGAGCCGACCAGGCCATGGGCGGAGGCGATGTTGACGATGCGGCCCCAGCCGCGCCGCTTCATGCCGGGCAAAGCTAGCCTGATCGCATGGAACGCCGCCGACAGATTGATCGCCAGGATCGCGTCCCATTTTTCGATCGGGAATTCCTCGATCGCGGCGACATGCTGAATGCCGGCGTTGTTGACGAGGATGTCGACCTCGCCCAGCGTGTCCGCGGCGACGGCCATCATCCTCTTGATCGCCTCTGGTTCCGAAAGGTCCGCCCCCGAGTAGACGACCGGAACGCCGTAGTCGAAAGCGAGCGTGTTCCTGAGCCTTTCAATCGCCTCGGGCTCGCCGAAGCCGTTGAGCAAAACCGCAGCGCCCTCGGCGGCGAGTCGCTCTGCGACGCCGAGGCCGATGCCGCTCGTCGAGCCGGTGACGAGCGCCACTTTGCCCTCAAGAATCCGCCGCTGCGCCGTTGGGCGGGGCCGGTCCATCGTTTGAATATCCATTATGTGTTCTCCCGTCGGCGTCGGGCTTCGGCGCCGGTCGCCGGGCTATGTCAGGCGCTGAGCGCTGAAAGAAAAATGCCGAAACTGCATCGGACCAATGCCGCCCCAGCCCATCCCGCCTGCGGATAGCCATGATGCGAAACCGGCATGAGCGCCGCTGAGGTTCCGGCGCTATCAGGATCGGCGGATCGTCAGGGAGACCGCCATGCAGTCCGTCTTGCGGGTCGTCGGCATCGCGTTGTTCACTATTCTCGGCGTCTTCTTTGTCGCCTTCGGAACGCTCTATGCGTCGATCGATGACATGCTGTGGTTCCATGCGGCCGCCGTGCCTGAAGCCGCCCGCGCCGCGGTCCTTCCGCTCTATCTCGCCCTCATGGATCTGATCGGGTCCGCCTCGATCGGGCTCGGGCTCCTCAGCCTCTATGTCGTCTTCGGACCGATCCGCCAGGGTTCTTTCGCGGCAGCCTGGGCTTTGAGTCTTTCGTTTGCGGCGGCGCTCGTCGGGGCCGGGCTGGTTGCGGAACGGCTGGCGGCCGTCACCGGCGCCCCCACAAGCTGGCACATCATGGGCGCACTTCTCGCTCTGACGGCGACGGCGCTCTTTTGCTCGACGCGGCGATCAGCGCGTCCTGCTCATTTGGCCGAAAATCGCGCCAAGGAGGCACGAGGTCTGCTGGTCGGCGACCGCAGACATTAAGGGGCAACGCCGCCAGGCGAACGCGATGAACCATTGATCGCAATGTTGGCGTATAAGGCTGGGGCAAATCAGCCTCATCTGCAGGCGGAGCCGTAAGGGATGAACAAGCAATTGCTGACCTCTGAGCTCGCCGGCGAGGCCGTCAGCGTCGATGCGCCGGCCAAGGCCCGGAAAACGCAGATCGTCGTCGTCGGCGGCGGGGCCGGCGGTCTCGAGCTCGCCGCGCGCCTCGGCAAGAAGTTCGGCCGCGAGCGGCACGACATCATCCTGCTTGAGAAGAACCCAACCCATATCTGGAAGCCTTTGCTGCACGAGGTGGCGGCTGGGTCGCTCGACGCCAATCTCGACGAGGTCGGCTATCGCGGGCATGGCTATATCTCCGGCTATCGTTTCTTCCTCGGCGCCATGCAGGGCATCGACCGCGAGCGCCGCGAGGTGATCGTCGCGCCCCTGCATGACGAGAACGGCGCCGAGATCATGGGCGAACACCGCATTCGCTACGACTATCTCGTCGTGGCGGTCGGGTCGGTCGCGAATGATTTCGGCGTCAAAGGCGTCAAGGAACGCTGCCTCTTCCTTGAAAGCCGACAGGAGGCCGACCGATTCCGCCAGAAGCTTCTCAATCAATGCCTGCGCGTCTCCCGCACCATGCAACGCTATCCGCATGCGGATGAATATGTGCGCGTGGCGATCGTCGGCGGCGGCGCGACCGGGGTCGAGCTCGCCGCGGAGCTCTACAACGCGGCGGCCGAGCTCCGCCATTACGGCCTCGAAGTCTTCGACGAAAGCCGCCTCAAGGTGACGCTGCTCGAAGCCGGGCCGCGCATCCTGCCCGCCTTGCCGGAAGACCTCGCGGAGGCTGCGACGGAGGAGCTTCGCGCGCTCGGTGTCGACGTCCGCGTCAATGCGCAGGTCGAGGAGGTGACGCCCTACGGCATGAAGATCAAGGGCGGCGAGACCATTCCCGGCGACCTCAAGATCTGGGCTGCGGGCGTCAAGGCGCCCGATTTCCTGAAGGAAATCGCCGGCCTTGAAACGGCGCGCAGCAATCAGCTTGTCGTCCGGCCGACATTGCAGACGACGCGCGATGACCGCATTTTTGCGCTCGGCGACTGCGCCTTTTACAAGCCCGAGGGCGCGCAGAGGCCGATCCCGCCGCGCGCGCAGGCCGCGCACCAGATGGCGGAGACGGTGTTCGCCAATCTTTGCGCGTCGATTTCAGGCCGGCCGCTGAAGCCCTTCGTTTACAAGGACTATGGTTCGCTCGTCTCGCTGTCGAAGTTTTCAACGGTCGGCAGCCTGATGGGCAATCTTGTCGGCGGACGGATGGCGGTCGAGGGCAGGGCGGCGCGCTTCATGTATGTCTCGCTCTACCGCATGCATCTCATCGCCATCCACGGCTGGCTGCGCGGCCTGTTCATGATCCTCGTCGGCCACGTCAACCAGGTCGTGCGGCCGAAATTGAAGCTCCATTAGCCCCTTGGCCCCTCAGGGCCTGCCCGAAGGGCGAGCCCCCGGCGATCCCGCTCGCGGGTGAGCCCTTCTGGGCGCAGAATTTGCGCCGCAGCGGAGATGCCCGCTTGCCATAAGACGCAAAAAATGCGCTACTCCCTCCCGGAGTGGCGCTAGTCTGCGGATGCCTGCAATAGTTGAGTTTGAGAGGACCCTTGCCGGCGCCATTGCGGCCTGGCGGGCAGATCACAGCGCGATCACTGGTTTCATCGGGCTTCTCTCTAACGCCGAGCTTCTCAAGGCGGCGGCGTTGATGGCCTTCGCCCTGGCGGCGGCGCTGCGAAGCGGCGAGCCGCTGCTCCGCGCGCGCAACGGATTCCTCCTTCGCTTTTTCGCAGCTGGCTTGGCTGCAATCGCGGCGGGAAGGATCCTGCAAATGACTCTTCCGCATCGCGACCGGCCGATCGTCGCCTTGGCGGACTGGGCGTCGCGCAGCGCGTTTGGCGCGGAGAGTTCATTCCCGAGCGATCACGCTGTTTATATGGCGGCGATGGCGACCGCGATCGTTTTTATCGACCGCAAGATTGGCGCGCTCGCAGTCGCATGGACCGCTTTCATTGTCCTGCTGCCGCGCGTCCTCCTCAATTATCATTATCCGACCGATATTATCGCGGGCGCGGCGATCGGCGCTGTGATCGCGGGCCTGTTCATGAAAGCGCCGGTCCCGCGATCGGTCATCGATGGCGCTGCAGCCGCGGCGACAAAGGCGCCCCATGTCGTCTATCCGCTTCTTTTCCTGCTGGCGTTTGAAGCCGGAACGAATTTCGAGCTGACGCGGGCAGGGGTGGATGCGCTACTCCGACTGTTCTGAGGAACGGGTCTCACCTGCCGTCGCGCGGGGACGCCGCCCGGTACCACGCCGCGTCGCGGCCGCTGTTCGCTTCCGCGATGACGTAAGCGCGGATTGCTTCCGAGGCTGCTTCGTCGAGAATGCCGCGATAGGCCGCCATGCCGAGTTCCGCGCGCGCGCCCTTGCGGACGACGTCATCCCAAAGGCCGGCGTCGGCGAGGAGCGGGGAATAGCGAAGGTTCGGGACAAGCCCTGAGGACATGGCATGCTCGCCATGGCAGACGGTGCAGTTCTCGGCGTAGAGCTTCGCGCCGGCGGCGACAATTTCGGGCGATGCTGTCAGGGGCGGGGGCGCTGCGGCCGTGGTTTCAATGCGCGGCGCAGGCGGCAGCGCGCCTTTCGCGCCGACCTTGAAAGCCAGCACGCGCCCGACCTTCGCTTCGCTTCCGGTCGGCGCGACGCCGCCGGCGATGAGCGCATAGGCGCCGCCCCAGCCGGTCGCAACGGCGATGTAGGTGTCGCCGTCGATCTCATAGGCGATCGGCGCGGCGACGACGCCGGTCTGGGTGAAAAACCGCCAGACCCGGTCGCCGGTCGCGGCGTCATAGGCGTCGAAATGGGCGTCCGACGCGCCCTGAAAGACGAGGCCGCCCGCGGTCGACAGGACGCCGCCGTTCCACGGGCCCTGATGCGCTACGGTCCAGCGCGGCGCCTTTTTCAGCGGATCCCAGGCGATGAGGCGGCCCTTCAACATCGATCGCAGCGCCTTGAAAGTCGCTTCGTCGGTTGGAAGCGCGCCGAGAAGAAATTCCGCGCCGGTGTTCCAGCCGCCTTTTTTCTCCGTAAACGGACCGGTTTCGCCGTAGAGGAACGGAATCTCCTGCGCCGGGATGTAAACGAGGCCCGTTTCCGGGCTGTAGGACATCGGGTGCCAGTTGTGCGCGCCGAGCGGGCCGGGCAGCTGGAAGAAGGGCTGCTTGCCGGGCCAGCGGGCGTCGGGATTTTCAACCGGCCGCCCCGTCTCCAGGTCGACGCCGCTCGCCCAGTTCACCGGCGCAAAATTGTCGGCGGAGATGAGCGCGCCCGTCGCCCTGTCGAGAACGTAAAAGAAGCCGTTCTTCGGCGCCTGCATGATGACTTTGCGCGGGGCGCCGCCGACAGTGAGATCGGCGAGGATGAGGTGTTGGGTCGCGGTATAGTCCCATGTCTCGCCAGGCGTCGTCTGATAATGCCAGACATAAGCGCCAGTGTCGGGGTTCAGCGCGACGATCGAAGACAGGAACAGGTTGTCGCCGCCGCCAGGGCTCCGGATGCGCTGGTTCCAGGGCGAGCCGTTGCCGACGCCGATATAAAGGAGGTCGAGGTCAGGATCGTAGGCCATGGAATCCCAGACCGTCCCGCCGCCGCCGAGCTTCCACCATTCGCCGGTCCAGGTTTTCGCCGCCATCTCCATCGCCGCGCTCTCGAAGCCGCGCGCCGGATCGCCGGGCACGGTGTGAAAACGCCAGACAAGCGCGCCAGTGTCCGCGTCATAGGCGGAGACATAACCGCGCACGCCGAATTCCGCGCCGCCATTGCCGATGATGACCTTGCCCTTGATGATCCGCGGCGCGCCGGTGATGGAATAGGGCTTCGAAAGATCGACGGTGAGGACGTCCCAGCGTTTTGCGCCGGTTCTGGCGTCGAGCGCGATGAGCCGGCCGTCGATCGTGCCGGTGTAGACCTTGTCGCCCCAGATCGCGACGCCGCGATTGACGATGTCGCAGCACATCACCGAGGCGCGGCTGCGGTCGACTTCCGGATCGAAGGACCAGAGCGGCGCGCCCGTGCGCGCTTCGAGCGCATGGACGATGTTCCAGCTCGCCGTCACATACATGATCCCGTCACGGACGATCGGCGTCGCCTCGATACCGCGGCTGACGCCGAGATCGAACGACCAGGCGAGTCCCAGATCCTTGACATTGTCGCGCGTGACGCCCCTCAGCGGCGAGAAGCGCTGTTCGGAATAGGTCCGGCCATGCGTCAGCCATTCGCCCGGATTGGCGTCGGCGTTGATGATGGCGGCCGCGTCGACGCCGCCCGCCGGCGCAGCGCCCGTCGCCCTCAGCACGCCCGCATCGACCGTCGGCGCCGATGGCGCGTCGCAGGCCGCAAGCGCGGTCAGCAGCAAGCCGGCAAGAGCCTCGCGTATCCTTTGCATGGGATCTCCCTTAATCGTTCTCGGACGAAGGCGCCGCCGTCGCGTCCGCCTGTCCATGCTGCGTTGCAGGTCAGCCGAGCGCCGCCCTATGCCAGTCAAGGTGCTCGTCGATGAAGCTGGCGATGAAGAAATAGGAATGGTCGTACCCCTCGCGCATGCGCAAGGTCAGCGCCTGCCCGGCGCGGCGCGCGGCCTCGGCGAAAAGCTCCGGACGGAGCTGCTCGACGAGAAACTGGTCCGCCGTTCCCTGGTCGATCAGGATATGCGCCCTGCTGGCGCCGCGATCGTCGAGAAGGCGCGTTGCGTCATAGGCCGCCCACCGCGCCTCATCCGGCCCGAGATAGTTCGTGAACGCCTTGCGGCCCCAGGGAACCGAGGAGGGCGCGACGATCGGCGAGAACGCCGAGCACGAGCGGAACTTGTCAGGATGTTTCAGATGAAGCGTCAGCGCGCCATGCCCGCCCATCGAATGTCCGAACACGCCGAACCGCGCCGGGTCGGCGGGGAAATGCGCTGCGACTAGCGCCGGCAATTCCTCGCCGGCATAGGCATGCATGCGGTAATTTGCGGCCCAGGGCGCCTCGGTCGCGTCGAGATAAAATCCCGCGCCCTTGCCGAAATCATAGGTTTTAGGGTCGAGATCAGGCACATGATCGCCGCGCGGCGAGGTGTCCGGCGCGACGATCATCAGTCCCAGCGCCGCGGCGGTTCGCTGCGCGCTGGCTTTCACGGTGAAATTCTCTTCCGTGCAAGTGAGGCCGGAAAGCCAGAACAGCGTCGGAAAGGGACCCGGTCCATGTTTCTCGCGCGGCGGCGTGAAGACAGAAAACCGCATGTCGCAGGAAAGCGCGGACGATGCGTGCTTCCAGACGGATTGCTCGCCGCCGAAAGATTTCGAAGCGGAAACGCGTTCCATCGGTTCAGTAGACGACGACGCTGCGGATGCTTTCTCCCCGGTGCATCAGGTCGAAAGCGTCGTTGATCTTCTCGAGCGGCATCTTGTGCGTGATCATCTCGTCGATGCGGATGCGCCCTTCCATATACATGTCGACGATCTTCGGCACGTCGGTCCGGCCCCTCGCCCCGCCGAAGGCGGACCCGCGCCAGACCCGGCCGGTGACGAGCTGGAAGGGCCGGGTTGAGATCTCCTGTCCGGCGCCGGCGACGCCGATGATGACGCTCTCGCCCCAGCCCTTGTGGCAGCATTCGAGCGCCGCGCGCATGGTGTCGACCCGCCCGATGCATTCGAACGAATAATCCGCACCGCCGCCCGTCAGCTCGACGAGATGGCCGACGAGGTCGCCCTTGATTTCCTTCGGATTGACGAAGTGGGTCATGCCGAATTTCTCGGCCATCGCGCGCTTGCCGGGATTGATGTCGACGCCGACAATCTGCCGGGCGCCGACCATCTTCAGTCCCTGGATGACGTTGAGCCCGATGCCGCCGAGCCCGAACACGACGCAGTTGGTGTTGGGCTCGACCTTGGCGGTGAACATGACGGCGCCGATGCCGGTCGTCACGCCGCAGCCGATATAACAAACCGTGTCGAAGGGCGCGTCCTTGCGGATCTTCGCGACGGCGATCTCGGGCAGCACCGTGTAGTTCGAAAAGGTCGAGCAACCCATGTAATGAAGGACGGGTTTGCCTTTCCACGAAAAGCGCGACGTGCCGTCGGGCATCACGCCCTTGCCTTGCGTCGGCCTGATCTTCTGGCAGAGATTGGTTTTGGGGTGCAGACAATAATCGCATTCACGGCATTCCGGCGTGTAGAGCGGGATGACGTGATCGCCGGGCTTGACGCTGGTGACGCCGGGGCCGACCTCGACGACGACGCCCGCGCCTTCATGGCCGAGGATCGCGGGAAAGGCGCCTTCAGGGTCCGCGCCCGACAGGGTGAACTCATCCGTATGGCAAACGCCGGTCGCCTTGATCTCGACGAGAACTTCGCCGGCTTTCGGGCCTTCAAGATCGACCGTCTCGATGGCGAGCGGCTTTCCCGCTTCAAAAGCGACGGCGGCGCGGACTTTCATGAGGACTCTCCCGATAGCTTTGTTCGGGGACCCTAAACCATCGCACGGGGATTCGGTATCGGCCTTGCTCAGGCGCGCAAGGGGCGCGTGAGGAACAGCGCGCGTTCTGCGGCGCGGCGGCGCTTCAAGGCGTCGAGGACGACGCGCTCGCCGCCGATTTCGGCAGTGACGAGGTAGCGAAAGGCCTCTGCAGCCCCGTCGCGGTCGCCGGCGTTCAGCCGCCGCAGGACCTCCGTCCGCTGGAAGGCGCCGACGCCGAAATTGTAGGCGAGCGAAACCAGCGCTGAAAATTCGTTCTCGTTGAGCGGCGTCTTGACGAGACGGCGGACGCCTTCCTCCGCCTTTCGGACATCGGACAGCAACAGCAAGTCGGCATGATCGGCCGTAATCGTCATGTCCTTGCGCGCGGTCGCTGCGTGGCCATAGCCGATGAGCCACTGGCCGGCGAGATAATAGGACTTGAGCCGCAGGCCTTCGCTATTCCGGATGATGTCAAGACCGCGTTCATTGACGGCGAGCCAGGCGTTCTCCGGCAGATAGCTGTCCGGCGCCGGCGGCAGGGGCGCGATCAGCCTTTCGCGGCCGATCGCCATGAGGCCGGCGAACAGTCCGCCGCGCTCGCCCGAATAGGTCGGCAGCGGCTCGATCGCCGCCAGCCCCGCGAAAAGGGCGGCCAACCCCGCAAAGGCAAGGACCTTCATTGAGGAACGATTGGATCCCATATCGACGCGATTACCGTCGCCCGCCGGCGGATGAAACCCCGGCAAGCCGCAAAAATGGCCCGAAAACTGGTAACAAATTGCTGAAATGCGCGATCAGGCCGCGTTTCCTGCGGCTTTGACTGCGCGCCTTCTCCGCCGTCGCGCCGAGCCTGGCGGCGCACGAAGTCCTCCGCCGAAGGGCGTCGCTAGCGCCTCAGCATGATGTCGCCGCCGGCCCCGCCGATCCCGGCCGGAACTGGCACGTCGGTCGCGCCATAATCGTCATTGAGCACGAGTTCGACCTGCCCATCGAGCGAGATCTTGCGGGCGACGATGGCCGTGTAGGCGGACGATTGCGCGACAGGCGCGTTGGCCGAGGCGTAGAAGGTGCTGTTCGGCAGGTAGATCGTGCCCGTCAGGGTGTGGACCTTGGTGCTTCTCACCTCGAACAATTTTCCGCTGCGATCCTCGTCATCTTGCCAGAACAGAACGCCCCCCATCAAGCCTGACACCGGTCCGCTCAGCGAAATGTCCGACTGGTCCTGAAAATAGAGATCGGCGCTGCGGCCAGTGAAAAAGAATCCGACATTCTTTGCGCGCACTTTCGACGTGCGCAGCACGCTGAAGGGGCCGTCCTTGATCACATAGATCCCTGGATTGAGCGTCACATCGGAATTCCCGTTGATGACGAGTCCGCCGCAATAGACGCCGGGGTCGAGGGCGCCGGTGAAGCTGTCGACCTGCTTTCTGTTGATGTTGCATGAGCCGACGGCCGGCTTCGGTCTATCGGCGAGCGGGTCTTCGCGCGGCGGGCAGTCTGTCAGCGGCGTGCTCGAGAAATTGCCCGCCGAGCCGAAATAGCCGCCGCTCGTGCAGGTCACCGCGCTCGTGATCTTGGCGCTCCGCAAGACCTCAAGCCCCGCGTTCGACGTCGAGTTTGAGTGGACGGAGCAGTTGGGGCCGCGGATCTGAGCGGCGGTGTTGAGAAGAACTGTCGACCGCGAGGTCGGGTCAAGCCCGATGATGCAAGTGCTGCGACCGGCCCCGCGCGCTTCCGCCTGCGCTTCGACCGAAAGGCTGACGCCTTGCTTGAAGGCGCTTGCGAACAATGCAGGCCGGAACGTCGCCGCAATGGCGACCTTGACGCCCGCGGCCTGCGGCGTCGCCGCAGCGTTCACCTCGGCGTTGAAGTCGGGATCGAATGAATCAAGACCCGCTCTTGCCGCGGCGACGGCGACGGCTTCGGGCGTCGATCGGCTGGGCGCGTCGAGAAAATACTGCCGGGCGCCCGAAAGCGCGGCGCGATCGGCGATTTCCTGCAGCGCCGATTTGCAGGCGTAATAGCGGCTCGCCTCGACGCCGGCGCCGACCCCGGCGAAAAGCACGGGCGCGATCAGCGCAAAGGCAAGGGCTACATTGCCGTCGTTGTTGCCGGATCCGCCGCGACCCATCGATCACTCGTCCCTGAAGGAGGAAGCCTAGAGGCGGAGATTTACGGAATCCTTTGAATTCAGGGGGCTGCGTTAATCCCGGATTAAAGGGTGCGGCCTTGCGGCTGCGTCCTGGCGGGGTGACGCCGCCGGTCGCGCCGCTCGGCGCCTTGCGACGCCGCCGCCATGGCAGAGCCCTTCGGGACGGGCTATAGACCTGCTCATGCAATACGCCCCAGCGCTGGCCGACGACGCCATCAAGACCGGTGATATCAAGCTTCATGGGCCCGAAGGCTTTGAGGGCATGCGGCGCGCCGGCCGGCTCGCCGCCGAATGTCTCGACATGATCGCCGGCCATGTTCGCCCCGGCGTGACGACGGCCACGCTCGACGACCTCATCCGCGACTTCGTGCTTGGGCGAGGAGCCCTGTCGGCGACGATCGGCTATCGCGGCTACCGTCACGCAAGCTGCATTTCTCTTAACCATGTCATCTGCCACGGCATCCCGTCGGAAAAGAGGCTCGCCGAGGGCGACATCCTCAATATCGACGTCACTGTCATCGTCGACGGATGGCATGGCGACACAAGCCGGATGTACTGGGCGGGCGAGCCCAAGGTGAAGGCGCGCCGCCTCGTCGATACCACCTATGAGGCCCTGATGGCGGGCATCGCCGAGATCAAACCTGGAAAGTCGCTGCGCGACATCGGCCGGGCGATCCAGATGCTGGCGGAAAAGGAAGGATTCTCGGTGGTGCGCGATTTCTGCGGGCATGGCCTCGGCCGCGTCTTCCACGATGCGCCGAACGTCGTGCATTATGCGGAATATCGCGACCGCTTCGGCGTCCATCACGCGCCTGACATCGAGCTGCGTCCGGGAATGTTCTTCACCGTCGAGCCGATGATCAACGAAGGCAAACCCGACGTGAAGGTGCTGAAGGACGGATGGACGGCGGTGACGCGCGACAAATCGCTGTCGTCGCAGTTTGAACATTCCGTCGGCGTCACCGAAACCGGCGTCGAGATTTTCACCCAATCTCCCGCCGGGCTCGACCGGCCGCCCTATCGGGTTTGATCTCATCGTTCTTTTCGGCCGCTCGCGAACCAGCTAAGCGTCGATCTCGCTCTGGTCTTGCCGAGGTCGATGTCAGACGCTGACGAAGAGAGGAAGCCGAAGACCCCGAAGCCGCATTGGCACGGTCATCGCGACCGGCTGCGGGCGCGCTTTGCGCGGGCGGGCGAAGCCGGCCTGCAGGATTACGAATTGCTCGAACTCCTGTTGTTCCGGTCGAAAGCGCGCGGCGACGTCAAGCCGGTCGCCAAGGCGCTGCTTGCGAAATTCGGCGGCTTTGCGGAAACGCTGGCGGCGCCGCCGGAGCGCCTGACCGAAGTCGCGGGCGTCGGCGCCGAGACGGCGCTCGAACTGAAGATCGTTCATGCGGCGGCGGTTAAGCTGGCGCAGGAACGGGTGCTGCGCCGGCCCGTGATCTCCTCATGGGATGAGCTTCTCGCTTATTGCCGCGCGTCGATGGCGGACGAGAAGATCGAGCAGTTCCGGATCCTGTTTCTCGACAAGAAGAACATCCTCATCGCCGACGAAGTTCAGCAAAAGGGCACTGTTGATCATACGCCGGTCTATCCGCGCGAAGTGGTCAAGCGCGCGCTCGAGCTTTCAGCGTCGGCGATCATTCTCGTGCACAATCATCCCTCCGGCGACCCGACGCCCTCGCGCGCCGACATCGAGATGACGAACCAGATCGTGAAAGCGGCGCAGGCGCTGGGCGTGCGCGTCCACGACCACCTCGTCATCGGGCATCGCTCGCAGGCGAGCTTCAAGGGGCTGGGGCTGCTATAGCGTGGTCGCTGTCTAGCCCTTCTTCGACGCCGGCTCGCCCCAGAGCTTCTCCCACCATTTTTCCTTTTTCGGCGGGTCGAAAGGCTGGCCGGCGCCCTTCATCTTGGTGCGGATGTCGTCGATGTCCCAGCCGGTGAGCGTCGCAAGCGTCTGCGCTTCCTGCTCGAAGCGCTTCGGCAGGCTCTTGCGATAATCATCCGCCGCCGCGCACTTCGCCTCGCCTTTGTAAGGGTGGCGCAGGACATAGCGCCCCTGGAAGTTCTCGCGGTCGCCGGTTTCCTTGAACATGAGGTCTTCCGGAAAATGCGCGGCGTCATAACTGACGTGCAGACGCGTCACGAAGACGTCGGCTGGCCCTCCCGTCGGCGGCGCGGGCCGGCGCGGCAGGACCGAGCGCTTCTGCGCCCCGTCGTCGAGCCAATAGACCCCGAGCTCTCGGAGCTCGTCGTTCGACAGGGGATCGGCGGCGCAAGGGTCGCACCAGTTCATGTCCCAGGCGTACTCAAGAAAAACAGCGCGCTCGGCCTCGCGCTTCGTCTGTTCTAAAAACATCGCCTTGTAGAAGTCGCCGAACGCGCCCTTCACATAGACCGGCACGTCCATGCCGGTCGGCAGCTTCACCGTCCGGTAATTCGTCGTCTCGACGCGGCCCGTTCGCGTCAGCGCGAAGATGAACAGCTCCTGCTTGCCGTCGGCGTTCACGGTGCCGAGGCGGATCGGCAGCATGAAGCGGGGATGCTCGAAGGCGATCTGGAGCGGGCGAAGATATTTGAGGCCTGTCTTCGACTGTTCCTCAAGATTGACCTTGGCGACGAAGAATTTCGTGCCCTGACGGATATAGCTGCGGAGGGTCTCCTCGGCGCCGGCGGGGAGCCTGTAGCCATTATCCTTCAGCCACTGCGCAAGGCCGCCCGAGTCCTTCGCCGAGAGGATCTGGATGTCGTATTCGCCGACGGTGTATTCGGCCTCGACCGTGACGCCGAGCGCGTCGGCGCCTTTGCGGCGCGCCGATTTCTCCAGCGCCGCGCTCGGCGCGCGCGACGCCGTCACCCTGATCTCGTCGGCGACAAAGCAAGGGTCCTCGTCAAAATATTCGACAAGCCGCGGGGCCGTGTAGGCGTCAAGATGGTCGAGGATCGCGTTCTCGGTGACATGGATCTGGCCTTCCTCCAGCACCACTGGCACCGGAACGACCATGGCGAATTCTTTGAGGGCGCCTTGATAATCGTTGGCGAGCGTCATCACCGTCCGATCGCCGTCCCGCATGATGGCGACCTTTGACGCCTTGTTGAACAATTTTGTGTCCGCCTTGGCGACGTAGAAGCCGCAGAAGGCGACGGCTCCTCCGGCGGCGGCGGTCGCGGCGATCGCCGAGACGGCGGCGACAAGGGTCTTCTTCATCGAAAGCCGTTTCATGGGTCTTCTCCCCGGTTGATGGCTCATTCGGCAGGCGTGATGGCGGGCCGGCGGCCCAGTCGAAAGCGTATCGGCGCCGGCGGCGCGCCCCATTCATAGGTCCGCCGGGCGGGCTTCAAGGCGACGAAGCGGACAAGCGCCAGCGCGAAGGGCGCGTAGAAAATGCCGTCGCTGATGAAGAAATGGAACTGCAGGACATAGGCGATGAGCGCGGCGAGGGCGATGAAGAGCGCGCGCTCTTGCGTGTTCTCGGGCGTCGTTTTCGGATCCGAGATCATGAAAAAGGCGAAGAGGATGAGCGCGCCATGAGACAAGCGCAGCGCCGGGATGGTCAGGGGGTCGCCAAGATAGAGGGCGCGCGCCGTCACGAGGAGCGCAAAGACGCCGAGATAAAGAAGCGCCGCATCAAGGCGAGAGGCGCGCCAGCAGACGACGAGCCCGAGCGCGGCGATCAGCGCGGAAAACCAGGGCGCCGATCCCCATTCGCCGGTCGAGGTCCAAGCTGCTCCGGAGACAGCGAGCATGGCGACGATGCCGAAGTTCGCCGGGTTGAAAACATGGCGGTCGCCGCGGCGCAGCGCGAACTTCGAGCCCGTCCCCAGGAGTGCGGCGACGGCGAAGGGCCATAGCTCGTTCGAGCGCAGGAGGAGGCACAGGGAAAGGCCGGTGATCAACGCGCTTTTCCAGTCGAAGCGGGTTGCGACAAGCATCGTGCCGGCGAGCTGCGCGAGGAGGCTCGCCCCGATCGCGACGGCGATCTCCGCCGCTCCGATCCTGAAATCGAGCGCCGCAAGACCGACAGCGAGAATGATCGACTGCCCCGCGATCTGAAACCAGCGCGCATCCCGAGGAAGCGTCAAACGGGTGATCATCGACCGGCGGGGCGTCCTCTGAAAGGCGGCGATGCAATCTTAAAGCCCCTGATCACGGCGAAATAGGGGCCTTGGCGCGGTCTGACGGCGCCGTTGCCCGCGCCGCTGCGACGCGGCAAGCTGAACCGCCCGACCCGGAGATTCGCATGCGCCGCCTGTTGCTCGTGGTTTTGTCGGCGGTCCTCGCCGCCTGCGCGCCGACCGGCGAGCGACAGGCGCCGGGCTCAACGCCCGCAGACAAGCCGAACGCCGCCGACCCTTACGCGCTGAAGCCGTTCGTCACGCTCACTCACCCGGCGTGGTCGCGCGACGCGGTGCTCTATCAGATCAACATCCGCCAGTTCACGCGGGAAGGGACTTTCGCCGCCGCCGAGAAGGAGCTGCCGCGGCTTCAATCGCTCGGCGTCGACATTCTCTGGCTGATGCCGATCCATCCGATCGGCGAGAAGAACCGCAAGGGAACGCTCGGCAGCCCCTATTCGGTGAAGGATTATCTCGGCGTCAATCCGGAGTTCGGGACGCTGGACGATCTGAAATCCTTCGTCGACGCCGCCCATGCGCAGGGCTTCAAGGTGATCCTCGACTGGGTCGCCAATCACAGCGCCTGGGACAATCCTCTCGTTACGGAGCATCCCGACTGGTACATCAGGGACTGGAAGGGCGACTTCCGGCCCACGCCGTGGTGGGACTGGTCCGACATCATCGATTTCGACTGGTCAAAGCGCGACCTCCGCGAATACATGACGAAGGCGATGGTCTATTGGGTTGAAGAAGTCGGCGTAGACGGCTTCCGCTGCGACGTCGCCGGCTATGTGCCGATCGACTTCTGGGAGAATGCGCGCGCCGAACTCGAAGCGGTCAAGCCGGTGTTCATGCTGGCAGAGTTCAACCACCGCGACGTCCATCGCGCGGCCTTCGACGCAAGCTACGCCTGGGGCTGGAACAACGCCCTGCACGACATCGCCCTCGGCAAGGCGAACACGGGCGCGCTCTATGGCTATTATTCGGAGAATGAAAGCGCCTGGCCGGCCGAGGCGATGCGCATGACCTATGTTGAAAATCACGACCAGAACGCCTGGGAGGGAACCGCTTTCGAGCGGTTCGGCCCGGCGCTGGAGGCGGCGCTCGTTCTTTCCTTCGTCGGCGAGGGGATCCCCCTCATTCATAACGGCGTCGAGGCCGGCAATGAAAAGCGTCTCGCCTTTTTCGAGAAGGATCCGATCGCCTGGCGCCAGCACCCCAATGGGACGCTGTTGAAGCGCCTCATCGCCTACCGCAAGGCGCATCCCGCGCTTCATAACGGCCAGTGGGGCGCGCGCATGGTCGGCGTTGACAATTCCGCGCCGCAGCAAGTGTTCTCCTTCCTGCGTGAGAAGGGCGACGACCGCGTATTCGTCGTGATGAATTTGTCGGGCGAAAGCAGGACGGTCTGGTTCCCGACGGCGCAGGCCGCGGGCGACTATGTCGATTTCAAAGGCGGCAAGGCGACGATCAGTCCGACGACGCCGATGACGCTCGAACCATGGGGCTGGAGGGTGATGGCGCGATGACGAAGCCGCTCATTCTTGCAATCGACCAGGGCACGACCTCGAGCCGGGCGATCGTCTTTGACGAATCGGCGTCGATCATCGCGGTCGCGCAGGAGGAGTTCCCGCAGCTCTTTCCGCAGGCGGGATGGGTCGAACATGATCCTGACGCGATCTGGCGGACGACGCTCGCGACTGCGCGCGCGGCGGTCGCGGCGGCGGAAGCCAAAGGCGGGCGCGTTATCGCCGTCGGCGTCACCAATCAGCGCGAGACAACGCTTGTCTGGGACCGCAAGACGCTCGCGCCAGTCCATAACGCCATCGTCTGGCAGGACCGGCGCACCGCTGAGGTCTGCGCCGCGCTGAAAGCCAGGGGGCTTGAGGGCGAGGTGCAGGCGCGCACCGGGCTTCTGCTCGATCCTTACTTTTCCGCGACCAAGCTCGCCCATATTCTCGACAGCGATCCCGGCTTGCGGTCGCGGGCGGCGCGCGGCGAGCTTGCCTTCGGCACGGTCGACAGTTTCGTGCTGGCGCGTCTGACCGGCGGCGCGCACCTCACCGATGCGACAAACGCCAGTCGGACCAGTCTTTACAACATCAGCGCCGGCGCCTGGGATGAAACGCTTCTCGATCTCTTCAATGCGCCGCAGGCCTGCCTGCCGGAAGTGCGGGACACGATCAGCGACTTCGGCGAAACGAAGCCTGAATTCTTCGGCCGCCCCATTCCGGTCTTCGCGCTCGTCGGCGACCAGCAGGCGGCGGCGATTGGACAAGCCTGCCTTGAGCCCGGCGACATCAAGAGCACCTATGGCACGGGCTGCTTTGTCCTTGCGCCGACGGAGAGGTTTTCGCTGTCCCGCAACCGGCTGTTGACGACGATCGCGAGAAAGATCGACGGCGAGATCCGCTACGCGCTCGAAGGATCAATCTTCATCGCCGGCGCCGCCGTGCAATGGCTGCGCGACAGCCTCGGCATCATCAAATCGTCGGCGGAAACAGAAGCCCTCGCCCGGTCGGTGACGTCGAGCGGCGGGGTCTATCTGGTCCCTGCGTTCACCGGCCTTGGCGCGCCGCACTGGGCGCCGGATGCGCGCGGGCTCATTTGCGGGCTGACGCGCGGGGCGGGCAGGGCGGAAATCGCGCGCGCCGCGCTTGAAAGCGTCGCCTTTCAGACCGCCGACCTCATCGAGGCGATGGCGGCGGACGGCGCTCCCTGCACGACGCTGAAGGTCGATGGCGGCATGGTCGCGAATGACTGGCTCATGCAATTTCTCGCCGACATTCAGGACGCCGCGGTCGACCGGCCCGCCATCATGGAAACAACGGCGCTCGGCGCGGCGTTCCTCGCTGGCGTCAGGGCCGGCGTCTTCGGATCGATTGAAGACATCAAAAAATTGCGGCGGACCGAACGCAGGTTCGCCCCGGCGATGACGGCGACGGCCCGCGCCTCCTTGCGCGAGGGCTGGCGCAAGGCGCTTGAAAGAGCGCTGCTGTGAAGGAACGCGTCAGCGCCCTGCGCGACTGGTGCCTCAACCGGCTCGCCGCGCATGAGGAGGGGACCCGCCGGGATGCGATGGCGTCGGGCGTTCGCCTCCTGATGATCGACTTGCGCGAGCGGCTTCGCTCGGGCGACCTTGATCATGACGATCTTTCGGCGCTCGCGCGGCTCATCGCCGATGATGCGCTCGTCGAACGCGCGCTGCGGCTGGGCGCAAAGTCCGCGAAACGGAACTGGGTGGAAGTCGTCGAGACCGCGCTCGCGCCGATTGCGAGCGAGCCGTTCGAGATCGTCCGGCAGGCGCTCGAGCAGACGAAAGCCGGAATCGTGTTCACGGCGCACCCGACCTTCGCGCTGTCGCGCGCCGCGCGGAACCTCATCGGCGCCATCGCTTCAAATGAATCGATCGGCGGCGCGCTCGCGCAGCAGGGCGCTGAGGGACCGATTTCGCTGCTTGATGAACACGAAGACGTGCAAGGCGCGATCGGCCGCGCGCAAGATTCCATCGCCGACCTGACGGAGGCCTGCCTCAACTGGCTGCGCGAACGTCATCCCGACCGCTGGCGCGAGGCCTCGCCGGCGCCCATCAGCGTTGCGACCTGGGTCGGTTACGATCTCGACGGCCGCACCGATATCCACTGGGGAACGACCGTGCGGCTGCGGCTCGAAGAAAAGGCGCTTCAGCTTTTTCGCTACGCCAGGGCGCTGAACAAGATCGAAGCGGCGCGCGCGCTGGCGGACACGCTCGCCGACGCCGGCGCCGAAGCGGCCGAGCAGGCCGCCGCCTTTGCGGGCGACATCGCTGATCCCGCGACCGTCACCGCCGCCGCCAATCGCCTCACCGCGGGCAGCCCGCGGCGACTCGTTTCGCTCGCAGGACCGCGCGCCGCGCTGACGCGCCTCATCGAGGCCGCCGAGGAGGATGAAGCGCTCGCCCTCGCCGTCATCAGATCGCAGATGGACGCTTATGGTCTTGGAGTCGCGCGTATTCACTTGCGCGTCAACGCCGCGCAGGTGAGGTCCGCCCTGCGCGCCGACCTCGGGCTTGACGCCGACCGCGCGTTCCTTGACCGGACGGCGCTCGACGCGGCTGCGGCGAAGGCGGCCGCCGCCGAGCAGCGCGCTGTCAATTTCGCCAGCGTGTTCGGCGAGCAGATGACGGCGCGGCGCCAGTTCATGCTGTGCGCGCAGATCCTTAAGCACATCGACGCCGATACGCCGATCCGCTTTCTTATCGCCGAGGTCGAGGCGCCGGCGACGGTGATGGGCGCGATCTATCTCGCGCGCCTTTATGGCGTCGATCACCGGCTCGACATTTCTCCCCTCTTCGAAACGCCGGATGCGATCGAACGCGGCGGGCGTCTCGTCGAGCGCCTGCTCGAGGAAGAGGCCTTTGTCGCTTATATCCGCCGCCGCGGGCGAATCTCGATCCAGTGCGGGTTCTCCGACAGCGGCCGCTTCATGGGCCAGGTCGCCGCCAGCCTCGGCATCGAGCGGCTCCATATCCTCGTGTCGCGCGCGCTGGCCGCAAGGCGGATCACGGATGTCGAGGTCGTCGTCTTCAACACGCATGGAGAATCCATGGGCCGCGGAGGCCATTCGGGCCCGCTTGCGGATCGCTTCGACTATCTGATGACGCCCTGGGCGCGCAGCCGCTACGCGCATGACGGCTTGCGGCTCAACGCCGAGACCAGCTTTCAGGGCGGCGACGGCTATTTGCATTTTGAGACGCCGCGGCTGGCCGCCTCCACGGCGCAGGCGATCTTCGCCTGGGCGCAGGCCGCGCCGTCCGCGGATCTGGCGGACCGCTATTATCGCGACATCAACTTTTCCTGGGACGTCTATCGCGCGGTGAAAGGCTGGCAGGAAAATCTGTGGGCGAATGATCATTACCAGGCGGCGCTCGCCGCTTTCTCAAGGAATCTCCTGCCCGTCTCGGGCTCTCGGCGGGCGAGAAGACCCAAGCCCGGCGCCAAGGAGGAAGCGCGCGGCCTGCGTGCAATTCCTCACAACGCGGTGCTGCAGCAGCTTGCCGCAGTCGCCAATGTGACGGGCGGAATTGGAACCGCCGCCGAGCGGGAGCCCGAGCGGTTTCGCGATCTAGTCGACCAGTCGCCGCGCGTGAAGAACGCGCTCGCCGCGGCCTTGCAGGCGCGACGGCTGACGTCGCTCTCGATCTTGCGCGCCTATGCAGGACTTTATGATCCGTCGTTCTGGACGGTGAACGCCGCGCGCCTTGATGATCGGGGCATGGCGACGCCTTTCCATCGCATCGCGGGAAGGCTGGAGGCGCGCGGCCTTGACGTCGCCTTGTCCCGGCTCGCCAATTTTCTGTCCATCGACCGGCAGAAATTCGATGCAGCGACCGGCGCCCAGGGCGAATTTCCGGCGCCGCTCTATGTTCTTCATGCCGCGCGGCTCGCGCTCATCGCCGAGGGCTTTTCACTCGTGGCGGCGACTCCCGCCTTTTCCTCGCGCCATGAGGTTTCGCATGACGACCTCATCGATCTTGCGCTCGACCTCCAGTTCGACGAGGCGGCGGCGGTCATTTCCGAGATCTTCCCAGAAACGCTCGCGGCCCCGCAGGAATTCGAGGCGTTGATGGAGGTCGCGCCCCGGGACGACCGCGCCGGCGGCTATCCGAAGATCCAGCGCGAGATCGTCGCGCCGTTGCGCGCGCTCGACCGGCGCATCAAGGAAATCGCCGTCGGCGTTTCGCATTTCTACGACGCGTTCGGCTGACGCGCCTCGTTCATGCGTTCATAGAAATGGCGCCGGCAGAGCGGCACATAGCGCTCATTGCCGCCGATCTCGATCGTCGCGCCCGAGCTGATCGCCCCGCCTTCAGCGTCTACGCGGAGATTCATCGTCGCTTTGCGCCCGCAATGACAGATGGTCTTCAGCTCCCGGATCTCATCGGCGAGCGCAAGAAGGCGTTCGCTGCCGGGGAAAAGTTCGCCTCGGAAGTCGGTTCGGAGGCCGAAGCACAGCACGGGCACATTGAGATAGTCGACGGCGCGGGCGAGCTCGGCGACCTGACGCCGCGACAGGAACTGCGCCTCGTCGACGAAGACGCAGGCGGCGCCCTCAGTCGCCAACGCCCTCTCGATCTCAGAAAAGAGGTCGGTCGCGTCATCGAAGGTGCGCGCGGCCTCCTTGAGCCCGATGCGCGAGGCGACGACGCCCGACCCCGCGCGCTGGTCGATCGCGGCCGTGAAAATGACGGTTCTCATGCCGCGCTCGCGGTAGTTGAATGACGCCTGAAGGAGAGCGGTCGACTTGCCGGCGTTCATCGCCGCGTAATTGAAATAGAGCTTCGCCACCCGTCAGAGCCCCTCCGGCAGGATGCCGTCAAACTCGAATTCGTAGGGCCCCGTCATGATGACGTGGTCGTCGTCGCGCCATTCAATGGCGAGAAGCCCGCCGTCAAGCTCGACGCTCGCCTTGCGGTCGGTCAACCGGCGACGGTTGGCGGCGACGACGGCGGCGCAGGCGGCGGTGCCGCAGGCTTTCGTGATGCCCGCGCCGCGCTCCCAAACCCTTAGGCGGATGAGGTGGCGTCCTTTCACCTCGGCGAGCGACACGTTGGCGCGTTCGGGGAAGATCGGGTGGTTCTCGATCATGGGGCCGAAAATCTCGAGCTTGTGCGCCGTCACGTCGTCGACGAAGAACACGCAGTGCGGATTGCCCATGTTGACGGCCGACGGACCCCAGAGGACGGGCTTGTCGATCGGCCCGAGCTTGATGTCGACGAAGCGGGTGTCCTGAATCTCCTCGGCGAGCGGGATCTGCTTCCAATGGAACTTGGGAACGCCCATGTCGACGGCGACGCGGTTTGCGCCGACGCGCTCAGCGGTGATGAAGCCGGATCGGGTTTCGAAGCCGACGCCGCTGTCGCCCGTTTCCGCCATCAGGATTACGCCGACGCAGCGCGCGGCGTTGCCGCAGGCGCCAGCCTCGGAGCCGTCAGCGTTCCAGACGCCCATGAAGGGGCCGTCCTGATCTTCGATCGTGATCACCTGGTCGCAGCCGACGCCGGCCTTGCGGTCGGCGATGAGGCGTGCCGCCCCTTCGGTCATGCGTTCGCGCGCGCCGCGCAAGTCGACGATGACGAAGTCATTGCCGAGACCGTTCATTTTTCGGAAGGGAAAGCCGGAAAGAGACATGGCGGCAATATCGGCGCGCCGGTCCTTAAATTCAATCGAAGCCCAGCGATCTCAGCGCCTCCCGCCGGCGCGCATCAGCGCCGGTGCTGAGGCCGTGGTCGGTCTTCTCCCAATAATGCGGACGGGTGACGAGCTGGAAGGCGGCGACATAAGCCGCCCCTGCCATCAGCAGCCAGTAGACCGGCATGAACAGCGCCCAGGGCGCAAGGTGCGACAGGCCGCGCGAAACCGGCGCAGCCGCGGCAAGACCGATCAAGGCGACATTGCCGATCGCGAGCGCGCCGATCGCGGCGGCGCCGACGGAAGAAGGGAGCAGGCCGGCGCCGCCCGCGCCCATGGCAAGGTCGATAGCGCTCAGCGCCCAGAGCCATGGCGCGGCGAGCGCCGAGGCGACGGCGCCGCCGATGAAGAGATCGACCGTCAACACCTCCTTCCATCCAACCGCAGCGGGCGGTCGGCGGCGATGGACCAGCCAGGTCTGCATGAAGCCCTTCATCCAGCGCGAGCGCTGGCGGATCCAGTTCGGCAGCGCGCAGTTCGCCTCCTCATAGGTCGTTGAGTCGATGACGGCGGTCCGCCAGCCGCGGCGCGCGAGGCGAAGGCCGAGATCGGCGTCCTCGGTGACATTGTGCGGATCCCAGCCGCCGGCGTCGATCAGCGCATCGGCCCGGAAGATGTTCGACGTGCCCCCGAGCGGCACCGGCGCGCCGATCCGGTCGAGCGCGGGCAGGAAATGATCGAACCAGAGACAGTATTCGAGCGTGAACAGCCGGGTCAGCCAGTTTTCCTCGGCGTTATAGAAACTGAGCCGCGCCTGAACGCAGGCGAGATCGTCCGGAGCCGCCGCGAAGGTCTCCGCAGCGAGCCGAAGCTGCGCTGGCTCAGGCTCGTCTTCGGCGTCATAGATGACGACGAGGTCGCCGCGGGCGGTGTGCAGGGCGTAGTTGAGCGCCTTGGGTTTCGTTTGCGGCGTCGATGCCGGGATGATGACGAGGTCGAGTCGCTCCTCCTCATTGAGCCGCCGCGCTTGCGCGATCGTTTCAAGGTCTCGTTCCTCGAGCAGGAGCTTGATGTCGAGTTTCTCCGCCGGGTAGTCGAGGCGGCGGAGCGCGGCGACGAGGCCGGGCAGGGCGTTCGCTTCTCGAAAGAGGGGAACGAGGATTGTGACCACCGGCAGCGCGTCGTCGGCGAGGACCTGGCGCGGATGCGGGGCCGCCGGGGCGGCCGCCGTCGCGGCGAGCATCAGGCGAACGCCGATCGTGACCGAGAACGCCAATGCAAGAGCGGCGTATGCGACCGAGAGCGCCGCGTGCGGCGCGGCGACCGCCATCGCAGTCCCGAGCAGGAGGAGAAGTCCGCACAGGGATTTCTGCGATTGAGTGAGAACGACGCGCGCGCTGTCGGCGGGCGCTCGCGTTGCAAGCCCCGAAATCGCTTCTCTGGTCAGTTCCGCTGCAAAGCGCTCGCGAAGCTTCGCTTGAAATTCCGCCCGGCGGACGCGCAGGTCCGGCGCCGCTTCCACGTCCTGCGTCGTCAGGAAAATGAGCCGGTCCGCCTCCCGTCGCCAGGGCGCACGTCCCGCCCTGAGGTAGCGCCGGAGCCGGTCGAAATGGATGAGCTGGCTGTCGTCCACTAGAACTCCATCCAGACGCCGAAAGTGAAGCTCTTGCCGGGCTCGATGTTTCGGGCGGCGAATTCGGTTCGGGCGCCGGCCACGATCGACCAGCGCCGCGTCGCCCGCCAGACGAGCGATCCTTGCGCCTTGATGAGGTCGAAGTCGTCAAATCCAGGATCGTTATTCCGTACCGAGATTATCGACTGCGCCTCGAGCAGGATGAGAACACGCCGGGATGGCTCGACGCCGACGAGAAAGTCGGCGCGCGCCTGATCGCTCGCGCCGGATAGTCGATGACGATAGCCCGCTTCTCCGGCGATGAAGACCTTAAAGGGGGACACAAGAACATCGCGCCCATGCAGCGCGCGCAGGTCGACGTCGAAGCCGCCCGCCTCGCCGCCAGGGCGCGCGCCGTCGGTGACATCGCCCGACCAGACGCCCGCAAGCCTCAACGCGGTGGCGGAATGCCTCCCGCGCTGGATCTGCCGTTGAAGGAAAACGTCCGACTCGCCGAAGCCGCTGACTGCGCGTGACCCGCTTGCGTCCTTGATGACGGCGGTCCCGAAGACGGCCTTGCCGCCGGCCATCCAGCGGTTTGAAAGTCCCCATTCGACATAGGTGTCGGTGTCGAAGCGCGAATAGTCGCTGACCGGCGTTGAGGATCGGAAATAGTCGAGGCGGCTGGCGACGAAGAGGCCGCCGTCATCGCGGTTCCACGGGCTCGCCGACGCCTGCATCGACGCACACGCGAACAACGCGATCGCCGCGACGATGATTCTGCAGCGCTCCGCCACCAATCCCCCGCTCCCCCGCAGCAGGTTGCGACTGGGGGTTGCGGGACTTTAGGCCGAACAAGCGCTTAGGCCAGCAATCAGCGGTTGTGCTTCAGGCGGCCGCGAGCTGGCGGACGACGTACTGCAGGATGCCGCCATGCTTGTAGTAATCGAGCTCGTCCGCCGTATCGATCCGCACTATCACCGAGACGTCGCGCGCCTTGCCGTCGGCGCCGGTGATCGTCAGCCGCGCTTCCGATCGCGGCGTCAGCTTGTCGACGCCGTGAATGGTGATCGTTTCATCGCCCTTGAGGCCGAGCGAGCGCCAGCTGTCGCCGTCCTTGAACTGCAAGGGAAGCACGCCCATGCCGACGAGGTTCGAGCGGTGAATGCGCTCAAAGCTTTCGGCGATGACGGCGCGCACGCCGAGCAGGATCGTGCCCTTCGCCGCCCAGTCGCGCGACGACCCCGTCCCGTATTCCTTGCCGGCGAAGACGACGAGGGGCGTGCCGGCCGCCTTGTATTTCATCGCCGCGTCGTAGATCGACATCTGTTCGCCTGAGGGGATGTGGCGCGTCAGGCCTCCCTCGACGCCGTCCAGCATCTGGTTCCTGATGCGGATGTTGGCGAAGGTCCCGCGCATCATCACTTCGTGATTGCCGCGGCGCGATCCATAGGAGTTGAATTCGCTCACCGGCACCTGGCGTTCTTTGAGATACTGACCGGCTGGCCCTTTCTCCTTGATGTCGCCGGCCGGCGAAATGTGGTCGGTGGTGATCGAGTCGCCGAAGAGCGCGAGGATGCGCGCGCCGGCGATCGGTTCGATCGGCTTCGGCGTCATCGTCATGCCTTCAAAATAAGGCGGGTTGGCGACATAGGTCGAGGAGGGCCAGCGATAGGTCTGGCCGTCGCCGGCGTCGATCCGGCGCCAGCGCTCATCGCCCTTGAACACGTCGGCGTAGCGGGTCGCGAACTTTTTCGCCGTCACATGCTCGCGGACGACGGCGGCGATTTCCTGGTTCGAGGGCCAGATGTCCTTGAGGTAAACGTCCTTGCCCTGATCGTCCTTGCCGAGCGGCTCCGACGTCAGGTTGACGTTGAGCGAGCCGGCGATCGCATAGGCGACGACGAGCGGCGGCGAGGCGAGGTAGTTCGCGCGTGCATCCGGAGAGACGCGGCCCTCGAAGTTCCGGTTGCCCGACAGCACCGAGCAAACGGCGAGATTGTTTTCGTTGATCGCGGCGCTGATCGCTTCGGGCAAGGGCCCTGAATTGCCGATGCAGGTCGTGCAGCCATAGCCGACGAGGTTGAAGCCGAGGGCGTCGAGATCGTCCTGCAGCCCGGAGGCCTTAAGATAATCGGTGACGACCTGGCTGCCAGGCGCGAGCGAGGTCTTGACCCAGGGCTTCGACTTCAGGCCGCGTTTCCTTGCGTTGCGCGCAACAAGGCCGGCGGCGACCAGGACGGACGGGTTCGAGGTGTTCGTGCAGGAGGTGATCGCGGCGATGACGACGTCGCCATTGCCGAGATCGAACGCCTCGCCCCTGACCGGCGCCCGCTTATGGAGCGCGCCCGGCTGGCCGTACTCCTTGTCGAGCGCTGCGGCGAAGGAGGCCGGCGCGTCCTTCAGCGCGACGCGGTCCTGCGGCCGCTTCGGGCCGGCGAGCGACGGCGTCACCGCGCCGAGATCGAGCTCGAGCGTGTCGGTGAATTTCGGTTCGGGCGTTCCGGCGTCACGCCAGAGGCCCTGTTCCTTCGCATAGGCTTCGACGAGCGCGACGCGCTCGGCCGCGCGCCCGGTCGCGCTGAGATACCGGAGCGTTTCGACGGTGACGGGGAAGAAGCCGCAGGTCGCGCCATATTCCGGCGCCATGTTGGCGATCGTCGCCTGATCTTCGAGCGCCAGAGTGTCGAGACCTGGACCGAAGAATTCGACGAATTTTCCAACGACGCCCTTCTTGCGCAGCATCTGCGTCACGGTGAGGACGAGGTCCGTCGCCGTCGATCCTTCAGGGAGTTTGCCCGTCAGGCGGAAGCCGACGACTTCCGGGATCAGCATCGACACCGGCTGGCCGAGCATCGCCGCTTCCGCCTCGATGCCGCCGACCCCCCACCCGAGAACGGAAAGGCCGTTGACCATGGTCGTGTGGCTGTCGGTTCCAACCAGAGTGTCGGGATAGGCGTAGGTTTCGCCCTTGAAGTCCGCGGTCCAGACGGTCTGCGCCAGATATTCGAGGTTCACCTGGTGGCAGATGCCGGTGCCCGGCGGCACGACGCGGAAATTGTCAAAGGCGCCCTGGCCCCATTTCAGGAACTGATAACGTTCGCCATTGCGCTCATATTCCCGCTCGACATTTTTGGCGAAGGCGTTTGGTCCGCCGAAATAGTCGACCATCACCGAATGGTCGATGACGAGATCGACCGGCGCCAGGGGATTGATCTTCTCGGGGTCCTGGCCGAGCGCCTTCATCGCGTCGCGCATCGCCGCGAGATCGACCACGGCGGGAACGCCGGTGAAGTCCTGCATCAGCACGCGCGCCGGGCGATAGGCGATTTCGCGCTCGCTCGATCCCGTCTTCAGCCAGTCGCCGAAGGCCTTGATGTCGTCGACCGTGACCGACCGGCCGTCTTCAAAGCGAAGGAGGTTTTCAAGCAGCACCTTCAGCGAGCAGGGAAGGCGCGAAAGGTCGCCAAGATGGGCCTCGGCCGCCTTGAGGCTGTAGATCGCATAGGACTTGCCGGCCGCCTTTAATGTCCGCTTGGTCTTCAGGCTGTCACGTCCCGGGATCACTGAGGCCTCCGCATGCAAGGGGATCAAGAAACGGGGGGCCTTATGGCGTATCGGGAGCCCCTGCGCAATTCGCGAAAATGGGCTCCACTTTCGCCGCAAATCACGATTAGAAAGGCTCTTGTGACGCTCGATTCACTGCGTAAGGAGGACGGAACATGAGCATTGCCCGCATTGCCGTTCGGGGCGCTTCGGGGGCCCTCGCCGGGGGCGCGCTCATGTCCCTGACGCCGGCGTCAGCGGCGGCCCCCCAGTCGGTCGGGGTCTTCAAGGACTGGACCGTCATGGTTCAAGATACCGGCAATGACCGCATCTGCTACGCCGTCGCCGAGGCCAAGGACAAGGCGCCGAAGTCCGTCAATCACGGCGAGATCTTCTTCATGGTCGCGACCTGGAAATCAGGCGTCGCCGCGAATCAGCCGAGTTTCCGCGCGGGCTACAATCTGAAGGAGTCGCCCGCGCCGACGATTCGCATCGGCGCGCAAAAATGGGACATGTACGTGTCCGAGAACGAATCCTTCATTGAGAGCGCCGCCGCCGAGCAGTCGCTCATCGCGGCGATGCGTTCGGGGGCGGACATGCGCATCTCGGCGACCTCCGGGCGCGGCACGGCGACGAATTACATCTTCTCGCTGAACGGCGTTTCGGCGGCGCTCGAGCGCGCGAAGGAAGCCTGCAGGTAAGGGCGTCGGTCCTCCCGGCCGGCAGGTCGGGGTTGATCCGCCCACAAATCAGTCTAGGAAACCGGTTGTCGCGACGTGAGCGCGGCGTGCGATAAGGTCAGAGGGGCAGCATCCCATGGGAATCGTCAAGGAATTTCAGGAATTCGCGATCAAGGGCAACATGGTCGACATGGCGGTCGGCATCATCATGGGCGGCGCCTTCGGCACCATCGTCAATTCGCTCGTCAACGACGTGATCATGCCCCCGCTCGGCTATGTCATCGGGGGGATCGACTTTTCAAAGCTCGCCTTGGTGCTGAAGCCTGCGGAAGGCGATGTCGCCGCCGTCACTATCAATTACGGCAAGTTCATCAATTCCTGCATTTCCTTCCTCATCGTCGCCTGGGCCCTCTTCATGCTCATCAAGGCGATGAACACCTTGAAGAAGAAGCAGGAGGCCGCGCCCGCGGCGCCTACGGCGCCGACCAAGGACCAGGTGCTGCTGACCGAAATTCGCGACCTTTTGGCCAAGCGCTGAAAGACGTTTTTTAGATCTGATGGCCGCCGCCCGACAGCATCGGGCGGCGTTTTCCGTTAAGCCCCGCGCTTTCTTCCGGACCTTGACGCCGTTAGAGAGGCTCCGCGTGGAACCGGGGACCATGATGCCCGCCAGAACCGCCGCTATCCTCGCCATCGGAGATGAATTGCTCTCCGGGCGGACGCGCGATGCCAACATACATTTTCTCGCCGGCTGGCTCGGCGAGCGCGCCATTGCGCTCAAGGAAGCGCGGATCGTCGCTGACGATGAGGCGGCGATCGTCGAGGCGCTCAATGCGCTGCGCGCCCGCTATGATTATTGCTTCACTTCGGGCGGCATCGGTCCGACGCATGACGACATCACCTATGACGCCGTCGCCAAGGCGTTCGGCCGCGCCGTCGTCGAGCATCCCGACGCCATCCGCATGATCCGCGCATGGTATGAAGCGAAGGGCGAAGAGGTGACGCCGCCGCGCCGCCGCATGGCGATGATGCCGGAAGGCGCCGAAATCATCTTCAATCCCGTCAGCGGCGCGCCAGGCGTTCGGATCGACAACGTCTTTGTCCTCGCCGGCGTGCCGTCTATCTTTCAGGGCATGCTCGCGGCGGTCGAGGGGGCGCTCGAACGTGGCGTCTTCGTTCATTCGCGGGCCGTGACGGCGATGGGGCTGCCGGAGTCGCGGATCGCGGAACAGTTGCGGGCGATCCAGTCGGCGTTCCAGGGCGTCGCCATCGGGAGTTATCCGATCGACGGCGACGTCAAGGGTGTGACCGTCGTCGCCCGGTCTGAAAATGAAAGCGCGGCCGATGCTGCGATTGCGAGCGTCGCCGCCGCCATGCGCGCCCTCGGTGTTGAGCCGCAGCAGGGCGAACGCCTGGGCCGGTGACGCGTCCCTCCTTTGCGAGTTAGACTGGTGTCCGCGGCCCAGGGGCCAAGGAATCGGGGGCCAAGGAACGTCATGAGGCAGTCGCTCGCCATTCTTGCCGCAATCGCGGCGACCGGCTTTTTCGGGTCCGCGATCGCCGCGCCTGGCGGCGGCGGGGGAGGATTGCCTTCGGTCAGCGGCCCGCGCGTCGATCCTGCGAAGGCCTATCAGGAAGGCGTCGCGGCGTTGCAGGCGAAAGACTACAAAACCGCCGAGAACAAGTTCGCCGATGTCCTGTCGGTCGCGCCGAAGAATCCGGAAGCCAATTACTACATGGCTCTCGCCAAATCCGGCCTCGGCAAGCAGCAACAGGCGGCCCGTTATCTTGCGCGCGCCGTCAAGGAGCGCGGCAATTTCGTCGAAGCGCGTGAGAAGCTCGCGCTCATTTCGATCGAACTCGACGATCAGGACGAGGCGCGCGCGCAGCTTGCGGCGATCGAGGCGCTGAAGGCCGAGTGCGCCGCCGCGGCGGACGCATGCGACGACGCCTTCATGGCGCGCGTCGACGTCGCCATCGCCCGCGTCAAAGAAGCGCTTCAACCAAAGACCGGCGAAACGCCGGAAGGGATCGTATCGGGCGCGGCGGCGACTCAATCGCTCTTTCTGGCTTCGCGGATCGACGGCGCGTCGCGTTATGTCGAGGCCGTGCGGCTGATCAACGAAAAGCGCTACGTGGAAGCGGTCGGTTCCCTGCTCGCCGCGCAATTGTCGGTGGGGCCGCATCCCGACATTCTCAACTATCTCGGCTATGCGCACAGGAAGCTCGGGCGCATGGATGAGGCGCGGGCGTGGTATGCGCAGGCGCTGGCGATCAGTCCCGATCATCTCGGCGCCAATGAATATCTTGGCGAGCTTTACGCCGAGATCGGCGATTTTGACGGCGCGCGCCGCCAGCTTGCGAAACTTGACCGGCTTTGCGCGTTCGGATGCGCCGAGCGGGAAGACCTCGCCCGGCTGATCGACCTCAAATCGTCCGACAGACGGGCCGCGAAATGAAACTTCAGGTCGCGTTGCTGGCGGCGGCGGCGGCGATCGCCGGACGCGTCCTGGCGCAACCGGCGCCGATCAGCGACGCCGTATGGCTCGCGCCGGAGACCGATCTCGTCTCGTTCCTGACATCGGCGCCGGCCGAATGCCTGGCGCGGCCCGATGAGAAGGAAGCGCGCTACAAGGTCGACATCGGGCGCGTCGCCTTTCGCAGTCCGTTTCTGCTGGGCGGGCAAGCCGCACGCGGGCGGCTTTCGTGCAGCGCCTGCCATGTGAACGGGCGCGGCAACCGCGACTTCTTCATTGACGGCCTTTCAACGGAGCCGGGAACGGCGGACGTCACGTCCTCGATCTTCAGCGCCGTGAGGGAAGACGGCCTCCTGAACGCCAGGCCGATACCGGATCTCCTCGACCTGGCGATGCGCGCCGAACGTGCGCACGGCGTCGACAAATTCATTGAAGGCGTCGTCGTTGACGAATTTCAGGGCAGGCCGCCGCCGCGCGAAGTGATCGACGGGCTCGTCGCCTATGTCTCGTCGCTGCGTTCCTCCGCGTGCGAGGAGGGTGTCGTGCGCCTCACCCCGCGCCGCGACATGCGCCATGTGGCGCGTGCGCTCGCCGTCGCCGATGCGGCGCTCATTCGCGGCGATGCGGTGGTCGCCGACTTCGCCTTGCTCGCCGCGCAGGCCGAGCTCGGGCGAATAGCGGAGCGCTATCCAAACTCGCCAGAGGAGCGCGCCGACCTGACGTCCGTTGCCGAGCTCATCGCCGGGACGCGCGCCATCGCGCCGGCGGCGGCGAAGGGCGCCCGCGTCCGCATCGCCGAAGCGGAACTTGCGGCCCTGCGAATATCCTACGCCCTTAATCGGGCGCGCCGCGCTTCGCTCTATGATCGCGAGACGGCGGCGGCCTATCTTGCAAGTTATCGCCCCGCGGCCGATTAGGGCGCCATGCTGAGCGTGTTCGATATCTTCAAGATCGGCATCGGGCCGTCGAGCTCGCACACCGTCGGACCGATGCGGATCGCGGCTCGGTTCCTCGGCGAGGCGCGCGAGGCCGGCGCGCTCGCGCGTGCGGCGCGCGTGCATGTCTCGCTGCACGGCTCGCTGGCGCTCACCGGCGTCGGTCACGGCACGGACAAGGCGACGATCCTCGGGCTCCTCGGCTTTGCGCCGGACGAGACCGACCCAGACGAAGCTGAAGCGGCGGCGGCGCGCGTCAGGACGGACCGGAGGCTGAGGCTCGCCGGCGGGCCTGAAATTGCGTTCAATCCCGAGCAAGACATCGACCTTCGCGGCGACATCGCGCCGACGGTGCACCCGAATGAAATGCGGTTGACGCTTTTTGACGCCGCGGGCGCGCCGCTGTTCGAGCAGACATTTTATTCGGTCGGCGGCGGATTCATCGCCAGCGCCCGGCAGCTGACGACGCCGGCGGAAGGCGATCGCATCCTGTCGAGGCGCCGGGCTCCCTTCGAGTTTGCATCGGCCGCGGCGCTGCTCGACATCTGCCGGCGCGAGAACCTCTCCATCGAGGAGGCGATCCTGCGTAACGAGGACGCGATCCGCCCGCGCGCGGAGACTTTGGCGGGGCTCGATCGGATCTGGAAGGCGATGCGCGACTGCATCGACCGGGGCTTAAAGACCGGCGGCGTCCTGCCTGGCGGCCTTGGCGTCCGCCGCCGCGCGCCGGCGCTTTACGCCAAGCTTCTTGAAGCCCCGCACGCCAATGAACGCGAACAGCTTTTCGACTGGCTCAATGTCTATGCAATGGCGGTGAATGAAGAAAACGCCGCCGGCGGGCGCGTCGTCACCGCGCCGACGAACGGCGCGGCGGGCATCATCCCGGCGGTCATCCGGCATTATTGTGAAGACGACGGGGACTGCAGCGCCGCGCAGGTTCGCCGCTTCCTGACGACGGCCGCCGGCATCGGCATGCTCTACAAGCAGCGGGCCTCGATTTCCGGCGCCGAGATGGGCTGTCAGGGCGAGGTCGGCGTCGCCTGTTCCATGGCCGCCGGCGGGCTCGCGGCGGTGTGGGGCGGGACGCCGGAGCAGATCGAGCATGCGGCGGAGATCGGGATGGAGCACAATCTCGGCCTCACCTGCGACCCCGTCGGCGGCCTTGTGCAGATCCCCTGCATCGAACGGAACGCGATCGGCGCCGTAAAGGCGGTGAACGCCGCGCGGCTTGCCCTGCGCGCCTCGGAGCATCACAAGGTTTCGCTCGATCAGGTGATCGAGACCATGCGCCAGACCGGCATGGACATGTCCCGCAAATACAAGGAGACGAGCGAAGGCGGCCTCGCCGTCAACGTCGTCGAATGCTGACAGATGACAGAAACCGCAGATCGAATTCGCACGCTCTACCGTGACGGACGCTTCGCGGAGGCGGTCGATTATGTCCGGTCGCTCGTGAAGGACGTCGACACGAAGCGCGGCGGCCGGTGGCTCGAGATCGCCAACGCCGCGTCGAATTTGAGCGATGCGTGGACGACGCGGCTCGCGGCGCTCCGATGGCGGATCGAGGAGCCTGACCGCTTCGAGCCGCTTCTGTTCGCGGCCGGCGCCTGCCTTTCGGCGCGTGACGAGGAAAACGCCCGCAATTCAGCTGATCTTCTGGTCTCCCGGTTTCCCGACCGGCCGCAATCATGGTTCGCCGCCGGGATGGTGCGGGCCGAACTCGGCGACGTCGATCAGGCGATCCATGAGCTGAAGCGCGCCCACGCGATCGACCCTGGATTGACGGCGGCGTGGGACGCGATCATGCGTCTGAAACCCGTCGCCGCCGCGGACCCGGATGTTGATTTCGCCGTCGGGCTTGCGAACAACGCCGCCGGCCTCGATCCGGTCGCCGCGGCGCACGCCCATTACGCTGCAGCCGAAGCGCTTCACGCCCTTGGCGATACGCCCCGCGCCTTCGCGCATTACGGTCAAGGCGCTGCGCTCAGACGGTCTGGGTTTTCGCATGACATGAACCGGATCCTCGGCCTCATCCGCAACGCGGCCGACGCTTTCGAGCCGCACCTGTTCGACCGGTTTCGAGGCCAGGGCGCGCCGTCGAGCGGCGCGATCTTCCTGATCGGCCCCACGCGGTCAGGGACGGCGCTCGTCGAGCAGATTCTCGCAAGCCATCCTCGCGTCTATGGCGCCGGCGAGTCGCCGGTCGTGCGCATGACGACGTGGCCGCTCTCGGATCTCCGGCCGCTTTACGTCAACGACGTCGTTAGACTCGCCGATGAAGGACTGCGGCCATGGCTCGGCCTCGGCGAAAATTTCGAGACCTTCTCGAAGGAGATTTACGGCGACCATCTTTATACGGTTTATCGCGGCCCTGACCTTATGGCTTTCGCCGGGGCCTTGAGGCTTATGCTTCCTTACGCGAAGCTTGTTTTCGTCGACCGCGATCCCGTCGAGGCGGCCTGGTCTACCTATCGGATGAACTATCAGGCGCGGCCCTGGAGCTTTGACTTCGACGAGATCGCTGAATGGTTCGCCGCCTATCAGGGTCTGCGCGCGGCCTGGCGCGAGCGCATCGGCGGCGAAACGCTCGACGTTTCCTATGAGGCGCTCGTCGCCGATCCGCAGCGCGAGACCCGCCGGATCCTGAAATTCGTCGGCCTGTCGCCGGATCCGGCCTGCGACCGCTTTTTCGAAACGAAGCGACTTGCGCCGATCGAGAGCGTGCGCCGGATCCGCTCGCCGATCGACGGCGCGTCGATCGCGCCTTCGCGCGCTTATGGCGCCGCGGTCGATCCTCTGCTCCGGGCGCTTGAACGCCGCGGAGTCATCGGCGCTGGCGGCGGAGGCTTGCACTGAAGGTCAGGGGTTCGCCGGAGTTCCCTCGGGCTTTTCCGCGCCGATCTCGAACACGGTCGGGCTGGCGATGTTGGGCGCGGGCGTGAAGGGCGCCTTCTGTTCGGGAAGGCGGCCCTTGCGGCTGAGGATGCGAACGAGACAAAAAGTTCCGAGCGCCAAATAGATCGCGGCGATATAGACGAACAGGAACTGCGGCCCGAAGGCCGACATCATGACCGCGCCGAGCGTTGCGCCGACGACCGAGCCGCAGCCATGAAGGAGGAGGAGGCCGCCGTTCGTTTCAACCGCGGCGCCGGGCGCTGACAGATCGTTGGCGTGCGCGGCGGCGAGCCCGAACATCGGGACGATGAAAGCGCCGACGAGCGCGCCGAGACCGAGAATGTAGATCGGCCCGGACCCGCCGAACTGCGACAGAGCGACCGCGCTTGCAGCGCCGAGAAACGCCGATCCGGTCATCACGGCGCGGCGGTCGACGCGGTCCGACAGCCAGCCGAGCGGCCATTGCAGCAAGGCGCCGCCGACGATGACTGCGCTGATGAAGGCGGCGATGATTTCTTTGCCATACCCGAGTTGCTGAGCAAAGACGGCGCCGACGCCCCAGAAGGACGCATTCGCAAGACCGATCATCGGCGCCCCGACCGCGGCGACGGGCGAGATGTGGAACAGCTTGCGCACGTCGAGGCGCGCGGTGGCGATGGGCTTCGGCGCGTCGGTGCGCGTGAGCGCGACGGGCACAAGCGCGAGCGACATCAAGATCGACACCGTCGCGAACAGCGGAAAATCCCCGGGGTCCGCCGTCGCCAGCAACGCATTGCCGGTCATGGTCGCCGAAAGGTCGATCACCCGATAGACGGAAAGGATCCGGCCGCGATTGGCGTTTGTCGCGCGTTCGTTGATCCAGCTTTCGATGATCATCACAAGGCCGGCGAAGCAGAATCCGGTAATGCCGCGAAGCACGGCCCATGTCGGCACGTCGATGACGATCGGGTGAACGAGCGCCGACGCCGAGGCGACCGAGGCGAGGGCGACGAAGGTTCTGATGTGGCCGACCGACTTGATGAATGCAGGGTTGAGCCGGCAGCCCAAAATGAAACCGGCGAAATAGGCGGACATGAGAACGCCGATCAGCGCGGTCGGAAACCCCTCGAGATTGGCGCGAACGGCGAGGAGCGTGCCCTGCAGCCCGTTGCCCGCGAGCAGGATCGCGGCGGCGAGAAGGAGCGGCGACAAGGCGGCGACGGCGCGGAGCATGGCGCGATGCGGCAGAATAGGGGCGGCGCGCCCCGGTTACGCGGCGTTTTCGGCGATGGCAAGGGCGCGCCGGCGCTTTGCCGCGCCGACGGACGATGCTAACGCGAAATCGAGGGCGGGCGTGGCGGAACCGGTAGACGCAACGGACTTAAAATCCGTTGGGCGAAAGCCCGTGAGGGTTCGAGTCCCTCCGCCCGCACCAATTCTTCATCCGTGTTCGGAGCAAATCGCCTCGCCGGGGCCCGTCTTGCCAAGCCATGACGGATCGGTAACCTTAGGTCATGCGAAAGCTTCGTCCCCAAAGGCGCGACAATTCGGCGTCGGTTCGCGGTCAGCAGACGGCGGCGGCGATTCTGGAGGCGGCGCGCGACGTTCTCGTCGAGGAAGGCTATCCGAGCCTCACCATGCGCAACGTCGCCAAGCGCGCCGGCGTGACGGTCGGCAATCTCTCTTATTATTACGCCAAGCGGGACGATCTCCTTCATGATCTCCTGGAGGCGGTGATCCAGGGTTATGTCGAGGATTTCGACCGCATCGTCGAAGACGTCGAACGCTCGCCGGACCAGCGCCTCGAAGACATGATCCGCTTTGTCATCGGCGACCTCGCCACCAAGGAAACGACCGGCTTTTTCCCGGCGCTCTGGGGTCTTGCCGCGCATGATCCTGTGGCCGAACGCGAAATGACCTACGTCTATGATGTGGAGCGCAATGCGTTTGCGCGTGTCGTCGCCGACATGCGGCCGGATCTTTCGAAACGCGACCGGGACGTGCTCGCGCTTTTCATTTCGGCCTCGATCGAAGGTCACACGATGTTCATCGGCTGGAAGCGCGACCGGGCCCAGGACGGGCCCGCGATCGCCAATATCGCAGCGCACAGTTTTCTTTCGCTCGTTCGCACGATCGATGCAGCGTCGATTCGCGGGCTGAAACCGGCGGCGAAGAGCGCGCGCCGGCCCGCGGCGCGAAAGGCGGCGGGCTGACGCGTTTCAAGGCGCTTGACGATGACCCAGGAACGGGTCACAGTCCGCCTAGGACATAAGTCCTAGATGCGGTCGTGGTCTTCCGGCCGCCCGTTGCGATGGGATGGGCGCAATGAAGCTTGGACTGATCGGCCGGCGTGCGTGCGGCGCCGCAGCGAGCGTCGCGGCGATGCTCGGCGCGGCGGCTGCTGAACTCCCCGTCGAACCGACGCCGGCCGTCGGTGTTTTGCCGGCGGACTATCCGCCTGGATATGTCTTTCTCGTCGATCCGAATTTCTTCGGCATCGAAAGCGGCAAGGTCGTCATCGCGGACGTTGCGGCCGAAACACAGCATCACAAAGGATCGATCAGCGCGGCGCAATTCGGCTTTTTCGCCGCCGGGAAGGCGCGGCCCGAGCTTTATGTCGTCGAAACCTTCTATTCTCGCGGCCAGCGCGGCGAGCGAACCGACGTCCTCACCATTTACGACAAGGCGACCTTGAGCGTTAAGGGCGAGGTTGTCTTGCCCGGCGGGAAACGCGCCCAGACGCTCACCGAAGCCGGCGCCTTTCAGCTCTCGGCCGATGAGCGCTTCGCATTCGTCTATAATTTCACCCCCGCCGCGTCGGTGACCGTCGTTGATCTCGTCAATCGCCGCGTCGCCAGCGAGGTCGACATTCCAGGCTGCGTACACGCCTTCGCCTTGCGCCCGACCGGCTTTGCGAGCCTTTGCGGCAATGGCGGCGTCGCATCAACAAAGCTCGATGCAAGCGGCCGGTTCGTGTCGCAGACGATGAGCGCGCCGTTCACCGATATCGACAACGATCCGATGTTCACGCGGCCGGCAATCATCGATAATGTCGCCTATTTTCCCACCTATGCGGGCAAAATCCAGCCGATCGATCTCTCCGGCCCGGAAGCGATCGCCGGCGAGGCGTGGGCGATACCGGCGCCGCCGGCTGAGATGAAAAGGAAGAGCTGGCGCGACCGGATTCCGGGGCTGTCAAACAAAGCGGAAGGATCGGGCAAGCGCCTGCCGTCGGGCTGGCAGCTCGCAGCGCGCGACGACGCCGGCCGGCTCTATCTCATCATGCGCGCGACCGAAACGGTCGACGATCACGACACCGGCGGCGACGAGGTCTGGGTCATCGACCCGAAAACGAGGAGTTTTGTGAACCGCCTAAAGCTGCAGGCGGAAGCGACCATCATCGAGGTGACGGCGGGCGCCGAACCGCTCCTTGTCGCCGCGCGGCCCGATTTCAGCTTCGATGTCTACAATGCGAAGACGGGCGCTTGGGTGCGCCGCATCGGCGGCGAGATCGTGATGACGCCCTTTGCGGCCATCGCGTCGAGATGAGGATGGTCGGCATGCTGATCGATCCAGCCCTGTCGCTCGCAGCCGCCCTGCCGCTTACGGGATTGCTGGCGGCGTCGGCGGCGCATCAGGCGCGCGACCTCAGGCGTTTCGCAGCGGCGGTCGAAGCCTATAAACTGCTGCCTCCAGGCGCCGGCGTCGTCGCGGCGCCGATCCTGATCATAGCTCAAGCTGCTGCGGCCGCGGGTCTGCTGGCGCCGTCCTGTCGTTTCGAGGCGGGACTGCTCGCGGCGGCTCTTTTCACGGCTTATGGCGCTGCGATCGCATTCAATCTGGCGCTCGGGCGACGCGACATTGAGTGCGGATGCGTCTTCGGGCGCGCCGGGGAGGGGCTGTCGGCGGGACAGGTCTGGCGCAACGCCGCGCTGGTCTCTTTTGCGCTCGTCGCCGCGGCGCCGACGGCATCGCGCGCACTCGGCCCCTTTGACTTCGTGTCCGTCGGTCTTTTCGCCGCCGCCGCCGCCGCGCTTTACGCGGGATTTGAGGCGATCCTCGGCAATGCGGCGCGGGCGCGTGCGACGAGGAGCACGCCATGATCGGCGCGCTCATCGCCTCGCAGATCCTGCTGCTCGTTCTGGTCGCCGGGCTCGCCTTCATGTGCTTCGCCCTTGCGCGGCAGATCGGCGTTCTTCACGAACGCATCGCGCCGGCGGGCGCGCTCGCCGTCAATCAGCGCCTCAGGGTCGGCGATCCGGCGCCCGCGATGGCGGTCGAAACGATCGACGGCGCAAGGGTCGACATCGGCGGCGCGGCGGCTGAGAGCACGCTCCTCTTCTTCACGTCTCCCGAATGCCCTGTCTGCAAGGCGCTCTCGCCCATCCTCCGGCGCGTCGCCGAGGCGGAGCGCGCGTGGGTGAAGGTCGTCATCGCCAGCGACGGCGGCGACCCTGCCCGGCACCGCAGCTATATAAGTGAGCAGAAATTCGAGCGCCTTCCTTATGTGCTCTCAGAACCGCTCGGGCGCGCCTTCTCCGTGGCGAAGCTTCCCTACGCGGTCCTGATCGACGAGCAGGGGCGCATCGCCTCGATGGGCATCGTCAACAGCCGGGAACATCTTGAAAGCCTCTTTGAGGCGAAGGAGCGGGGCGTGGCGTCATTGCAGGACTATGCGGCGCGCCGGGCGCACGACCATCAGCAAAGGGCGGCGGGATGATGAAGTTCGATCGCCTCGGCGAAGGATTGACGCGGGCGCTTGCAAGGGGCCATTCGCGGCGCGGCGCTTTGGCGACGCTCGGCGGGCTCATCACCGGCGGCGCGCTGTTCCCGGCGCTGCCGGTCGCGCGCGCCTCCGGCGGTCCGGCGGCGTCGGGCTATGACGGCGTGACGCCGCAATCGACCGGCAACCCGATGGATCCAGGTGATCCGGCGAGCTGCGATTACTGGCGCTATTGCGGCATCGACGGCTTCCTGTGCAGCTGTTGCGGAGGCTCCGCAAAGTCGTGTCCGCCGGGGACTGAAATGTCGCCGATCACTTGGGTCGGCACCTGCCGCAACCCGGCCGACAACAAGAATTACATCATCTCCTACAATGACTGCTGCGGGAAGCCCGCGTGCGGGCGCTGCATCTGTAACCGGAACGAGGGCGAGCGGCCGATGACGCGCCCGCAGCTCAACAACGACATCAACTGGTGCCTTGGAACGTCGACGGCCGCCTACACCTGCTCGACGGCGGTCATCATCGGCGTTGCGTTGCCGGAAGGAACGAAGTGATGCGCCTGCGCGCCGCGATCGCTGCGCTGCTGCTGACGTCTCCGGCGTTCGCCGATCCGGGCGCCGAGGCGTGGAAGCGCTGTGCGGCATGCCATCTCGCCGACGGCAAAGGCGTTCCGGGCGCCTTTCCGCGCCTGGCGGGACGGCTGCACGAAGCAGCGGCGACCGAAGCCGGCCGGGCCTATCTCATCCTCACGGTGACGGCGGGGCTGATGGGCCCGATTGACGTCGACGGCAAGACCATTCGCGGCTTCATGCCGGCGCAGGCGGGACTGACGAGCGCTGACGTCGCGGCGGTGTTGAATTACGCCGCCGCGCTGCCGGTACCGGACGGCAAGGCGCTAAAGCCGGTGAAGCCCTTCACTGCAGCGGAGGTCGAGGCGGTCAAGGCGGCGCACCCCGGCGCCAGTGCGAACGCCGTCCACGCTGCGCGGGCCGGCGTCGGGTTTGGCGCGGGCGGGACCACGCCATGATGATCGCGGCCGCCATCGCAGCGCTCCTCGCAGACGCCGCGACGGCGCCGATCCCGGGCGTCGCCAATGACGCCCGGGCCCGCATGAACTGGATGCTGCATTGCCAGGGCTGTCACCAGGCGGAGGCGAAGGGGTCCGTTGCGGCGCGCACGCCGGCGATGGCGGGCGAGGTGGCGCGTTTCCTCAGCGTCGAAGGCGGGCGCGCTTATCTGACCCGCGTTCCGGGCGTCGCAAACGCTGGTCTTCCAGACGATCAGCTGGCGGAGCTTTTGAACTGGACGCTGGCGACGTTCGACGCCGCCCATATGCCCGCGACGTTCACCCCTTTCACGGCGGCCGAAGTGGCGGCCGGCCGCAAGGCGCCGCTGGTCAGCGATGCGGCGCGCCTGCGCGAGGAGATTTCAGCGAGATTCGCGAAGGCCGCCCGCTCGGGCGGCGGCGGATGACAGGGCGTTAGAAAAAAGTCAGGAGGGGATCTATGAGAAACACGATGAAGGCGCGCAAACAGGCGCTGCTGACAGCGGCGGCGAGCGTGCTTGCGGCGACGGGCGCCTACGCGCAGGGCTCGGTCTTTTCCGATGAAATCGTCGTCACCGCGCAAAAGCGCGAGGAGAACGCGCAAGACGTCGGCATCTCGATTACGGCCTTTTCCGGCGAACAGCTCCAGGCGCTTGGTTACACCAATGCGCAGGAGGTGACGGCGCTCGCCGCCGGCGTCGCCACGTTACAGCCGAATGGCGAGGCGAATTATGCGATCGGCATCCGCGGCGTCACCAATAACGACTTCACGTCGAACGTCGAAAGCCCGGTCGCGATCTATGTCGACGAGACCTACATCTCGCAGATGTCGGGGGCCGGGTTCCTGCTCTTCGACGTCGACCGCGTCGAAATCCTGCGCGGTCCGCAAGGAACGCTGTTCGGGCGCAACGCCACGGGCGGTCTTGTTCACTACATCACGGTGAAGCCGACGACCGACGGCGTCGGCGGCTATGGCAGCCTGACCTATGGCAGCTTCCAGCGCGTCAAGGCGCAAGGGGCCGTCAACCTGCCGTTGTCGGAAGTCCTCTCGGCGCGCCTTTCCCTCGCGACGCATCAGGGCGGAGGTTATGTCGAGAACCGCCTCAATCCGGATGAAGATCTCAACAACGCCAATGAAACGGCGGGCCGGCTCCAGGTCCGCTTTCAGCCGAACGATGATTTCGATCTCCTTCTCAACGGCCGGTTCGGCCGCCAGGACATCCGCACGGGGTTCTTCGAATACGCCTCGGCGATCTTCCCGACCGGCGATTACACGCCGGGCGTTCCGAACCCCGATCTCGGCGGCTATGTCGATCTCGACGGCGACGTCTACGCCGGCGATTACGACTTCACCGGCGGCAACGAGACGAAAACCTGGGGAGTGACCGGGCGCTTTGACTGGAACCTCGGCGGCGTCACGTTGACCAGCATCTCAGATTATCAGTCGGTCAAGCGCGATTATATCGAGGATTCGGACGCCTCGCCCGTCAACTATTTCAACTTCTTCCTGACGACGGACGCCCGGCAGTTCTCGCAGGAGGTGCGCCTCGCCGGCGACATGGAGAAGCTGAAATGGGTTCTCGGCTTCTATTATCTCGATATCGGCATCGATGATTCGAACGGCGCCAAAGCGACCGATCTGTTTGATGCGTTGTTCGGACCTGTCAGCGTCGTCGGATTCAACGGCGTCAGGAACCCCTACAGCCTCGACACAAGTTCGTGGTCGCTGTTCGGGCAGTTCGACTATGCGCTGACGAGCACACTCACCTTCGTCGGCGGCATGCGCTACATCAACGAGGACAAGGATTACGCTTACAACAATTTCGTATCCCTGTTCCCCGAAGACATCACGAGCGGGCTCGATCCTGACATCGTCGATGTCGCCGACGCGGTGACGCCCTACGCCAGCGGCCGGAAAGACACGAACTTCGCCGCTCGCGTGCAGCTCAACTGGACGCCGACAGACGGCGTTCTCGCCTATGCGAGCTGGAACCGCGGCGTCAAATCGGGCGGCTTCAACGCGCCGCTGCTGCCGACGCCGATCTTCGTCACCGACGAATTCCTGAACTATGCGCCGGAAAGGCTCGACGCCTTCGAGCTCGGCGCGAAGATCGACTTCGCCGGCGGCAAGGCGCGCCTCAACGCGGCCGGCTATTATTATGACTACCAGAACTGCCAGGCGTTCTCGATCCTCGGGCTCGACACCTTCACGCTCAACGCCGACTGCGTGTCGAAGGGCTTCGAAGTCGAACTCCAAGGATCGCCGGCGACCGGCTTCGACTATCATTTCGGCGTTGGTTACGTCGACGCCAAAGTCCGGGACATTCCGGGCGTCACCATCGACGCGGTGACGCCGCTCGGCACCTTGCCGGCGCTCATTCCGGGCGGCGAGCAGCGCCCGGTGCAGACGCCGAAATGGAACATCAACGGCCTGCTGCGCTATGAATTCCCAATCGGCCCCGGCAGCATCGCGCTGCAGGCCGACGGCGCTTACCGCTCGGAGCACTTCTTCGCGCTGACGAATTTCAACGCCTCGCGCGAGAACGGCTATTTCGTCGGCAATCTGTCGGCGACCTGGATCGCGCCGGGCGACAATTGGAGCGTGCGGGCGTTCGTGCAGAACGTCACCGGCGAGGAATATCTCGTGCAGACGTTCGACCTGTCGGGCAGCCTGTCGAACGGCGGCCTCTTCGGCCTCGTCGAGCAATATTACGGACGCCCGCGCATGTGGGGCGTCAACGTGACGGCGACGTTCTAGCCGCTTGGTGCGGCGCAGGGGACGCCCCCTGCGCCGGCAAAATCTGGAGGATTGCGATGACCGACTATCCGATGCTCATCGGCGGAAAGCTCGTCAAGGGCGATCATACGCTCAAGGTCGTGAACCCGGCGACAGAGGACGTGTTCGCTACCGCCGCGCGCGCGTCGGTCGATCAGGCGGGCGAGGCGGTTGCGGCCGCGAAGGCCGCCTTTCCGGCATGGTCGAGGACGCCGATCGAGAAGCGGCAGGCGGTCGTCGTGAAAATCGCCGATGCAATTCGAGACAATGCGGAGGAACTCGCGCGCCTCTTGACCTCGGAACAGGGAAAGCCGCTCCCCGAGGCGCAAGGCGAAGTCGCCTGGGCGGAAGGCTATCTCCGCCACTACGCGACGCTGAGCCTTGAGACGAAGGTCGTGCAGGATGACGCCAGCGCGCGCGTCGAAGTGCGTCGCTATCCGCTCGGGGTCGTCGCCGGCATCGTCGCGTGGAACTTCCCGCTTCTCCTCGCCGTCTGGAAAATCGGCCCGGCGCTCGTCGCCGGCAACACCATCGTGCTGAAACCGGCGCCGACGACCCCGGTGACGACGCTCAGGCTCGGCGCGCTCATCAAGGACATCGTGCCGGCGGGCGTCGTCAACATCATCGCAGACGAGAACGATCTCGGACCCTATCTCACCGGCCACCCCGACGTCGCCAAGGTCTCCTTCACCGGGTCGGTGGAGACCGGCAAAAAGATCATGAAGAGCGGCGCCGAGGGCCTCAAGCGCCTGACGCTCGAGCTCGGCGGAAATGACGCGATGATCGTGCTCGACGACGTGAAGGTCGCCGAGATCGCGCCGAAGATCTTCGACGCCGCGATGTTCAATTGCGGCCAGGTCTGTCTCGCCGCCAAGCGCATTTTCGTGCAGGACAAAATTTACGACGAAGTCGCCGCGGCGCTGGCGGCGATCGCCAGGGACACGGTCGTCGATGACGGCATGAAGCAGGGCGCGCGCCTCGGGCCGTTGCAGAACCGCATGCAGTTCGAGAAGGTGAAGAGCCTCATCGCCAGCGCGAAGGCCGAAGGTGGAACGGTCATAGGCGGCGACACGATGGACCGGTCCGGCTATTTCCTTCGTCCCGCCGTCGTGAAGAACGTCAAGGAAGGCTCTCGCATTGTCGACGAGGAGCAGTTCGGGCCGGTCATTCCGCTGATTCGGTTCAGCGATGATGACGAGGTGGTGCGCCGCGCCAATGCGACGACTTTCGGCCTCGGCGGTTCGGTCTGGTCCTCGAATTTCGAACGGGCCAAGAAAATCGCCGAGCAGATCGACGCCGGTACGGTGTGGATCAACCAGCACGTGAACATCGGCCCGCATATTCCGATGGCGGGATCAAAACAGTCGGGCCTCGGCGTCGAACAGGGTGTCGAGGGCCTTGCCGAATACACCCAGGTCCGCGTTCTCAACATGGCCAAGGCTTGATCAGGGAGCTTCAAGGATGAAGAAATTCGCTGTCGCCGCCGGGGCGCTGGCGCTCGTCGCCGGCTCTTTCGCCGCCGCATCGGAATTCGAAGCGCTTTGCCTCAGCGTTTCGGAAGACTGGGCGACCGAAGGCGACGTCGCCGGGCAATGTTCGTGCCTTGCGGCGAAAGCCTCGGCGAACCCGGCGCTCGATGCGGAATTGCGCCGCCTCGCCGAAACGGCTTCGAGCGATGAAGAGGCATACGAAATGGCGAGCGCCGCCGCGAAGGCGGCGATGGACGCCTGCTCCGTCGACGCGTGAGCCATGGCGCGAGGGCCCGCTGACGCCTATCGCGCCGCCGCCGCCGGGTTCAGGCCGCGCCGCGCCGACCGGTTCAATTTCGTGCGCGACGTCATTCATCCGCGGGCCGCGCGCCGGCCCGATGCGCCGGCGCTTTACTGGACCTCGGCGGAGGGCGACGTCGACATCGCAGGCTTCGCCGACCTTGCTGCGCGCGCAGGTCGGGCGGCGGCCTGCCTCGCGGCCGCGGGCGTCAGGCGCGGGGACATCGTCCTCCTGATCCTGTCGCGCGAAAAGCCTTGGTGGGATTTCGTCCTCGGCGCCCTGCAGATCGGCGCTGTCGTGTCGCCCGGCACGGCGCAGCTGATGAAGAAGGACATCGCCTACCGCCTGAAAGCGACGCAGGCGCGCGCCATCATTACGAATGCCGCGCTCGCCGAGCGGTTCGACGAGGCGGCGGTGGAGATCGGCTGGCGCGGCGCGCGGCTCATCGTCGAAGGCGGCCGCGACGGCTGGACGCGGTACGACCGGTTTGACGGCGCGCCGCTCGCTGGCTGCGCCGACACGGCGGGAACCGAAGAGGCGCTGCTCTATTTTACGTCCGGCACGACCGGAAATCCGAAGATGACGGCGCATGGCTGCGCCTATCCGCTCGGCCATGAGGCGACGGGGCGCTTCTGGCTTCGCGCCGGCGAAGGCGACTTCGTCTGGAACATCTCCGACACCGGCTGGGCGAAGGGCGCCTGGTCGTCGCTCTTCGCGCCCTGGCTTTGCGGCGCCGGCGTTTTCGCGCTCCATGCCGACGCCGTCGATCCGGCGCGCGTGCTCGATTGGCTGGCGCGCTTTCCGGTCACCGTCCTGTGCGCGCCGCCGACGGCCTACCGGATGCTGGTGCGCCAGCCGCTCGACGGGCTCCGATTCAAGGCGCTCCGGCATTGCGTCAGCGCCGGCGAACCGCTGAACCCCGAAGTCATCGATGTCTGGAGAGGGAAGACCGGCTTTCAGATCTGCGAGGGCTACGGCCAGACCGAAACGACGATCCTGTGCGGCGTCTTCGACGGCATGGAGGCGAGGGCGGGCTCGATGGGCCTGCCGGCGCCCGGCGTCGATCTCGACGTCATCGATGAAGCCGGCGCGCGCCTCCCAGCCGGGGTCGAAGGCGATGTCGCCGTCAAGGTGAAACCGGAACCGCCGGCGGGTCTTTTTCTCGGCTACCGGGACGATCCCGAGCGGACGGCGGCGACGCAGCGCGGGGACTGGTATCTCACCGGCGACCGCGCCTTCCGGGACGCTGACGGCTATTTCTGGTTCGTCGGGCGCGGCGATGATGTGATCATCTCCGCCGGCTACCGCATCGGGCCTTTTGAAGTCGAAAGCGCGCTGATCGAACACCCCGCCGTCGCCGAGTCCGCCGTTGTCGCCAGCCCCGACGAGACGCGCGGGGAAGTCGTCAAGGCCTTCATCGTGCTCGCCAAGGGCTATGAGCCGAGCGAAGCGCTCGCCGCCGAATTGCAGGCGCATGTGAAGCGGGTGACCGCGCCCTACAAATATCCGCGCAAGATCGAGTTCACGCCGAGCCTGCCGAAGACGATCAGCGGCAAGATCATCCGCAAGGAGCTCAGAGCCCGCGAGTGGGCTGGCAAGACGCAATGACGCCCGCGGCGGTCACGTCCGTTCGGCGACGATCTCCATCAACATCGGCGTCGTCATCACCGTGCGCGGATCCTTTTCCGCCGCCTCCCAGTCGCGCGCGACATCCTCCGCCCACGGAACGCTGACGACGCCGCGCTCGGCGAGCCGTCGCGCGTGGGGTGTGATGAAGGTCTTCGGCCATTGCCAGGTGAAGTCAGCGGGCGAAGTCGTGAAGACGATCGGATTCGCCTCGATGAGGCGCAGGCCGGCGTCGGGCAGGGCGGGCAGGATCTTCCGCGCGACGTCGATGTCGCCGGCGTTGCGCCGCCAGTCGCGGATCGACGTCTCGACGAATTCGGCGAGCTTTTCGCGCGCCGGCGTCCACGCCATCACGCCCCAGTTCCAGTAATCGTGGCAGATGAACCGGCCGCCCGGACGCAGCGCCGCCGCAAGCTTTTTCAGGACCGCGATCGGGTCTTCCATGAAAATGAAGACCCAGCGGATGAAGACGGCGTCGACGCCGCCGACCGGGATCGGGTCGATCGCAAGGTCGACATTGTGCAGCGTCAGATTGGATAGGCCGCGCACCCGCGCCCCTTCCTCGATGGCATGACGGAAATTGTCAGACCGGTCGAGCGCGTGGATGCGCCCTCGCGGCCCGACGATCTCGGCGAGGTCGAGGCTGGCGTGACCGGGCCCTGAGCCCGCGTCGATGACCGTCCAACCATCGGTGATCCCGGCGCGCCGCCAGACGTCGAGCGTGCGCGCCCGCCAGACCCGATGCTGCACGCCGAGGCGCCAGACCTCGGCGTCATGGGTGCCGAGATAATAGGATTTTTCTTCGGACATTCTTGGACGCCTTTGGAAAGGAACGCCGGCATTTTACGCCGCCGGCGCGGCGAAGGGCGCCCGATTTTTGCGAAAGAGGGTGTCAGGCCTATACGGCGCCGACGCAGCGGGCGACGTGCAAGGTATCGGCATATTGCTGAAACTCGGTCGCAAGGCCGTCCTTGACCCGCCAGACATGGACCATCTGTGGATGCTGCCGGCGCCCCGTGGCCTTAAAGACGCCGGCATAACGGCCGAGCGCAATGACCGCCGACCCGGCGCCGAGCAGTTCCTCGATTTCAACGCCGAAACCATCCCATTCGGTCGCGCACCGCATGAAGACGCCCTCGGCGACCGCCTGCGGTCCCCGATAGGGGTTGCGGTCGGCGTAGGGGAAGTTTTCCGCCTCGCGCCAGACGATGTCCGGGTGGAAGCGCGCGAGCACGCCGGCCACGTCCCCCTTTGCGAAGGCGTCGTAGATCGCCCGCACAACATCCAGATTTTCCACAGACATTCCATCCTCCTTGCCCGGCGCCCGCCGGCGCGACCGATCGGCGATCAGGCCCTTTGCAAAGAAATACGGCGCGGTCTAGAACCCGCGCCAATTCGCAATCGCGGCGCCGGGCCTTGAGGGCTTTCCGGCGGCGCTTTCGTCCAACCCGCCGCACGCGGCGCGCCGGTTCCGCAGGCCGCGCCCGCGCCACAGGTCGCCATGACGCTCACCGCTTTCGCGTTCTGGGTCTTTGCGCTGAGCGCAATCGCTTCCGGGCTGATGGTCATCGCGTCCCGGAATCCGGTCAATTCGGTCCTCTTCCTCATCCTCGCCTTCATTTCCGCGGCGGGGCTCTTTGTGCTGATGGGCGCTGAATATCTCGCGATGCTGCTCGTCGTCGTCTATGTCGGCGCCGTCGCGGTGCTGTTCCTTTTCGTCGTGATGATGCTCGACGTCGATTTCGTCGAGCTGAAGCAGGGCTTTCTCAATTACCTGCCGATCGGCGGCGCGGTCGCCGGGCTCGTCGTTGTCGAACTCATCCTCGCCTTCGCCGCCTGGTCGATGCCCTCCGATGAGGCGCTCGCCCGGGCGCACCCCGTCGCAACGGCGGGCTCGGCGCTCGCCGAGCCCGGTGCGCCCGGCAATGTCGAGGGCCTCGGCCTCATCCTTTACACCGACTACGTCCATTATTTTCAGATCGCCGGCGTCATCCTTCTGGTCGCCATGATCGGGGCGATCGTGCTCACTTTCCGGACCCGCGAAGGCGTCCGGAAGCAGTGCCCGGCGGCGCAGGTTGCGCGGCGCCGCGAGGCGAGCGTCGAACTCAAGAAAGTGAAAACGGGGCAGGGGATCTGACGCGATGATCGGTCTCGGGCATTATTTGAGCGTCGCGGCGGTGCTGTTCGCCATCGGCATGGCGGGCATTTTCGTCAACCGCAAGAACGTCATCATCATCCTGATGTCGATCGAGCTGATGCTGCTTGCGGTCAACATCAATCTCGTCGCCTTTTCACAGTTCCTCGGCGACCTCGTCGGCCAGGTCTTCGCGTTCATGGTGTTGACGGTCGCCGCGGCCGAGGCGGCGGTCGGTCTTGCCATCCTTGTCGCGTTCTTCAGGAACCGCGGCGATATCGCCGTCGAAGACGCCAATCTGATGAAGAACTAGGGCCGGGCGATGGAACCCTTTGTCGTACTCCTGCCGCTCTTCGGCGCGCTCCTTGCGATGCCGATCGGACGCATGGGCAGTCCGCGCGCGGCGGAAATCGTCACGACCGCCCTCGTCGGCGCCGCCTGCGCGCTCGCCTGGGCGCTGTTCTACGACGTCGCGCTCAACGGGCACGCAAGAACAATTTCGCTCTTCACCTGGATTTCATCGGGGAATTTCGTCGCCGACTGGGCGGTGAGGCTCGACACGCTGTCGGCGGTGATGCTCGTCGTCGTCAACACGGTGTCATTCCTCGTTCACGCCTATTCGATCGGCTACATGCACGAGGACGACAGCCGGCCGCGCTTTTTCGCCTATCTGTCCCTGTTCACCTTCGCGATGCTCTGCCTCGTCACGTCGGACAATTTCCTCCAGCTCTTCTTCGGATGGGAGGGCGTCGGCCTTGCGAGCTATCTCCTCATTGGCTTCTGGTTCAAGAAAAAGTCGGCGAATGACGCGGCGATAAAGGCGTTCGTCGTCAACCGCGTCGGCGATTTCGGTTTCGCGCTCGGCATCTTCTGCGTCTTCTATGTTTTCGGCTCGGTCCGCTTCGACGAAGTCTTCGCCGCCGTCGCGCAGAACGCCGTGGCGACGCCGTGGGGCGCGAGCGCCGGGGCGCCGATCAGGGAGCTCACGATCTCGATTTTCGGGATCGAAGCGCACGCCCTCACCGCGATGTCGATCCTCCTCTTCATCGGCGCGATGGGAAAATCGGCGCAGTTCCTTCTCCACACCTGGCTGCCGGACGCGATGGAAGGCCCGACGCCCGTTTCCGCGCTCATCCATGCCGCGACCATGGTGACGGCCGGCGTCTTCCTCGTCTGCCGCTGCTCGATCTTATATGAATACGCACCCGATGCGGCCGCGCTCGTCACGCTCGTCGGCGCCACGACCGCCTTCTTCGCCGCGACGGTCGGCCTCCTTCAAGACGACATCAAGAAGATCGTCGCCTATTCGACCTGCTCGCAGCTCGGATTCATGTTCTTCGCCGCCGGCGTCGGCGCCTATGGCGCGGCGATGTTCCATCTCTTCACCCATGCCTTCTTCAAGGCGCTTTTGTTCCTCGGCTCGGGCGCCGTCATTCACGGCCTCCATCACGAGCAGGACATCAAAAAGATGGGGGCCGTCAAAGTGCTGCTGCCCGCGACGCATGTGATGATGCTGATCGGCACGATCGCAATCACCGGCGTCGGCATACCGGGCGTGAAGATCGGCGACGCGCCGCTCGGAACGGCAGGCTTCGTCTCCAAGGACGTCATTCTTGAAAGCGCTTTCGCCGCCGGCGAGGCGGGCAAGGCGTTCGGCGACTACGCGTTCTGGCTCGGCCTTATCGCGGCGGTGTTCACCGCGTTCTATTCATGGCGGCTGATCTTCCTCACCTTCTGGGGACCGAGCCGCGTGCCGGAAGAAGTGAGAAAACACCCGCACGAAGTTCCGACGATCATGCTGGCGAGCCTCATGCCGCTCGCCGTCGGGGCGCTTTTCGCCGGCATGGCCTTCTACGCCGACTTCGTTGGTCCGAACGCGGACAAGTTCTGGAACGGCGCTCTTTATTCCGCTGCGAAAGCCGAGCATGGCGACAGCCACGACGAGAAGGCGGCGCATGGCGACGATCACAAGGCGCCGCCCGTCATCGAAGCGCATGGCGCCGTGACAGCGTCAGCCGCCGCGGACAAGGACCATGGCGGGGGACATCACGTCCCCCTCTGGGTGCTCTGGGCGCCCTTGTTCGCGATGGCGGCGGGCACGCTTGCGGCGGCCTACCAATATCTCCGCGGCGATCCCTTGCGCCCGGGGCTTCTCCGGCCCGGCGGCATGATCTACGGCTTCCTCAAGAACAAATGGTATTTTGACGAGATCTACGATTTTCTGATCGTCAAGCCGGCGCTCTGGCTCGGCCGTTTTCTGTGGACGGAAGGCGACGGCAAGACGATCGACGGCGTCGGGCCTGACGGCGTCGCCGGCGCCGTTGCGCAGGGCGCGAGGCGCATCGTCAAGGTGCAATCGGGCTACATGTATCACTACGCCTTCGTGATGCTCGTCGGCATCGCGGCGCTGATCACCTGGGTCGTCGTCCGGGCGGGAGGCGGCCAGTGAACGAGATCGCCGCGCAGGGCCTCGCGGGCCAGCCCTGGCTGTCGCTCCTGACCTTCCTGCCGCTCGCTGGCGCGCTGGCGATTGCGCTTCGCCAGATGACGGCCAAGCGTGAAGCGAACGGGGCGATCGGCGCCGCCGAGCAGGCGAGCATCGACGCCGTCTCGCGGCGCATTGCGATGCTCTTCACGCTCGGCGCCTTCGTCCTCTCGGTCTTCATAACGGTCGCCTATTACGACCCGTCAGAGAGCGGCTATCAGCTCGTCGAGAGCGCGCCATGGCTGGGGCAGGGCGTCGGCTACAAGATGGGGGTTGACGGGATCTCGATCCTGTTCGTGCTGCTCACGACCTTCATCATGCCGATCTGCATCGCCGCGTCGGGCGCGATCGACAAGCGCGTGCCGGAATACATGGCCGCCTTCCTCATCATGGAGACGCTGATCCTCGGCGTCTTCTGCGCGCTCGATCTGCTCGTCTTCTATCTGTTCTTCGAGGGCAGCCTCATTCCGATGTTCCTCATCATCGGCGTCTGGGGATCGAAGGGAACGAAGACGCTCGGCGGCGTCGCCATGCCAAGCCGCGTTTATGCGGCGATCAAATTCTTTCTCTACACGCTGCTCGGCTCGATCCTGATGCTCGTCGCCATCCTCTGGATGTGGAGCTTCGCCGGCACGACCGACATTCCGACGCTGCAGCAGACGGCGTTTCCGGCGGAGGCGCAGAAGTGGCTCTGGCTCGCCTTCTTCGCGTCCTTCGCCGTCAAGATGCCGATGTGGCCGGTCCATACCTGGCTTCCGGACGCGCACGTGCAGGCGCCGACGGCGGGCTCGGTCATCCTCGCCGCCATCCTCCTCAAGATGGGCGGCTACGGCTTCCTGCGGTTTTCCTTGCCGATGTTCCCGGTTGCGAGCGTTGACTTCGCGCCTTTCATCTATGCGCTGTCGATCATCGCGATCATTTACACTTCGCTCGTCGCGCTGGCGCAGGAGGACATGAAGAAGCTCATTGCCTATTCGTCCGTCGCCCATATGGGCTTCGTGACGATGGGCGTCTTCACCGCGACGACGCAGGGCGTTGAAGGCGCGCTCTTCCAGATGCTGAGCCACGGCTTCATCTCGGGCGCCTTGTTCCTGTGCGTCGGCGTCCTTTACGACCGCATCCACACGCGCGAAATCGCGGCCTATGGCGGTCTCGTCAACCGGATGCCGTTTTACGCCTTCCTTTTCCTGTTCTTCACCATGGGGAATGTCGGCCTGCCGGGCGTATCGGGCTTCGTCGGCGAATTCCTTACCATGGCCGGCGCGTTCAAGGTCAATTCCTGGATCGCCTTCTTCGCCGCCTTCGGCGTCATTCTGTCGGCGGCCTACGCGCTGCGTCTTTTCCGCCAGGTGATGTACGGAGAGCTGCACAAGCCCGCGTTGATGTCGATCGCCGACGTCGATGCGCGGGAGATGACGATGCTCGGGCTACTCCTCCTGTTCGCCCTCGTTCTCGGCGTCTATCCGAAACCGGCGCTCGAGGTCTTCGCCCCGGCGGTCGATGCGCTGCTCAGAAATTTCGATGCGGCCGTGTCCGCCGCGGGGGGGCGCTGATGCCGCTTCTTGCCGATCTCAGCTATCTGATCCCGGAGTTGATGCTCGCCGGCGGCGCGATGGCGCTGCTGATCCTCGGCGTCTTTCTCGGCGACAAGTCGGCGCGCCTCGTTTCTTCGGCTTCGATAGCGCTTCTCATCGCGACGCTGCTCGTCGTCGCGGCGATGAGCGGCTGGCCGGAGCGCGACGTCTTTGGCGGGGCGTTCCGGATCGACGCCTTCTCGACCTTCGTGAAGCTCATCATTCTCGCCGCCGCGGCGCTGGCGATATTGATGTCGGACAAATATCTCGCCGGCGAGCAGCTCGGACGCTTTGAATATCCGGTGCTGATCACGCTCGCCGCGCTCGGCATGCTGCTGATGGCGTCGGCGAACGATCTCATTGCGCTCTATATGGGCGTCGAGACGCAAAGCCTTGCACTCTATATTCTCGCCGCGTTCAACCGCGACAGCCGGCGCTCGACCGAGGCGGGCCTTAAATATTTCGTGCTCGGCGCCCTCTCATCCTGCCTGATGCTTTACGGCGCATCGCTCGTCTACGGCTTCACCGGCGCGACGCAGTTCGACGCGATCGCCAGCGTCAGCGGCGAGGCGAGCAAGAATGTCGGCTTCATCATCGGCCTCGTCTTCCTGATCTCCGGCCTCGCCTTCAAGGTCTCGGCGGCGCCGTTCCACATGTGGACGCCCGACGTCTACGAGGGCGCGCCGACGCCGGTGACGGCGCTCTTCGCCGCCGCGCCGAAGCTCGCAGCGATGGCGCTTTTCACGCGCGCCATGGTGACGCCGTTTGCAGGCGTCGCCGACCAGTGGACGCCGATTCTAGCCATCCTCGCCGTCGCCTCGATGGCGGTCGGCGCCTTCTCGGCGATCGTCCAGACGAACATCAAGCGCCTGATGGCCTATTCCTCGATCGGCCATATGGGGTTCGCGCTCATCGGGCTTGCGGCCGGGACGGTCGAGGGCGTCCGGTCGACGCTCATCTACATGGCGATCTACATCGTGATGACGATCGGCGCCTTCGCTTGCATCCTGCTCATGCGCCGGCGCGGCGGCATGACGGAGACGATCGACGAGCTCTCGGGCCTGTCGCGCACAAACGCCGGCCTTGCGCTCATCATCACCGTTCTGTTCTTCTCGCTCGCCGGCGTGCCGCCGATGGCGGGCTTCTTCGGCAAGCTCTTCGTCTTCCAGGCGGCGATTGATTCGGGCCTTATCTGGCTCGCCGTCGCCGGCGCCGTCCTCAGCGTCGTATCCGCCTATTATTATCTCCGCGTCATCTGGATCATGTGGTTCAACGAGCCCGCGCCGGTGTTCGAGCGTGAACAGGGCTCGCGGCTCGGCCTCACCGCGTCGGTGTCGGCGTTGATGATGTTCCCCGTGTTCCTCATTCTCATCGGGCCGATCCGCGATCTCGCGGCGCGGGCGGCGGCGGCGCTTTTCTGACGTGTCGACGTCGCGCAAGCTCTCGCGGATCGAAGTCTTTCCAACGCTCGATTCGACAAGCCTCGAGGCCAAGCGCCGCGCTGCGCTGGGCGAGGGCGGCCCCTTATGGATCGTCGCCCTCAAGCAAACCGCCGGCTATGGCCGGCGCGGGACGGAATGGCTGCAGGAAGAAGGCGACATCGCGGCGACGTTCCTCTTCCGCCCTGAGGCGCCGAAGGAACGACTGCCCGAATTGTCCTTCGTCGCGGCGCTCAGCGTCGCGGACGCTGTCCGCCGCTTTGCTCCGCGCGCGGACCTTTCCTTCAAATGGCCTAATGATCTCCTTGCGGGCGGCGCGAAGATCGCAGGCCTTCTCCTCGAACTTGTGGGCGAGGCGCCGCTGGTCGCGCTCGGCGTCGGCGTCAATATCGTCACGGCGCCCCGGGGGCTCGCCTATCCCGCCGCGCGGCTTCTCGATTTTCTGGACGGCGCGCCGCCGGGGCCGCGTCAATTCGTCGAAACGCTCGACGACCTTTTCGCCTTCCGTCGCCGTCAATGGGCGGGGGAGGGCTTCGCCCCCATTCGGGCGGAGTGGCTCGAGCGCGGCGCCGGCCTCGGCCGCCCGACAAGGATCGAAACGCCCGCCGGCGTCGTACAAGGCGTTTTCGAGGATCTCGATAACTCGGGCGCGCTTATATTAAACTCGAACGGCGAGCGGCGCGCCATCGCCGCCGGGGCGGTGCTGCCGCCCGCATCCCGGAGTCCCTGATGCTCATCGCTATCGATGTCGGCAACACCAATTCGGTCATCGCGCTTTATGACGGCGATACGCCGGTCATGCAGTGGCGCATCTCGACCTCCTCGACGCGGACGGCGGATGAATACGCCGCCTGGCTGTCGCAGATGATGGCGATGAACGGCTACCGGCTCGACCAGATTTCGGACTGCATCCTGTCGAACGTCGTGCCGCAGTCGCTCTTCCATTTCCGCAACCTGTCGCGACGCTATTTCAAGACCGAGCCCTTCGTCGTCACGGCGGCGACGATCCCGGGCGTCGAGGTGCGCATTCCGAAGCCCGCCGAGGCCGGCGCGGACAGGCTCGTCAACGCCGTCGGCGCCTTCAAGGCCTATGGCGGGCCCTGCGTTGTCGTCGACAGCGGCACGGCGACCAATTTCGACATGGTCGGCAAGGACGGCGGCTTCGAAGGTGGCATCATCTCGCCGGGCATCAACCTGTCGATGCAGGCGCTGCACGACGCCGCCGCGCAGCTCCCCCGCGTCGCCATCGAACGCCCGGCGCGGGTGATCGGCAAGGACACGGTCGGCGCCATGCAGTCGGGCGTCTTCTGGGGCTATATCAGTCTCATCGAAGGGCTCGTCGCGCGCATCAAGGCGGAATATCCCGAGCCGCTCAGGGTTGTCGCGACGGGCGGAGTCGTCTCCCTGTTCGAGGGCGCGACAAGCTGCATCGACTATTTCGACGCCGACCTCACCATCAAGGGCCTCCATGAAATCTGGAAACGCATGAAGGCGAAACGCTGATGGCGAAAGACGAACTCGTCTTCCTCCCCCTCGGCGGCTCCGGCGAAATCGGCATGAACATGAACCTTTACGGGTTCGGGCCGCCGACGGCGCGCAAATGGATCATGATCGACTGCGGGGTCAGCTTCGGCGACCTTTCGACGCCGGGCGTCGAGCTTATCTGCGCCGATCCGACCTTCATCCTCGAAGAACGTGAGAACCTCCTCGGGCTCATCCTGACCCACGGCCACGAGGATCACATCGGCGCAATCGCGCTTCTCGGGCCTGACTTCAAATGCCCGGCCTATGCGACCGCGTTTACGGCGAAGCTCATCGAAAGCAAGCTTGAGGAGCGCGGCGCCAAGCTCGATCTCAAGGTCATCGATCTCGGCGCGCGACTGACGATCGGCCCATTCGATCTCGAATTCGTCACGCTCACCCATTCGATTCCGGAGCCCAACGGCGTCATCATCAGGACGCCCCTCGGAGTCGTGCTGCACACCGGCGACTGGAAGATCGATCCCGAGCCGACGCTGGGCCCGGTGACGGATTCCCCGCGCCTTCTCGCTCTCGGCGACGAAGGCGTTCTCGCCATGGTCTGCGATTCAACGAACGTCCTTTCCTCCGGCGAGTCAGGTTCGGAAATGCGCGTGAAGGAGAGCCTCACCAAGCTCATCGCCGCGCAGCCGGGCCGCGTCGCGGTGACGACCTTCGCCTCCAACGTCGCGCGTGTCGTTTCCGTGTGCGAGGCCGCTTACGCCGCGGACCGGTCCGTATGCCTTCTCGGCCGGTCGATGCTGCGGATCGTCGGCGCGGCGCGCGAAGTCGGGCTCCTGCCGGCGGGCGTCAACTTCGTCGAGCCGGAGGAGGCGGGGTTCCTGCCGCGCGAGCACGTTCTTTATCTCTGCACCGGCAGCCAGGGCGAACCGCGCGCCGCGCTCGCCCGCATCGCGCGTGACGATCACCGCGAGCTGACGCTGAGCGAAGGCGACACGGTGATCTTCTCCTCGAAGATCATTCCGGGCAATGAGCGCGACATCTTCACGCTCATCAACGACCTCGTCGAGCTTGGCGTCAAGGTCATCACCGAGAAGGACGCCTTCACGCATGTCTCCGGCCATCCGAACCGGGACGAATTGAAAAAGATGTATGAATGGGTGCGCCCGGCCTATTCCATTCCCGTCCATGGCGAGGCGCGCCATCTCGAAGCGCATGCCGATTTCGCCCTGACGCTCGGCGTCAAGGATGCGATCGCGCCGCGCAACGGCGACCTCATCCGCCTTGCGCCGGGCGAGCCTGAATTGATCGACGAGGTTCCCGCCGGCCGCTGGATGCTCGACGGCGACCTCCTCCTGCCCGAAGGCTCGGGGCCGATGCGCGAGCGGCGCAAGCTCGCCTTCGCCGGCGTGGTGACTGTCGCGCTCGCGATCGACGAGCATGGCGACTTCGCCGCCGAGCCGGCGGTCGCCATCGCCGGGGCGCCGCGCGAGGCGCCGGGCGTCGACGACCTCGCCGCCCTTGTCATCGAGAAGGCGGAGGCCGCCTTTCACATCCTGTCCAAGAAACAGCGGCTCGACGACGAGGCGGCGACGCTCGCGGTTTCGCGCGCCGTCCGCACCGTCATGACCGAGCATTGGGGCAAGCGTCCCGGCGTTGCGGTCCTTATCCAGCGGGTGTGAACGCCATGGGACCGGTCGGCATTGTCATCGTCTTCATTCTCATCTGGTGGTGCGTGTTCTTCGCCGTGCTGCCGATGGGGATCAGGGGACGCTGGGAATCGGACGCCGACGGCGTCGCCGGCGCCGAACCCGGCGCGCCCGCCGATCCGGGCCTCAAGCGCAAGGCGATCCTGACGACCGCGATCGCCGCCGTGCTGACCGCCGTCGTCGCCCTCGTCGTCGCCAGCGGCCTCATCAATTTCAGGGAATAGGGCGGGGCGCCGGTTTCGCCGGTGCCCTCGCCCTTGTCAGCCTACTGAACGATCACGCGGCAATTGCCGCTTTCGGCGGCGCCGCGCCGGTTGTCGCCGGCGAAGTGGGCCTGAACGACAGCCTCGCCGGATCCGAGCGGCTTCATCTGCAAGACATAGCGCCCGGCGCTGTCTGTTTTCGTCAGCTGCACATATCCCTTGCCGCCGGGCGCGCGCATTTCGACGGCGATCGTTGCGCCCGCGACTGCAGGCGCCAGTTCGCCGGCGACGACGACCGGACCGTTCGCCGAGGCGCGCATCGGCTCAGCTTCGGGCCGGATGAGCGACGTCGCGCCGAGAAGTTTACGCGCCTCGGCGACCTGCGGGGCAATCTCACCCTTGCCGCCGACGAGAACGTCTTTCGGCAGGCGCGCGGCAAGTTGCTCCTGGATCGCCCGCGACGGCGAGACAGCGCCGACGACGCCCTTCCGGACGGCGCCGTCCAGCGGAGCCTGGTCGCCGAGATTTTTCAGCGTGGGCCGCAGATCCTTGAGGCGCGGATCGAGCTTCGGCCGGTCCTGCGGATTGGCGATGTCCCCGATGCGGCAAGTGAGGCGCGTCCTGTCGACGAGATGGGTCCACATCTCGACGCCCCCGATCGGAACATAAGTGTCGGCGTAGGGAATCTGGGCCTCGAGTTTCGGCCGCGCGAGAAAGCCGATCTGCGTCGTCTTGCGCCGCAGCTCCTGAAGGCGGCCGTCTTCCCGTCCAGCCGGCAACCCAGACGGGTAGAGCGTCACCCGCACTGATTCCGATCCTCCTGGCGGAAGTTCGGCTTCCATCGGCTCGATGCGGAAGCCCCAGCCCTCCGGCACGTCGCGCAGGTGATAGCGGACCGGCGTCGATTGCTCCGCAAACGGATTGTTGACCGTGACCTTCAGCGACACCGGCTCGAACGGACTGCCGGACGACGTGTCGAAGGCCGAGACGTTCTCCTGCGCCAAATTGTCCGATTCCGACAATTCTCCCGGCGTCGCGACCAGCACCACCTTGATGCAGGTGTGCTGTCCGACGCTCGGCGTCCAGTTGATGAAGTCCTGCGCGACCAGCCCGGCGCCGATCGACGGAAAGACGATCGTACCGAGATAATCCCAGTTCGCGCCCGCGTCGCCCATGCCTGGCGGCGAATTGACGAACACCTGCGCGCGCACGTTGGTCGCAAGGCCAGGGCCGGAATTGCGAACGCGGACCATGACGCGGTTGACGCGGCCGACCCAGGCGTCATCGCCATTGCCGGCGGGATTGCCGGCGCCGTCCGTGTAGCGATAGGTCCCCCATCCGTTTCGCTCGCTGTCGATCCAGATGTCAGGAGTTTCCCACGGCGGTGCGCCCCAGGGCATGATCGACGGATTGGGGCGCGATGACGCGGGCAGGTTGTACTGGATGCGGACATTGGCGTCCTCGCCGGCGTTGCTCTCATACGTGATCGAGAGGTTATAGCCGGGATCGGTGTAGGTCTCGCCCAGATCGAGCGGCGCCTGGTTCATGTCGCCGGGCATGCTTGGGTCTTCAAGCGCGATGAGCTTCAAAATGGCGTCGGGACGCTCGTCCACATAGCTGACGAGGACGCCGGCGCTCGGCAGCAGATCATCGCCGTTCACCTGCCTTCTGAGCTCAACGACATAGCCGGTGAAGACGGGTGAATTTGACAGCGGGATCTTGATGACCTGCGTGTCCGTCCCCGAAGGCGTCCGCGATACGGGACGCAGGCGCACAAGCTGGTTGATGTTTGATCCGACTGGCGGCCCGATCGTGCGGACAAATCCCGCCTGAGTGAAATTGCGCTGCGCCTTCGCCCAGCCGGTGAAATGGTTCATCGTCGGGCTGAGGCCCATGATGTCCCATGGCGTGACGACGTCGCGGGAGAGGCCGGTCGACCACCGAACATCGGCATAATGCGTCGGCATGCTGAGCTGGTGGCCGATTTCGTGCGCCGTCACCGTATTGCTGTCGTCGAGCGCGCCCGCGCCATAGGGCGCCCCGTAGCCCGCATCCGCGAGCCACTCATTGGTGATCGACATGGTCATCAGGCGCGCCGGCGCCGGCGGATTGCCATCGCCGAAATCAATGCTTGCCTCAGCGCCTTCATTGACGCGCCACCACCAAGGACCGCCGCCCTGGCCGCCGAAGCCGGCGAAATTGGTGAGCACGGCGGCGCGATTGTAATTAGCGTAATTCACGCCAGGATCGGCGAGCGTCACCGCCGCCTGAGCGACGCGGGTGAAGTCGTAATCCGTGGTCGCAAGCCCAAGATCGTACCAGCCATCGTCCGGCCCTGGCGCGGCGACAAAATTGAAAGTCGTGCGACCGAAACTCGACTGGTTGTAAAATGGGTTGATCTCGGCGTTCATCGAGTCGACCCAGTCCTGACACCTCGTCCGCCGGGTCGTGGCGATGTCGGTGTATTTCACGCAGATGACGAGAATGTTCTGGTTGAGGCCGACAGGATTTGGATCGGCGGCCTCCCCAACGGTGATCGCCGCAAGGGCGACGGCCCCGCCGGCGGCGAACTTCACGAGCGCCCGCAGCGGGCGCAGCAATAGAGCACGCCGAGCGCGTGCATCGCTGATTGGCATGAACCATCTCCCCAAAATATCGAGACGAAGCGAATTCGTCGCGCGACAAAGACCGTCGCAGCAAGCACGCAAACAATCGCTGCGGCGCCCTTAAGTCTGACTCTTGACCGACCGCCGATCAATCGGATTTCTGGCCTTGGCATGCGCGGCGATGCCGGAAGCGCTTGGCCGCCCCGTGGCCGCCGGGGCGATGCGGCTTGATCCGGGCTGCAGGCTGCCATAGGCCTCGCGACGCGTTCTCCGTTCATCCGCTTTCTGCGCGGGGCGAGCCATGACCGATCAGGCCTTGCTCGACGATCCTGACGACGGCCCCCGCGCGCCGGAGGACGCCGCGCGCGCGGAAGACAAAACGCTGGCGGAACAAACCGTCGGGGCGTTGACGGCGGCGATCGAGGCGTCCGACCTCGCGCGCATCAATGCGATCATCGACGCGCTGCATCCGGCCGATCTCGCGGATGCGATCGGGCTCCTGCATGAGGAGGACCGCCTCGCGCTGATCGATCTCCTCGGCGGCGCGCTTCCCGCCGAGGTTTTGCCGGAGCTCGACGCCAACCTCACCGAGGAAGTCGTCAGCGCGATGCGGCCCGAAGCGGTCGCCGACGCCGTCGCCGAACTCGACACTGATGACGCCGCTTTCATTCTCGAAGATCTCGACGAGGACAAGCGGGCCGAAATTCTCGCCAAGGCGCCGGTTGTCGACCGCCTCGCGCTGAGCCAAGCCTTCGATTTCGAGGAGGAATCGGCCGGCCGGCTGATGCAGCGCGAGGTCTTCGCTGCGCCCGCCTACTGGACGGTCGGCCAGATCATCGACCGCCTGCGCGGGTCGGAGGACCTGCCGGACCGGTTCTACGAGGTTTTCGTCGTCGATCCGGCGTTCAAGCCGATCGGCGCGGTGCCGCTGTCGACGCTTCTCAAGGCGAAGCGGGAAACCGCGATCAGCGACATCATGAACGAGGACCTGACAGTCATCCCGGTTTCGATGGACCAGGAGGATGTCGCCTACAAGTTCGAGCAGTATAATCTCATCTCGGCGCCCGTCGTCGACGAAGCCGAGCGGCTTGTCGGCATGATCACCGTCGATGACGTCGTCGAGATCGTGCACGCGGAAAGCCATGAGGACATGCTCGCCCTTGGCGGCGTCGGCGCCGAGGCGGGCCTCACCGACACCGTCGTAGAAACCGTGCGCTCGCGGTTTTCCTGGCTGGCCGTGAATCTCGCGACGGCCGTCCTCGCCTCGCTGGTGATTTCCGTTTTCGAGAAGGCGATCGAACAGGTCGTGGCGCTCGCCGTCTTGATGCCGATCGTCGCCTCGATGGGCGGCAACGCCGGCACGCAGACGCTGACCGTCGCCGTCCGCAGCCTTGCGACGAAGGATCTCACCGCCGCCAACGCCGTACGCATCATCTGGCGTGAGACGATCGTCGGCGGGCTCAACGGAATTCTCTTTGCGGTGATCATGGGCGCGCTCGCCGGACTCTGGCATGCGAGCACCGGGGCGAGCGTCGATCAGGCGGTGCGGCTCGCCGTCGTCATCGGCGCGGCGATGATCATCAACCTCATCGCGGCCGGGCTTGCCGGGATCCTGGTGCCGCTGGGGCTGCAGCGCGCCGGCGCCGATCCGGCCGTGTCGTCGTCTGTTTTCGTCACCACGGTGACGGACGTCGTCGGATTCTTTGTCTTTCTCGGGCTGGCGGCGCTGGTCTTGTTGTGAAGGGCGAATGGGAAGGCTGAAACCTGTCCATGCGCCTTTCACGTCTTCATCGCACCCCCTTGCGGCGGCGGCGCCCGAGGATCAGCCATATCGCCGGCAGGCCGAAAAGCAGGATCAGCACGACGCCGGGCTCAGGCACGTCATGCGGCGGCGGGGGCGGGGGCGGACATTCTGGGTCCCTCGATGGATCGCAAGGCGGCGGCCCGGGCGGCGCCACACCGCCCGGCGGGATGAATCCCGGAAGATCGAAGGGCGGAATGTAAGGCGGCGCCCAATTGGTTACGCGCGGCGGGAAGACGGGCGACGGCGTCACCGCGGGCGGCTCGCCGGGCCCTGAAGGAACCCGCCCTGGTTCGCGCGGGACCGGCGTATAGCCAGCGAGCCGCGTCGGAACGGGGCGGGACCCTAAAAAGGGCGCGCCTCGGCTTTCTTTTCGCCCTCGCCGCAGCAGCCGCAATTGATCACGATGTCATTGCGGATGTCGCCGACGGCGCGCGCATACATGTCGGCGAGAGCCTTTTCGTCGACCTGTTGCGGCCGGCCGAAATTGTTCGACCACAGGATCGCAATCCCGAGGATCGCCGCCGCCACGATGTTAGCCAGACCGTTCCCAAACATGGGTCACCACACTTCCCGCCCGGCGCGCAGGGACCAGCCGCTAGCGCAACCATTGCCAAATCGGGAAGACGGCACGGGCGCCGGCCTCCCGACCCCTTCCTTCCAATCTTCGTGCCACCCCGGAACGCCAACCGTCCCCCTAGGCCCAGAGCGGGACTCCCGGCTTCCCGGCAGGCCCTCCAGAAAGCCCGGCGAAAAGCCGTTTTGCAGAAATCGGCATTCTGGCCCGAATCAAAGGTCGCGGCCAGATGCGGCCAATTCGACACATGGGAGCCGTCGCCGAAGACCCCTGGTTGTGGCCGCCTACCCATCTTTCGGGGCTCGTGCTAGGAATCGTTAACGTGAAGGCGTGGGGAAGTCCCGTCCGGGCGGGCCCGAATGGGCCCGGCCGTCAGGCTTCAGGTCGCGTGAGAGGGGTTGGCGGGTCAGCATGAAGACGGGAACGACCGGTCTTAATCTGATCAAGGGCTATGAGGGACTCCGGATGTCGGCGCATTATACGCCGAACGAGGAGTGGACCGTCGGCTATGGACACAGCGCGACCGCCCGCCATGGGATGAGCGTCACCGAAGGGGACGCTGAAAGACTCCTCCGCCAGGATGTCCAGCCGATCGAAAAGCTGATCGCCGACACCGTGCGCGCGCCCCTTAACCAAAACGAGCACGACGCTATCGTGTCGCTGATCTTTAACATCGGCGAGGAGAACTGGAAGCGCTCGACCGTCCTCAGAAAGCTCAATGAAGGCGACAAGCTCGCCGCCGCGCGAGCGTTCGAAATGTGGACCAAGGCGCGGGTCAACGGCGAACTCGTCCAGCTCGATGGGCTTGTCCGCCGGCGCGCGGCGGAAAAGTCGCTGTTCCTGATGCCGACGGACGCCTCGCTCGTCGTGCCGACGGCGGATGTCCGCCCCGCTCCCGAATGCGAGTTTGATTTCAAATCGGACCGCGAATTGAAGGCCTCGCCGCTTGTCGACTTCGACCGCAAGGCGGACGGCAAGGCCTTGGTCCTTTCCGACGAGGAAAAATCGGCGCGGTCGCGCGCCCTCTTCGCGGCGACGCAGGCGCTGTCCGTCGATCCGACCAAGATGATCATTTCCAAAGCCGAAGAGCACGCCGACATGGGCGTGACGATCGGGGCCATTCTCGCCGGCATTCTCGCCTTCGCCATGACGCTGCTCGGCGCCGTCCTCCTGATCGGCCAGGAATTTCCGGGCGTCGCGGGCATGCTCGGCATCAGCTATGAAAGTTTCGTCGCGCTCTTTGAAAATCTGCCGATGTGGCTGGCCGCCGTCGGGGCCGCGATCTGCTACTTCATCCTTTACATCCTGGTGAAGCGCGTCGCGCGTCATGATCTCAAGCGCCAGCGCGCTCAGGAATTCGCGCGGCTGCGCGTCGTCGAATAGGTCCCGCGCCGCGGCATGGCGCTTCACCTTCTCAAGCTTTGCGTCGGCGCGGCGAGCATCGACGACATGGAGGACTGGGTTCGCCGGCGCGCAGACGCCAATATCGGGGCGGGCCTCGGGCCCGTCACTCAGCACACCACCAGGATGTTTCCCAAAAGACGGGATGAACTCCTCGCCGGCGGCTCTCTTTATTGGGTGATCAAGGGCTTCGTGCTCGTTCGGCAACGGATCGTCGGTCTCGCGCCCGTGACCGGCCCCGACGGGGTCACCCGCTGCCAGATCGTCCTTGATCGGACGCTCCATCCGACGCAGGCTCAGCCGCGTCGGGCGTTTCAGGGGTGGCGTTATCTGGCGGCGGAAGATGCGCCGGCCGATCTCGATCGGAAGGGCGCAACGACGCCGCCCGAGCTTCGCGCAAAGCTCGCCGAGCTCGGGCTGCTTTAGGAGGGGTGAGACATGGTGAGACCGATCGTTGCAGGGCTCGGCGCGGCGGGCGCGCTGACAGCGGCCGCCGTGACCGGTGTCGCGATCATGCAGCCCGACCGTCCGGTCGACGGCGCCCGCCTCGGTGTCGCAAGCGCCGCCGGCGACCCCGTTTGCATCAAGACCAATGTGCGCCTGGTCGAGGGCATGAGTGCGGCCTGCTACGGGCGCGCGCAATATGAGGCGATGCGTGATAACCGCGTTATAGCGGCGGACGGCTCGGCCGTGCGCGTCGCGCTCGCGCATCCCTCCGATGCGGCGGCGCCGGCGGAGACGGCCTCTACCTGCGCCGAATATGACTCGCTTGTGTCCGGAGGCTATAGCGCGCTCACCAGCGCCGACATGCGGCGCGAGGAATATTTCCGGCGCGCCTGCGGCGCTCTCGCCCTGCTCGCGAAGGCTCGGCCGGCGGGCTCGTCTTATTTTGTCGGCGGGAAAGCGTCGGAAGCGGACGTGCGATCGATGGCGGTCGCCGAAACGACCGGATTCGACGAGACCGGGCCGGGCGCCCCCGTCGATATCGCGGCGGTGAGCGACGGGGTCTGGCGGATCAGGATCGGGCAGGGCGAAACCATGGTTTACGAAATCGCTCATGCTGATTTCACCGGCGACGGCGGCGGCGAAATCCTCGCCTATATGACGGTTGGCGCGGCCGGCGGAACGGCGCGAACCGGCGCGATCGGGCTGATGGAGAAGGCCTCGGCGGGCGGGCCCTGCGGGTTCAGACCGCGTTAACGCCAAAGACGGCAAGAAGCTTGCTGTGATTAACGCCTGGCCGCTATTGGCGCGGCGCCGGTGCAGTGTTCTCGTGGCTGTAAGCATTCATCCTGATCCGGTCCCGATACGATCGTGGCGCGTGCTCCCAGAACCGTGCGCCCTCTCGCACCCATCGCCAGGAACGGAGCAACGTCGATGAAAGCGCCACGCCGCCCAAATCTCTTTCTCGTCGGCGCCATGAAGGCTGGCACGAACACGCTGCATCGTCTTCTCGACGCACACCCCGACGTCTTCATGACGAGAAAGCCGAAGGAACCGAGCTGGATCGTCGGCTCCAACAGCGGCAAGGACGAAAGCTGGTATCTCGGCCTCTTCGCGGAGGCCGGCGATGTTCGCTATCTCGGCGAGGCCTCGACCGACAACACGCGCGCGCCGCGCCTCAAGGGCGCGCCGGAGAAGATCAAGCGCTATTCGCCCGAGGCGCGCATTCTTTACATCATGCGCGATCCGCTCGACCGGGCGCTCAGCCATTACTGGTGGGACGTCCAGTATTCTGCGGAAGGGCGATCCTTCAAGGACGCCGCGTCGCGGTCACGGGAGATTCTCGATGTCGGGAATTATGCGATGCAGATCGCGCCCTATCTTGAAATCTTCGGGCGCGATCGCGTTCACGCGCTGACGCTGGAGACCCTCACGGCGGATGCGCCGGCGACGCTGAAGGCCCTATGGGATTTTCTCGATCTCCCGGCCGTCGATGTCACCGGCGGCGCCCCGCCGCCGCGATACAATCCCGGCCGGGCCGTTGTCCCACGCCTTCCGGGCGCGAAATACCTCTCCCATCTCAAGGACACGCCGGTCTGGACCGCGGCCAAGGCGATCGTTCCCCACCAGATGCGCAAAAGGGCGATCGCCAGGCTCTCCAAACCAGGGCAGCGATTCATATCTCCGGAAGAGATCGCCGAGGCCGCCGATGCGCTGCGGCCGCGCTTGCTTGAGGAAACAAGGGCGCTCTCCCAACTGCTCGGGCGCGATTTCGCGGAATGGCGATGGCTCAATGGCGGGCCTTCGCCGAGCGCCCCGCGCTGACGACTTCTTTCTTCGCCGACCGACGATCGCTATCCACCACTTGCATGACCGTGACGCCGCTCCGACTCGCCTGCGTTTCAGAAAAGCCCGACCCCGACTGGCGTTGGCTGGAGGGGAAAGTCGCATGGCGGCGCCCGCTCGAGTGGACCTATTTCGGGTCCGCGGCGAAGGGTCCTGTCGATCGCGTGCTGAAGCGACCGCTGGTCGGGCGCCTGATGGCAGGCTCTCGATTGCGCGTGGCGGCGCGCCGCGGCGCCTTCGATCTCATCGTCACGCATCTTCCCTATGTCGCCGCCTGGATGTCGGACCTCGTGGGCGATGACTCGGGCGGCGCGAAGCGTCTCGCTTTTGCGTTCAACTTCACGGACATTCCCGGCGGCGCGCAGGCCGCGCGCATGCGCCGGTCATTCGCCCGCATCGACAGCTTCGCCGTGTTCTCGACGCTCGAGCGCGAGCTTTATGCAACGCATTTCGGCATCCCCGCGGATCGCATCGACCTCGTGCTCTGGGGCGCAAATACGCCGCTCGATGCTCCGGAGCCCAGGATGATCGCCGAGCCCTATGTCGTCGCGCTCGGCGGCGAAGCGCGCGACTACGCGACCTACGCCGAGGCGGCGCGGCTCTCGCCCGATCTCACTTTCGTCGCGATCACGCGCCCGCGGAGTCTCGAAGGCGTCTGCCCGCCGCCGAACCTCCGCCATTTCGTCAATCTGCCCTGGAAGGACGCCTGGTCGCTCGTCCATCACGCGGAAGCGGCGATCGTTCCCTTGCGAGACGATCTCGCGCCGAACGGCATGGTGACCTTCGTCGGCGGCATGCATCTCGGCAAGACGCAGATCGTCACGCGTTCCGCCGGGCTTTCTGATTACGCAATCGACGGTGAGACGGCGATCGTCGTCCCGCCGCGCGATCCTGCCGCGATGAAGACCGCGATCGACCGGGCGCTCGGCGATCCCGCCTTGCGGGCCCGCATCGGCGCGAACGTCCGCGCCTTCGCCGCCGCGCACTGCAGCGAGCAGGCGACGATCAACTGGTTCGTGACCTATCTCGACCGCACCTTTCCGGAAAAGACGCCATGACCCGCGACAGACGACGCCCCAACCTGTTCCTTGTCGGCTCGATGAAATGCGGCACGACGAGCCTTCATGCCATGCTCGACGCCCATCCTGACATCTTCATGTCGCGCGGCCTCAAGGAGCCGGCGTGGTTTGCAGGAACGAACAGCGCGAAGAGCCTTGACTGGTATCTCGACCACTTCTCCGAGGCGACGAATGAGCGCTATGTCGGCGAATCCTCGACCGATTACACAAAGGCGCCGCGCCTTGGGCCGGTCGCAAAGCGCATCAAGGAGTTTTCCCCGGACGCGCGCATCCTCTTCATCATGCGCGATCCTGTAGCCCGCGCCGTCAGCCATTATTGGTGGGAGGTCGAATACTCGGCCGAGGGCCGATCCTTCCCCGAAGCGATGAAGGCCTCGCGCGAGATCGCGGATGTCGGCAACTACGCCATGCAGCTTCAACCCTATGTCGAGACCTTCGGGCGCGAGCGCGTCCACGCGCTGACGATGGAGGCGCTGACCGCCGATCCGCGGCGGACGATGGGGGCGATCTTCGACTTCCTGGGGCTCGAACCTTTCGGAGGCGAAGCGCTCGAGCTCGTTCACGACAATCGCGGCAAGGAGACCGTCGCGCGGGTCTCGGGGCCGTTTTCAAGGCTCAAGGGAACGCCGATCTGGGCGGCGGCGAAAGCGGTCATGCCGAAGGCGCTGCGCAAGCAGGCGCTGTCGGCGCTCGCAAGGCCCGCCCCGCGCGTCATCCCGGACGACGAATTCGAGGCCGGCCTCGACATCATCCGTCCCCGGATGATGAAGGAGACGGAGGCGCTCTCAAGGCTGCTCGGGCGCGACTTTCCGGAATGGCGCCAGCTTTACGCAGGCGTCGCGCCGGCCGGCGCCGGTCAGGACTGAAGTTCGACGGGCCAGTTGTCGATCAGGCGCGTTTTGCCGACGATCGCGGCGACGAAAACGCGCGACGGCTTCGTCACCGGGCCGGGACCCATCGGCTCCAGAAGATCCGATGACCTCACTTCGAGATAATCGAGACGATCAAAACCGGCCGCCTCGATTGCGGCGCGCCCTTCCGCGACGACCGCCTCGACGGCGGCGCCTTGGCCGAGTTTTCCGGCCATGTCGGCGATGACGCCGTTGAGCCGGCCGGCGACCGCGCGCCCCTCGGGCGTCAGATAGGCGTTGCGCGAGGACATCGCGAGGCCGTCCGCTTCGCGCATGATCGGCGCGCCCACGATGTCGACATTAAGATTGAGGTCCTTCGCCATGCGGCGAATGACGAGCAGCTGCTGGTAGTCCTTCTCGCCGAAGACGGCGATGTCGGGGCGCGCCTGATTGAGAAGCTTGGCGACGACCGTCGCGACGCCGCCAAAGAAATGGGGGCGCGAGGCGCCGCACATGCCCTGCGCGACGGCGCCGACATTGACCGAGGTCTGGAACCCTTCCGGGTACATTTCCTCGGCCGTCGGCACGAAGGCGAGGTGGCAGCCGGCTTTCTGGAGCAGGTCGAGATCGACCCCCTCCTGACGCGGGTAGGCGCTGAAGTCTTCGGTCGGCGCAAACTGGGCGGGGTTGACGAAAATGCTGGCGATGGTTCGTTGGGCGAGGGCGTTCGAGCGGCGGATGAGCGACAGATGGCCCTCATGCAGGGCCCCCATGGTCGGCACCAGCCCGATGGTCAGTCCGGCCGACCGCCAGCCGTCCACCCTGGCCCTCAATGCCTTGACCGTTCTGGCGACCCCCATTTGCGAATCGACGGCGGCAGCGGGCATGCTATAGGTCCTGGTGGGGCGGCAGGTCGGGCGGTAGGTCGGAGCAGTTCATGCGTCAAGCGTTCGGCGCTTTCAAGGCAAGGCCGGTGTCGGCCGCGCGGCCGGCCGCAGCGCTCTTCCTTTTTTTGCTGCTTCAATCCTGCGCGACGATTTTCGGGTCCGGTAAAGCAGAGCTGGCCGCCGCCCAGGCGATAGAACTTCAATCGGTCACCGCCGAGCGCGACCATCTGCAATCGCAGGTTGCGAGCCTTCGGGCGGAAAAAGAGCGGCTCGAAACGGCCCTTGCGGAGGCGACAAAGAAGGTCCAGCGCCTCGCCGCAGTCGAACAGCCAAGCCTGCCGCCGGCGCCGCAACCCACGAACGAGCGGGTCGCCGAGGCCGGGACCGTCATCGAAAAGGCGTCGCCGACCGCGCCCCCTGCTCCCGTCGTCGCGGCGCCGAACGCCAGCGCCTCGCCGCCGGCTGCGCCGGTGCCTGTTGATGCGCAGCCGCGTCTTGTCCAGCCGCGGCTCGCGTCCACGAACGAAATTTTCGAGAACGAAGCGGCAAGGCCCGAGATCAAAATGATGAGCGTGCTGTGGGGCGTGCACCTTGCTTCCTATCGGCGCATTGATGAGGCAAGCGCCGGCTGGGCGAAACTGCAGCGCGACAACCCGGACGAGCTCGGCCTTCTTGAGCCGCGCATCGAGCGCGTGTCGATCGACGGCAAGGGCGCCTATCTGCGCCTTGTCGGCGGCGGATTCTCATCGCGCGAGAAGGCGAACGCCCTGTGCGAAACTTTGGCGGCGAAGGGCGTGTTCTGCCGCGTTTCAAATTTCGGCGGCGAGCGGCTGTCGATGCTCGACATCACCGGGGCGAACTGACCTTCTTCGGCGTCACCGGGGGTGTGGATGGCGGCGCGACCTCGAAGGTCTTGCTGGCGAGCATGGCGGGCTGCGGGGCGTCCGCGCCTGAATAGGTGATCGTCATACGTCCTGCGGGCAGCGTTTCAAGGCCGAGGGGCAGCCTGACCCGCCGCGCGCCGCTGTCAGGATAGACCGCGACATTCGCAAGCGTTGCAAGGCGTCTGACCCGTCCCTCGCTCTCGAGCCGCGCCTCCAGAACGCCATAGGCGGAATAGCGCCCGTCGCTGCGCATGGTCGTTTCGAAGGCGAGCGTCCCGTCGGCGTTCCGCGCCAATGTCGATTGTTCGAAGGTCACCGTCGGCGCGGCGTAGCCGCTGCGCAGGATGACCGGAGTCGAGACGCCAAGCCCGACATCGACCTCGAGGCCGGCGCTCGCCTTTCGAAGCGGCGTCCGGGCGGGAATCGTCTGCACTAGAAGGTGCGAGCGCCGCTCGCCCGCCGGCATCCGGGCGCCGGGTTTCAGCCGCACAATGACCTGTGCGCTTCCGCCCGGCTCAAGCCGAAGGCGCGCCGGCGACACGATTAGGAAGGGCGCGGCGCTGAGTTTGGCGCGGATGTCGGCGCTTGCCGGTCCATAGCCCTCCGGCGTTGCGATGAGATCGATCCAGTCGATCCGCGCCTCAAGAATTCGGTCGGAAGGATTGGAGATCCGATAGCGGGCGACGGGCTCTTTCACCGTGATGACTTGGCGCAGCGGCGCAACGAGGAGGTCGGCGCGGGCGTCATCGGCGCTGATGAGCATCGCCGCCAGAAGGCTGAAGACGGTTAAAACGCCGCGCATGGTTAACCTCTTGGCCCGGTCCAGAATCGGGTGAAGCTCCCGCCCTTGTCCGGTCGCCTTGCAAAAGGCCGGCCCGTCGGGACGGGCGCGTTGCGGCCGGGCGGGAAATCACGGCCTTGGAAAGGCCCCGGGGCGGAGCCCCGGGGGAGAGCCCGAAGGAATCTTGCGTGACGCACGTCATCGTACTCGGCAATGAAAAAGGCGGGTCCGGCAAATCGACCGCCGCGATGCACATCACGGTGGCGCTGTTGAAGGCCGGCTACCGTGTCGCGGCGATCGACCTCGACATGCGCCAGCGCAGCTTCTCCCGCTATATCGAGAACAGGCGGATTTTCACCGAAGCGAGGAACTCTCCGATCGTTTTTCCGCAGACGCCGCGGATCGAACCGTCCTCGCTAGACAGCCGCGAGGAAGCCCGCCGCCAGGAGACGGAGCAATTCACCGCGACGCTGCAAACGCTCGCCGACTGCCAGTTCGTCGTCATCGACTGCCCCGGCGCCGATACGCATCTGTCGCGGCTCGCCCACGCGCACGCCGACACGATCGTCACGCCGCTCAATGACAGTTTCGTCGATTTCGACCTGCTCGCGCGGCTCGATCCCGAAACGGGGGCTGTCATTGGCCCGAGCCTTTACAGCGAAATGGTGTGGAATGCGCGCAAGCGCCGGGCGATGTCCGGCGTTCCTGGCGGCATCGACTGGGTTGTCATGCGCAACCGGCTCTCGGCGACGCGCGCCAACAACAAGCGTGCGATGGGCGAAAAGCTCGAGGACCTTTCAACCCGCATCGGCTTCCGGCTCGCACGCGGGTTCGGCGACCGGGTCATCTATCGCGAGCTGTTTCCGATGGGGCTCACCCTGCTCGACCTTGGCGGCGAAGGGGCGCCCTTGCGCCTCTCGACCATGAGCCATGTGACCGCGCGGCTCGAGATCCGCTCCCTGATCGCGACCCTGAACCTGCCGCGCCCGGCGCCGCCCCAGGGCGCAGAGCCCGCCGGCGGGCGCGAGGCGGCCTGACGGATTTTGAACGTCCTGCCTAATTTTCAGGACCGTGCCGCGCCGGAGGTTCCGCCGACGGACGGATTGGGGCATGGTCTCATCCTTCGCAGCGCCACAGGGACATGATGCTCGGAGGGCTCGCACTTCTGCTCGCCGCCGCCGCGGCCGTCTGGGCGCTTTATCGCGCCGGCAAGGCCGACGGCGCAAAGGCCGGCGGACAGAACCGCGCCGTCTTCATCCTAAAGCTCGTCGTCTGGCTCGGCGTCGCCGCGGCGCTGCTCGCGGCGAAGCTTCTTCCGCTTGCGCTGATGGTGCTGCTCGCTGCGGGGGGCGTCACCGCGATCGAACTCTGGCGCGACAGGGCGATCGGGGCGGATGGAGCGGGCGGGGCAGGCGCCATTCCCGGCGCTGGCGCTGCGAGGCCGCCGGTTTCGAAATCCGTTCTTGCGCTTGAGGAAGCGGCCGCCATTCTCGGCGTCGGCGTCGGCGCCTCTGCAGACGAGATCCGATCGGCGCATCGAAAACTCATTGGGCAACTTCATCCGGACAAAGGCGGCACGGATTATCTCGCCGCCAAGATCAACGATGCGCGCCGCCTGATGCTGGAGCGCCTCGGGGCGGACACTGGGGAATGACGGGGCGGGCGTGATGGCGGCGACAGAAACAGTGATTGCAGGCGTCGGTTCGTTTTTGCCGGCGCGCACGGTGACGAACGCCGAGCTCGCCAAGCGCGTCGACACTTCCGATGAGTGGATCAGGTCGCGCAGCGGCATCGGCGAGCGCCATTACGCCAGCGGCGGCGAAGTGACGTCGGATCTCGCCGTCAATGCAGCCCGCGCAGCGCTTGAGCAGGCGGGTCTTGCGCCTTCGGACATCGGCCTCATCATCGTCGCCACGGTGACGCCGGACAAGACCTTCCCGGCGACCGCCGTCTATGTGCAGCAGAAGCTCGGCGCCCCGCCGGGGGTTGCGTTCGACGTTTCGGCCGCCTGCGCCGGTTTTCTCTACGCGACGAACATCGCCCACAATTTCATCTCGACGGGGCAGGTGCGGCACGCGCTCGTCATCGGCGCGGAGACGCTGTCCTCATTTCTCGACTGGGACGACCGCGCGACCTGCGTGCTGTTCGGCGACGGCGCCGGCGCCGTCGTCTTTTCGGCCGCCGAACCGCATACCGCCGCGCCGCCGCGCGGAATCCTTGCGACCTATCTCTCAGCGGACGGTCGGCTCGCCGAACACCTCTATGCCGATGGCGGGCCATCCTCGACCCAGACCGTCGGCAAGGTGCGGATGAACGGCAAGGAGGTCTTTCGCCACGCCGTGCAGGAAATATCCAACGCCGTTCTTGAAGTCACCGAGCGCGCCTGCGTGAAGCGCGAGGAGATCGACTGGTTCGTTCCGCATCAGGCGAACATCCGCATCATCGAAGCCTGCGCCAAGCGTCTTGAACTCGATGAGTCGAAAATCATCGTGACGATCGAGAAGCACGCCAACACCTCTTCGGCCTCGATCCCGCTGGCGCTCGATCAGGGCATCCGCGACGGGCGCATCAAGCGCGGCGAGCTTTTGGTGTTCGCCGCGCTCGGCGGCGGCCTCGCCTGGGGAAGTGCGCTGATAAGGTATTGACGCCACGCCAAGGCGTTGAGACCTGGCCGCCGATTTACTTTTCGGCGACGGGCGGGGCCGCGCAGCGATCGGCGCTGCAGCCCGTCGCAGCGGCGTTGGAAACGCCTGCATCGCTCGACTCGTCGATCAGCGCCTGAATCGATGCGCCGAGAAGGATGTCGTCGAGATGGCCGAATTTCTGCATGCGCAACATCCCGTTGCGGTCGATCAGGATGGTCGTTGGCGTGCCCTGCATCTGATAGGCGCGCATGGTGAGTGGAACGCCCCCGTCCGCCGGCGCGTCGACGCCGACCGCGAAATCAATCCGCTGCTCATGGAGAAATGCGGCGAGCGGCGTGCGGCCGCCTTGGGCCGCGTGATGTTCGAACACGGTATGCAGGCCGACGACGGCGAGATCGCCGGCGTCGAACGCTGCGCGCGCCCGCATGGCCTGCGGCAGGCCGTGACTGACGCAGCCCGGACATAGCATCTGGAACGCGGTCACGAAGATGACTTTGCCGCGCAGCGCCGCGACCGACAAAGGCGCTTTGACGTTGAACCAGTGCTGGATCCGCCATTCCGGCGCCGCACGCAAGGCAGCCATCAGAAATCTCCGTCCTTCGCATAGGGCCGCGCCCACAGGATCGCCTGCAGCCAAACGGATTTCATCCATGCCGCGTGCATGGCCTCAACCTCGGCCGGCGTCGCGCCCGATGAGGCGAGGAACGGCTTCATCGTGACCGAGATCGGAACCGCGAGCGCCAGAAGCTGGTTCATGGGGATGTGCGGCGCGGCGGTGACGCCGTCCGTCCGGTTCTTGCCGATACGGTGGTGTCGGCGGCCGATTTCCTCCTGATAAGCGAGCCAGTCGTCGTCATAATACGCGCGGCAGGTGTCGAGGATCCATTGGCCGAAGCGTTTGCGCACGCCTTCAAGGTAGGCGCCGACCGGCGCGCCGGTCGCGGGGTCCGAGAAGTAGCGCAGCAGGTGGGGATTGGAACCGACGAAGCCATACCAGACGTCGAGAATGGCCTCGACTTGCGGAGACAGTATCTCGCGCGCGCGTCTTAGCGCGGCGATGTCATCAGGGCCGAACAGCAACGAGGCCTTTAACTCTTCGAACGCTGTCGCCGAGACTGGAGAACGGGAAAGGGCAGGATCGCCGAGACGATAGCCGGGAATGCCGGTCATTGCGGACTCCTTGTTTGAGGCGGGAAGCATGATAATATCGACTCGATATTAAAGGACGGATCGAATGTCAATGAAAAAAAGCGACTCGCTACCATCAGCGTCCGCCCTGCGCGCCGCCCAGCTGATCGAGCGGCTCGGACGGCTCTTGCGCGCTGAGCAACACGCCGCCGGGCTCAATCCGGCGCAAGGCGAAGCGCTGCGGTATCTATCGCGCGCCAATCGCTTCTCGCGCACGCCGGCGGCGCTTGCGGATTACCTCGGATCGACGCGCGGCACGGTCTCGCAGACGCTGCTGGCGCTTGAGTCGAAAGGCCTGGTCGAGCGGCGGCCGAACGCGCTCGACGGCCGGTCGGTCAGCCTTGCCCTGACAAAGGCGGGCGCGGATTATCAGAGGAACGATCCGGCGCGGACGCTGGCGAAAGCGATCGAAAGCAGCGGCGCCGCTGACCGTCTCGCCAGGGACCTGGAAGCCGGTCTGCGCGCCGCGATCGCGCAGAAGGGCGGGCGCGCCTTCGGCGAATGCCGCACCTGCCGCCATTTCCGCGAAGGCGTCCGCAAGGGCGACCGGCCGCATCATTGCGCGCTCCTCGATGAGCCGCTAGCTGAGGCGGAGGCGTCGCTGATCTGCTTTGAGCAGGTCCGCGTGAATCCGACCGGGTCTTAGCCGATCCTTCCGGCGCGGCCCGCGAGAAGGCGGCGCGCGAGATATTCCGGCGTCGCGTCGATGAGCCCTTCGGAGATGAAGGGCGTCTGCGAAAAATGTGCGAGCGTGTATTTTGAGGCGAAGGCGGCGGAAAGCGCCGCGCCGGCGCGCCGGGTCGCGTCGAATTTCGTGATGATCATCCGGCGCGCGCCGAATTCGGCGAAAGCGGCCGCCCAGTCCTTGAACTCCTCCGCATCGCCGCTCGCCGGCAAGACAAGTACGGGCTCGCCCCGCGTCGCTTCCTGGAACGAGCGCAGCGCTGCGAAATCGCCGGGATCATAGGGGCTGACGCCCGGCGTATCGAGGACGACGGCCCCGGTCGGCCGCTTCGAGCGCAGCGCCTCGGCGACCTCGTGCGGCGTCTCGGTGATGTAGTAGTCGGCGCCCAGCGCATCGCCATAAGCCTTGATCTGGTCGATCGCGCCCGCGCGGCCGACATCGGCGGTCATGATGATGGCGGTCGCGCCGCGCGCGAGCGCCGCGGCGGCGAGCTTCGCCCCGCAGGAGGTCTTGCCGGCCCCGGTCGGCCCGACCAGCATCACCGGCGTCAGCGGCGAAAAATGCACCGGCGCGTAATCGAAGGCGTAGGCGAGGCCGCGTTCGAGCCGGTAGAGATCGTCATCAATCTCGGCGAGACGCGCGCCCTCGATGATCGAGGCGATGAGCTCGTCGGTCAGTCCGTGCGGACGCAGCGCGTCCGCCATCGCGCGCGCCGTGCGGTCCGAGAGGTTGATCGGCCCCGCGTGATGCGGCCGCCCGGACAATTCGCTCGAAAGACGCGCGAGCGCGTCGATCGCGAATTTCTGCTCAAGGGGTTCATGCAGGCGCGCGCCGGTCGAAGCCGCGCCCCGCTGCGCGGCGTCCTCATACGCCTGACGCGTGTGATCGCCGTAGGCCGGCGCCACGGGCGTCGGCGGCGCCGCTGGCGCCGGTCCGTCGGCGGCGGACACCTCGACGTCGCCGGAGGGAAGGTTTCGCACCGAAATGATCGTGACGCCGTCGCCGAGCGCGCGGCGCGCCTTGGCCTTGGCGGCTTCGACGGTCGGGGCGATGAATTTCATCATGGGGGTGGTTACTCGGAACGGGGGTTATTCGATTATCAGGCCCCGGCGCGTCCCACGCAAGGGCGTCAGATGGAGCCGAGATTCCTCAACCGCGCATGCGGATGAATTTCGGCCTGGCTCAACACCATGGTCTGCGGGCGCACGCGCTCGATGACCGACCGCACGAAGGGCCGCGCTGAACTGCTGGTGACAAGGGCGGCGGCGTAGCCTGACGCTGCGGCCTCTTCAAGCTTTCGCAGGGCGGCGGCGACGAATTCCTGAATCTTCGACGGCGCCATGGCGAGCTGGCGCTCACTTCCGTGTCCGACGAGGTCTTCGGCGAAGGCGCGCTCCCAATCCTGCGACAGGGTGACGATGGGCGCAGCGCCGTCGGGCGCCTTGATCGCGCCGCAGATCTGCCGGGCGAGACGCGCGCGCACATGCTCGGCGATCTGCGCGACGCCGGCGCCGCCGGGCGCGGCTTCCGCGATCGCTTCGAGGATCGCGGGCAGGTCGCGGATCGACACGCGCTCGGCGATCAGCGCTTGCAACACGCGCTGCACCGTCGATACGCTGACGATAGAGGGAATGATGTCCGAGACGAGCTGGCGGTGGCGGTCGCCGAGCGCATCGAGGATCTTTTTCGTCTCGGCGTAGGAGAGGAGCTCCGGCGCCTCGCGGCGGATGATCTCCGTCAGATGCGTCGTCAGTACGGTGGCGGCGTCGACGACCGTCAGTCCACGGAGCGCCGCCGTCTGGCGCTGGCTTTCGTCGATCCACATCGCGTCGAGGCCGAAAGCCGGCTCCTTCGTCAGCTCGCCGATGAGGTCGAGCGGCCGGCCCGTGGGGTCCATGACGAGCCAGAAGCCGGGGCGCACCGAGCCGCGCCCGACCTCCTGCTCCTTGAGACGGATGACATAGTCGTTGGGGCCGAGCTGCATGTTGTCGAGAATGCGCACCGGCGGGGTGACGAAGCCGATTTCCTGCGCGATCGCGCGGCGGAGCGCCTTGATCTGGTCGGTGAGGCGGGGCCCGGCGCCGTCGGCGATCAGCGGCAGGAGGCCGTAGCCGAGCTCGATCTTGAGATCGTCCATGGCGAGCATCGTGGCGGGATCGTCCTCCGCCTTCTGGCGGGCCCCCGACTGAGTCTTCTTCGCCTCGGCGGCCGTGCGCTCCGCCTTCCGGCGGATCGACGCGGCGGCGACGGCGCCGACGACGGCTGAAAGGATGATGAAGGGAATGAAAGGCATCCCGGGAAGGACGGCGAAGACGGCGAGGACGCCGGACACGACGGCGAGCGCGCGCGGATGTTCGGCGAACTGCGCGAGAAGCGCCTTCTCCGCCGAGCCCTCGACGCCCGCCTTCGAGACGAGAACGCCGGCCGCGACCGAGATGATGAGCGCCGGGATCTGGCTGACGAGGCCGTCGCCGACCGTGAGGAGCGTGTAGGTCTGTCCGGCCTCGCCGAGCGTCAGCCCCTGCTGCAGGACGCCGATGAGGACGCCGCCGATGATGTTGATGAGGGTGATGAGGAGCCCGGCGATCGCGTCGCCGCGCACATATTTCGAGGCGCCATCCATCGCCCCGTAAAAGTTCGACTCGTCTTCGAGCTGCTTGCGTCGCGCCCGCGCCTCGGTCTCGTTGATGAGACCAGAGGAGAGGTCGGCGTCGATCGCCATCTGTTTGCCCGGCATGGCGTCGAGGGAAAACCGCGCGGCGACCTCCGCAATGCGGCCCGAACCTCGGGTGATCACGACGAAATTGACGATGACGAGGATCGAGAAGACGATGATGCCGATGACGAAATTACCCTGCATCACGAAGCCGCCGAAGGCGGCGATGACCGAGCCCGCCGCCTCCGGGCCCTGATGCCCGTTGGCGAGAATGAGCCGCGTTGAAGCCACGTTGAGGCCGAGACGGAAGATCGTGGCGATGAGAAGGATAGCCGGGAAGGTAGAGAACTCGATCGCCTTGCGGGAGAAGAGCGCGGTCATGAGAACGCTCGCGGAGAGCGTGATCGACAGCGCCAGCAAGAGGTCGAGTAGAAATTTCGGGACCGGCAGAACCAGCATCGCGATCATCCCCATGATCGCGCCGGCGAAGATGACGTCACTCGCCGCAAGCGCCTTCAGCCTCGCGGGCGAGAACAGCGCCGGCAGGGTGCGGGCCGCCTCAGCCATGTCTTAAGCGCTCGCGCGTTCGGCGGGCGGGGGAACCGGCACGCCTTCTTCCGAATATTGCTTCAGCTTGTTGCGCAGCGTGCGGATCGAAATGCCAAGAATGGTCGCCGCATGCGTCCTATTGCCGAGGCAATGGCCGAGCGTCTTCAGGATCAGCGCCTGTTCAACTTCGGCGACCGTGCGTCCGACGAGCGTTTCGCCGGCGTCGCCGCCGGGCGCGGCCGATGCATGCGCCGGCGCATGAACGTCGGACAGGCGGATCGACTCGCGGGTGATTTCATGGCCCTGTGATAGAAGCACTGCGCGGTGCACGGCGTTCTCAAGCTCGCGCACATTGCCGGGCCATGCCGCGGCGGCGACGGCGCGGCGCGCATCCTCGCTGAGCGGGCGGTAGGGGACGCCGTTCACCTCGGAATATTTCCTCGCGAAGTGCTCGGCGAGCGGCACGATGTCATCGGGGCGCTCGCGAAGCGCAGGAACCGCAATCGTCACCACGTTGAGGCGGAAATAGAGATCCTCGCGGAAGCGTCCCTTGCGCACTTCCTCCTTGAGGTCGCGGTTCGAGGTCGCAAGCACGCGAATATTGATGCGAATGGGCTTGGCCCCGCCGACGCGGTCGATCTCGCGTTCCTGAAGCACGCGCAGGAGCTTGGCCTGCAGGCGGATGTCCATTTCCGAGATTTCATCGAGCAGGATCGTCCCGCCGTCCGCTTCCTCGAATTTGCCGATGCGGCGGGCGACGGCGCCGGTGAAGGCGCCTTTTTCGTGGCCGAAGAGCTCGGACTCAAGAAGGCTCTCCGGGATCGCCGCGCAATTGATCGAGATCAGCGGCTTGTCGGCGCGCCGCGAATTGCGGTGAAGGTATTTTGCGATCACTTCCTTGCCGGCGCCGGACTCGCCGGTGATGAGGATCGAGGCTTCCGATTTCGCCACCTGGTCAGCGAGCGCGATCGCCTTCTTCATCGCTGGATCGACAGCGATGAGATCGCGGCTTTCTTCGGCGACCGCTTCAAGAACGGCGGCGATCAGCTCGGCGTCGGGAGGAAGTGGAATGAACTCCTTCGCGCCCGCCCTGATCGCGGCGACGGCGGCGTCGGCGTCGGTCTTGACCCCGCAGGCGATGACGGGGACGGCGAAGCGCTCCTCCTCGAGCCCGCGCACGAGTCGAGAGATGTCCTGGCGCACGTCCGCCATCACAAGGTCCGCCCCCTGGCCCTTGCGTAGCGCTGTGAGCGCGGCTTCGACGTCGCCTGAAAAGGCGACGCGCGCGCCCCGATCCATGGCCATTTTCGCCGCCGCCGAGAGCTGGCCGGACAATCCGCCGACGATGAGCAATCTCATGGTTCGCGCCCCTCAGCCTTCATTCTTCCGAACGATTTCGGTCATCGCGACGCCGAGCGCGCCGTCGACCAGGACAAGCTCGCCGCGCGCGATCAGCGTTTCGTTGATGTAAAGATCGATCGGTTCGCCGACCCGGCGGTCGAGTTCGACGACGGACCCGGCCTCAAGCGCCATCAGATCGGCGATCGCCATTCGACGCTTCCCGAGCACGGCGGAGATCTTCACGGGAACGTCAAGCACGCTTTCAAGGCGAGGACGGAGCCGCTCGGCGGCGGGGGCTGGTTCCTGAAGCTCGGAGAGGACGGCGGCGACAGCGTTGGTTTCGGCGGTCATGGCTGATGCTCCCTGGCCGAAGGCAGCGACCGGACAAACGCGGCGGCCGCCTCTCTGATTTCCTGACGCGTGCGGCGCACATCGCCGCCGCGCCATTGAAGGCGCATTTCTCCCGGCGCCAGCGACGGATCCGACTCCAGGGAGACGAATTCATGGAGTCGTTTGGCTTTGAGCGCGGCCTCGATTTTCGGCGCCAGGTGATCGCGGCTGTGCGAGGAGACGACGAGGAGCGCGGGGCGCCGGTCGTCCGACTGCTGCGTCAGTCGCCGCAACAGGTCGAGCGCGGCCTCGACTTCGCGATGCTCCGCGAGGCCTTCTGAAAACGCCTCAAAGAACACGGACGCCGCCGACAGCATCGCCGCCTGGTCGCGCGCCCGCGCCTCAGCGACCTGAGCCTTTGTGTCCTCAATCGCCGCGGCGATGCGGGCGAGCGAGGCCGCTTCGTCAGCGGCGATCGTCTCCATGGCGAGACGGCGCCCCTCAAGGACGCCTTCAGCCCGCGCCGACGCGAGCCGCGCCTCCTCGTCGGGAGCAGGATGCGGCGGCGAGGCCGGCGCTTGCGCCTTGAAGTCGGTGAGGTCGAAGGGTTTTGCGACGGCCCGCATCAGAACACGAGCTCCTTGTCGCGGTCCTTCGACAGGATGATCTCTCCCTCGTCGGCGAGGCGCTGCGCCGTTTCCACGATGCGGTTCTGGGCGGCGGCCACGTCCTTCTGCCGCACGCCGCCCATGATCTCGATATCGTCCCGCAAGATGCCGGCCGCGCGTTCGGACATGTTCATGTAGAAATGCCGCGCGACGTCCGGCGCGGCGCCTTTGAGCGCAAGCGCGAGATCTGACTTGTCGATGACGCGCAGAAGCGCCTGCGTATCGGCGGGGTCGAGGCAAACAAGGTCCTCAAAGACGAACATCAGCGCGCGGATGCGCTCGGCCGCGTCGGGGTTCTTCATCTGCAGCGCTTCCATGAAGCGGCGCTCGGCCGCGCGGTCGAGCTTGTTGAAGATTTCGGCGAGGGCGGCATAGGGATCGCTGTCTTCGCCGCGCGACAGCGCCGCCATGAATTCGCTCCTCAGCGCCTGCTCGATCTGGTCGATGACTTCTTTCTGCACCGGTCCGAGCGTCAGCATGCGCCCGATGACTTCCTCGGCGAAAAGACCGGGCAGGGCTGAGAGCACTTTCGCGGCATGATCGGACCGGATGCGGGAAAGCACGACGGCGACCGTCTGCGGATGCTCGTTCCTGAGGTAGCCGGCGAGCACCCGTTCATTCACATTTGCGAGCTTCTCCCACATCGTCTTGCCGGCGGGTCCCTTGATGTCTTCAAGGATGGCGTCCGCCATGTCGGCAGGGACGACGCTGCGCAGGAAGCGGCGCGCGGACGCGGCGGAGCCCGAAATGGCGCTCGTCTCGGAAAGCGACGCCATGAAATCCTGGAGGAGCCCGTCCACGACTTCGGGCGCGACCTGGCCGAGCTTGGCGATCGCCCGCGTCACTTCGCGGATTTCGTCCTCATCGAAGGAGGCCCAGATCGGCTTTGAGGCCTCCTCGCCAAGCGCGAGCATGACGACGGCGGCCCGTTCCGGACCGGTGAGCTGCTCGACAGAGGTGATCAGTTTTGCGCTCATGACGCTTTGCGGATCCAGTCCTTGAGGATGACGGCCGATTCAGAGGCGTTCGTTTTGACGACTTCGGCGACGCGCCGGATCGAGGCGGCGGGCGCGGCCGCTTCTGCGCCAAGGGCGGGCGCGGGCAGGGCGGTCGACGCCGCTGCAGCAGCGCCGAGAGCGTGCGTCTGCGATTGCGCCAGCGGCGACGCGGGCGCCGTCAGCAGGGGACGCAGCACGAAGGCGATGAGCGCGATGATGATCGCCGTCGCCGCCGCGATCTCGCCGGCGCGCAAGAGGGTCGGATTCTCGGCGGGCGCGTCAGGCGCAGACATGGCGGTTCCGCCTGTTCCGGCGGCGTTCACCGTTATCGGCTGGAACGGCGTCTCGACGATGCTCACCTGATCGCCGCGCGCAGGATTGTAGCCGACCGCCGCCTGCACGAGCGAGGCGATGCGGGAAAGTTCCGCCGGCTCGCGCGGCGCGGCCGCGGTGTTGAGCGCGACGGCGACAGAAAGGCGCTTGAGGCCCCCAATCTCGCGCACCTCGTTCCTCACCGTGCGCGTCATTTCATAATTGGTGGTCTCCTCGACGCGGCGCGCCGACGAGGTCGCGGCGAGGCCGGCTTGCGCCGGGTCGACGACCGCCGCTTCGGGCAGCTGGTTGGCGATGGTGACGCCGCGCGCTGCCGCCGGGTCGCGGTCGTTTGACTGATCTTCCACGGTGGAGGAGGAAAGGACCGTCTGGCTGTCGGGATCGATGATGTTCGCTGTTTCGGTGATCCGGCTGAAATCGAGTTCGGCGGCCACCTGCACGCGAAGATTGTCCGGGCCGACGATGCGGCCGACAAGATCCTCCACCGTGCGGCGGATGCGCGCCTCGGTCGCCGCGATGCGCTCGTCGACGCCGCCCGACGTCGCGAGCGGATCGTCGCCCTCCTGTCCCGACGCGAGAAGGGCGCCCGCCTGATCGAGCACCGTCACCCGCGCGGGCTTCAATCCCGGAACCGCCGACGCCGCGAGATTGACGATCGCCTTCACCGACCGCTTGTCGAGACCACCCGGAGCGTCGACGACGATCGAGGCGGTCGCCTCCTCACGGTCGCGCGCAAAGAGCGCGCGCTCCGGCATCACGAGATGAACGCGTGCGCCGCGCACGCCCGACAGCGTCGCAATGGTGCGCGCAATCTCGCCCTCAAGCGCGCGAAGCTTGTTGATATTCTGCTGAAACGACGTGACGCCGAGCGCGTCCTGCTTGTCGAAGATCTCATAGCCGACTGCGCCGGTCGAGGCGACGAAGCCGTCCGCGGCGAGAGAAAGCTTCAGCCGCGCGCGGTCATTCGCCGGCGCATAGATCGTGACCTTGCCGTTCGCCTCGCGCACGTCGTGGCGGACGCCGCCCGCTTCGAGGAGCGCGGAGGCCTCGGCGCCGTCCTCAAGCGACAGTCCGGAATAAAGCACGGCCATGGTCGGCGCCGTCGCGCGCAGCGCCATGAAGTAAAGAACCGCCGCGACGGCGACCGTCACGGCTGCGACAGCGGCGATTCTGGCGGTCCCGTAAGACCGAGCCATCCCCAGCAATTCGTTCACGGCTTTCGCCCTCACCCGCGCACCGGTCCCATCCCCGGCGACGCTGGGCAAAATTTGCCCCCTGCAGCGTAAAGATTCCGTTAGGCGCGAGACTGCGTGATCGCAGCGTCAAAAAAGCGAGAGCCCCGCGCCGGAGGGACGCGGGGCCTTCGAGATTTCTTAACGAGAGATGAACCGCAGGTCAGCGATATTGCTGGACGCGCGTCGCGCGAAGCCCCGGCATCCCATATTGCTCGATCGCCTTCTGCCAGGCGAGAAATTCCTCGACTGTCAGCTGGTAACGCTCACAGGCTTCTTCGAGCGTCAGAAGGCCGCCGCGGACGGCGGCGACCACTTCCGCCTTGCGGCGAATGACCCAACGCTTGGTCGTGCGCGGGGGCAGGTCGGCGAGCGTCAGCGGCATGCCGTCGGGGCCGATGACATAGGGCTCCTTCGAACGCTGCGACGCTGCCTGATATGCGGCGGAAGTCATGTTGGGTCTTCCCTCAAGATACGCAACTACATCTCGCCACCCTAGGCTCGCGCTTTTAAAATTGCGCTAAGCGTCACAGTAAATTACGCGCTAAGATGTTGACGGACCTAAGTAAAACATCCGTCTACGGAGTGGGCGCCGGATCGGGACGGCGCGGTCCCGCCGCGGCGCTCATGCGGCGGTCGAAACTAGGGTCCGCCAGAGCTCATCTGCGGTCCTGAGGATGCGCGCGCCGGTCGCATAGGCGCGCTGCGTCGCAATGAGGGAGGAGAACTCCGTCCCGATGTCGACGGTCGAGCCTTCGAGCGCGGCCCCCTCGATCGCGCCCGCCCGTCCGGCGCCGGCGGCGGCGATCTCCGCCTCGCCCGACTGCGCGGTGACGCGCACGGCGGTGCGGTCAGCGAGGGCGAGCCCCGCCTCGTTTGTGAAGAGCGCGAGCGGAATGCGATAGATCCGGTGGACTGAGCCGTTCGCATAGGTCGCTTCAACGCCGCCGTCGGAACCGATCTCGACGGAGACGAGCGCGCCGAGGCTCGATGCCTCGGCGCCGGCGGGAAGGCGGTTGAGGTTTACGGTCTGAAGACCCTGCGCGGTCAGCGAAGTCCCGGAAGCAGAGGTCGTCCCTTGGAGGTAGAAGCCGGCCGAGTTGACAAGATCGCCATTCGCGTCAGGGCGGAAATCACCCGCCCGCGTGTAGAGAAGATCGCCGGCGGATGCGCCTTGCGGCGAGCGCGAGACGATGAACCATCCGGCGCCGGCGACGGCGACATGCGTCGCCTGGTCGTTGCGCGTGACGGAGCCTTGCTCGCTGAAGAGCTGGCGCGCCGCAGCGGCGACGCCGGAGCCGGCCGAACCAGCGCTCACGAAGCCGCCGGAATTGCGGCTCGTCGACAGCAGCGCCTCGAAATCCGTCCGCACGCGCTTGTAGCCGGTGGTGTCGGCGTTCGCGACATTGCCTGAAATCGCCTCGATGCCCTTTGCGAACGCGGTGAGGCTCGATACGCCGATAGCGAAGATGCCGGTGAAGCTCATGTGCCGATCCTATCGCCGGGAGATGACGCGGGTGACGCTTGCGAGGGCGACATCGCCGAGCAGCGTCGTAAGGACGGGCGCGCCCGTGCTGAGCGATACGCTCGTCACCGGCGCGAGCGAGCGCGCCGGCGCGGTGAGAGTTGCGCCGCTTCTGTCGACGGCGGCGACGGTGAGGCGGTAGGTCGCGCCTTCGGCGCCGTCGGTGAAGACGAAGGAGTGCTCGCCGGCGGCGGTTGCTCCGGCCGTTTGCGACACGACGCGCCCTTCGGAATCAAGGATTGACAGCGAGACGGCGCTTGCGCCGGCAGGGACCGCATAGCGCCATTCGGCAAGGCCGTCTTTCACAATTGCGCGGTCGCCGGCGAAGACGACCGTCTGTCCGAGGAGCGCCAGAGCGTTCGATGTTGCGGCGCCCGATTGCAGCGCGATCAGCGCTTCAAGGTTCCGGTTCGTCTGGATCGACTGCTCGACGGAGGAGAACTCGACAAGCTGTGAGACGAACTTGTCGGTGTCGAGCGGATCGAGCGGGTCCTGATTGCGAAGCTGCGCCGTCAGCAGCGTCAGGAAAGTGTTGAAATCGCCGGCGATGCGCGTTCCTGCGGCGGTTGCGCCTGATTGCGCCTGGGCGATCGAAGCGATGTCCATCATGGCCTCCTAGGCGCGGATGTCGATGAGGCCGCGGTGGAGCGGCGCGAGGGTGACGGCCGATGCGGCGGCGGGAGCGTCGGCGGCGCGCGCCGATGTTTCCCGCGGCGCCGCGCGAAAGCTCATCTGAAGATTGTCGCGCGGCAGGTCGAAGCCCGCATTGGCGAGCGCCTGGCGCAAGGCGGCCTCGTCGCGCCGGAAAAGATCGAACGCGGCGGAACTGTCGAAGGCGAGCGAAAGCGTCGCTGCGCCATCGTCAGTGAGGGTCAGGCGCCCTTCAACGCCGCCGAGCGACGGCGGATCGAGCCGCAGGTCGAACTGGCTCGCCCGGTCGAGACGCCGCGCGAGGATGTCCGCGAACTGCGTCAGAGACAGCGCCGGCGCCCGCGCCGGCGGGGCGAGGCGAGGGATCTCGGCCTTGGCGCGTGCGGCGGCGTCGCGGACCGACGCGACAGCCGTTGGAGCGGTCGGCGCCGGCTGGGCCGCCGTCGCCGCCGCGACCGCAACGGCAGGCCTCGCGGCGGCTGCTGCGGGCAAGGGTGAGCCTGAGGGCGCTGCCGCGGCCGGCGTTGGCGCAGGGGGTTGGGCGGCGGCCGCTGGAGACGCACGATTGGCTGTCGGCGCTTCCTGTGTCGCTGCCCGGGCGGGGGCGCTTCCTTCGGCGCCCGCCACTTCGGCCTGCGGCGCGTCGGCGGCGCGCGTCACAGCCCCGGTCGGGGCCCCGCCATGAATCTCGAGCGCGCGCGCGGCGTTCCGGCGTGCGGAGGCGACCGCCTCGTCAAAGGAGAAGGCAGGGGAGAAGGCAGGGCGCTCGCGCTCGGCAGCCTGCGCGCTCGCAGGGTTCGGCGCAGCGCTCGTCGTCGGCGTCAGCAAAAGGGCGGCGGCGTTCACCATGGCCGCGCTCCTGGCAAGGATGACGCCATTGCGGGAAATGGCGGACTTGCTCGACTTTCATGCCTAATCGCGCGTTAACCGGCGCGTCAGCCGGCAATAATCAGCCTGCAGATTTTTCCTGCCGGAAGCCGAAAGCGCGAGACGCAAAGCGCCTGTCGCCGCGGAAAACGCGGCCGGCCCGCACTCATGCTGCCGACGCTCGAAAATACCTGCCGGGCGCGAAAAAATCCAAAATGGCCTCGCGATCCGGTTGCTGCAGCAGGGCGCCCGATTCCTGCTCGCCGTTAACCATAGAGCGCATTGATCCGGAAGCGGATTTGTTCGTGACTTGAGGCGGCGTCTGAGGAGTTATCCCCCACCTTATCCCCCAGGTTATCCCACCCCCCTCGGCGCCGCTTTAGGATCGGCGTCTGTCGGGTGCGCTGTCGCTTTTTTGCGCCGACCCTGAAACGACGATGGAAGGAAGGTCTTGGTGGTGATGGTGATGGAAGTTCCTCCGCCCGGCGCGCTTCTGAACGGCGAAGCTCGAGGCCGCCGCAACGACGCCGGGCAGGTCCGAACGTTCCGGACTTTCCGGACATTCCGGAGAATTCCGCTGAAGACCGCAAAACCGGCGCGCTCGCGCTCGTCAGCCAAGCCCCCAATCGCACGACCAGGGTGCGCGCCGCCGCCCGAGGCAAGCGGATTGCACCCTGCTCGCCGGGATCTTCAGGGACCGCGCGCGACCCATGCAAGAAAGCGTTGTTTTACCGGGATTTCGCGGGAAGCATCCGGCGGATGCGGAAAGCTTTGCCGGGCGCCTTTCGCCGCGGCGGCAAAACCTGCCCGGCGGGGAGTCTTGGTCATGAGCCTTTCGGTCGCCCTCAGCACCGCCGTTTCCGGCCTCTTCGCCAACCAGACGGCGATCGCCGCGACGTCGGAAAACATCGCCAATGTCAACACGCCGGGATTTTCACGGCGCGAGGCGCGGTTCCAGACCGATGCGATCCCCAACCAGTTCGCCGGCGTCGACGTTGACATTGTCCGCGCCGCGGCGGACCGCTTCCTGCAGGCCGCCTCGTTCGGCGCGTCGGCGGGCGCTGCGCGCACCAAGGCGATCGCCGATGCGCTCTTCGCCATCGAAGCCTCGCTCGGCGCGCCGGGCGACAACATTTCCTTCGCCCACCGGCTCGATGAGGCTTTCGCAAAGCTGACAGCGCTCGGCGCCAATCCGTCCTCGACGGTCGCCAAGGCGGATGCGCTCGCCGCGCTTCAGGAAGCCTTCGACGCCTTCGCGCGCACCGGCGCTGCTGTCGCGGCGGAAGCGACGGCCGCCGAGGGACGCCTTGCCACGGATGCAACGCGCGCCAACGCCCTGCTTGAAGACATCTATCGCCTCAACCAGACGGTCTCGCGCAGCGCCGGCGCCGCGGATCTCATCGACCAGCGGCTGACGGAACTATCCTCCCTGCTGCCGGTCTCGGTTGCGCGCGGCGATGACGGCCGCGTGTCCGTGGCGCTGACATCGGGCGCGGCCCTCGTGAATTCGGCCGTCTTCAACGTGGTCGAGATCGCCGTGGGCCCGCCAGCGGCGGTGACGGTCGGCGGAACGGATGTCACCGCCGGGCTCGCTGGCGGGTCGATCGGCGGCCATGTCGCGCTTCTCAATGTCGAGCTGCCACGCCTTGCGACCCTCATCGAGACGACGGCGCGCGGCGTCGCGGACCGCCTCAACGCCGTCTACGCCGGCAATGTCGGCGTCGGCGCGACGGTTCCGGCAGGCGCGCCGCTGATCGTCGAGACGTCGGGCGTCTTCTCGGTCAACGCGGCGCTGCTCGCCGATCCGGCGAGCTTTGCGATCGCGCGGCCGGCGTCGGGCGCGCCGGGCGGCCTCAATGACGGCGCCGGCGCGATCCTGCTTGCTGACGTCGCCGCGACAGGCGAGGCGCGCGCGGCGAACGCCGCCGTCGCCGAAATCGGCGCGCGCGCCCTCAATGCCGGGCGGGCGGCGGAGACCGATCGCCTGCTGTCCGCCGAGCTTTCGGCGCGCGCGGCGGCCTCCGCCGGCGTCAATCTCGACGAGGAGCTTTCAAACCTCATTCTCTATCAGCGCGCCTATTCGGCGAATGCGCGGGTGATCGCCGCGGTCGACGAACTCTGGCGTTCGCTCCTGCAAATCGTCTGAGGGGCCCCCCAATGACCCGCATTTCCGATCTTGGCTTCCAGCAGATCCTTCTTTCAAGCTTCCAGCGCGCCCAGAGCGCGGCGCAAAGCCGCCAGATTCAGCTCGCGAGCGGCAAGGTTTCCGACCGCTACAGCGGCGTCGGCGTCCGCACCGAGCAGCTTCTCAGCGCCGAAGGCGTCGTCAATCGCGCGACCGCTTATGAGAAGGCGGCGGGCGTCGCCGCCTCGCGCCTCGAAGTCCAGGCGGCGGGGCTTGACGCCATCGGCGACAGCCTCGCGCGCCTGCGCAGCCGGTTCGTCACCGCGCTGTCCACGGGCTCGGCCGACCTCGTCTTCGTCGAGCTGGCGACCGAGGCGCAACGGATCCTGTCCGCGCTCAACACCGAAACCAGCGGCGTCTATGTCTTCGGCGGAACGGACGGCGCCGCGCCGCCCGTCGATGCGCGCACGATTGACGATCTCGCGGCGGCGGCGAACACGGACGATCTTTTCACAGCGGCGGCGCGCACGCGCCTGCCGGTCGAGGAGGGAACGACGGTCGACGGTGGCGCCACGGCGAACGAGATCGCCGGCGGAATCCTCGCAAGGCTCAAGGAGCTTGCGGATGCGCCAGGAACGCTCGGGCCCTTTTCCGGCCAGCTGACGGCGGCGCAGGCCGCCTTCCTCGTCGGCAAGGTCGCCGAGTTCGACGCTCTTTCGGCTGCGCTCATCGAGCATCAGGGCGCAAACGGCGTCGCCCAGCGCCAGGTCGCCGCCGCCGTCGACCGCAATGTGCAGCGGCGCAATCTCGCCGAGATCGTCGCCTCCGAGATTGAGGATGTCGATCTTGCGGAAGTCGTCGCCCGGCTCAACCAGGACCGGCTCGCCATCGAGGCGGCCGCGCAAGCCCTCGCCCAGTCGCGCGATCTGTCGCTGCTGAACTTCCTCTAGAGCGACCGTGACGAGCCGGCTTGAAAAGGCGTCCCTTTGGGGCGCGAGGCAGGCTTGCGGCCGCTGGAAATGGCGCGCCCGCATCCCTATGGTGCGCGCGCCATGACGACCACGACGCTCTCATCCCTCGGTCTAGACGCGCCACGACTCGATCTTGGCGCGCCCGCCGGCGCGCGCGTCATCGTCGCCATGTCGGGAGGCGTCGACTCCTCCGTGACCGCGGCGCTCGTCAAACACGCCGGCTATGACGTGGTCGGGGTGACCTTGCAGCTCTACGATCACGGCGCGGCCATCCAGCGCAAGGGCGCGTGCTGCGCCGGGCAGGACATCAAGGATGCGCGCGCGGTCGCCGACCGCCTCGGGATTCCCCATTATGTGCTCGATTATGAAGACCGCTTTTCGGCGAGCGTGATGGAAGATTTCGCCGACACCTATCTGGCGGGCGCGACACCCATTCCTTGCGTGCGCTGCAATGAGCGCGTGAAGTTCCGCGACCTCCTCGCGGTGGCGCGCGACCTCGGCGGCGCCGCGATGGCGACCGGGCATTACATCCGGCGCGTCGTCGGCCCGGCCGGACCGGAGCTGCGGCGTGCGCGCGATCCCAATCGCGACCAGAGCTATTTTCTGTTTTCAACGACGCGCGCGCAGCTCGACTATCTGCGTTTCCCGCTCGGCGACCTGCCGAAGGACGAGGTGCGCCGCATCGCCGCCGCGCTCGACCTGCCGGTGGCCGCAAAGCCCGACAGCCAGGACATTTGCTTCGTTCCGGAAGGCAAATACGCGGCCGTCGTCGAGCGCCTGCGGCCGGGCGCGGCCGAGCCGGGCGACATTGTCCATATCGATGGAACCCTGATGGGGAGGCATCAGGGCGTCATCCACTATACGGTCGGCCAGCGCCGGGGGCTTGGACTTGCAACGGGTGAACCCCTGTTCGTCGTGCGCCTTGACGCCGCGAAGCGCCGCGTCATCGTCGGGCCGCGCGAGGCGCTGATGGTCAAGACGATCCGCCTGAAGGAAACGAGCTGGCTCGGCGACGGCACATTCGACGACGCCGCGAAAGCCGGCGTTCCTGTGGCGGTCAAGGTGCGCTCGACACGTCCGCCGGCGCCGGCGCGGCTCGCCTTCGACGGGGCGCCGGCCGTCATTCTTGATGCGGCCGAGGAAGGCGTCGCGCCGGGGCAGGCCTGCGTCTTCTACTCGCCGGAGGACGGCCATGACCGGGTTCTCGGCGGCGGCTGGATCGCCGCGACCGCGACGGAATGACGGGAGACGGTTGCGCAAGGAGCCGACATTCGTCACATCGCTCGGGCCCTGCTTTCCATTGGAACCCCTCATGCCGAAAAAGCACTACAACTGTCTCAAATGCGTCGCCTATTGCTGCACCTACACGCACATTCCGGTGAACAAGCGCGACGTGAAAAGGCTCGCCCGGCATTTCGACCTGACGGAGGCGCAGGCGGCGCGCAAATTCACCAAGCGCGGCGACAAGGAAAATCCGCGCGTCCTGAAGCACGCAGAAGACGAGCACTTCGGCACGGCTTGCATGTTTCTCGACCAGAAAAAACGTCAGTGTACGGTCTATGAGTCGCGTCCGCAGATCTGCCGCGATTTTCCGACGCAGTCGCGTTGCGGCTATTACGAGTTCCTGAAATTCGAGCGCGAAGTGCAAGACGATCCAAAATGGGTCGCGACGACGGATTAAATGGGGCAAGCCGTCGATGCGGTCGTCATCGGCGCGGGCGTCGTCGGTCTCGCCGTCGCCCGCGCGCTCGCGCTTCAGGGCCGTGAGGTCGTCGTTCTCGAACGCAATGCGTCGTCCGGCGCGCAACCCTCTTCGCGCACTTCAGAGGTCATTCACGCCGGCATCTATTTCGGGCCCGGGGGCCTGCGCGCCCGGCTTTGCGTCGAGGGAAAGGTGAAGCCCAGCGCCGACTGCGGTGATCGCGCCGTCGGCCGTCTTCGCTGCGAGAAGCGGATCGTCGCCATGCTGCCGGCTGGGTCGGGCCTTACGCGATTGAATCGCCGGGCCTTGCCGCCAGTCTCGCCATCGCCGACAGCATCGCCGGGATCGCCCGGGCATGGCCGGTTCGGCCTTGCCCCGGTCGTTCCGCCCCGGTATAGCGCCGTGTTTTCCGCGGCCGGGTAGCTCAGTTGGTGAGAGCGCAGGATTCATAACCCTGAGGTCGGCAGTTCAATTCTGCCCCCGGCTACCAATCCGCCGACCCTTGGTCGCGCTTTTGATTTCTCGCCCTCGATCCGATCAAATTTCCGGGTGGTGTTTAAAATTCATTTCAACCCTAGCGGGCATATTGGATGTAGGCAGAAGCGGTCTTCGCCTGCCGGTTTGGTTGACCCTATGGACAAGACCACGACCTCTCACGCCGACAACACGCTCTCGAAGCTGGTTCTTCATTTGAATCAGGCGTGTCTCGAAGAGAAATTGGCGGCCGAACGCCTTGAGGCGATCGACGCCGACCTCGCCCTTCATCGCGCCAGGTGGGATGCGGATTCTACTCAATCGGACTGCCGCCGCCGGGCTTCCATGCAGCACATTTCGGCGCTGTTGGAGCTACGGGCGAGCCTCCTTACTGAGCGCCTTCGACGGCGCTGCAGAATAGACGAACTCGCGCAACGAAAAGAAGCGATCACGGCGGCGATCGCCGTGCTTCGAAAAAAGTTCAGCGCGTAAATCAACCAAGGTCGATCAGAAGTCCTTTTTCCAGTTCGCGGACATCGTCTGGTCGCCGTCCTGACGAAGCTCTGTCTCCAGCGAGAACGAACGACCGATCTCGTATTCGATGCGCAGCGACCCGTTCTCTCCACGCGCATTCTGCGAGACCGACACGAACAAGCCGTCGGCGACATACTTCCCCACCGTCAGCAATGACGACGACGTATCATCTTCATCAAGCTGGAGATTAAGGAGATCGAGTCCAAGCGTGTCGCGTACGGCTCCTGCGACGCTCTTGCCGCCGAAAACCCCGACGCCGCCAAGCTGCGTCAGCGCATCGGCCACCTGCAGGGACTCAAAAGCGGTCAGTTCAGTTGCGGGCTTTTTGAAGAGAACGAGCGCCATGATGTCTTCCATAGGCTTCGCCGGGGTCGATTCAAGCGAGACTTTCATCGCCGAACTTCTTCCCTCAACGACGACGGCGACAGTCACCCCTTCGCGGGTTTCCCGTTCCGCGCGAAGTTCGATGATGGGATCATTCGGCGCCAGCATATCGAAGCCGATGAGGCCGCGTGTCAGATTGAATCGGTCGCCCGCAAATTCCAGCTCCCCCCGACGCAGATTGAGCGCGCCGATGATCAGCGGACGGGCGTCGCCGCCGACCATCTTGACGTCGGCGCGCCATTCGCTGTTGAGCCCGCGCCCGCGGATCGCAACATTGTCGTCAGCCACGACGCTAATGTCATAGCGAATGGACGGACTCGATGAGGAGGCAGAGGAGTTTTCCGCAGCGCCGCCGTCATTGCGCGCGTCGCCGTTGACTGCAACGACGTCTATGTCAACGAGACCGATATCAGGCGGCGTAAACAGCTCGGCGACCAGCGCATGGACCTCGACATCGCCTTTGACGCGCAGGTCTTCTGGTTTTCCGTTGACTTCGATCTTGCCGGATGCGTCGGCCCGTTTCACCGGGCCGGCTGCAAACTGCGCACGATCGAGGGTAAGCTCGATCGTCAACTCCAGACCATCACGAAATTCCAATCCGCCCGTCGCCGAGATCGATTTGCCGGCCTGTCCGGCCCCGGTCGCGGTTGCGGAGAATTCGACGCGCGACGTTGCGGAGTCGGCCGCCGCCGCGGCCTTGAGGTCGATATCGATGATGCTGAGACCCGAAGTGAGGTCGGTGTAGGAGCCGTCGATAAGCTTAAGCACGCCGTCAATTCGGGGGTTTTCCGATGTGCCGCCCAGCGAACCAAAGAATTCGACCGACCCCTCGACGGATTGAAGCGCGGGCGGCAGAAAAAGGGACAATGACTCCGCGCGGCCCTGGTATCGGGCGGCTCCGCCGAGCGGGCCCCGAAAATCAACGCCGAGGCGTTCCGCGCGCTTCAAGCGCATTGGGATCGACAGGTCAGCCTGCAGAAGGCCGCCGGCGCCGTCGGCCCTGACCCGAAGACGACGTCCATCCCAGCTGATTTCGCCCGGCAGTTTGATCGTTTCGGCGTTCGTCAGCGTCGAGGCGATCTCAAGCCGTCCAGCGGCGACCTGAGTGCGATCAGTATCGAGATCTAGGGACGCGCTAATCGAGGAAACGCCGTTCTGAGACTGAATATGATCGAGATTGGCGACGGCCCGCCAGCGCGAGGCGCTGAACTCTCCTTCAAGCTCGGCGATTCCTTTGTCTCCTATCGACAGCTTCAGATTGCGAAGCCGCAATCCATCGCCGAGGTCCAGAAAAGCCGGGCGAAGCGCGCTTACGGGACTGCCGTTCAGATCCGCAGCCGCGGAGAGGATTGAAAAGGAGGGATTGGACAGATCGCCGGTCGTCCCGGCGAGATGCAGATCCTTGAAGTGAAACCGATCATTGATCTCGATCGAACCGGATTTGATTGCGAATGAAGGATTCTGATATCCGCCCCGGACTTCGAAATAGAAATCCTCCGCCGAAAAGGAGGACGAATGCACAGACGCGACGCTGAATGCCAGAAGGTTGTTCGACCGCTCCCTGCGCAGCGCGCCAGTCGCGCTGGCTTCACCTTCAAGGCGGACGCCCGGCCAGGGCTCGGCGTTCCGCGCGCCCCGATAGGCGATATCGAGTTCGGCCTCGCGCGCCTCAAGGTTGAACGCCAGGGCGCCGCTGAGGAGAAAGCCGTCGCCGCGATAGTCGAGATCGCGGATCCGCCAAAGGCCTGCTTCCGAGAGCGCAAAGTTTGCGCCTATTCGCCTTGATTCATCCAACGCCCGAACAGACAACTGACCTTGCGGTGAGAAGGGCGAGCCAGCCGCTGAAACCGCGACGCGCGCGGGAGGAAAGAGCGCATTATTGACCGTTAGCGCCGGCGTCGTCGCCGTCAGGCGGACCGTGAATTTGTCGGAGGTTATATCGAGGCCAAAGTCGGTCACGAAATTACCACGAGCGCGAACCGCCGGCAGCACGGCGGCGACCGCGGATTCCGGCAATGTCAAAGCCCCTGACGCTTTCGCGCGCGCTTGAGCGAGATCATAGGCGAGGGTTCCGGCGAGTCGCGCGCCGCTGGCGCTTCGGACGTCAATCTTGTCAATTGAAAGCGAATTCCCGATGTCAACCTTGGCGAAGCCTTGCGCGTTCAGCGATGATCCAAGAGCGGCGGTCATACCGCCGTTCTCCGACGCCGAGAGCGTTACCTTGCCCTCGAAGAAGGAGCGCAAGTCAGTTCTGGCTTGCAGCGTTTCCAGAGCCAGCAAAGGAGACCTTGCCCGAACGTCGAGCTGATACCCGCCCTTCCCCTGTGCGAGTTGAATCTCGCCATCTATTTTGTCGCCGACGGCGCGCTGCAGATCAGGGCGCCAGCCTTCGGCGAAGTTTGCATGAAGAACTAAGGTCGCCTTCTCCAGCGCCGCAAACGAATTTCGCCAATCAAGCGTTGCTGAAACCGCGCCGGATGCGGCCCGCACGGTAAACGGGTCGAGCCGTCCGCCCCGCGCCGCCAGCTGGAGAATGCCTTCGGCGGCGATGCTGTCTCCCGTTTCGCGCCGCCATCGATCGAAACGCGCGCCCGGGTGCGCCTTCAACGAAAAGCCGATAGTCTCCAGCGTGGTGAGATCGCCGCTGACAGCGCCGTCGATCGCACCGGCGTCGCCGCACGCGCATTGGAAGGCGAGCCTGTAATCTTCGGAACTTCCTTCGCCAGCGGCGCTGAGGTCGATGGGTCCGTCGGCTCGGAAAAGGGTCGCCAGCGCGCCAGCCCTGTCTGACGTGATCCGCGCATCAACGATGAGCCGGCGGCCGACCGGATCTCTGTCGATCCTAATGCTGACGTCATCTAGGTTATCTTCGCTTCGGATCGCCGTTTCGATCAGAAGGCGCCGCCCGCCCATATCGATGCGACCGGCGCCGTCAAGCCTGATCGGCTTCGCGACGATCGTTTCGCCTATGACGAGATTACGGATTTCGATGCCGCCGATCGACAGCGCGGGAAGGCTGTCCGGCAGTTCAAGGCCTTTAAAGGGCCGCCGCCGCTCTCGTTTCGGAGGCGTCGCAATGATGCGTGTGTTCTCGACGATGATCGATTCGATTTCGATCTTGCCGCGCGCGAGGCCGCCGGGCGACCAGCGAAGCTCGACATGGTCGATTCTGCCCCACTCGGTCGCCGCGTCGCGTAGCCGGATATCCCGGAGCTGGAACTCATGGAACAGCGACCCGGTGACGGAACCGATCTCAACCGATCCGCCGAGCGCCTCAGCAAGTTCGTGTTCGGTGAAATCCCCAACAACCCGCCTGGCGGCGGGGGACAGAAAGAAGGCGACGCCGAGCATTGCGAGCCCCGCCATGATCGAAACCGCGATTGCAACCGTGCGCCGCATCAGAACGGTTGGCCCAACGAAATGTAGAACTGAAATCCTGGATCGGTCGGACGCCGCTCAAGCGGAAAGGCCGCATCGAGACGGATAGGTCCGATCGCTGAAAGGTATCGCAGCCCGCCGCCGGCGCCGACGAGATAATCCCCGGCGAAATCGGGGAAACTTTCGGAATACACGGCGCCAGCGTCTGCAAAGGCGGCGATCTGAAAGGGGCCGATAATCTTGGCGCGCGCTTCCAGGGCCGCTTCAACGGCCGAGCGCCCGCCGATAGGAACGCCATCGACGTCCAGCGGTCCGACGGCCTGAAAATCATAACCGCGGACGGAGGAGCCGCCGCCGGAATAAACGCGCTTGTTGACGGGCAGCGCGTTGAGGCCCGAACCGGCGGTCGCGGCGATCCTGATGCGTCCCGCAAAGGTGAACCGGTCCGCCTCGCCGAACTGACGCCTGGTCCGGGCGATCAGTTCCATGCGTGTGAATTGATCGCTTCCGACATAAGGAATTAGAAAGAACGAGGCGCGCGAACCCGACGTCAGCGCCAGGGGATCGTCTTCCGTGTTCCACGTCGCTGATAGAGGGGCGGAAACAAAATATGTTCGCTCCTCCGCGACAACAGGAACGCTTCGAAGGCGGCTTTCGACGCTTGAGGTCTCGAGCGCAAGGCCTGCGCGCGTTTCCAGCCGATCCTCCAGCCAGCATTTGGCGAGACCGCCGCTGATCTCGAGCGACCGCGCATTGAAGGCGTCCGTCGTGTCGTTGACAAAGGAAAAATTGGAAAAGGCAGAACCGGGGAAACGCGGGAGCGGTTTGTTCGCTTCAAGATCGAAAGCCTGCCTAACTTGCGTCGCTTCGATCTTTGCGCGAGCCCATTCGCCGCGGCCTGCAAAGTTGCGATACTCAAGAAATAGCCGTCCGCCGGGGCCCTCTGAGGTCGAATAGGAGGCGCCGACGCCGACAGTGCGGCTCTTGCGCTCCTCCACCGTCACCAGAACCGGGGCGCCGCCGTCGGAAGCGATTTCCCCCGCCTCGACGCCAACGGATGTGAAGAGGCCTGTCTTGGACAGGTCGTCTCGAAAATCGATCAGGTCTTCACGGTTGAAGACGGTCCCGTCCTCCCACGTTTTCATGCGTTCGATGAAGGACGGCTTTGTCCTTCTGGCGCCGGCGACTTGAATCCCATTGAACGTCGCCCGCGGCCCGGTCTCAAACTCATACACAGCGTCAGCGACGCCCTCTGACAGGCGCGCTTCGGCGCGTCGGGAAATAATCCGGGCTCGCGGGAATCCCATGCTCAGCAGATGATCAAGCAGCTTCTTCTGATTATGCTCAAGCGAGGCGCCGGAGGCGTCATTTGTGACCTTGATGCCGGCTTCGTCGAAGGTTGAAGGACGCAGGTCGGCCCGATAATCGACATACTGAATGATATGCCGCTCGATCCTGAACGAAGCACCGGCTTCAATCTTGAAGATCACGGAAGGCGGATTCGACCCGGAAGCGGGGTTGATTTTGAAGCTCACTTCCGGATTGAAGTAGCCCGCTGCGACCAGCGCGCGGTGAATGATTGCGACGTCGGAAGATGCGGCCTGCCGGATGCCGGCGATCGTCGGAATCGGCCGGCGCGCCAGAGACAGACTGGTGATCTTTTCAAGCTTGCCGGCGATCTCCGCGGGCGCGCCCTCGTAACGCACTGTGTAATCCGAAGCGCGCGCGGCGCCCGCCATGGATAGCGCGGCCAGACTGAAGAACGTGAGCACTCTCGACAATGGCCGGGCTCCGCAACGTGATCCTATCGTCAAAGGCCGCTCGGCGACTGTTGCAGCCTACTCATTAACCTTAGGGTTAAAATTCATCGTTTTTGCACCCTCGCAAAGGCCGTCTTTCCAGATGGTTAATGCTTTGTTAAAGGCCATCGCGAGCAAGGTTCAACAATTGGAAGAGTTGTCATGGCCCATCCGTTGAGCGGAGCGGATCTCGGGACGCTCGCGTCGGTGATGGCGCGCGCTGGATTGCCGGGGAGCCCGCTCGCGACCGCCGCAATCCTGGGGGCGGTCATCGGGCGGTCCCCGTTCTCCCTGGCGGAGAAGCTGCTCATTGAGAAGAGTCTGCCGGCGGTCGCCGAACTGGAGCCGCCGGTTTTCATCCTTGGGCACTGGCGGTCAGGGACCACGCATCTTTACAACGTAATGTGTAAGAGCGGACGCTGGAGTTTCGTGCCGCCTCTGGCGACCGGTCTTCCCTGGGACATGTTCGGGATCGGAAAGATTTTCCGGCCGCTGCTGGAGCGTGCGCTGCCGGAGCATCGTTATATCGACAATATCCCGGTGACGCCCGACAGCCCCCAGGAGGACGAAATCGCGCTCGCCAACATGACGGATGTTTCCTTCTATCATGGCATTTATTTTCCAGCGGCGTTTGACGAGTTCCTGAAGCGCGGCGTTTTTTTTGACGGTTGCACGCCCGCCGAAATCGACCTCTGGCGCGCGCGCTTTGTCTACTTGCTGCGCAAGCTCTCAAAACTGCATGGCGGTCGTCGACTGCTCATCAAGAACCCTGTCTACACCGCGCGCCTTGCAATGCTGCATGAAATCTTTCCGAGAGCCAAGTTCGTCCACATCTCTCGCAATCCTTATGACGTTTTTCAGTCGATGCGGAATTTTTACAGGAAGTTGTTTGCAGAGTTCGCGCTGCAGTCATATGCTCATGTCGATATCGATGAGACCGTTTTCTCCGTTTATGAACGGATGATGGACGCCCTCGCCGCGGACTCAAAAGACCTGGCCCCGCCTGATTATATCGACCTGCGATATGAAGAATTGGACAGCGACGGACTGTCGGCGCTCGATCGAATCTATAAGTCGCTCGAGCTTCCAGGTTTCGACGCCGCCAGACCTGCGTTTGAGGCTTATCTTGCGTCAGTGAGGAAGTTTGAGAAGAACCGGTTCGACTATTCGCCGGAAGACGCAAGAAAGGTTGAGGCCCGACTTGGACGGTTCATCGAGCAGGGGCGGTATCGACGCCCGGGTCTTGCGGCGTGATCATGCTGCTGCGAGCGCCTGTCCTGCTTGCGTCGGCGGCGCTCCTCGCCGGCTGTGACCGCGCCGGCGTCCAGACGCCGGCATTTCTGCTGGACCAGTGCGAGCGGGTCGCGCTGATCGACAGTTCGGCAGGATCTGCAGTCGTCGGCGCGGAAGATCTTGATATCGATCGCATCGGCGGGCGACTGCTCGTGTCCGCCTATGACCGCCGGGCGGCGGAGAAGGCCGTCCACGACGGCGCAGATGAAGTTCCAGAAGGCGGCTTATACGCGGTCAAGATCGCTGATCTCGCGACGCCGGCGCCATCCGTCGCGGCTCATCCTCTGGTCGATCGAAATCAGGTCGCCGGCGGGCTGAGGCCGCATGGCATTTCTTATGATCAAGCGAGCGGAGATTTGTTTTTCATCAACCGGCGCTATGTGAAAGACGGGAGCCGATGGCGTCTTGCGCCGCAGATTGTGACCCTTTCCCCTTCAGGCGACGTGAAAAAGGCGGCCGAGGTCCATTGCGCGGCAAATGATATCGCGGCTCTTGGTGAGCGCACCTTTATCACGCTCGATCACGCCCGTTGCGGATGGCGGGGCGGCGCTGAGGATCTTTTCGGCTGGAAGGGGGCGCGACTCGTCGATGAAAATGGCGAGATCATCGCCCGCAACTTGAATTTTGCAAACGGCGTCGTGGCGCTATCAGGCGATGTCATATTCGTCGCGGGAACGCGCGAACGCGCGCTTTATTCGATCGGCATGACATCGAGCCCGCCGAGGGTGGAAGTCGCGACAAGACTGGGCGCTGCTCCGGATAATCTCACTTTTTCCGGCGATGGGCGCATCATTGCGGCGGCGCATCCTTCGCTTCTCGCGATCGGACTGCAGCGCCGCCTCGGCGCCGGCCGCAGCCCCAGTCGCGTCATCGAGATCGATCCGGCGACGGGCGGGCGCCGCCTGTTGTTCGATGATCCGAATGGCACCCTTATTGCCGCCGCCACCGTCGCGGTCGTCGCCGATGACATTTTGATCCTCGGATCGGTTGTCGATCCCGGGCTCGTGATCTGCCGGAGCGCGTCGTGACGCTGTCTTTGGTGACGGGCGGGGCCGGCTTCGTCGGGCGGCGCCTTGTCGCCGCCTTGCTCGCGCGCGGCGCAGGCGTGCGGGTGTTCGACTTGAAGCCGCTTGACGGCGCCGAAACGTCGATCGGATCGGTTGAGGATTTGGCGGCGCTGAAGGCGGCGATGGAGGGCGTCGATGTCGTGTATCATCTCGCCGGGGATGCGCAGCTTTGGGCGCGCGACGGCGATCGATTTGAAAGGATCAATCACCAAGGAACCCGAAACGTCCTCGAGGCGGCGTCGGCGGCGGGCGTCGGGAGGCTCGTCCATTGCTCAAGCCTGACGACGCTTGTTGGGAGACGAACGCCCGTCGGAGCCTCTTACGCCGACGAAAGCATCGAGCTTGGCGAAGGCGACATGCTGGGCCGGTACCCGCGATCGAAGCTTCTCGCCGAGAAAGCTGTCAATGCGGCTGTCGCTTCGGGCCTCGACGCGGTCATCGCCATTCCGACCGAGCCGCTTGGGCCGGGGGACGAAAACCTGACGCCTCCGACGCAAATGATCGTCGATCTCGTCAACGGCCGTATCCCGGCGACGATCGACTGCATGCTGAACTTTGTCAGCGTCAGCAGCCTTGCAGAGGGGTTGATCGCCGCCGCTGAGCGCGGCAGGCGAGGGGAACGTTACATTCTGGGCGGCGATAATGTCTCGATGGCGCGGCTGTTGACGGAGATTGAGAAACAAACCGGCCGGTCCATGCCGCGCGCCGTATTGCCCTACGCCGCCGCGCTCGCCGCGGGGGTTCTGGACACGAAGTTCGTCGCCCCCTTCACGGGCAAGGCGCCCCGGGCGCCGCTGACCGGCGTCCGGCTCGCCGGCAGGCGCGTCGCCTTTTCCAGCGCCAAAGCGGAGCGTGACCTCGGCTGGAGGTCCGAGCCCTTTGAAAGAGCGCTTGGCGCCGCGCTCGAATGGCTGCGCGCGCGGGGCTTTGTGGAATTCTAATTCTTTCGGGCGAAGACGAAGTCCGCCGCGCCCCGAAGCGCCTCGGCGCGTGCGCCGAACCGCTCAAGATGAGATTTGGCCCGCGCAACAAGAGTGCGCGCCTGATTCCGCGCGCCTTCCGCGCCGAGGAGCTTGACGAAGGTCGCCTTGTCCATGTCGGCGTCTTGCCCGACGGGTTTGCCGAGCGCCTCGGCGTCGCCGAACGCGTCAAGAAGGTCGTCGACGATCTGAAAGGCGAGCCCGAGATCCTCTGCGTAAAGACGGAGCGCCTCGATTTCCGGATCGGTTGCGCCAGCGACGATTCCGCCGGCCATCGCGGAAAATCTGATGATCGCGCCAGTTTTGAGCCGCTGCAGTTCTTCGATGCCGGCGAGGTCGAACGTCTTCTGCTCGGCGTAAATGTCGATCATCTGGCCGCCGACCATGCCGTCGCGGCCTGACGCCTTCGCGAGCTCAAGGGCGAGGCGGCTGCGAACGGCGCCGTCAGGATGCGTCGCCGGCTCGGCGAGAATTTCGAAAGCCTGCGTTAGAAGAGCGTCGCCGGCGAGAATGGCGGTGGCGTCGTCAAAGGCCTTATGAACGGACGGCCGCCCGCGACGCAGATCGCTGTCGTCCATCGCGGGCAGGTCGTCGTGGATCAGGCTGTAGCAGTGTATCATTTCTACTGCGCAGCCGACACGGAGCGATCGCTCTCTTGGCGCGCTGAACATGTCGGCGCTGGCGATCACCAAAAACGGCCTCAGCCTCTTGCCGCCGTCGAGGGCGCCGTGGCGCATCGCATCGATAACCCGCCCGAGCGGGCCTGGTCGGCGCGGCAGCATGCGGTCAAGCTCAGCCTCGACAAGGCTTGCTGTTTCCCTGATGGCGGAGTCGAAGGCGGTCATGAACGTTGCACCCGCGGCGGCGAGGCTCCTTAGCGTCGGCGGGCCATCCGCTCAACCGGGCGGCAGGGCAAGGAACCCCGCGCCGGAACAGGGGCTGCAGGTCCTCGCCGGAAACCCCGTTTTCCCGCGGCCGGCGCAGTTTGGGCATCGATGACGACGGTGAGCGCCGGCGAAAGCTTGAAACATCGCCTCCGGGCCCGTGGAGAATTTGTTGGCGGCGAACCGCAACGCCGCCCCCGATCGTACGAAAGGGAAAGCATCGATGAACGATGCTGAGGAAATCCCATGAAGAACAACGAGCACGTCGCGCTTCCAGGCTTCAAGGACCAACAGGAACGCGCCGTCACTGAATGCGCCCGCTGCGGTCACGCCGCCGATCAGGTAAAGATCTCCATCATTGTGAAAAGTGGCGACGCTGATGTGAAGATTGCGGTTGAGCGTATCGAGCTGGGCGTTGCTGAGCGTGAAGCCCGAGAAGCGCGCCAGGAAGCCGATCTCCGCCACCTTGTCTTTCGCACCGTCGAGCAAAATGAGCGCGACCACAAAGCGGACCTCGCCCTCGCTGACCCCATAAAGGCTGATGCCGTCTTCCTCTCCGAGGTCGTCCAATGATTGGTATCGGCTTCGCAGCGCCGTCACGATGCGGCTGCGTGGCCAGAAAACGCGGCCCCGGCGCCCCTCGCCAAAGAATGAAAACCAGTTCATGAGACTCCCCGCCCCCGCACGATTTCGACGCTAGCCCGGCGACCTCCCGCCCGCAAACGCGCCAAAAACCTCACTTCTCGCCATATTGCACTGCAGCAAAGGCGTCACTAGAATTGGGTCAGAATTGTTGATCCGTCAGGCGGCGGCTTTGGTTGCTGCAGTCTGAATCGCATGGAATAAACGCCGCGGGCGCAGCGGACCGGGATTTGCCGGTGCGATGGCGGGGCAGGGGACAGGATTGATGGAAGGAAGCGCAGCCATGGCTGAGCCGCGAGCCGGCCTCAAAGTCATTCTGGCCCAGCCGCGCGGCTTTTGCGCCGGGGTTGAGCGGGCGATCGACATTGTCGAGCGGGCGCTCGAGAAATATGGCGCGCCGGTCTATGTCCGCCACGAGATCGTCCATAACAAGCGCGTTGTCGACACGCTCAGAAATCGTGGCGCGATTTTCGTCGAGGAAGTCGACGAGGTCCCGACCGGCGCCGTGACGATCTTTTCAGCGCACGGCGTCTCGCAGAAGGTCGAGAGCGGCGCCAAGCTGCGTGATCTCGACGTCGTCGATGCGACATGCCCGCTGGTGACGAAGGTCCACAAGGAAGGCCGCCGTTACGCCGAGAAGGGCTACGACATCGTTCTGATCGGCCATCTCGGCCATCCCGAAGTTGAAGGCACGCTCGGCCAGATCCCCGGCACCGTGCATGTGATTTCAGAGCCGCATGAGGTCGCGACCCTTGCCGTGCGCGATCCCGAGCGCGTGGCTTTCGTGACGCAGACGACCCTTTCCGTGAACGACACCAAGGACGTCATCGCCGCGCTGAAGGCCCGCTTCCCTGCGATCATCGGCCCCGACACTCGCGACATCTGTTACGCGACGCAGAACCGTCAGACTGCGGTCATCGAGCTCTGCAAGCAGATCGATCTTTTGCTGGTCGTCGGCGCGCACAATTCTTCGAACTCCAATCGCCTGCGCGAAATCGGCGAGAATTTCGGTCTTCCGTCCTATCTTATCGAGGACGCCGGCATGCTCGATCTCGCTTGGCTTGAGGGCGTCAAGATCGTCGGCGTTACGGCGGGAGCGTCCGCTCCCGAAACGCTGGTCCAGGAGACGATCGCCAAACTCCGGTCGATCCGGAACGTCAGCGTCGAGACGCTCGACGGCGTCCGCGAGAACGTGCATTTCAAGCTGCCTGCCGAACTCGCCGACGTGCCGAGACCCAAGGACGCGATGGACGCCTGGGCCGTCGAACCCGCCTAACCAAGTCAGCTGAGCATCGAATTTCATCCGGAGTAATGTCTGATGGCCGTTTCGCTTCACCAGCAGTTTCGTGTCGGCGCCTATGTGCTGAAGCAGACATTGATGGGCAAAAAGCGTTATCCGCTTGTGCTGTTCCTTGAACCGTTGTTCCGCTGCAATCTGGCGTGCCCCGGATGCGGCAAGATCGATTATCCGGCGCCGATCCTCAACAAGCGGCTGTCGGTCGAGGAGTGTCTTCAGGCCGTCGACGAGTGCGGCGCTCCGGTGGTCGCCATCCCCGGCGGCGAGCCGCTGATCCACAAAGACATAGGCGAGATCGTCGCCGGCATCGTCGCGCGCAAGAAATTCGTCTCGCTCTGCACCAATGCACTTCTGCTCGAGAAAAAGCTGCATCTCTTCAAGCCATCGCCGTTCCTGTTCTTCTCGGTCCACCTCGACGGTCTTGAAGAGGAACATGACCGCGCCGTCGACCAGAAGGGGACCTTCAAGATCGCAGTGAAGGCGATCAAGGCCGCGCAAGAGGCGGGCTTCCAGGTCAACGTCAATGCGACGATCTTCAACAATATGACGGCGAAGCAGGTCGCCGATTATCTCGATTTCGCCACGGACCTCGGCGTCAATATCTCGATCTCGCCGGGCTACGCCTATGAGCGCGCCGAAGACCAGCAGCATTTCCTTTCGCGCGAGCGCACGAAGAACCTCTTCCGCGACGTATTCCGGATCGGCAAGGAGCGCGGGCGGGAATGGAATCTTTCGCACTCGACACTGTTCCTCAACTTTCTCGCGGGGAATGAGGAATACATGTGCACCCCATGGGGCTCGCCGACCCGCAACGTCTTCGGCTGGCAGAAGCCCTGCTATCTCCTCGGCGAAGGCTATGTCTCTAGCTTCAAGGAGCTGATGGAGACGACCGACTGGGACAGCTACGGCACCGGCAAATATGAGAAGTGCTCGAACTGCATGGCGCATTGCGGGTATGAGCCGACGGCGGCCATGGACGCGGTGAAGAACCCGTTCAAGGTCTTCAAGCTGAAGAATATGTTCGCCATTCCGACCGAAGGGCCGATGGCGCCGGAGATCGATCTTTCAAAGGCCCGGCCTGCGATCAACGTGCATGAAAAGATCGTCGCCGAGCAGATGTCAAAGATCGAGCGCGAGAAGGAAGGCGCCAAAGACGTCGCCGAAATCGCGGCGTAGCGTCTCGGTCGCCGCGCCGGACTCGCGCCCCAGCATCGCGATCTCCTCGAACTGCTGGGGCGATTTCACGCACTCGAAAAGAACGCTCATGACGTTGACGCCGCCTGTCGGCGTCACTGCGCCGAGCGCGGCCTTCGGCAGGGCGCGAGCCGCCCCGTCGGCGACGGCGCGAACGGCGATGAACGGCGCGCTGGCGCGGGCCGCGGCGCGCGCAGCGCCATGGCTTTCCATGTCGACGGTCTGCGAGGCGTAGCGACCGAAGAGCTGCGCCTTCTTGGCCGCGCTGTCGATGATGTCGTCCGACCCGAAAATGGCTACCTGCCGGAGACCGCGCGGCGCGGCGGCAAGAAGCGTCCGGTCGGCAAGCAGCACATCGCCCGAGGCCGACACCACGCGCTCGCCGATGACGAGCTCGCCGGATTTGAGTTCGGGGTCGAGCCCGCCGCAAAACCCGGCGCTGATGACGGCGCGCGCGCCCGACTTGATGAGGTCTTCGGCCAAATCTTCCGCGCGTCCGGCGTTCGCGCCGGAAACGGCGAGTCTCGCCTTTGCGGGGTCGATGCGCGCCGCCGTCAGGCTCGCCTTGATGGCGGCGGCTTCCGATTTCAGACCGCAGATGACGGCGACGAAACCGCTCATGCGGCGTTCCTTTTCTCAAGCGTCAGCGCCGCGGCTCTATCGCCCGACCTGATCGATCCTTCAATGGTCGCGGGAACGCCGGTGTCGGTGTGGTCGCCGGCGAGCGTGATATTTCGCCAGCGCGTCAGCGGCTTCAGGCGCTTGGCGACGGAGGCCGGCGACTGGTCCGGAGTCGCCCGCCTTTCGCGAATGACGCGAACCGCCTCATAGGGCATGTTCCCGATGTCGAGAGCGATCTGCGTTTCGCGCCACATGTCCGCCGCTGCCTTTTCGTTCGGAACCTCGTCCATGCCGATCGCGTGGCTCGCCGACACGGTGAGGCTGACGACGTCGCCGCGCACAAAGCACCAGTGGGCGTCGGAAGACAGCATGCCGATGAAGGGCGCGTCGCCGAGCGGTCCGGCGGGAATCGGATGACGTGTGCGGTAGTGAACATTGAGGATCGAGGCGTCATCTCCCGGCGGATCCAATTCCGGAACGAGCTGTTTGAGGCGCGACGGCGGCACGGCGAGGATGACGCCGTCATCGGCGCCGAAAGTGATCTTCTCCTCGCCGAGATCGAGGCCGGCGGCGCGCTCGCCGGCGAACTCGATGGCGCGCACGCGCGTATTGAAGCGAAGATCTGCGCCGCGCGCCGTGAGAAATTTCAGGGCGGGATCGATGAACGCCGGGCCGAGGCCCTCTTTGGCCGCAAGCGGCCGCGAGGCGCCGCCGCCGCGCGCAAAGGTCTCGCGGATCACGGCCCAAAGCAGCCGCGCCTGACCAAGTTCCGGCGTCGTGTTGAGCACGGCGAGCGTCAGCGGCTCCCAGAAGCGCGAATAGAGCGGGTCATCCTTGTCGACGAGGTCGGCGACGGTCTGGTCGGCGCGCGCAAAAGCGATGCCGGCGGCTTTCAGATAGTTCATCACGCCCGTCTCCGGCACGCGCGCATTCGCGTCGAAGATCCACGCCGGGAACAAGCCGTCATTAATGCGCACGCGCCAGCGCCGGCCGGTCTTGATGTCGACGAAAGGATAAGCGGCCTCGACGGGGCCTGTCAGCGCATCGGTCGACCCGATGCGTTTGAGATAATCGAGCGCCGATCTGTTCCCCGACATGATGAGGTGATTGCCATTGTCGATGTCGCGCCCGAGCGTCCGGTCAAAGAATGTGCGGCAGCGTCCGCCGGCGTGGCCGGCGGATTCCATGACGGTCACGCGCGCCCCTGCCTCGACAAGGCGCACGGCGGCGGCGAGGCCGGAGAGGCCCGCGCCGACGATATGCACGCGCGGCGCGCTCATTCGCGTTCGATCTTCAAGGGCGGGGCGATGCCGTAGCGAAGGGCGATCAACATCTTTTCGATCCTGGACATGCTGACAGGATCGCCGATGCGCTCAAGGCCGCGCCCGGTCATTTTTTTGAGATAGGCCTCATAGGCCCCCATCATCAAGAGGGCAGGCCGGACCGTGCGCCAGTCGAGCTCGCCGAGCGCTTCGCGCGCGCGCGCGAACTTCTGCGCCGCAATGCCGGCAAGATCACGCGCCACGGCGGAGAGCGGCGCCTTTTCCTCCAGCGTCCCGGCCAGCATTGATGCGACGCCGGCCGCATCCGTCGGCGCGCCATGCTTGGCCAGAAGCTCAGCGGGGAGGTAGACCCGGCCGATCGCTGCATCTTCCGCGATATCGCGCAGAATGTTCGTCAGCTGCAGGGCGTCGCCGAGCGCCAGCGCGAAGCGGTCCGAGGTCGGCCCCTTCGGCGCGCCGAAAACCGGCATCGAAATAAGGCCGACCGACCCCGCGACGCGGCGGGTATAGGCGAAGAGCCGCTCAAGGCTCGGCGCGACGATCGGGCCGCCCGCGTCCATCTCCATGCCCTCGATCATCATCAGGAATTCGGCTTTCGGCAGATCGTAGGCGCGCAACGGCGTGATGAGCGCGACGGCGGCGGGCCAGGACGGCCTGCCTGCATAGAGCTTGTCGATTTCTTCCCGCCAAGCCGCGAGACGCACATGCTTTTCCTGAACGCTCAGCGCCTCGTCGTCGGCGATGTCGTCGACGGCGCGGCAGAAGGCGTAGATCGCATGCATCGCCTCGCGGCGCGGGCGCGGCAAAATCGCCATGCCGGCGGCGAAGGAGGTGCCGGATTTCCTCACCGACGCCGTCGCCTCGCGCGCCGCCGCGCGCGCATCGAATGCGGGCGCGCTCGACATCAGGCGCCTTTCCCGGCGGCGAAATAGCCGGCGACCGCGCCGGCGATCCCGGCGCGCGCGAAATCGAGCTTGGAAAGGGCGACGCGACGCGCCACCGGATCGCCGGACCGCAGCAGCGCGATCAGGCGCTCGGCGAGACGGACGATCACCGCCGATTCCATGGCGAGATGCCGGCTCCTCAAGGCGAAGGGCAGGCGGCGCGCCTCTTTCATCAAGGCCTCGCAGCCGTCCAGCATGCGGTTGATCGTGCGGCGGAGCGCCGGCGACTCTGCGTCGGCGTCGATATCGCCGAGCGCCCCGCCGGCCTCGCTGAGCCAAGGTTCAATCACATAGATGCGGTCGAGATTTCGCTTGTCGTCCTTCATGTCCTGAAGATGATTGACGATCTGGAGGACGGTGCAGAGCGCGTCGGAATAACGGTAGCCGCTTTGCGCCTCGCCATGAAGGTCGAGCAGATACCGGCCGACCGGGTTCGCCGACTTCTCGCAATAGCCGAGAAGTTCCTCCCACGAATGATAGCGTTTCTTCTCGCAGTCCTGAATGAAGGCGGCGATGAGATCCGAACCGTGAACGGTCGGGACATGGGTCGCCTTCATGCTTTCACGGAGCGCGTGGGCCTTGGCGAAGGCCTCGCCATGGCCGGGTTCGCCGCGCAGCGCGGCGTCGAAGGCCTTGAGGCGGCGGACCTTCTCCGGGTCCGGCAGGGCAGGGTCGTCGGCGATGTCGTCGATCGCGCGGGCGAAGGCGTAGAAGGCGGCGACATGCGGCCGGAGCGCCTTCGGCAGAAGGAACGACCCGACCGGAAAATTCTCGTCGGCCGCGCCCTTGCCCGAAGGGGTCTCGACGGCGTTCGCGTCGCCCGCAAGATTGGCTGTGCCGTTCATGGCGCTTTCGTCTGCTGTGCGGCGTGGTTTACGAGGTTTTCGCGCGACTGCAAGGGAAGCCGGCGGGCGCTGGAGGCGGATTTGCAGGAAGCGGTGCTAACATCATGATGCTTGAAGCAATTTCGGCGCTGGCCTTGGCTGCCTGGGGCTATCTCGCTTTGGTCCGGCTGCCGTTCTCTCGCCCGCTCGAGCGGCTTGCCGATATGCCGCCCCCGGAGGCATGGCCGGCGGTGGCGGCGGTCATTCCAGCGCGCAACGAGTCGGCGACGATCGGCGCTGTCATTGCGGGCCTTTTCGGGTCGCATTATGAGGGCGCGCTGAGCCTCGTCCTCGTCGACGACCACTCGGATGACGGCACCGCGGCGCGCGCGGTCGAGGCCGCTGAACGCTTGGGCGCGGCAGGCCGCATGTCGGTCCGCGCGGCGCCGCCGTTACCCGCCGGCTGGTCTGGGAAGCTCTGGGCGGTCAATGCCGGGTTCCAAGCGGCGCGGGAATTCGCGCCCGATGCGCGCTACGTCCTTCTCCTCGACGCCGACATCGAACTCGCGCCGACGACGCTTGCAAGGCTGGTCGCCAAGGCCGAGCAGAAAGGACTGGCGCTCACATCGCTGATGTCGCGGCTCGATTCGCGCGGGATCTGGGGCGCGCTGCTCATTCCCGCTTTCGTCTTTTTCTTTCAGAAGCTCTATCCGTTTCAACGCGTGAATGACGTCGGCGACCCCGTCGCGGCCGCGGCGGGCGGCTGCATGCTGGTGCGGCGCGACGCGCTCGACAGGATCGGCGGCGTTGCGGGGATCAGGGGAAACCTCATCGATGATTGCGCGCTTGCCGCGGTCGTCAAGAAGAGCGGCGGCCCGATCTGGCTCGGGCTTGCGGACGAGGAAGCGGTCAGCCTGCGCGACAACCGATCTTTGTCGTCGATCTGGACGATGGTCGCGCGCACGGCGTTCACGCAGCTCGGACATTCCTGGATCCTGCTCGCCGTAACGGTCCTCGGCATGGCGCTGCTTTATCTCGCCCCGCCGTTGATCGCGCTCGGCTACGGCGTTCATCGCGATAATGTCGCCGGATATGCGGCCTGGGGCGCGTGGGCGCTGATGGCGCTCGCCTATCGCCCGACGCTGGCGCTCTATGGCTGGAATTGGCCGATGGCATTCCTGTTGCCGGTCGCCGGCGCGCTCTATACGGGGATGACGATTTCGTCGGCGCTCAACCATGCAACAGGCAAGGGCGGCGCCTGGAAGGGGCGGACCTACCCCGCCTGACAAGGGACGTGGACCGATGACCGCAAAGCCGAAGGTCGCGCTCGTCGGCGCCGGCGCCATGGGCGGCGCGCTCCTCAAGGGCTGGATCGAGACCGGCGCCGTCGACCTTGCTGCGTCCGCCGTCTTTGAGCCGCGCCCCTCAGCGAGCCTTGAGGCGCTTGCGTGCGCGGCCGGCGTCCCCCTCAATCCGCCGGCCGAACCGCGCTTTGACGTCCTCGTTCTCGCCGTCAAGCCGCAAACGCTCGTCGAGGCTGCGCCCTATGCGCCGATCGCACGGGAAGCGCTCGTCGTGTCGATCCTCGCCGGCAGGAGCCTTGCGGCGCTTTCATCTGTCCTCGGAACATCGAGGATCGTCAGGGTGATGCCGAATCTGCCGTCGATGGTCGGCGCGGGCGCGTCGGGGATCTTCGCGCCTGCGAGCCTTTCCGACGCCGATCGGGGCGTCGCGGCCGCGCTGATGGGCGCCGTCGGCGAGATAGTTTTCGTCGACAGCGAGGGGGCGATCGACGCGGTGACGGCGATTTCGGGTTCGGGGCCTGCTTATTTCTTCCTTCTCGCCGAGGCGCTTGAGGAGGCCGCGCGCGACCTCGGCCTGCCGCCGGAGACGGCCGTCGCGCTCGCCCGCCAGACGCTTATCGGCGCCGGCGCTGTCCTCGCCGCTGATGAGCGCGGCGCCGGCGAGCTTCGCCGCGCCGTCACCTCGCCGGGCGGGACGACGGAGGCCGCCTTCAGCGTTCTCGACGGCGACGGAAAAAATGTCCGTATGCTGATCAAGGAGGCGGCGGCCGCAGCGTTCCGCCGCGCGGGCGAGCTGACGCGCTGATCCGCGTCAGGCGTGCGCTTCCTTCGGCGGCGACAGCCGCGCGTGCAGCCCCATGCGCATCGCCGTGAAGGCGGCGATGAGGATCACGAGCCCGACATAGCGCACGGCGTAGAGGCCGAGATCGTCGACGAAGGTTTTGCCCATCGCGCCGATCGAGGCGTAGATCGAGTGAATGTCGGCGCCCGCCATCGCCATGCCGCCTATCGGAAAGACGAGCCGGTCGATGAGGAGCGCGATGGCGCCGAGAAACCAGGCCGAGCGGCGCTTCTTGAGCGCGATGGCGATCGTGAAGGTGATAAGGAGCGCCTGCGCGACGTCGCTGCCTGAAAAGCCGAGCGCGATGATGTGCCGAAGATCTTCCATGGGCGGGCCTCCAAAGACGCCCGATTAACGGGTTGGCAGGGTTAACGGCCGGTAAAGGCGCCGCAAGAACCGGGTCGAAAAACCTCGCGGAAGGGCCCAGAGGGGCGGTATGAGCGCGCCGATGACCGCCCCCTTAAGAGCCCTCCCGCGACCCGACGGCTATGAGCCGGTGGCGCGCGCCATCGACTTTCTCGTCGCCAATTGGGAGGCCCAGCCGAGCCTCGTCGAGACGGCGAAGGTCGCAGGCCTGTCCCCGCAGCATTTCCAGCGCGTCTTCAAGGAAGGAGCAGGCGTTTCGCCCAAGCGCTTCCTGCAGGCGATGGCGGCCGGCGAAGCAAAGCGGGCCTTCGACGACGGCGCCAGCGTCCTCGACGCCGCCTTCGCCGCCGGGCTTTCGGGACCCTCGCGGCTCCATGACCTTTTCCTTGCAGCCGAGGCGATGACGCCCGGCGCCTACCGCAAGAAGGGCGCAGGCGAGACGATCCGGCATGCTGAAGTCGACGGACCCTTCGGGCGCACGCTCATCGGCGCGACGGCGAAGGGAATCTGCTGGCTGTCGTTCATCGAGCCGATGGGCCTTCAGCGGTCCCTCGATGAGATGAAGGCGGACTGGTCGGCGGCGGACTTTATTGAGGACCCTTCTTTCATCGCACCGATTGCGGCGCAGGCCTTCGCGTTCGCGGCGGGCCAGCGGCTCGATAAACCGCTCTGCCTTTTCGTCCGGGGAACGAATTTTCAGCTGAAAGTCTGGCAGGCGCTCCTGTCGATCCCCTGCGGGGGCCTCGCGACCTATGGCGACATCGCGGCGGCGATCGGGGCGCCGGGCGCGGGACGCGCCGTCGGCGCTGCGGTCGGGGCGAACATGATTTCGCTGCTCATCCCCTGCCATCGGGTGATCCTTGCCTCGGGCGTCATCCACAATTACCGCTGGGGGGCGAACCGGAAGCGGGCCTTGCTGGCGCTGGAGGCGGCGCGAAACGCCGCCTGAGGCGGCCGGCCCCCGGCTGGCGTCCGCGCCCCTGCGTTGCGCCTCCGACCGGGATCGCTATATAGACGCGACCCGCGCGGACGGGCCCCCTCGGGCCGCGGCGCATTTCCCACGTCGCTTCCCGACAGGAGACGGCAAGACCCATGCTGATTTCGCCCGCTTTCGCGCAAGGGGCGGCGCCGGCCGCGCCCAACCCCTTGTTCCAGCTCATCCCGTTCATTCTCGTCTTCGTCTTCTTTTATTTCCTCATCATCCGCCCGCAGAGCCAGGCGCGGAAAAAGCATCAGGATATGATCGCGAGCGTGAAGCGGGGCGACGTCGTCGTCACCTCCGGCGGTATGATCGGCAAGGTCACCAAGGTGCTCGAGGGCGATGAGGTGATGGTCGAGCTCGCCGACAATGTCGTCGTCAAGGTCGTAAAGTCGACCCTTGCGGATGTCCGCAACAAGCCCGCCCCCGCCGCCAACGATCAGTAGGAAAGGGGCGGACCGGCCCCCGAAGGCCGCCCCGCCGACGCTTCAATGCTCCAGTACCGGCTCTGGCAGAGGGTTCTCATCATCGGGGCGGTGGTTCTCGCCGCCCTGTTCGCGGTCCCGAATTTCTTTCCCAAAGAGGAAGTGCAGAGCTGGCCGGGCTTTGCGCCGAAGAGCCGCATCGCTCTCGGCCTCGACCTCCAGGGCGGATCCTACCTCCTTCTCGGCGTCGACGTCGAAAAGGTGATCGACGACCGTCTCACCAATCTTCGTCAGTAAATCCAGCGCCAGATGCGCCCGCAGGGCGCGCGCGCGCGCATCGCGCTCGAGGCGCTGCCGACGCTCGACGCGGCGGCCGACTCGATCACCGTCCGCGTGCGTGACGCCGCCGATGTCGAGGAGGCCGCCAAGCGCGTGCGTGACCTGACCCGGGGCGGCAGCCTCATCGGCGCTGGCGTGCGCCCCTATGACGTCACGGTCGAAGGAAACCGCATCGTCATCGCGATGCACCCCGAGGCCAAGCGCGCCTACGGACAGGAAGCGCTGGCCGATTCGATCGAGGTCGTGCGCCGCCGGATCGACCCCGCCGGCAACAAGGAAGTGCTGATCCAGGCGCAAGGCGCCGACCGCATCGTCGTACAGGCGCCAGGCGACAACGACCCGGAGGCGCTGAAGCAGATCATCAACCGAACCGGGCAATTGTCGTTTCACCGCGTCGACACCTCGGTGAGCCCCTCGGACGCGCAGCTCGGCATATTGCCGCCGGGCCGGATGGTGACGCCGATCGCCAACACCGAAGGCGGCGGCCAGCTCGTCCTGTTCGAGGAAGCCGAAGTCACCGGCGACATGGTCGAAAGCGCGTCCGCGGGCGTGAACGACGACGGCGGCGGTTTCCAGATCAATTTCTCGTTCGACCAGCGCGGCGCCCGGCGCTTCGCCGACTACACGCGCGAGCATGTCGGGGAGCTCTTCGCCATCGTGCTCGACGGCGAGGTCATTTCCTACCCGCGCATCCAGTCGCCGATCACCGGCGGGTCGGGGCGCATCACCGGAAATTTCGCGCCGGAGGAGGCCCAACGGATCGCGACGCTGATCCGCTCGGGCGCGCTGCCCGCGCCGCTGACGACGCTCGACCAGCGCACGGTGGGCCCGGGGCTCGGCGCGGACAGCGTTCGCGCCGGCGCTGAAGCCTCTTTCATCGCGCTCGCCCTTGTCATCCTCTTCATGCTGTTCACCTATGGCCGCTTCGGCCTTTATGCAAACATCGCGCTCCTTGCGAACATCGTCCTGATCTTCGGCGTCCTGTCGATCCTCGGCTCGACGCTGACGCTGCCCGGCATCGCCGGCATCGTGCTCACGATCGGCATGGCGGTCGACGCCAACGTGCTGATCTTCGAGCGCATCCGGGAAGAACTCGCGGCCGGCAAGGCGCCGATCGCCGCCACCGAGATCGGGTTTTCAAAGGCCTTCAGCGCGATCGCCGACTCGAACATCACGACGCTGCTCGCCGCCTGGATCATGCTGATGCTCGGCGCGGGGCCCGTGCGCGGCTTTGCGCTGACGCTCGCGGTCGGCGTCGTCACGTCGGTCTTTTCGGCGATCGTCATCACGCGGCTGATCGCCGGCAGCTACCTCCTCGCAAAGCGCCCGAAAACGATCACGCTTTAAGGTCCGCCCATGAAACTCCTGAAGCTGATCCCCGACGAAACGCGCATTCCGTTCACGAAATATCGCTGGCATGCGCTCGCCATCACGCTCGCGGCCTTTCTGGCCTCGCTGTTCGCAATCTTCATTGCGCCGGGCCTCAATTACGGCGTCGATTTCCGCGGCGGCATCACGCTCGAGCTGACCGACCGGCAGCCGGTCGATGTCGGCGCCGTCCGCAGCGCGGTCGCGGCGCTCGGCGTTGAATCGCGCGTGCAGCAGTTCGGCGCGCCGGAGAAGGTGAAGATCGTCACCGGCATCGTCGCCGCCGCGGCGGGCGAGGATCCCGACGCCGCCCAGCAGGTCGTCGTCGCCCGCATCGAGCAGGCGATGCGGCAAACGCTTGGCGACGACGTCGTCTTCGACCGCCGTGAAGTCGTCAGTCCGACCGTTTCCGGCGAACTGGTCCAGCGCGGCGTCTGGGCGGTTGTGCTCTCGTCAGTCGGGATGATGCTCTACATCTGGTTTCGCTATCAGTTGCAGTGGGGCGCAGGCGCCGTGCTCGGCGTCCTTCATGACACGGTGATCACCATCGGGCTCATCGCGCTGTTCCGGTTCAGCTTCGACCTGAATGTCATCGCTGCGATACTGACCGTCATCGGCTATTCGGTGAATGACACCGTCGTCGTCTATGATCGGATCCGCGAAAACCTGCGCAAATATAAGAAGATGCCGCTTGCCGAGCTCATCGACCTGTCGCTCAACGAGACGCTGACGCGCACGGTCGTCACCGGCGGCACGACGATCCTCGCGCTCGCCGCGCTGGTCGCCTTCGGCGGCGAGGTGCTGCGCGGGTTCTGCTTCACCATCATGTTCGGCATTCTCATCGGCACTTATTCCTCCCTCTTCGTCGCCGCGCCCTTCCTCCTTCTCACCGGCGTCAAGCGCGACTGGGCGAAGGTGAAGGTCGGCGAGGCCGCCAAGGCCTGAAGAAATCTGCGCAGAATTTTTCGCGCGGCGGCCTGGAAAGCCGGCCCTTTCCGCGGCCTCCAGCCCGAAAATGCGTATTTCCGGCCCGGAAATCCTGCGTAGAATTTCAAGCCCCGGCCGCAGGGCCGTGCGGGATCCGACCCGTCAGGGGCCGTGGCGCCCGGGCGCTGCATTCGCGTCGCGCGGCCAGCAAGGGGGCCGGACCGGCGACAGGCCAGACTTGTCCAAACAAGGGGCGCCGCGGATCTCCGCTGCCCTGAAACGATGATCGCGCCGGGCGGGAGCCGCGGCGCGATCTGAAGACTTTAGTCGGAACAGGTTTCGCAAGTCAACAAATCAATAAGGCGAGTCCATGATGGTTAATTTCGCCGGCCGGTTGCGCGACCTATTCCTCACTTCAGATTAGCATTGGCGAAGTCCCAGTTGATGAGGTGGTCGAGGAAGGTCGAAATGTATTTCGGCCGCTGGTTCCGGTAGTCGATGTAATAAGCGTGCTCCCACACATCCATGGTGAGAAGCGGCGTGACCCCTTTCGTCAGCGGTGTTTCGGCGTTCGACGTCTTGCGCACCTCAAGCTTGTCGCCGGCCTTGACGAGCCAGGCCCAGCCCGAGCCGAATTGCGTCGCCCCGGCGTCGGCGAACGCCTTCGCGAACGCCTCGTAGGAGCCGAACGACTTGTCGATCATCGAGGCGATGTCGCCTGTCGGCTTGCCGCCGCCCTGCGGGCGCATCGACTTCCAGTAGAACGTATGGTTCCAGACCTGCGCCGAATTGTTGAACAGCGCCGGGTTCTGGCCTTCGGATTCGCGGATGATGTCCTCGAGCGAGGCGTTTTCGAGCTTGCCGCCGGCGATCAGCTCGTTCGTCTTGTCGACATAGGCCTTGTGGTGCTTCGCATAGTGATAGTCGAAGGTCTCTTCCGAGATATGCGGCGCGAGCGCGCTCTTCGCATAGGGAAGGTCGGGCAGGAAGACGGCCAAGGTGTTGCTCCTTCGGTGTAACCGTGATCAGGGAGCGCCAAACTAGGCTTTTGACCCTCGTGCGCAACCCCCATGACCCTGCCTGACGCCGCCGCCGACCCTGTCGCCTATTGTCGCGCTGAGGTCGCTGCAGCGGATGAGGATTTGAGCCTCTCGCTCAATTACGCGCCGGCGGCGGACCGGCCGCGTCTCGCCGCGCTCTTCGCCCTCCTTGTCGAGCTCCGCCGCATCCCCGCGGCGGTGAGCGAGGCCCCGCTTGGCGAGATCCGACTGCAATGGCATCGCGAGGCGCTCGATGAGATCGCCTCGGGGCGCAGGCCGCGCGCGCATCCGGTGGTGATGGCGCTCGCCGCGGCGGGCGCGGTTCCGGCCTGGCGCGCGACGCTTGAGAAAATGATCGATGCGCGCGCGCGGCTTCTTTATGAGCCGCGCTTCGCCACGCTCGACGAACTTTCCGGTTTTCTTGCCGCCGCCGAGGCGCCGGTCGCCGCGCTCGCGTTGGGGGATGCGGACGCGGACCAGAAGGAGGCGGCCCGCGCGCTCGGCCTCGCCCATGCGCTGGCGCGCCTTTCGCCCGCCCTCACCCCGGCGCTTGCAGGCGAGGCGGCGCGCGCCGCGCTCGACCTCAGGGCCCGGGCTGCGCCGATGCTCGCGGCGCTTCCGGGCGCGGCGTTCGGCAGGATCGCCTATCTGGCGCTCGTCAGGGGCCATGCGGCGCGTCCCGGCGGCGAGCGGTGGCCGGTCCTGAAGCGCCTTGCGCTCTTTCGCGCGGTCGCGGCGGGGCGCTTCTGACCGCCCGGTCAGTCGAGTTGTCGGCCGCGGCTTAAGCCAACATTCACGACGTTGCGGCAGGGTCGACGCGCAGATTTCCGTTCATTCGCGACCAGCCGAGGGGGCCGCCGCCGATGTCGTCATCCATGAGAGCGCCGCATGGCGCCGTCGAACCCCAGGGCGAGACAATCGATCCAACGCGCGCCGTCGCCGCTCTGCAGCGCTGGCGCCGCCTTCTGTCGGAAAGCCTCGGCCAGGATCCCGGCGCGGCGCTCGACGAGCCGCGCCGCATGCTGACGATGCTGAAGGTTTTCGGCTCGACGCGGCGGCTTGCGGAGCTTTGCCTCAAGCACCCCGTTTTCGCCGGCCAGGCGTTCCTCGACGGTCCGAGTCAGGCGCTTGCGGAAGCGGCGCGCGATCTGACCGCGCTGTCGGGCGGCGTCGGCGCCGCCGACGCCCTTTACGCCGCGCTTGCCCCGATCAAGAACCGCGCCGACATCGCCATCGCCGTCGCTGAAATCTCCGGCCAATGGACGACGGCGCGCGCGACGACCGCGCGCACCGACCTCGCCGAGCGCCTCATCGAAACGGCGCTCGCCTGGCTCGTTCGCGGCGCGGTCAATCGCGGCGAACTGCCGATGGCGCTCGACGAGGGCGCGGCGAAGGGCGTCTTTGCACTCGCCGGCGGCGATTTCGCGCATGAGGATCTCGCCCCGCACGGGCCGCTCGACATCCTGATCGTCTATGACCCGGACGCATTCGACGGTCAGGCGAGGCGCATGGCTGAACGCGCCTTCATCCGCATCGGCGCGGAGTTGCGCGAAGCCTTCGAGGGAAAGCCGGGCGATTATCCGATCTTCGCGGTCAGGACGCCGCTCGGCAATTGCGTCAACGGGCAGGGGCTCGTCGAGAGCATGCCGCGCGTGATGGCCGCGCTCGCCAATCCGCAACAAGATGGGGTCAAGCGCTGGTGCGCGGCCGCGCGCGTCGTCGCCGGCGACCGCCGCGCCGGGGGCGAATTTCTCGAAACCGCTGAAGAAACCATTTGGAGCAGGGGCGACCTCCTCGGCGAGAACGGCCGGGCGGAGCTGCAAAAGCCGTCGGACGATCCGCGCCAGCCCTTCCGGTCCTCGGCCAATCTGCTGCGCTGGAGCCTCGGCCGCGCGCGCCCGTTCTTCCGCACGCTGTCGGCGCGCGAGGTTTTCGACGCCGCCGCCGAAGCCGGCGCCCTGCCGGCGGACGTCGCGGCCCGGCTTTCAGCCGGCGCCGAGCTGGCGCAGACGATCGTCGCCCGCGCCCAGATGATGAAGGGCGCGGCCGCTTACGGCGCCAAGGCGCCCGACGAAGAAGGCGCGCTCGCGAGCCTTTGCAATTATTCCGACTACGCCTGCCTCGCCGCAGCGCGTGATGGGGTGAACGCCGATGCGTGCAACGCGCTCACCCGCCTTATCGAAGGGCCGAGGGCCGATTTCGCGCGCTTTCGCACGGCGGAGCGCAATCCGGACGACGTCGACAAGCTGCAGGATCTCGGCTTCCGCAACGGCGCCGGCCTGTCGTCGATGATCGACGGCTGGACGGAGCTGTGCGCGGCGGGCGGCGAGGTCCGGTTCTCGGAGATCGCGCCCGGACTTTTGACCGCCTTCGGGGAAACCCAGCATCCTGACGAGGCCGTGCGTCTCTTCGACCGCATCCTGAGGATCGAGGAGAACGGTGTGCGGAACGTCAATTCATCGACGCGGGCGGGCGTCCGTGACGGCCTCATCGACGCGCTCGGCTGCTTCGGCGCGGCCGTCGAGCCGTTGACGGAGACCGCCGAAAGCGCTGCGATCCTTTTTGAGGTCCGGGGGCCCGAAACGCCGAAATCAGGCGAGGAATGGATGAGCCGCTTCGCGCCGCCGCGCCCGCTTGCGGGCGCTCAGGCGTTCACGCGCTGGCGGCGCGAACAGATCGGCCGCATCGCGCTGTGCGCAGCGGCCGGCGACATGCCCTTCGACGCCGCAGCGACGGCGCTTTACGCCGTCCATGTCGCGACGCTGAAGCGCCTGTTCGACGAAGCGCGCGCCGCCGCCGGCGGCGATGAGCCGCTGACGCTTCACATGTTCGACGGCCCGGCGCGCGGCGTTCCGGGCTATGCGACGCCAATCGGGTTCATCGCCGACGGCGGATCGCCGGAAAAGCGCGAGGCGATCGCCCGCGACTTCATCGACCGGCTCGGCGCGCTCGGCGACGGCCTCTTCGCGCTGACGCCGGACGTCTCGCACCGGCCGGGCGGAATCGCCGGCGCGCTCGCGCCAGACGCGGCGACGTTCCGCGCCTACATTCAGTCGGAGGCGGTCGCGCAGGATCAGATCATGCTCGCCCGCGCCCGCCTGATCGCCGGGCCGGAAAAGGCGGCGTCGACGGCCGGCGCGATCCTGCGCGGCGCCGTCTCCAATCCGCGCCGGGCGGAAATCCTCCTGCGCGATCTCGACCGCGCGCGCGCCCAGCGCTTGCGCCGGGACAAGGCGGGAAGCCCGTGGGATCTCGAACAGTCCGAGGGCGGACTTTTCGATGTCGAGCTCATCATCTCGACGCTCATCTATCGTCATGCCGGCGCCCTGCCGGCGCTGCAGAAATCCTCGATCGAGGACGCGCTCGACCTGATGGCGCGGTCAGGGGTGCTGACGGCGGAAGTCGCTGAAACGCTGAAAGGCGCGCGCGCCTTCTGGACGCGGCTTGCGACCGCGCGCGCGCTCGCACGCTGGAGCGATCCTGGACGAGAGCCGGTGCGGCCGCGCTTTGCAAAGCTTCTCGCCCGCGCCGCGGAAGTCGACAGCTTCGCGCAGGTGCGCCCGATCATGCGCGGCTATGCCGAGGAAGCAGCGCGCCTTTACAGCCAGCTCGTGCTGGGGCGCCCGTCAATCAGCCTCGCCGCCGCCGGCGCCTGAGGCTTCGGCGAGAGCGAAAACGCGCAGCGCCGAGGCGAGTCCGCCGGCGTTTTCCTTGCCGACGCGCTCCGCGTCGATGTCGGCGACAAGGCCGGCGAGCGATTTCCCGCGGCGCGCGGCGGCCTTTTCGATCGCAGCCCAGAATTCCGGCTCGAGCAGGATGCTCGTGCGGTGGCCCTTGAGCGTGATCGACCGTTTCCTCATTCGCACGGTCTGGCGCGGGAGGCGCGCAACCACAGCGGCCCTAGCTGCGCGCCCAGTTGTCGATGCCGTGGCTCTTGATCTTCGACGTTGCGAGCGTAACCCCGTCGATAATCCCCGCCATGTGCGAGACGGCCTCGGCGTCGCAATCGGCGAGTTCGGCGCCGAGCGCCTTGTAGAGCGACTCGATGTCGACGCCGTTGGCGAAGAGGAATTGCGCCAGAATGAGACGGACCTGGCTCGGCGACTTCTGGTCGGACATGACTAACCCCAAGATTTACGCTGCCTTCAGGCGCGACCTGCGCCCTTAAAGGACAGTCTCGGGCGTCCCGGCGCAAGTCCTGGTCCAGCCGGCGCGCGATCAGGCGTGGGCCCGCCCCGGTTGCGACGCCCGCGCCGGCATCAGCCGCAGGATCGAATAGCCGAGCACGCCGGCCAGGACCGAGCCCGCGAGGACGCCGAGCTTGACGTCGGCGATCCGGGCGGGGTCGCTGAAGGCCAGCGACCCGATGAAGAGGCTCATGGTGAAGCCGATGCCGCACAGCAGCGCCGCCCCGGCGATAAGCCGCCAGGTGAGATCGGCGGGGAGCTCTGTGATCCGCAGCCTGACCGCCAGCGCCGCCGCCGACAAGATGCCGATCGGCTTGCCGAGAACGAGGCCGAGGGCGATGCCGAGCGGCACCGGCGCGGCAAGGCTCGACAAGGTCACGCCGTCGAGCGGAACTCCGGCGTTGGCGAAAGCAAAGACGGGAAGCACGACGAAAGCGACCCACGGATGGAGCGTATGAATTGTGTCATGAAGCGGCGAGGGCCCCATCGGCGATTTTCCAAACAAGGGCACGGCGAAGGCGGTGATGACGCCCGCGAGAGTCGCGTGGACGCCTGATTTCAGAACGCAGAGCCAGAGCACCGCGCCGACGGCCGCATAGGCGGCGATGTGCGTGATGCGGGCGCGATTGAGTGCGAAAAGGCCAATGACCGCGACGGCCCCTAGCCCCAGCGCCGGCAGGGAAAGGTTGGAGGTGTAAAAGAGCGCGATGATGACGATCGCGGCGAGGTCGTCGATAATCGCGACGGCGAGAAGAAAGACTTTCAGCGTCGCTGGCGCGCGCGATCCGAGAAGGCCGAGGACCGCGATCGAAAATGCAATGTCCGTCGCCGCCGGGATCGCCCAGCCGCCAAGCGCGTCGCCGCCGCCAAGATTGATGAGAACGTAGATCAGCGCCGGCGCCGCAACCCCGCCAGCGGCCGCAAAGGCGGGCAGCATCGCCTGCCGCTTGGTGGACAATTCGCCTTGCAGGACCTCGCGCTTGATCTCCAGCCCGACGAGGAAAAAGAACACCGCCATCAGGCCGTCATTGATCCAGAGGGTCAGCGGCTTGTTGATGGCCGTGACGCCGAGATCGAGCGCCAGCCGCTGCGTCAGAAGCGCCTTGTAATAGGGGCTGAGCGGGGAGTTGCTGAGGCCGAAGGCGAGCAGCGCCGCAATGCCGAGCGCGAGACCGCCGGCGCCCTCCATCGCGATGAATTTTTTGATGCGTTCGGCGATCTGTTCCATGGTCGTCGGCCAAGCAAATTAACGGATTTGTTTTTACGCCGCCCGGGCGACCTAGGTTCAATGAACGACCCGGGGGCGTTTTCCACAGGCCCCGGTCGCCGGAAGCGCGGTCGGCGCCCCGACCCCGACGCTGCTGATATGGGAAGGGCCGCCAGATTGAAAACGGGGAGTGAACGATTAAGTCGATAGGAATTTCCTATTGGGAGCCGACATGACCGCCGACCCCGACATCACCTTGAAGCAGCTGCGCGCCATCGCGGCGCTCGCGAAGCGGCGCCATTTCAGGCGGGCGGCCGAGGATCTCGGCGTCACCCAGCCCTCATTCAGCGCGCAGATCCAGAACCTTGAGGCCGCCTTAGGCGTCAGTCTCGTCGACCGCGCCCGGGGACCCGTTTCGCTGACGCCGGTCGGACGCGAAATCGCGGCGCGGGCGGAGCGCATTCTCGAGGCCGAGCGCGCCCTAGGTGACTTCGCGGCCGCGGCGCAGTCGTCGCTTGCGGGCACAATCCGGCTCGGCGTCGCGCCGAGCGTCGGTCCTTATCTCCTTCCTCACATCGTCGCTTCTCTGCATCGGAAGGACAAGTCGCTCGGCCTTTATGTGCGAGAGGATGCGCCGCACTCGCTGGAACATGACCTTGCGCGGGGCGATCATGATTTGCTCCTCGCTCCCTTGTCCCCGATGAGCGCCGATTTCGTCAGCGAAACGCTATTCCGCGAACCGCTTTATCTCGCCGTCGCCGCCGATCATCCGCTCGCCCGAGTCGCAGCGCCCGGCCTGAAAGACATCAAAGATGCGCGTGTGCTCACTCTTTCCCCCCGGCACCAGCTTCACGATCAGGTCGCCGACATATGCGAGACGGCGGGCGCAAGGATCGATCGCGATTTTGAAGGAACGAGCCTCGACGCGCTGCGCAACATGGTCGGCATGGGCATGGGCGTCACCTTCCTGCCGGCGCTTTACGCCCATTCTGAAATAAGGCCCCGGAGCGAGGTTGTTCTCAAGCGCCTCTCGGGAAAGCTGTTTGTGCGGGCGATCGCGCTCATCTGGCGGAAGGGCGCCGGCGGCGCGCGCCAGTTCCGCGAGATCGCCGATCTTGCGCGCGAGGTCGCGCGCCAGCGCTTCTCGGATGTCATCATCAGCTCCGCCGATCGGAAAATCCTATCGTGAAACCCGGTCGAGGCCGCTTGCCGCCGGGGTCGTCGCGCGCCAAATCAGAGGCGCACTATCGGAAGAAACGCAGACCAAGGGCGATCGGCCGCCGAAGAAAAAACCTGCGCTTTCGTGTGACCCGCCGATGGTCATCCGACCCCGGAAGCGCAACAAGGGCGGCTCCGTTCATCCCCCCCCCCGGGAACGGAGCCGCAAATTTTTTTGACGTCGTTATTCGGGTCCGATCATCTTCTCGGGGCGGACGATGGCGTCGAAATCTTCCGCCGGGACGCCGTCCTTGATCGCCTCCTCGCGCAGCGTCGTGCCGTTCTTATGCGCAGCCTTTGCGATCTTCGCCGCGCGGTCATAGCCGTATTTTTCCTTCAGCGGCGTCACCAGCATCAGCGAATTGGCGAGCCCCTTCGCGATGTTGTCGAGGCGCGGCTCGATGCCGACGACGCAGTTCTCGGTGAAGGAGACCGCGGCGTCGGCGAGAAGCTGGACCGATTGAAGGAAATTATAGGCCATCATCGGGTTGAACACGTTCAGTTCGAAATGGCCCTGGCTGCCGGCGAAGACGATCGCGGCGTTGTTGCCGGCGATATGGGCGCACACCTGCGTCATCGCCTCGCACTGCGTCGGGTTCACCTTGCCCGGCATGATCGAGGAGCCGGGCTCGTTTTCGGGCAGGGCGAGCTCGCCGAGGCCGGCGCGCGGGCCCGAACCGAGGAAGCGAATGTCGTTCGCGATCTTGAAGCACGACATGGCGACGGTCGTGATCGCCCCATGGCTCATCACCATCGCGTCATGGGCGGCGAGGGCCTCGAACTTGTTGGGCGCGGATCGGAAGGGGAGCTTGGTAATCGCCGCGATGCGCTCGGCGACCTTGACGTCGAAGCCTTTGGGGCTTGCAAGCCCTGTCCCGACCGCGGTGCCCCCTTGCGCGAGTTCCATCAGCATCGGCATCGTCATCTCGATGCGCGCGATCCCGTTCTCGACTTGCTTGGCGTAGCCGGAAAACTCCTGGCCGAGCGTCACCGGCGTTGCGTCTTGCGTGTGCGTGCGGCCGATCTTGATGATGCCCTTCCAGGCCTCCGCCTTGTCGTTGAGAGCGTTTCGGAGCATTTGCAACGCGGGGATCAGGCGGTGATGGATCTCCTCTGCCGCGGCGATGTGCATCGCAGTCGGGAAGCAGTCGTTCGACGACTGGCTCATGTTGACGTGGTCGTTCGGGTGGACGGGCTTCTTCGAGCCCAATTCGCCGCCCAGCATCTCGATGGCGCGGTTCGAGATCACCTCGTTCGCGTTCATGTTCGACTGCGTGCCGGACCCCGTCTGCCAGACGACGAGCGGGAAGTGATCATTGAGCTTGCCCTCGATCACTTCCTGCGCGGCGCGGACGATCACCTCGCCAAGCTTCGGGTCGAGCTTGCCGAGCGCCATGTTCACCTCGGCGCTCGCGCGCTTGACGATGCCGAGCGCGCGCACGATCGAGGCGGGCTGGCGTTCCCAGCCGATTCTGAAATTGTTCC
>JBKBLR010000002.1:0-147868 GCA_046296195.1 Parvularculaceae bacterium | reverse complement strand
GTGCGCGGCGTTAACCCTGTTTCAGCCGGCAGCTCCGTGTCGAGAGCCGCTTCCCCCCCGCCGCGCGCGGGCGCGGGAAAGGCGAGCGAGGCGTTCTGCGCCGTCAGCATGGATGCAGCGCGACCTTGCCGGCGACGTCCCACACCCGGCCGCCGCTGACGCGGCGTCCACGCTCTCCCGCTTCACGGGAACAGGTGAGAGCGCTCCGGGCCGACGATCAGGGCGAGACGAGCGCCGGCACGCCGCCCTTGTCGGTCGGCTGCCTGGCGTCCGGCACGAATTCGAAGGCGAGCTTCGTCTCGTCCGCCGGATCAAGGCGCACCTTGACGACGCCGCCGCCCTTCAAGGCGCCGAAGAGGATCTCGTCGGCGATCGGCTTCTTGACGTGCTCCTGGATGACGCGCGCCAAGGGCCTTGCGCCCATTTCCTCGTCGAAGCCGCGCCTGGCGAGCCAGCGCGTCGCATCGGCGTCGACATCGAAAGTGACGCCGCGATCGGCGAGTTGGGCCTCGAGCTGGAGGATGAACTTCTCGACGACGCGGTCGATGATTTCCGGCGTGAGGCCGCCGAAGGCGACGACCGCATCGAGTCGATTGCGAAACTCCGGCGAGAACATGCGCTTGATCGCCTGGTCGGTCTCGTCGGTCTTCTTGCCGCCGGCGAAGCCGATCTGGAAGCGCGCCGCGTCGGCCGCGCCCGCATTCGTCGTCATGATCATGATGACGTTGCGGAAGTCGATCTTCTTGCCGTTGGTGTCGGTGAGCTGGCCGTTGTCCATCACCTGGAGAAGAATGTTGAAGATCTCCGGATGCGCCTTCTCGATCTCGTCGAGCAGGAGGACGGCGTGCGGATGCTGGTCGATCGCATCGGTGAGGAGCCCGCCCTGGTCAAAACCGACATAGCCCGGCGGCGCGCCGATGAGGCGCGAGACGGTGTGGCGCTCCATATATTCCGACATGTCGAAGCGGATGAGCTCGACGCCGAGCGTCGCGGCGAGCTGCTTGGCGACTTCGGTCTTGCCGACGCCGGTCGGGCCCGAGAAGAGATAGCTGCCGATCGGCTTCATCGGCTCGCGCAGGCCGGCGCGGCTGAGCTTGATCGCCGCGGCGAGCTGGTCGATCGCATCGTCCTGCCCGAAGACGACGCGCTTTAAGTCGGCGGCGAGGTTCTTCAGCCGCTCGGTGTCGCTCTTCGAGACCGATTTCGGCGGGATGCGCGCCATCTTGGCGACGATCTCCTCGACGTCCTCGACGTCGATGACCTTCTTTCGCTTCTCGGCCGGGAACAGCATCTGCCGCGCCCCGGCTTCATCGATGACGTCGATCGCCTTGTCGGGGAGCTTGCGGTCGGTCATGTATTTCGCCGAGAGGTCCGCCGCCGCCTTCACCGCCTCGGGCGTGTAGGTGACGCGGTGATGCTCCTCAAAATAGGGCTTGAGGCCGGTGAGGATCTTCACCGTGTCCTCGACCGTCGGCTCGGTGACGTCGATCTTCTGGAAGCGCCGGGCGAGCGCGCGGTCCTTCTCGAAATGCTGGCGGTATTCCTTGTAGGTCGTCGAGCCCATGCAGCGCAGCGTCCCCGACTGCAGCGCGGGCTTTAAAAGGTTCGAGGCGTCCATCGCGCCGCCCGAGGTCGCCCCGGCGCCGATCACCGTGTGGATTTCGTCGATGAAGAGAATGGCGTCCTCATGCGCCTCGAGCTCTTTCAGCACCGACTTGATGCGCTCCTCGAAATCGCCGCGATAGCGCGTGCCGGCGAGCAGCGCGCCCATGTCGAGCGCGTAGATGGTCGCGTTCGCGAGCACTTCGGGCACGTCCTCGTCGACGATCAGCCGCGCGAGTCCCTCCGCGATCGCCGTCTTGCCGACGCCGGGATCGCCGACGAGCAGCGGATTATTCTTGCGCCGGCGGCAGAGCACCTGGATCGAGCGCTCGATTTCGGGCCCGCGGCCGATCAGCGGGTCGATCTTGCCCTTGCGCGCCTTCTCATTGAGGTCGACGCAATAAGCGGCGAGCGCGCTCTCGTTCTGCTTGCTCCCGCCCTCGCTCTCTTCCTGGGCGCCGCGCGGGGTCTTCGGCTGGTTTTCGCCGGGGCGCTTGGCGAGCCCGTGCGAGATGTAATTGACCGCGTCGAAGCGGGTCATGTCCTGCTGCTGCAGGAAATGCGCGGCGTGGCTCTCGCGCTCGGCGAAAAGCGCGACGAGGACGTTCGCGCCCGTCACTTCCTCGCGGCCGGATGATTGCACATGAATGACGGCGCGCTGAATCACGCGCTGGAAGCTCGCGGTCGGCTTGGCCTGTTCGTGAATGTCGGATTTGAGATTGGCGAGGTCGTTCTCGATGAACTCGAAAAGATTGCGCCGCAGCTCCTCAAGATCGACATTGCAGGCCCGCATCACCGCGGCGGCGTCCTGATCCGTCGTCAGGGCGAGGAGGAGATGCTCGAGCGTGACGAGTTCGTGGTCGCGTTCGGACGCGATCGCGATGGCGCGGTGAAGGGACTCGTCGAGATTCCTGCTGAAAGACGCCACTTCAGTCCCTTTCCATCGTGCACTGCAACGGGTGCTGGTTCCGGCGCGACAGCTCCATCACCTGCGCCACTTTCGTTTCGGCGACCTCGTAGGTGTAGACGCCGCAAACCCCGACGCCCGTCTGGTGGACGTGGAGCATGATGCGGACGGCCTCTTCGGCGTCCTTGTTGAAGACCGCCTGCAGCAGCCAGACGACGAATTCCTGCGGGGTGTAGTCGTCGTTGAGGAGGAGCACCTTGTAAAGCGAGGGACGCTTGGTCCGGGGCGCGGTCTTGGTGACGACGCCGATGCCGACATCGCCCCCGGGGCCCTGCTCGTTATCCTGTTTGTTCGCCATCCGCTCTCTTGTGCGTGCGGCGCGCCGAAGCGCCAGCCGACATTAAGTATGTATTGCGTTCCGGTTGAAAAGTAGGAAATCCGCCGCGGCGATCAAATTCGGCGCAAAAGAAAACGCCCGGCCTCAGGGGGCCAGGCGTCCAGTCAACGCTTGATGCGCGAGCCGCGATGGTTACGCGCGGTAGGTCTGAACCATCTCGACGAATTCGCCATAGCGCTTCGTCAGCGGTTCGGAGGCTTCCTTGGCGACGCCGTTCCAGTGGTCGGCGAGCTTCGTCACGAGGCCGATATTGCGCTCGAACGCCGTCTTGGCGAATTCGGTCTGGAGCTCGATCGCTTCCTGAACGCTCTTCGACGCCGCCGCGGCCTTGGCGAGCGCGACGGTCTCCTCATAGTGCTCCTTGACGAAGCCGGCCTGGGCGGACGCGGCCTGCTCGAAGCCCTTCGCGACGACATTCGCCGAGGCCATCATCGCCTCGAGCGAGCCCTTCTGGAAATCAGCGAAAGAATTCAAAGACTTGGCGAACTTCTCGTAGCCGTCCCTGAAGGCGTCCGGGCTAAAGCCCAGGGTCTCAAAACCTTCGGCCGAAGCCGCTTTCTTCGTAGCCATGATTGTATCTCCCGAGTTTGCCCGCCGCGCTTATCGCCGACGGATTGTCGTTTATTGTGCGATGCAACATAAGCATCGCATGCAGGCCGGTCAAGCGAATTTTTGCGTCGCAACAAACCAGAAAGGGAAATTTCCGGCGGGCGGCCCGCTCCGCCTGCGGGGACCAGCGCCGGCACGGCCCGGCGCCCGATCCTGTTCAATTTTTAACATTAACCACTTGTTTACTGACTGACGGGAAGGTCCTGTTTCCGCCGCATTCATTGGGGGCGGCACGCGCTTTGCTGGACGGGCCCTTTGCTGGACGGGCCCTCGCGGGCCTCAGGGTCGGGCGCGTGGTCGACGCAGGACGGCAGGACGGGACAGGCGGCGTGGCGGCTCCAGAAAGATTTAAGTTGCAAGACGCCACGTCTGTAGCGAGGGTTGGGCGATGAGCGTTTCGTTGCGTTTTCTTCTCTCCGCCGTCGCCTTGGCCGTCGCCGCGGCCGCTTTTGCGTCACCGGCGGACGCCGCAGCCAGGAAGAAGGGCGCGGCCGCTCCGGCTCCGAAATACTCGGCGATCGTCATCCACGCCGACACCGGCGACGTCCTGCTCGATAAATACGCTGACGAAGCCCGTTTCCCGGCCTCGCTGACCAAGATGATGACGCTCTATCTCCTGTTCGAGGAGATCGAGGCGGGGCGTCTCAATCTCGATTCCATGCTCACGGTGTCCGAGCAGGCCGCCGGCGCGCCGCCGTCGAAGCTCGGCCTCACCGCCGGATCGAAGATCAGCGTCGAGACGGCGATCGAGGCGCTGATCGTCAAGTCTGCGAACGACGTCGCGGTGACGGTCGCCGAGGCCGTCGCCGGCACGGAATGGAAATTCGCCCAGGAGATGACGACGAAGGCGCGCGCGATCGGCATGCGCAACACGACCTTCAAGAACGCCTCCGGCCTGCCGAATTCCCGGCAGACGACGACGGCGCGCGACCTTGCGATCCTGTCGCAGCGCCTCATCAAGGACTACCCGCAGTATTTTCCCTATTTCAATACGCAGGAATTCACCTGGAACGGCCGCACCTACCGCACCCACAACGCGCTCGTTCGCACCTATGCCGGCGCTGACGGCCTCAAGACCGGCTACACGCAGCGGTCGGGCTTCAACCTGGCGACGACGGCGAGCCGCGACGGCCAGCGCCTCATCGGCGTCGTGCTCGGCGGTCGCTCGGTCGCGACGCGCGACGCGCACATGGCGGAAATCCTGACCGCCGCCTTCGCGGACATCCAGAAGAACCCGATGCTCCTTGCTTCCGTCAATCGCCTGAAGCCGACGCCGCGCCTGAAGCCGACGCTCGTCGCCGAGCTTCAACGCAGGAACGCAACGCCGACGCTCGCCGGCAATGAAGCGATGCGCGCGGAAATCCGCGTCGCGGCCGCAAGCCTCGCCCCGACTGGCGCGCCCGCCGCCGGCGACGGCATTTCGGCGCTGATATCCGCGGCGAACAGCGACGACCTCAACGAATATGAGCGGGTGCGCCTGTCGGCGCTGGCGCCGTCCGAGGAAGCCATGGGCGAAGGCGACATCGAGGAACGCGCCAACTGGAGCGTGCAGATCGGCGCCTATTCGAGCAAGTCGAAGGCGCAGCAGGAACTCGAAGCCGCAGCGATCACCGCCGGCCTCATTGAGCGCGCCCGCTCGGTCTCGCCGATGCCGAAACTCGACGGCGCCATCCTTTACCGGGCGCGCTTTGTGAACCTTACCGAAGCGGAAGCCGCCGCTGCCTGCGCCAAGATCCAGGCCGCCGCCCTCACTTGCTTCTCGATTTCCGAACCCGCGCCGGCCTACCTCGATTAGAGCGGCGTGCGCGGTTTTGCGCGAAACGCCGCGTCATTCATAAACCTGATCGGGCGCCTTGGTTCCGAAGCAAGGCGCGACGGTCCAAGGCGCCGGCGGGGCGGGTTCCCCCATCGCTCTGGACCATCCCTTGCACGGGAAACGGCGTCCCTGCATCACTTGGGTCATGTCCGGAATGAGCCTCACCGCCACGAAAGACGTCCAGCCGTCGCATGCTTTCCTCACCTGCGCGATGCTGCTCGCCGCCTTCCTGGCGCTCGCCGCGCCGGAAGTCGCCGACATGGTGCGGCAATGGACATGGTCGTCGAGCTACCATCATGGCTGGCTCGCCGCGCCGATCGCGCTCTGGCTGTTCATCGATGGCAGGGCATGGCGGACGGCAAGGCCCGCGCCCGATCTCCTCGGTCTTGCCCTCTTGTCAGGGGCGATCGCCCTCCTCCTCGCGGGACGCGTCCTCGAGGCCGCGCTCCTCGGCCACATCGCCATCGTCGCCGGGATCGTCGGCGCCTGCCTCCTGACGCTCGGGCGCGCCGTCATCGTGAAATCCGCCTTCGCCTTCGGGTTCCTAGTGTTCATGGTTCCCTTCGGCGAGAGCCTCATCCCGGCGCTCCAGCAGGCCGCCGCTGTCGTCGTCGCCTTCCTCCTCAACCTCTCGGGCTTCGAGACGGCGCGCGACGGGCTGATCCTGTCGACGGCGGCGGGGCGCTTTGAAATGGCGGAGAGCTGCGCCGGGCTTCGCTTCCTCCTCGCGGCGGCGATGATCGCAAGCCTTGCCGCGCATCTTGCCTTCACCCGCTCCGCCGCGAGACTCGCCTTCCTCGCCGGCGCGCTCACGCTCGCGATCGCCGCCAACTGGCTGCGCGCCTTCGTCATCGTCGCGGCCGCCACGGCGAGCGACATGCGCATCGGCGCCGGCCCTGAGCATGTCGCCTTCGGCTGGGTTCTCTACGCCGGCATGATCGTCGTTGTTCTCCTTCTTGCTCGCCGCTATGGCGACAGGGGACTCCTTCCCTCATCCGCAAGGTGACAACCGCTGATGTGCGGAATCGCCGGCATCATCGACCTCAAGGGTTCGCGCGCCATCGACAGGGCGGCGCTGAAGCGGATGACGGACGCGATCGCCCATCGCGGCCCTGACGGCGGTGGGTTTTTCATCGAGAACGGCGTCGGCCTCGGCCACCGGCGCCTCGCCATCATCGATCTCGCCGGCGGCGCGCAGCCGATGGCGACCGCGTCGGGCGGCGGCGTCCTCGTCTTCAACGGCGAAATCTACAATTTCCGCGAGCTCGCCCGCGCGCTGGAGCAGCAGGGCGCGCGCCTGCGCACGGCGTCGGACTCCGAAGTCCTCGCCGAGGGCCTCGAGCGCGAGGGCGCGGCGTTCATCGACAGGCTGCGCGGCATGTACGCCTTCGCCTACTGGAGCCGCGAGGCGCGCACGCTGACGCTCGCCCGCGACCGCTTTGGGGAAAAGCCGCTCTATTTCGCAACGACGCCGGACGGCTTCCTGCTCTTCGCGTCGGAGATCGGGGCGCTGCGCGCCGCCGGGCTGATGGCGTTCGACCACGACCCGCAGGCGATCGCCGACTATTTCTTCTACGGCTATGTGCCGGAGCCGAAGTCGGTCTACCGTCAGGCGCGGCGCCTGCCGCCCGCGAGCATCCTGACCATCGGCCCGCGAAAAAGCGTTTCCCTGACGCGCTACTGGCGCCCCGCGTTCGATGGGGGGCGCACGATCAGCCTTGACGAGGCAAGCCGCGAGCTCCTTCCCCTCCTCGATGACGCGGTCGAGGCGCAGCGCGTCGCCGACGTGCCGCTCGGCGCCTTCCTGTCGGGCGGCGTTGATTCCTCGGCGATCGTCAGCGCGATGGCGCTGAAGGGCGGCGCGGTGACGACCTGCACCATCGGCTTTGACGATCCGCGCTTCGACGAGCGCAGCGAGGCGCGGCGCACCGCCGCGCGCTACAAGGCGCACCACGTCGAGGACACGGCGACGATCGACGTTACGGGCCTCATCGACCGCATCGCCGGCGTCTATGGCGAGCCGTTCGCCGATCCCTCCGCGCTGCCGACCTATCTCGTCTGCGGCGCGGCGCGCCGGCATGTGACGGTCGCGTTGTCGGGCGACGGCGGCGATGAAATCTTCGCGGGCTACCGGCGCTACCGCCTGTTCGCCGCCGAGGAGGCCTTGCGCGCGCGCGCGCCGCTCGCCTTCCGCCGCGCAGTCTTCGGAACGCTCGGCCGCGTCTATCCGAAGCTCGACTGGGCGCCGCAGCCCCTGCGCTTCAAGACGACCTTGCAGGCGCTTGGCGAGGACAGCCTCGCCGCCTTTGCGCGAGGGGTTTCGGCCTCGCTGCCCGATCGCCTCGGCGCGATGCTCGCGCCCGATTTCCGCGCCGGGCTTTCCGGCTATGATCCTGTCAGCGCGCTGCAGGAGCATGCGGCCGCCGGGCTTGATCCGGTCAGCATGGGCCAGGCGATCGACATCGGTTCCTGGCTGCCCGGGCGGATGCTGACCAAGGTCGATCGCGCGTCGATGGCCCACGGGCTTGAGGTGCGCGCGCCGTTCCTCGATCACCGGCTCGCCGAATGGGCGCTCGCGCTGCCCGCGCGCCTGCGCGCAACCCCGTCGGAGGGAAAGCGGGTCCTGAAGGCGGCGCTTGCCGGGCGAGTCGACGCCGACATCCTGAACGCGCGAAAGCGCGGCTTCGCCCCGCCGGTCGCCGACTGGCTGAAGGACCCCAAGGGGCCCATCGCGCGCCTGTCGGCGTCGAGGGCCTGGCGCGACAGCGGCGTTCTCGACCGCGAGGGGGTTGAGAGAATGATCGAGCGTCACTCGGCGGGCTCGGCGAACTACGCGCAGGAATTATGGGCCGTCATCATGTTCGACGCATTCCTCAGCGCCGAAGCCGGCGCACGAACGACTTCGCCCGCTGCAGAACGCTTCGCCGCTCAATGACGAGCGAGGTGAGCGTCTCGCCCTCGCGGCCGAGCCGCCGCTTGTAGTCGGCATCGCCCGCCATCAGGTCGTAGGCGGACAATCCGCGCGCCCGGTAGTGCGCCGCCGCCAGCCAGTGCGCGGTGAAGCCGGGCGCGAACTGATTGTCGCTCTCAGACCGGAAGCCGCCCTGATAATTATAGGCGCGGCCCCCCGCGATGAAATTGTAAAGAACGCCCACCGTCTCCTCGCCGGCCTTGAGGCGGAGAAGGTCGGCGGCCTCAGGGGCGGCGGCGATGAACTTCTGATGGAAGGCGAAGAGATCAGGATCGGAGAAGGCGCCCGCCTCGCTGCGCGCGCGCCAATAGGGGTCATGCAGCGCAATGAGTTCCCGAAAGGCCGCCTGCCGATCCGCGGGCGCCGTCGCCGGCGCCAGCCTCACGGGCCCCCGCTCCTCATAGCGGCGGATCGAGCGCCTGATCTTGGCGCGCAGCGAAGATGAAATCTCCGGTTCCGCCGCAAGATCGATCGCGAAGGTCGGCTGCGTCCGGAGCACGCGGGCGTCGAGCCCCGCCATCGTCGCGACGCGCATGGCCGCCTCGGCGAGCGCCGGGCGCGCATTGCGGAAGACGAATTCGGAAATTTCCGGCGCGCCGGCGAAGAGCCGCTCAAGCGCCGCCTCGCGCGCCGCATCGCCGGCGCCGGGGGTGAGGAGGAAATCCTGATATTCGACATAGAGCCGGTCGAACCCCGCGCGCCCGGTTTCGCCGAACCAGGCGACGGCACCGTTGACGCCGATGAACGCCATCGCCGCGCCGTCGTCAAGGATCCGGACATTCTCGCCCGCCGCCGCGAGCCAGGCGGCGATGAAGGGCGGCGATTGAAAGAACGTCGCCGCGCCGCCGGCGCAGCGCTGCGTCCAGACGTCGAGCGCCGCGGCGCGGTCGGCGACGGGAAAAAGCGCGCGCGCCATCACGCCCTGCCCGCGGCGCGCCGGTAGAGCGCCCGGAACGCATCGATCATCGCGCGCTCGTCATACTCGGCGGATTTTGCGAGGTTTGCGCGGCCGAGGCGCTCGCGCAAGCCATGATCGTCGATCAGGGCCGCGAGCGCGGCGACATAGGCGTCCTCATCGCCGGGCGCGGCGATGAAGGCCGCATTGGGCGCGCTCACCATGGCGCGGATGTCGCCGACATCGGTCGCGACCGCAGGAAGCGCCGCCGCCATCGCCTCGATGAGGCTGATCGGCGTCTGCTCGGTGTCGGAGGAAAGCGCGAAGATGTCAGCCTCGGCGAGCGCCCTCTCGGGCGCCGTTGTCGGGCCGGCGAGCGAGATGCGGTCGCCGGCGGGGCTCGCCGCCGCGCGCCCGCGCAGATCGTCCGCCTGAGGACCATCGCCGTAGATGATGAGCCGCGCGCGCGCATTTTCATCCGCTTTTTCGAACGCGGCGATGAGGCGCGCGAAATTCTTCTCCCGCCGCAGCGCGCCGACGGCGACGACGGCGACGGGCGCGCGATCCGGCGCACGACCCGGGGCGTGAAAGCGCTTCAAATCGACGCCGACAGGATTGCGAACGACGCGCGCGCGGTCGAGCCGCCATACCTCTCTTGCGATGCGCTCGAGCCCCGTGGAGGGAACGGTGACGAAGCTTTCTTTCAGGATCGCGCGGCGGGCGATGACGCGCCGCATCTTCTGCTCGCCGGCGATCTCGTCCGGCCCGAAGCCGTCCTCGTGATGGACATGCGGCGCCCGAATGCTGAGACGGTTTGCGATCGCGGCCTCAAGCGAGCCCCAATTATAGGTGCAAAGAACGTCGGGACGCGCCTTACGCAGCAACTTTGAAAACCGGGCGAGATTGCCGGGCGAGACGAGCGGGGATTTGGCGAAGGCGAACGCCTCGGCGCGCGCATGCGCCGGATCGAGGAGCGCGGCGGCGCCGAGCGCGCCGTCGAGCGACAGGATGCGGTGCTCGAAATCGGCGCCGAGGCCGGCGACGAGCGAGGCGAGACGGCGCTGCTGGCCGCCCATCGCGAAAGAGGGAAAAACGTGGAGAAGGCGAACGGGGCTCAGGCGAGGACGTCCGTATAGAGCTCGGCGGGATCGGGCTCAGGGCTTTCAAGCGCGAAATCCGCCGCCTCCTTCACGATCGACTTGATCTCCGTGTCGATCGCCTTGAGCTCGGCCTCGCCCGCATGCTTGCCGTCGAGGATGCGCTGCTCGCAGCGCTTGATGGGATCGTTGTGCTCGCGCATCTGGTCGACTTCCTCACGCGTGCGGTATTTCGCGGGATCCGACATCGAGTGGCCGCGATAGCGGTAAGTCTTCATCTCGAGAACGTAAGGCCCCTCGCCCGCCCGGGCCCGGTCCATCACTTCGCGCGCCGCCTCGCGCACGGCGAGGACGTCCATGCCGTCGACCTCCATGCCGGGTATGCCGAACGAGGCGCCGCGCCGGTAGAGGTGGGTTTCGGAATGGGCGCGCGTCACGCTCGTGCCCATCGCATACTGGTTGTTCTCGATGATGAAGATGCAGGGCAGCTTCCAGAGCTGCGCCATGTTCATCGCTTCGAAGATCTGACCCTGGTTCGAGGCGCCGTCGCCGAAATAGGTGAGGCTGACCTTGCCGTTCCTGCGGTATTTGTTGGCGAAGGCGAGCCCTGCGCCCAGGGGCGCCTGCGCGCCGACGATGCCGTGGCCGCCGTAGAACTCGGCGTCCTTCGAGAACATGTGCATCGAGCCGCCCTTGCCCTTCGAATAGCCACCCGAGCGCCCGGTGAGCTCCGCCATCACGCCCTTCGGGTCCATGCCGCAGGCAAGCATGTGGCCGTGATCGCGATAGCCGGTGATCGTCTGATCGCCCGGCTTCTTCACCGCCTCGACGCCGACGACGACCGCTTCCTGCCCGATATAGAGATGGCAGAAGCCGCCGATCGACCCCATGCCATAGAGCTGGCCCGCGCGCTCCTCGAAGCGGCGGATGAGCAGCATGTCGCGGTAATATTTGAGGAGCTCCTCGCCGGTCGCGGTGAGATTGCCGGCCGCCTTGCCGGGTTTTTCCTGCTTTTTCGCAGCCGCCGCCATGCGCGCCCTCTCCGCTCCGGTAGTCGCCGGAGGTTTAGGGAATGAGCCTCAGGCGAACAAGGGGCTACTCGAGCCGCCGGCGGGCGCGCTCGAGCATGCGGTCGAACTCGTCGCGGGGGATCACGATGTCGCCCTCGGCGGCGTAGCCGAGAACGCTGCGGATCTTTTCGTCGAGCATATCGGGGTCGAGCGAGCGGCGGTTGAGCTGGCCGGCGGTGCGTTCGAGCGCCCGGCGACGCTCGACGAGCGCGGCGACCTCGGCCCTCTTCTGGGCGACCTCGGCGCGCGCGGCCTTGAGGGCGCGAAAGCCGGTCGAGCCGGCGACGGCGTCGAAGGCGAAGAACGCCGTCCAGCACACGATCAGCGCCGGCGCGACGACATCAAGAAACAGCTTTACAACGTCGCGACTCAAACGACCGCCCCTCTGCCGACTCACCTTGAGTCGGTTTTGGGTTAATAAAGCCTTAACGGCCTTTCAGCGCCGAATGACCGGCATAGCGGCCGGCGCGGCCGAGTTCCTCTTCGATCCTCAGGAGCTGGTTGTATTTCGCCGTGCGGTCGGCGCGGGCAAGGCTGCCGGTCTTGATCTGCCCGCAATTCGTCGCCACCGCGAGGTCGGCGATCGTCGCGTCTTCGGTCTCGCCCGAGCGGTGCGACATCACCGCCGTATAGCCGGCGCGGTGCGCGACATCGACGGCGGCGAGCGTCTCGGTCAGCGTGCCGATCTGGTTGACCTTGACCAGGATCGAATTCGCGCAGCCCTCGGCGATCCCGTCCTTGAGGCGCTTCTCATTGGTGACGAAGAGATCGTCGCCGACAAGCTGGCATTTGCCGCCGAGCCGCTCGGTCAGAAGCTTCCAGCCGCGCCAGTCGTCCTCAGCCACGCCGTCTTCAATGGAGACGATCGGATAATTGGCGATGAGCGCCTCGTAATAGGCCGCCATGCCCTCCGCATCGAGCGCCTTGCCTTCGCCTTCAAGATGATATTTCCCGTCCTTGAAGAACTCGGTCGAAGCCGCGTCGAGCGCGATCGAAACGTCCTTGCCCGGACGAAGCCCGGCGGCCTCGATCGCCCTCATGATGAAGTCGAGCGCCTCGTCGGCGGATTTGAGATTGGGGGCGAAGCCGCCCTCGTCGCCGACATTTGTGTTGTGCCCTGCGCCCTTGAGGCCCTTTTTCAGGGCGTGAAAGACCTCTGCGCCCCAGCGCAAGCCCTCGGCGAAGGTCGCCGCGCCAAGCGGCATGATCATGAATTCCTGGATGTCGATCGGGTTGTCGGCGTGGGCGCCGCCATTGATGATGTTCATCATCGGCGCCGGCAGCACCGAGGCCGAAACCCCGCCGACATGGCGATAGAGCGGAACGCCCACCGCTTCCGCCGCCGCCTTGGCGACGGCGAGCGAGACGCCCAGGATGGCGTTGGCGCCGAGACGCTTCTTGTTCTCCGTGCCGTCGAGTTCGATGAGCGCCGCGTCAAGGCCGATCTGGTCCTCGGCGTCGAAGCCGCGCACCGCGTCGGCGATCTCGCCATTGACGGCCGCGACCGCTTTCGCAACGCCCTTGCCGCCATAGCGCGCGCCGCCGTCGCGCAGCTCATGGGCCTCATGCGCGCCGGTCGAGGCGCCGGAGGGAACGCCCGCCCGGCCCATCGAGCCGTCTTCGAGGACGACATCGACCTCGACGGTCGGATTGCCGCGGCTGTCGAGAATTTCGCGGCCGATGATGTCGACGATGGCGGTCATGGAAAGGCGGCTCCGTTTTGAATGAAGAGCCGCCTCTATAGCCGTCGGCGCCGCCGATTCAACGGCGAAAACCCGTCAGTTCGGCGTCCGGCTGACATGCGCGGACCAGTAGACCGGCCGGTCCGGGGCGAAGGTCGAAAAGCCGTGGATCTGGAGGGTCCAGATCCCGGGCGTGATCGGCCCGGCGATCTGCACGCGCTCGAAGACGCTCGGCGCCGACAAGCCCGACGCGCGCGTCACGCCCGCGGGGTCGATGAGCCGGATGTCGATGTCGCTGTGTTCCTCGACGAGGCCAAGGAATCCCCCGCGCCCCTCAGGCCACCAGAGCGCCGCGTCGAAGAGCACATGGCCGGCGCCGATGTTCAGCGGGATGTTGATCGTCTCGTTGTTCGAGACTTCGGTCTTGCCCCACCAGGCCCAGCCATTGACCGGAAGGGCGAGAAGCCCCGCGCCATTGGTGTTGTCGACCGCGCCGCCGCGGCGGCCCGAGATGATCATCTGCGCATAGACCTGGCCGGGATCGATCGCCCCGAACTGGCGGAGCCAGTTCCGGAGCAGCGCCGCCGCGCCGGCCGCATAGGGCGTCGCGCCCGAGGTGCCGTTGAAAGGGCGGTAATCATCGTCGGTGACGCCGCGCGCCGTTTCGGTGTTGCTCGGCGCATGAACGTCCGGCTTGATCCGGTTGTCGGGCGCCGGGCCGCGCAACGATCCTGCATGCGGTCCCGTCGTGCCGATGTCGGTGCGCCCGACGCCGAGCGCTTTGTGGGCGATCGCGGGCGAGGAAACGCTGGTCCCGCCGTCGGGATTGTTGCCGTTCGCCGCGACGACGACCGCGCCGGAATCGAAGGCGGCGTCGGCTGCGACGGCGAGCGCGTCGAAGGCGTTGGTGCTGACGAGCTGGATCTCACCGACGATGACCCGGTCGCCGACCGCGACCGCGCGCTGGAACCCGCGCACCGCGGCGTCGATATTGAGGCCCGTCGGCGCGTAGATCCGGAAGGAATCGAGCGTGATGTCGGTGACGCCGCGGAACGGCGCGCCGCCGCCCGATCCCGCCGAAATGATCGCCGCCGAGGAGGTGCCGTGCGGCCAGATGTCGGTCGTCGTCAGCGCGCCAGCGTTGCAGGTCGCCCCGCCGTTCACGCAGTCGCGCAGGAAATCGAGATTGTCGGGCGAGGTGAAGACCTCATGGGTGTCGCGAACGCCGGTGTCGAGGAGGCCGATGAAGCCGGTGTTGAGACCGAGGTTGAAATAGGGATCGGAGCGGATGATCGCGCGCCCGTCATCGACGTCGTTCGTCGTGTCCGCGTCCTGGGGCGGGGGAATATTTGTCTGCGCGGGATCGATCGCAAGCACGCGTTCGTCAGCGGCGAGCTTCTCGATCGCGCCGACGGGAATGCTGACCTTGACAGCGTTGATGAGCCAATAGCGCTCAAGGACCTTGACGTCGTGTTCCCGCAGGGCCGCGGCCGAAACCTCATCTCCCGCGCGCCGGGCCTCGATCGACTTGATGATTTCCTCGCGGCGCGCGGCGTATTGGCGCTCGGCCCCGTTCTGGCCGCGCTCGCCGGTCGCGGGTTCAGGAAAGCGGGGAATGCCGGCGGGGTCGGGGAAGACGACGATCGCCTCGACGCGCTCGCCGGCGTCGAGCGCCCTCATGTCAGCGCGCAGAAGCGGGTTGATCTTGCGCATCGGGTCGGGCTTTTGAGGCTTCACGCGGTCAAGCCGCGAGATCTTCTTCTTGATGAGGACATCCGCGGCGCGCGCGCCCTCGGGCTCCTTGTCGAGCCGGAAGGAGACGGGCTTTCCCTCGTTGATTTCGACCGTGTAGATCACGCGCGACGGATCGGGCCGTTCGCTGCCGTCGAGCGCGGCGGCGGCGTCAGGCTCGCGCTTCAGCAGCCGGTCGGCGAGCGTCCTTGAAACCGCGGGCCTCGCCTCTTCGATCAGCCGGTCCTTGACCTGTGCGCCGGCGGCGGCCGGGATCATCATTGCAAGCGCGATTGCGCTCGCCTGAAGCATCAAGCGTTTCATCGGTTGTCTCTCCCTCAACTGACGATCCGCCTGCGGATGATGCCGCCGGCCGTCGCCGACCGGGGGAGCCTGCAACCCGCCTCGGGAACATGCAACGGCCGCCTGCGACTTGGGTCACAGGCGGCCGGTGAAATTTTCATGACGCGATTGCGTCAGTCCGGTTGTCTCTCGCCGCCTTGCTCGCGCGGGTTCGGCGAGCGCTGCGGGCGATCATCGCTCGACCGCGGCGGCGGCGTGTAGCGCGGCTCAGGCGCCGGCGCCGGGTCCGAGGGCGGCGGGGTGTAGCTCGGCGGCGGGGCCGATTGCGGCGGCGGCGTGTAACTCGGCGGCGGGGCCGGCGGCGGCGTGTAATTGGGCTGCGGCGGCGGCCCCGACTGGGTCGGCGGCGGAGTGTTCGGCGGCGTGTAATCGCCGCCCCGCGGCGAACGCGGCGGGCGTTGCGGCGGCGGCTGATCGTTCGGCGGAGAGTAATTTCCACCGCGCGGCGGCCGCGGCGGGCGCGGTTGCTGCTGATTGTTCGGCGGGGGCGAATAGTTTCCGCCGCGCGGCGGCCGCGGCTGCTGGTAGGCGCCGCCCGGCGGATAGGTCGGCGGCCGATAGCCCGGCGGATGCGGGCGCTGCTTGCGGTATCCGTACCGGTCGTACGACCGGTAGTCGTAATAGAATCCGTAGGTCGGATACCAGGAGCCGTAACGGCCGTACCATGGCGAGCCATAACCGGCGCCATAGCCGTAACCATAGCCGTAATTCTGGTTCTGGTAGGCGTCGTACGCCTGGTCGAAGCAGCGATTGGCGCTGCTGTCGCAATGCGCCTGACACTGGACGTAACCGCGCTCGTCCGGAATGTCCTCGCAGATCCGGTAGCAGCGATCGGCTTCCGCTTCACAGGCGTTGAACGCCGACTCGTAAGGCGTCGTCACGCAGGACGACAGGAAAAGCGCGGCGGCGGTGACCCCCGGCAGCGCCAGCAGATGTTTCATGAATGCCTCTAGCCTACCCCGCGCGCCGGCCGACTTTGCGCCCAGAACCCCACATGGCCGACCTCCTATTGCTGCGCCCTGAATCGGCGCCGAATTGCGGCGGAATCCCGACGGCCCCGCCTTGAAGGGACACAATCCCGGCGTTGCAAAAAAGAAAAGCGCCGCGTTCCGGCGGCGCTTTGCAGACCTTGCAAGGCCATTGCCCGCTAGTCGCCCTTCGGCTCCAGCACCTTGCGGCCGCGATAACGGCCCGACTTCAGATCGACATGGTGCGGACGGCGAAGCTCGCCCGACTCACGGTCCTCGACATAGGTCGGCGAGGCGAGGCGATCATGGGCGCGGCGCATGCCACGGCGGGAGGGCGAGGTTTTCTTCTTCGGAACGGCCATGGACGCCTCTGTCGGACAAGCTCTTCGGCGGGGCCCTGCCCCGGGGAGCCGGGTCGATAGCGGAAGAGGAGGGCCCGCGCAAGGCGCCCGGGCTGCTTATGCTTAGGGCAGGATTAAGCCTCCGGCGGCAATTGGCGGAGCCCCCTTCAAGGGACCGCAATCGGCCTCGTTTAGCATCCTTCGCCGTTGCGTTCCCGGAGCCCCTCCCCTTGCGCCTTCGATTGCTGGTCGGCCTTGCGATCACGCTTGTCCTGCTGATGCCCGCCGATGGCCGGTCGGAGCCCTTCACGGCGTATTGGTCGAGCCTTGCCGCCGACGAGCAAGGGATCGTCGACCAGGTGGCGGCCGGCCTCTACAGCGAGGAAGCCGGCCGGCGGCTCCGCGACTATGAGCGCCTCAACAGCGCCTCGAAGCAGCGCTACCGCGCCCGCGCCATCGAGATCCTCGGCGTCACGGGGCGTCCCTCGCCGGTGCGCAAGCGCGCCAAGGAACTTTGACCCGCTATTTCCGATTCGTCTTGCCGGGCAGGATGCCCATATATTTGCAGATGATCGACAGCATCACCTCGTCGGCGCCGCCGCCGATCGAGGCGAGGCGCCCGTCGCGATAGGCTCTCGAAATCGGGCTTTCTTCCATAAAGCCCATGCCGCCCCAATATTGCAGGCAGGAATCGTTGAGCTCGCGCAGGAGCCGGCCCGCCTTCAGCTTCGCCATCGACGCGAGCATGGTCGCATCCTCGCCGTTCAGCATTTTCTCGACGGCGTCCCATGTCAGCGACCGCAGCGCCTGCACTTCGGTGCGCAACTCCGCCATCCGGAAATGCACGACCTGATTGTCGAGGATCGACTGGCCGAACGCCTTCCTCTGGCGGGTGTACTCGATCGTCGCGTCGATCGTGTTGTCCATGGCGACGAGGCCTGAAAGCGCGCCCCAGAGCCTTTCCTCCTGGAACTGCAGCATCTGGTACATGAAGCCCGCGCCCTCCTCGCCGATGCGGTAGCGCTGCGGCACGCGCACGTCCTCGAAGAAGAACTGCGCGGTGTCGGAGCTGCGCATGCCGAGCTTCTTGAGCTTGCGCGCGATCTCGACGCCCTTGCGGAGCTTGCCGCTGTCATCGCGCAGCGGCAGCGCGATCAGCGTCTTGTTGCGGTGCGCCTGATCGTCGGAGGTGTTGGCGAGAAGGCACATCCAGTCGGCCTGCGTGCCGTTCGTCGTCCACATCTTGCCGCCGTTGACGACATAATCGTCGCCGTCCTTCTTCGCCGTCGTCTTGATCGAGGCGACATCGGAGCCCGATCCGACCTCGGACACGCCGAGGCAGGCGACATAATCGCCGCTGATCGAGGGACGCAGGAAATCCTCTTTCGCGGCGTCCGAGCCGAAGCGGGCCAGCGCCGGCGTCGCCATGTCGGTCTGCACGCCGATCGCCATCGGCACCGATCCGCAATTGATGTGCCCAAGCGTTTCGGCGACGACCGCTGCGTAAGACCAGTCGAGCCCCATGCCGCCATACTCGACCGGCTTGTTGACGCCGAGCAGGCCGAGGCGCCCGAGCCCCTTGAAAACCTCGTGCGCGGGGAAGATTTCCGCTTCCTCCCATTTCTCGACGTTCGGATTGATTTCCGTGTCGATGAACTTCTTCAGCGTCGAGCGCAGCTGTTCGTGTTCGGCGGTCAACTGCATGAAGGGCTCCTCAAACTGACCGGTTTCGTTGACAGGGGGCGGTGCCCGCTGCTTCGCTCATGGGGTATGGACGAGCCCTTCGCCGGTCAAGCGCCGGACGCAGAAGCCGAGATCTACAGCCGCCAGCGCGAGAAGAGCGAGGCGATGCGGCTGCGCGTCTGCGAGGCCGCCGTCGCGCAACTCGCGGAGGAAGGCTTCCACGGCGCCTCGATCGTCAAGGTCGCGCGCCGCGCCGGCGTCAGCCAGGGCGCGCTTCAGCATCACTATCCCTCGAAGGAAGCGCTCGTCCTGGCGCTCGCCGACCATCTACTCGCCCGCTCCGTCCGATGGTTCGCGCGGGCGCGGATGGAATTGTCGGTGGCGCCCGACGCGTTCGCCGAGATCGTCCGCCGGTCATGGCGCGAGCAGTTCAAGAGTGCGGATTTCGCCGCGCTCCTTGAAATCCTCGTCGCGTCGCGCACCGACGAGGCCTTGCGCGCGCGCCTCACGCCGGCGCTTCACCGCTGGCGCGCGGCGATCGACGCCGAACTCGCCGAACTCCTGCCGGCGACGACGCGGAGCGCCGCCGAGCTCGATGCGATCCTCTCAATTTCGCGCGCGATGATGACCGGCCTGCTCGTCCACGACGATCTCATCAAGGACGACGCCCATATCGACTTCGTCATCAATCACTGGATCAGCCTTGCTCGGCGCTAACCCTTATTCCTCCTCGACGACGACGGACGGGATCGCCGCCCCGCGCTCGCGGTATCTGTCCCAGTCGCCGGACGCCCAGTAGCGCTCGTCGATGAACCAGCCGCGCATCTCCTCGCTGACCGATTGCGGCGTCAGGAGCTGCTGCTCTTCGGGGCTTGCCGCGAAGGCGGCGAGATCGGCGATGTCCTGCGCCGACAGGTCGATGACATAACCGAGCTTAAGCGTCTGCAGCGCCGACATCGCCGGCGCCCCGCGCCACATGCGAGCCGAGAACGCCAGCGGATCGACGAGATCGGGCTTTTCCCGCGCGCTGAGGTCGGGGGCCGCGCGTCCGCCGACGCCGTTCGCCTGGTGGCAGATGACGCAGCCGTTCGAAATGAACAGGATCCGGCCGCGGCGGGCGTTCATCTCCGGCGTCGGGGCGTGAACCTGAACCGGGGGCGCGCTCAGCGCGACCGTTCGCGCGTCCGGCTCATAGGGCGCTTCGTCCTCGGTCACGAGCGGGGCATCGGGCGCTGCCGTCGGCGCGGCCTGCCGGCCGCAGGCGCCGATGGCAAGCGCGGCGAGAAAAAGCGGAGCGGTCCGGAGCATGGTTTGGTCCCTCTTCCAACATTCCAAAGCGGCGGCCTAGCGTAACGAGCTTCGACACGGCGCCGCTTGACCTCGGTCAACGCCGACTCAAGAAGAAGGTTCTGCCATGAGAAAGGGCCTCGGCGATACCGTTGAAATGCCGAACGCCTCGTGCGGGGCCTTCCGCCCGGCCGCTCGCGCATTTGCGCGGACGCAGTTAAGATTTTCGTGAAATCCGGTCGCGTAACGTCAGTCGATGCCGCGCTTGCGCCCTTTTCTCATCGCCCTGCTCCTCGGCGCCTGCGCGACGTCGCCGCCGCGCCAGGCCGCGGAACCCTGGTCAGCCTCCTCGCTCGATCTTTGTTCCGGCGTCGCGGTCTCCAATCCGCCGGCGACCGACGGATACTCCCGCGTTCTCGTCTACACGCCGTTCACCGCCGTCAGGAACGTGGTGCTGGCGCGCGCGCCGGTCGAGGGATGTGTTTCGTCCGCCTTCGGGCCGCGGCGCGGCGGCGCCGGCGCCTTTCATGACGGGCTCGATCTTTATACCGGCGCGCCGCGCATCGCCGTCGCCAGCGGCGACGGGCGCGTGATCGCAGCGGGGAGCCGGCGCGGCTATGGGCTGACGGTCGAGATCGACCATGGCCGCGGCGTCTCGACGCTTTATGCGCATCTTTCCGACCTTGCGCCCGGCGTGCGCGAGGGCGCCTCGATCCGGGGCGGAGCGCCGGTCGGGCGCACGGGGCGGTCGGGCAATGCGACCGCCGTCCACCTTCATTATGAGATCCGCCTGGACGGCCGACCCGTCGATCCCCTGAAAGCCGGCGATTAGCGCCGGCGCGCGAACGTGCTAGGGCGGCGCGTCGTTCCGGGATTTACCCCTTGGCGAAGCCGCCGCCACGTTTCCCGACCAAAGATCAGATCGCGACCTTCCTTCGCGAGGCCGAGGGCGACATCTCGCGGCGCGACATCGCGCGCGCCTTCAACGTCAAGGGCGATGATCGCGCAAGGCTCCGTACTCTGATCAAGGAGATGCAGGCGGAAGGCGCCGCGCGCCCCGCCGGCCGGCGCCGGATCGCGAGCGCGACCGCGCTGCCGCCGGTGCTCGCAATCGACGTCATGTCGGTCGACGATGACGGCGACATGCTTTGCCTTCCCTCCTCCTGGGAGGGCGAAACCGAGCCGCCGATCATCCGGCTTTCGGCCAAGGCCGCAAGGGACGTGAAGCCGCCGCCCGGCGTCGGCGACCGCTTGCTCGCGCGCCTGACGCCTTCGGGCGATGACAGCTATGACGCCCGCGTCATCCGTGCCTTGGGCCGCGGCGCGCACCGCTTTCTCGCCGTCTTCCGCAAGACGAAAACCGGCGGCGTCGCCGAACCGGTCGAGCGGCGCGCGCGCAACAGCTTCTCGCTCGACGGCGCGAACGCCGGCGCGGCGAAGGACGGCGATCTCGTCTGGATCGAAGCCGAGCCGCGACGCGGCGGCGGCATGGGCCGCGCGCGCGTCAAGGGAATCGCCGGCCATGTCGATGATCGGAGCGCCTATTCGCTGATCGCGCTCGCCGCGCATGACGCGCCCGTCGACATTCCGAAGGATGTGATCGAGGAGGCCGAGCGCGTGAAGCCGCCCTCGCTCGACGGACGCAAGGATCTCCGCGACCTGCCGCTCCTCACCATCGATCCCGAGGACGCGAAGGATCATGACGACGCCGTCTGGGCGGCGCCGGACGAGGATCCTTCCAATCCCGGCGGCTTCAGGATCATCGTCGCCATCGCCGATGTCAGCTGGTTCGTGCGCGCCGGAACGAAGCTCGACCGCGAAGCGCAGCGGCGCGGCAATTCGATCTATCTCCCCGACCGCGTCGTGCCGATGCTGCCCGAACGGCTGTCGAACGATCTTTGCTCATTGAAGCTGGGCCTTGATCGCCCCGCGATCGCCGTCGAGATGACGATCGACGCCCAAGGCGTCAAACGCCGCCACCGCTTCATGCGGATCATGATGCGAAGCTGCGCGAAGCTTTCCTACGCCGATGCGCAGATGATCATCGTCGACAGGGGCGCGACGGGGCCGGTCGCCGGGACGGTGCACGCGCTGCACGCCGCCTTTGAAACGCGCTGGAAGGAAAGATCGAAACGCGCCCCGCTCGATCTCGAGCTGCCGGAGCGCAAGATCATCCTCAACGAGGACGGCGCGGTCGCGCGCATCATCAAGCGCGAGCGCTTCGACGCCCACCGGCTGATCGAGGATTTCATGATCCTCGCTAATGTCTCGGCCGCCGAAACGCTGGAGCAACGCCGGACGCCGCAGATCTACCGCGTGCATGAGGCGCCGGACCCTGAAAAGCTCGAGAGCGTCAGGGATTATCTCGACGATCTCGGCTATTCGCTTGCGAAGGGCGCGCCGAAGCCTGCGCAGTTCAACCAGATCCTGAAGATCGCGGGCGAGCGCGGCCAGCAGGAGATGATTTCCGACGTCATCCTCCGCGCACAGCGCCAGGCGGTCTATTCAACCGACAATCTCGGCCATTTCGGCCTTGCGCTGCCGAGATACTCTCATTTCACCTCGCCGATCCGGCGCTATGCGGACCTCACTATCCACCGCGCGCTCGTCGCCGCCGCCGGCCTTGGCGACGGCGGCCAGACGGCGCAGGAAGCCGCGCAGCTGCCGCGCATCGCCGGGCTCATCTCCGACCTCGAACGCCGTGCGGTCGCCATCGAGCGCGAGGCGACGGACCGCTATCTCGCCGCCTATCTCGAAGCCCATATCGGCGAGGAATTTTCCGGGCGGATCCGCGGCGTCACCCGCTTCGGACTCTTCGTCATGCTCGATGCGACCGGGGCTGACGGCTTCGTCCCGGCGCGCGGGCTCGGCGATGACCGCTTTGACTTCGTCGAGGAACGCCATGCGCTCGTCGGCGCACGCACCGGCGCCTATTTCCGCCTTGGCGACCCGGTGAAGGTGAGGATCGTCGAGGCGGCGCCCTTGCGCGGCGGCCTCGTCTTCGAGATGCTGTCCGAGCCTGCGGCGGATCCCGATTTCAAACCGCGCGCGCGGGGAGCGCGGAGCAAAGGTCCGGACCGCAAGAGCTTCAAGGGCCGCAAGCGCCGATGACCGCCGACCTTCAGACCATTCGCGATTTCCTGCGCTACGCCGTCACGGCGTTCTCGCGCGGCGGCGTCCATTTCGGCCACGGCGCCGGGACGGCGCTCGACGAGGCGGCGTTCCTGATCCTTGAATCGCTGTCGCTGCCGATCGACGACATCAATCCCTGGCTCGATGCGCGCCTCACCCTATCGGAGCGCGATCGCCTTCTTTCCCTCATCGAGGCGCGCGTGACGACGCGCAAGCCCGCCGCCTATCTCTTGAACAAGGCCTATGTTCAGGGCGTGCCCTTCTATGTCGATGAGCGCGTGATCGTGCCGCGGTCCTATATCGGCGAGATTCTCGCCGCCGAGCCGGCCTTCCTTCCGGCGCCGACGGATGTCCGGTCGATCCTGGATCTCTGCACAGGGGCAGGGTGCCTCGCGATCCTCGCCGCGCTCGCTTATCCGGACGCCGAGGTGCATGCGGCCGACCTGTCAGCCGACGCGCTTGAGGTCGCCGAGCGCAATGTCGCCGATCATGGGCTTGAGGACCGCATTACGCTCCACCGGGGCGACCTCTTCGCGCCGCTCGGCGAGCGAAGATTTGATCTCATCCTCACCAATCCGCCTTATGTCGACGCGGCCGCGATGGCGGCGCTGCCGCCGGAATTCCGCGCCGAGCCCCGTCTCGCGCTCGCGGGCGGCGACGACGGCCTCGATATCGTCCGGCGCATTCTCGCCGAGGCCCCGGCGCATCTCAACGCGGGCGGCGGCGTCCTCTGCGAGTTCGGAACCGGGCGCGATATTCTCGAAGAGGAATATCCTCATCTCGACTTCCTCTGGCCCTCGAGCGAGGAAGGCGACGGCGAAGTTTTCTGGCTGACGAGAGAGAGTTTCGGCGCCTAGAGCGCCGAGGCTGAACGGACGGTCATCCTTGCCCAAGACCGGCGGCGGCGAGCGCGACGACCGGGGTTGGCGCGCCTCGATTCGGAATCAAGGCGCCAGGGTCACGTTTCTGACGGTTGCGGCGTTTTAGCGCAAAACCGCGCACACTTCTGCGCGCGCCGCTCAAAAGAAAGCCGCGCCGCGGACGGTCGAACGAGGCGGCGATCCGCCGGCGGACGGCCTTGACACCCAGCCGTGGCGCTGCGTCTCGCCCCCGTCGCATGCAACGTGCTTGTTTGCGCGCGCTGGAGCCGCGTCGGATGCAGCCGGTCCTAGGGGGGATTGTCAGTGCACATCGCAGAACCAAGGATTTGGGGGACGAACGCGGGGACCATGCTGCGTCCGGCGTCTCGCAACGCCGCCTTGTCAGCGGTGATCGCGGCGGCGGTAGTTTGCAGCTGCTCTCCGCAAAGCGATCGGGGCGGGGTCGCCGCCGCGCCGCCGGACGCGCCGGATCAGTTGCGCGCGCTTGAAGCGCAGCCCTATTCAGCTTGGGTGGCGGGCAAGGCCGATTTCTGGTCCGGCGCAATGTCTGAGAATTTTGTCGGTTGAGGCGCGTCGGGCCGGATCGACAAGCGCGCCGCGGTCGACCTCCTGAGCAGCGCGACGTGCCGTATCACCGAGTTTCGCCTCGGCGAGTCTCAGATCACCCGGCTGACCCCGGACGCTGCGCTACTGGCGCACCGGACCGACCTGACGGGGACGTACAACGGGACGCCGCTGGCGCCGGCTTATTCCACGCTGACGGTGTATGTCCGCGAGGCAGGGCAATGGAAGATCGCCTATTGGGCGCAGTCGGCGATCGTCGACCCGATGCAGGCGACCATTCCAACAGACAGCGACTTATGGACAAGCGGTGCGACGAGCGATGATCCTGCGACGCAAGCCCTTCTCGCGCGGGAAGTGGAAGTGGTGAACGCATGGAAGGATCATGACGGCGACCGCATGGCTGCGCTGTTTGGGCCGGAACTGCAGTTCGTCGACATCTTTGGCGCCCACATCGGCACTCGCAGCGAGGCCCTGAAGGCCTGGTCGGGCGAAGGCTGCGACGTGAAGGAATTCGAATTCACCGGCGCGCAGGCGCGCCTGTTCACGCCGGAATTCGGCGCTCTGACCTATCGCGCCGACTATCGAGGGACGTGTTTCGGTCAGGACTTGTGGCCGATCTGGGCGACCGCCTTCTATGTCAGGCGCGGCGACGATTGGCTCTGGAGCTCCGGCATCAACGTCCTGGCGGGCGCGCCCGAATGACCAAGCCGGGACCAACCGTAATGCGCGCTGACGGCCATGGGGGCGGGGGCCAGCGCCCACGCCAGTCGTCCTTTGCGGGCGACGAGCGGTTTTTCCTGATCGCATCCGCCGTCATGGTGGCGTTGATCATCGCAGGCTTCCTGACGCTCTATCTGCGCGGGATCTCCACCTTCGCCGCGCCATGGCCAGTGCATGCGCATGTGGCCGCCTTCATGGCCTGGGTCGGGTTCATCATGCTGCAGGTGACTCTGGCGGCGACGTGACGCGTCGGCCTGCACAAGCGGCTTGGTTGGGCCGGCGCGGTCGTGATGCCGGTATTGCTGATGCTCGGGGCGTTGATTCTCTTCAGGATGATGCGCAACGCCGCCGTGCCGCCATTCTGGACCTATGCGTATTTCATGACGATGAACCTGATGGCGCTTATTGCTTTCGCCTCGCTGAACATCGCGGCGATTCTGATGCGCAGGAAAACCAGGTGGCACAGGCGACTGATGTTCTGCGGCATGGCGGCTCTTGTCGTCACGCCTTTCAACCGGCTGACGCCGGATGCGTTGCTTGCCCAGCACATGAGCCTGATCCCGGCGCTGGCGATCCTGCTGTTTCCGATCTCCGGCATCGCTGCGGACTGGTTGCGGGACCGACACATTCATCCCGCCTGGCTGTGGGGTCTCGGCGTGCTCTGCATGACGGCGATAACGACCGAGACTGTCGGCCGTTCGCCTCTTGCCGGGCGGATGGTTGGGCTCATCACGGCGGAATCGCCGGGGGCGCAGGTCGATCCTTTTATTAAACACATGCCGCCCTCTGACCCTGACGGCCGTCCTTAGAGCGGCGAGCGCAAAAGCGCACGCGGTTTTGCGCAAGTGAGCCGCCAAGCGGCGAACGCCGCGACAACCAAAAACTTGATCGAATGCGCTCGCTCAGGCTTTGCGGGTCACGGTGCGCTTGCGCAAGGCGCGTCACCCCCGTTCGCGCAGCAGGCGTCCCTTCTGCCGCTGCCAGTCGCGCGCCTTTTCGGTGTCGCGCTTGTCGGGCGCCTTCTTGCCGAGCGCGAGCCCGATCTCGAGCTTGGCGATGCCCCGCTCGTTGAAATAGAGCCGCAAGGGCGCGATCGTGTAGCCCTTGCGCTCGACCGCCTCGGAAAGGCGCGCGATCTCCTTCGCATGGAGAAGGAGTTTTCGCGGCCGCTTCGGCTCGTGGTTTTCGCGGTTGCCGGCGGAATATTCCGGGATGTTGGCGTTGATGAGCCAGATGCCGTCCTTTTCCGGCGCGGCGTAAGCTTCCTTGATCGTCGCGCGCCCCTCGCGCAGCGCCTTCACTTCGGTGCCGGTGAGAAGAAGCCCCGCCTCCAGCGTGTCCTCGATGAAGTAATCGAAACGGGCGCGGCGGTTCTCGGCGACGACCTTGACGGCGCCCTCCTTCTTCGCCGCCATCAGGAGATGAGCTCCAGCTTCTTGAGGACGCTGCGGATGCGCGCCCGCGTCGGCTCGCTCGGCGTCACCAGCGGCAGGCGCACCTCGTCGCTGCAAAGACCGAGGAGCGACATCGCATATTTGACCGGCGCCGGCGAGGTCTCGGCAAAAAGAACGTCATGGAGCGGGGCGAGCCGGTCCTGCAGCGCACGCGCCGCCTCAAGGTCGCCCGAAAGGCTCGCGCGCTGCATCGCGGCGCAAAGATCAGGCGCCACATTGGCGGTGACGCCGATGCAGCCCCGGCCGCCCATCGCGTTGAAACCGACCGCGGTCATGTCCTCGCCCGAGAGCTGGAGGAAGTCCGGCCCGCTGGCGAGCCGCTGCAAGGCGACGCGGGCGAGATCGCCGGTCGCGTCCTTGACGCCGATGACGCGCGGCAGTTTCGACAGGACTCCGATCGTCTCGACGGAGAGATTGGCGACCGTGCGTCCCGGCACATTGTAAAGAACGATCGGCAGGCCGGTCGCTTCGTGCAGGGCCGTGAAATGGGCGATGAGGCCCGCTTGCGTCGGCTTGTTGTAATAGCCGGTGACGCACAGGAGCGCGTCGGCGCCCGCCGCCTCGGCGTAGCGCGCAAGCTCGATCGCCTCGGCGGTCGAATTCGACCCCGCCCCGGCGACGACGGGCACGCGTCCGCCGGCGGCGTCGACCGCAAGATCGATGAGCCGCCGGTGCTCAGCATGGGTGAGCGTTGCTGATTCGCCCGTCGTCCCGGCCGGGCAGATCGCCGCGGTTCCGCCCGAAATCTGGCGTTCGATCAGACGCTGGAAGCATTTTTCGTCGATCGCGCCGCCGGAAAAGGGCGTGACGAGCGCCGTAAGCGAGCCTTCGAGGGATTTCATGGCGTTGGCCGGTTTCTATTGGCGCCCCGGATACAGCCTGCCGGAAAAGCGGGCAAGTTTACGGGCTTTCAAGGGCCGAGGGGTGAAATCCGCATCGGATTGCGTAGAGTTCGCGATGGGTCAAGGGTCCGTCGACGATCGCGAGGGGATCAGCGTTGCCTAAATCATCGCCCGGATTTTTCCGCCGAGCCATTATCGGCCTCCTGTCCGTGACCCTCGCCGGGGCGGCATCGGCTGTCGCGGCCGAGCCGGCGAAGACGGCCGTCGCCCGCCTCGCCTACCTGACCGAGGCCGACCTTGCGCGGCTGGAGACGGTCAGAAAGGCGATCGCCCGGAGGGATTTCACCGGCGCGCGGGTCGCGGCGCGCGAGATCGCCGATCCGACCGCCCGCGCGCTCGGCGAGTGGTATTATTTCGAAGCTGAAGATCCGCTCATTCGCGTGCCGGACGCCGACGCCTTCCTCGACGCCCACCCCGAATGGCCGTCGGTGACGAAAATCCAGAGCCATGTCGAACGGCGCATGACACAGACGATGGCGCCCGCGGAAATTCTCGCCTTCTTTGACACGAGAGATCCTCTAACCGGAGAGGGCAAGCTGCAGCTCGCCCGCGCGCAACTCGCCAGGGGCGAGACCGACGCCGCCATTCTGCACATCAAGGACGCCTGGCGGAAGAACACCTTCACGCTCGCGGACGAGCAGCGCCTGATCGCCAATTACGGCGGACGCCTTAACCAGGACGATCATTTCGCCCGCGTCGACCGCCTGCTCTTCGCCCGTGAGGCGGCGACGGCCAAACGCTCGATCGCTTATCTCGCCGGCGCCGAGCGCCGCCGCGCCTCTGTGCGCGCCGACCTCTTGCTCGGCGCGGCGAACGCGGGCGACGCCTTCAACGCCCTTTCCCCCGAAGACCGCGCCGACGCCGGCGTGACGCTCGCCGCGATCCGCTATTTCCGCCGCCGTCAGGAAGAAGCGCGCGCGATGGCGCTCGCCCGCAGCGCGCCGACCGACCCCAAACTGCTCCGCTATCCCGCCCGCTGGTGGGAGGAGCAGCAGCTCCTGATGCGCTGGGCGCTCAAGAACAGGCTCTACGCCGACGCCTATGCGATGGCCTCCCATCACGGGCTTGAACCCGGCTCCGGCGAATTCGCCGAAGCCGAATTCAACGCCGGCTGGATTGCGCTGCGCTTCCTGAAGGACCCGGCGCGCGCCGAAAAACACTTCGCCGCCCTCGCCGGCAATGTCTCCGCCCCGATTTCGATCTCGCGCGGCTGGTACTGGCTCGGCCGCGCCGCGGAAGCCAAGGGCGAAGAAGCGATCGCTCGCGACCGTTTCGCCAAGGCGGCGAAATACATCTACACCTTCTACGGCCAGCTCGCGGCGGAGAAGATCGGCGGCGACGCGCTCACCATCGCCTTTGATCCGGGGCTTCCGGCGACGCCTGAGGAAAAAGCGAAATTCGGCTCGCGCCCCGCCGTCGCGGCGCTCCGTATGCTGACGGACCTCAAGGACGAGCGCGCCTTTCTCATCTTCTCTTATCACATCGACGACATGCTGCAGTCGCCGGGCGAGTTCCGCGAGCTCGCCGACCTTGCGACGAAGATCGGCGCAACCCATGTCGCCGTGCGCGCCGGCAAGGTCGCGACGCGAGTCGGCGCCTTCGTGCCGGACGTCGCCTATCCCGAAATCAAGGTGCCAAAGGAGGCCTCGCGCTTCGCTCCGCCGGAAGTCATCCTCGGCCTGACGCGGCAGGAGAGCGAGTTCAACGCCAAGGCGTTTTCGCGCGCCGGCGCTCGCGGGCTGATGCAGCTCATTCCGGCGACGGCCGAGATCACTGCGAAGAAGGAGAAGCTTCCCTACCGCCGCGACGCGCTCCTGACCGATCCGCACTACAACATGACGCTCGGCTCGGCGCATCTTTCGCACCTAGTCAGCAAATATCAGGGCTCATGGATCATGACCTTCGCGGCGTATAACGCCGGCCCCAACCGCGTTGACCAATGGGTCGAGGCCTATGGCGATCCGCGCGGGGCCGGGGTCGACCCGCTCGACTGGATGGAGCAGATCCCGTTCGAAGAGACGCGCAATTATGTGCAGCGCGTCCTTGAGAACAGCCAGATCTACCGCAGCCGGCTCGCCATGGCGCCGATCGCCGGCGCGCTCGCGATGGACATTGAACGCGGCGGCGCGCGCGGGCGCATCGGCGCCATTCCGGCGCTCTCCGCGCCCGGCGTCATTCCGGACGTGCAGCCGCGCATCGCCTCGCTCGCCCAGACCATTCTGGCGCCGCTCGTGGGCGTGGCGGAAACTGCGCCGCATGTGCGCCTGAAGCCACAGCCCGCGAGCCTGCGAACGGCAGGGGGCGCCGACATCGCGCAGAAAACGGAAACGCGCGGGCGCCGCCTCAGCCTGCGGCAGAAAAAGACGCAGGCGCCGCCGGCGGGCGAGCATGCCGCCGGGCGACCGACGAAGGGGCGCGCTTCGGTGAAGGAAGCCGCGCCGAAAGAGGAAGCCGCGCCGAAAGAGATCGTCGAAACGCAAAATACCGCGCCGGCCAAAGAGGCCCCGCTCATGATGGCGCCCGTCGACGGCGAGGTCGCAGCGGCGGAGACTGAAACGGCCTACGCCAAGGAAGGACTTGCCCCGCCGGCGATTCAATCGATGCTCGGCGACCAATGCATCAGTCAGACCGACTCCATCGCCGAAACGGCGAAAGAGGAGGCGACGGCCGACGATCTCAATGCCGGCGCGCTCGCCGACCTTGAAGGCGCCGCGAGCCCCTGCCCGGCGCCGGCGCCTCTCCCGGAAGCAATAGAGCCCTGATTTCTTTCCCGGAGAGGGCGCCCGAGCCTTGCGATTTCCGCCCGATGCGGACATGGTCCCGGCCGCCGGAGAGGTGGCCGAGCTGGTCGAAGGCGCGCCCCTGCTAAGGGCGTATACCCGTTAAACGGTATCGAGGGTTCGAATCCCTTCCTCTCCGCCAGTTTAAACGCATAAGTAGTTGTAAATGTTGAATTTTTTTGGTAGCGACCTGAACGAAGCCACCAAAAATCCCACCAATTTATGTGAGCGCTGTTTGGTCCCTCATTTGAATGGAGAGTCCGTCACAAGGAGACGGACGATGAGGAAGTCGAGATTTACCGAGGAACAGATCATCGCAATCCTGGCTGAACAGGAACGCGGGATGGGGACCATGGAAACGTGCCGCAAGCACGGGATCAGCCCCGCGACGTTTTACAAGTGGAAGTCCAAATTTGGCGGGATGGACGTGTCGGACGCCCGCAAGCTGAAGACCCTGGAGACGGAGAACGCCCGTCTGAAGCGGCTTTTGGCAGATTCCATGCTGGACATCGTCGTCCTGAAAGACCTCTTGGGAAAGAGCTGACGACGCCCCAGGCGAAGCGCGATGCGGCGCTGAGGGCGATCGAGAAGCACTCGATCTCCCAAAGACGCGCCTGCCGGCTGGTCAGCGTCGATCCGAAGACCGTGCGCCGTGAGCGCGAGCCCGACTGTCCCGGGATCAGACAGCGCATGCGCGCCATCGCCTCGGAACGGCGGCGATTTGGTTATCGGCGGATCGGCCTGATGCTCGAACGGGAAGGCGTCACCATGAACCACAAAAAGCTGCGGCGGCTCTACAAGGAAGAAGGCCTCGCCGTGAAGCGGCGGCGCGGCCGCAAGCGGGCGACGGGAACGAGGCGGCCCCTTGATACGCCGACGAGGCCCAACGAACGCTGGTCGCTCGATTTTGTCTCGGATGTATTCGGCGAAGCCCGTCGGTTCCGCATGCTCGGTGTCATTGACGACTGCACGCGCGAATGCATCGGCCTCATCGCCGACACGTCGATCTCGGGCGCGCGCGTCGCGCGGGAGTTGGACGCGATCATCCGCCTCTATGGAAAGCCAAAGACCATTGTCAGCGACAACGGAACCGAGCTGACCAGCAGAGCTATCCTCGAATGGCAGAACGACAGCGGCGTCGCCTGGCACTACATCGCGCCGGGAAAGCCAACGCAGAACGCCTTCATCGAGGCGTTCAATGGCCGATTACGCGACGAGCTGCTCAATGAGGAAGTATTTACGAGCCTCGCTGACGCTCGGCGAAGACTTTCTCTCTGGAGGTATGACTACAACAATCTCAGGCCGCATTCGGCCTTGAACGGACGAACACCGGCGTCCGCGCGCCGAGCGCTTGAGCTTGTTGATGGCTCCGCGCTCGGCGCGCTCGCCAAACCCGAAACGATGAAGTATTTAACCGCAGGACTCTCTGAATAAACGTGGGAGCCAAGGGGCTCACATCACAAGTCCTTCACCGCCGCCGGATCGAGATGGGCGTCGGCGAATTCAGCCGAGATCCCCGCGCGTCAGGCCCGCTTCCTTCAAGATCGCCTCGGCGGCCGCCTCGCTCGCGTCAGCGGGCCGCGGATCGGCCGGGATTTCGCCGTCGAAGCGGGGCGCTGCGGCGGCCTGAAGCGCGCCGCCTGCCTCGCGCCAGACGGCGCGCGCCTTCATGTGCGGATGCTCGCGCGCTTCGATCGGCGAAAGGACCGGCGCGAAGCAGACATCGGTTCCTTCGAGCAGAGCCCGCCAATGCGCGCTCGGCTGGGCGGCGAAGAGATCGGCGAGCCGCCTCTTGCGCGCCGGCCACTGCGAGGCGTCGAACTGGCTTGCAAAGCGCGCATCTCCCGCAAGGTCCAGCTTCTCGATGAGCAGCGCGTAAAACTTCGGCTCCAGCGGCCCGATCGAGATCCACTTTCCGTCCGCACACTGATAGACGTCATAGAAATCGGCGCCGTCGAGCATCGAGCGTCCGCGTTCGTCCGGATAGCCGCCGGCGGCGCGAAGGCTCATGAGAAGCCCCAGCATGTGCGCCGCGCCATCGACGATCGCCGCATCGACGACAGCGCCCTTGCCGGTTTCCCGCGCCCGCAGGACGCCCGACAGGATGCCGATTGCGAGATAAAGCGCGCCGCCGCCGATGTCTCCCGCAATCGTCGGCGGCGGGGCCGGCGCAGCGCCCGCCTGCCCTGCATACCAGGCGGCGCCCGCAAGGCTCACATAATTGAGGTCATGGCCGGCGATAGGGGCGAGCGGCCCGGTCTGCCCCCAGCCGGTGATGCGTCCGTAAACGAGGCGTGGATTGGCGGCCATCAGCACTTCAGGACCGAGCCCCAGGCGCTCCATGACCCCGGGGCGCAGGCCTTCGATGGTCGCATCCGCGGGCCCGGGGCCGGCCCCGCGCCCGCGCCCGGCCCCGGCGGCGTACCCGCGGACCTCCCCAATGGCCCCGGGGCGGGGGGGCGGTCCGCCGCGCGGCGGACCGGTCGGTAGGATGGTCGTGTCCCACCCACCCCCCGCGGCGACGTGCTTTGGATTCTTGAGGTCGAGGGAAATGATCCGCTTCCCGCGATTGAAAACAGCGCCCGTCGCGGCGCCGCCGGCGCGGCCGATCAGAATGACATCGGCGCCGAGGTCGGCGAGCAGCATGCCGCAGAAGGGGCCGGGCCCCAAAGCTTCGAACTCAACGACGCGGAGACCTTTGAGCACGCCCATTCGTTCCGTCCTTTAAGGAGCGGTCGAACGCTACAGGCGGGCGCGGGGCGGCATCAAGCGAGGCCCGCAGTGTTGGCGGAACGGGCGTCCGCCGCTATCTACGCTCGCCCCTTGAAAGCGCTTCAAATGACGCCGTTCCGCCAGTCCGACGCCCTCGACCGCATCGCGCCCTCGCCGACGCTCGCCGTCACCCAGCTGGCGCGCGAGTTGAAAGCAAAAGGGCGCGACGTCATCAGCCTGTCGGCGGGCGAGCCTGATTTCGACACGCCGGACCCTGTGAAAGAGGCCGCGATCGCCGCTATCCGCCGCGGCGAAACGAAATACACCGCCGTCGACGGCATCCCCGAGCTCAAGGACGCCGTCGCCGCGAAGTTCCGGCGCGACAACACTCTTTCCTACAAGTCGAGCGAGATTTCCGTCGCGCCGGGCGGCAAGGCCGTCATCTACAATGCGCTGATGGCGAGCGTGAACGCCGGCGATGAGGTCGTCATCCCCGCGCCTTACTGGGTGTCCTATCCCGACATGGTGCGGCTTGCGGGCGGCGTCCCTGTCATCGTGAAGGCGACCGAGGAGGACGGCTTCCGGATGCGTCCGGAGGCGCTCGACGCCGCCATCACGCCGCGCACGAAATGGGTGATCCTCAATTCGCCGTCCAACCCGAGCGGCGCCGCCTATGACCGCGCCGGGCTCAAGGCGCTCGCCGAGGTTCTCCTGCGGCATCCGCAGGTGATGGCGATGACCGACGATATCTATGAGCACATTCTCTATGACGGCCGGCGTTTTTCGACGCTCGCCGAAGTCGAGCCGGCGCTGTTCGATCGCACGCTGACGGTCAACGGCGCCTCGAAGGCCTATGCGATGACCGGCTGGCGCATCGGCTATGCCGGCGGGCCGCAGCCTTTGATCGCCGCCATGGCGAAAATGATGTCGCAATCGACGACGAACCCCACCTCCATCAGCCAATGGGCGGCGGTCGCGGCCCTCAATGGCGATCATTCCTTTCTCTGCGAGCGCAACGCCGCTTTCGCCGCACGGCGCGACCGCGTCGTCGCCATGCTGAACGCAGCGCCGGGTCTTTCCTGCCAGACGCCGGAAGGCGCCTTCTACGTTTATCCCTCCTGCGCGGGCGTCATCGGCAAGAAGACGCGCGAGGGCCGCCGCATAGAAAACGACGAGGATTTCGCCGGCGCACTTCTTGAGGCGGAGGGCGTCGCGGTCGTCTTCGGCGCCGCCTTCGGGCTTTCCCCGCATTTCCGTATCTCCTACGCCGCGGCGATGTCGGAGCTGGAGGAAGCCTGCCGGCGGATCCAGCGCTTCTGCGCAGGGCTCACGGACTGATTTATCGCCTTCGCCGATAGCGACGATCTGAATTATCAAGTTGATGGGGGCGAGTCCGGCGCCTATCTGATGGTCGCAGCAGAAGAGGATTTCCGCCATGACCACCGTCAACACCGGCCTTGACGACAACGCCCGCAAGGCGGTCGCCGCAGCGCTCAACGGCGTCCTCGCGGACACCTATGTCCTTTACCAGAAGACCCACGCCTATCACTGGAACGTGACCGGCCCGCATTTCGTGACGCTGCACACGATGTTCGAAGGCCAATATCGCGAGATGTGGGCAGCGCTCGACACGATCGCCGAGCGCGTGCGCGCGCTCGGGGAATTTGCGCCGGCGAGCGGCAAGGCCTTCTCGGATATGGCGTCGATCGAGAGCGCGGAAGCATCGCCGCCCCCCGCAGCCGAGATGGTGAAGAACCTTCTCGCGGGCCATGAAGCGCTCATCCGCCGCGCCCGCAAGGCGCTCGATGTCGCGGATGACGTCGATGACGCGGCCAGCGAAGATCTGCTGACACAGCGCATCCAGAGTCATGAAAAGACCGCCTGGATGCTGCGCGCGCTGACGGAGTAGGCGCCGCCCGAACCCCGTTCTCCGAAATGCGTGTCGGAGAATCTGATCTTAAGGATTCGTTCGACGCGAGTTTTCATCCGCAAACGGCTTCGCACTTTTCGGAACGAGCCCTTGAGAAAAGGCCGGACCCTTTGGGGGAAGGGCCCGGCCTAGTTGTCGAGCAAGATCAGAGGGCTCACATTTGCTCGAACACTCGCGGAATGCGGGTCCCGGCGAGGGGGCGCGCCGGGCGGGTCGTCGAGGTTCCCTCACTCCGTTGTCTTATGTGACAAATGTAGAGTGAAGCCGGCCCGGCGCGAAGCCGGCCGGACGCGGAAGAAGAACGCTTCATCGAACACGAAAATGTCAGCGCCCGCCGCCTCGCCAGCGGCGCAGGACTTCATCCGCGGCGCGCCCCGTCTCGTCGAGGGGCGCGTAGGTCCAGCCGTCGATGGCGCCCTCAAACCGCCGCGCGGCCCCTCGCGCCTGAAGTCCTTCATGGAAGGCGTCGAACTTGCGCGCTCGGCGGAAAGGCTTGCGCTGCAGCGGCAGAACGTAAACGGGCCTGCCGGTGGACGCAGCCTCCGCCGCCATGTTGACGCTGTCTTCGGTGACGAGGATCGCGCGCGCGGTCGCGAGCATCATCGGATAGGGATTGTCGCCCTCGCCTCGCGCCGGATCGAAGAAGCGCGCCGCGTGATCGCCGAGCTTCTCTCGCAATAGATCGCCCGCGCGGCGCGGGGTGCGCCGGGACAGCGTGACATCAAGCGGCATCGAGAGGGCGAGGAGCTTGTCAGCGAGGGAAGCGGCGTCGGTCTCGTCGAAGCGGAAGACTTTGTTGGGACCCCCGATGAGCACGGCGAGCGGGGCTAGCCCCGGAACGACGGGGCCACGCAGTTTCCCGATATCGAGTCGATTGGGCGATCCGAGGATCGGGAAGACATTGGGGCCGGAAAGGCCGTCATGCTCCGGCGGGATGACAAGGTCGAAGGCGCCGGTCGACACACGCGGATTCTGGAGCTGCACGACGAAGGTCTCCCGCGAATCCCGTTTCACCGCCCGTGAGAACGGAACCGACAGCCGGCCGCAGCCGATCCAGAGATCGGGCCATGGCGGCGTAAGGCGATCGCTTTGCTCATCGAGCAGAGCAAAAGGGTCCCCCCAGAATTCGCCGGGCAGCGCGCGGCAAGGCGCGCGCACCAGAAGGCGCTTTGCCTCGATCCGCAGCGGCGTCCGGCGCGCGATCGCCTCGGCGAGGCCGAGCGCCTGCGCCTCGATGCCCGCGCGCCCGTCAGTGACGGCCCAGCAGAGCGGCGTCTCGCCCTTCGCGCTCATCAATGCAGCCGCACGATCGCCGCTGCGGACGCCTGTTCGGCGCGTTCGGCGGCGCGCCAGAAGGGCCGCATCTTGCGCGCGAATAGCAGCGCCGCGGCGACGCCCGGAACGAGATAGGCCGCCCGCCAGGGCGCTTCAAAACCGGGCGCCATGCCCGCCGCCGCAAGGACCGCGAGGCTGACGAGAAACGCCGCGACCGCATAGGGCCAGGCCGCTCGAACCTTGCGCTTTTCGAGCTGAAGAAACAGCGGCACGCCGACGGCGACGGCGCCGGCGAAGGCGGTGAAGAAGAAGAGAAGCGTAAAGGTCGCCGCCGACAGCAAGGCCAATCCGATCGCGCTCGGGCTCAGACCGCTTGCGGCGACGGACGCGAGCAAGTGCGCTGCGCCGGAGACCGCCGCGACCGTCAGCACCGCGACGATCATCTTCTCAAAGACGATGTTCGCCCGGATCGACTCAACGACAGAATCTTCGGCCGGCGCGCGAGGTTTCATCCGGCATGCCCGCTCACTCCGCCGCGACCTTGAACGCGCCCGAAAGGACAGCCGAACATTCCGCCATCGTCTTCGAGGCGCGCGCGATCGGGTTGGTGAGATAGTAGTCGCGCACCGGCGATCGGAAAGGCTCAGCGCCGAGCGCGCCCCTCGTTCCCACTTTCGCAAGATCGAGCGGCAAGTCCTTCGGCGCCTGGCCGAGACGCCCCAGCGCCGGCGCGTCGGCGATCATCGCCTGGCGCAGCGCGAAGAGGTCGTCATAGGGCAGCGTCCTGCCGATCCGCTCAGACAGCGCCCGGATGATCGCCCAGTCCTCGCGCGCCTCGCCGTAAGGGAAATGCGCGCGCGCTGTCATCTGCGCGCGTCCTTCGGTGTTCGCATAAACGCCGCTCTGTTCGACATAGGCCGCGCCGGGGAAGATCACGTCCGCGTGCCGTGCGCCGGCGTCGCCATGGTGGCCCTGATAGATGACGAAGGCGCGCTTCAGCCGCGCCGTATCGAACTCGTCACAGCCGAGATTGTAGACGACGTCGATGGCGCCGCTTTCCGCGCCCTCGACGATGCCCGCGAAGTCGCGCCCGCCCTCTTTCGGCAGGAAACGCAGATCGAGCGCGGCGACGCGCGCGGCCGCGAGATGAAGGATGTTGAAGCCGTTCCAGCCGTCCTTCACAACGCCGACGCTCGCCGCGAGCGCCGCAATCTCCGCGAGAACGGCCGCGCCGTCCTTGCGCGCGAGAGCGCCCATGCCGGTGATGATCAGCGGACGCGCCGCGCCGCTGAGGAACGCCGCGCCCTTGCCGAGGCTTTCCGGGCCGGCGCCGAGATGGTCATAATCATAGGTGAGCTTCGCCCGCTCGCCGATGACGCCGATCTTAAGAGCAAGATCGGCGAGCCAAGCTTTGCGGATGCGCGCATTGATGATCGGCGCTTCGATGCGCGGATTGGTCCCGACGAGCAGGATCCGGTCGGCGCGCTCGATTCCGGCGATGCCCGAATTGAAGAGATAAGACGCTCGTTCGCCCCCTCCTTCGACCTGACCCAGCGGGGCGCCGTCCTGCCGGCAATCCGTATGCGGAGAGCCGATCGCCGCCATCAGGTCTTTGAGAGCCTTGATCGCTTCGGCGGGAACGAGGTCGCCGACGATCGCGGCGATGCGGTTCGCGGGCGCGGCCGACAGCTTCGCCGCTACCGCCGAAAACGCTTCGTCCCAGCGCGCCGGGCGCAGGCGTCCGTTCTCGCGCACATAAGGCGTGTCGAGACGCTGGCGCTTGAGACCGTCCCAGATAAAGCGCGTCTTGTCCGCGATCCATTCCTCATTCACCGCCTCATTGAGCCGCGGAAGGATCCGCAAGACTTCACGCCCGCGCGTGTCGACGCGGATGTTCGACCCGACCGCGTCCATGACGTCGATCGTCTCGGTCTTGGTCAATTCCCAGGGACGCGCGTTGAAGGCGTAGGGGCGCGAGGTCAGCGCGCCGACCGGGCAGACGTCGATGAGATTGCCGGTCAGTTCGCTCTCGACCGCCTTCTCAAGATAGGTCGTGATCTCGGCGTTCTCGCCGCGATTGACGAGGCCGAGATCGTCGACGCCGGCGATCTCGGTCGCAAAGCGGACGCAGCGCGTGCACTGGATGCAGCGCGTCATCACGGTCTTGATGAGCGGACCCATATGCTTTTCTTCGACCGCGCGCTTGTTTTCCTCGTAGCGCGAGCCGTCGCGGCCATAGGCGACGGCCTGGTCCTGAAGGTCGCATTCCCCGCCCTGGTCGCAGATCGGGCAATCGAGCGGATGATTGATGAGGAGAAACTCCATCACCCCTTCTCGCGCCTTCTTCACCATGGCTGAGTTGGTGAAAAGCTCCGGCGGCTCGCCATTGGGGCCGGCGCGCAGGTCGCGGACGTTCTGCGCGCAGGAGGCGACGGGCTTGGGCGGGCCGCCTTTCACTTCGATAAGGCACATGCGGCAATTGCCGGCGACCGACAGCCGCTCATGGTAGCAGAAGCGCGGGATTTCCTCCCCGGCCGCCTCGCAGGCCTGGAGAAGGGTGAGGTTCGGCGCAACTTCGACTTCGCGCCCGTTCACTTTGATTTTTCGAAGCTCTGTCATGACATGCGTTCTGGAAAGCGGCGTTGATCTAGCGGCAATCATCCGGCGGAACCAGTGCGCAGGCGCCGCGCCCGCGCACAACCGGCGGTTTTGACAATTCCATGCTGCTCGCAGCGGTCGCTAGCGCATCTGCGCGAGCGAAAGCAAGCCGTCGCCGCGCGTCCGGCGCACGGGTTCCTTTCGGATGGCGACCATGGCGGAGCGCGCCCGGCGCATGCTTGGCTTTCCGGGCGTCATAAAAAAGGAAGCCGCCGAAGCAATGGGCGTCAGCCCCTCGGCGGTCAGCCGCATCTTGCGCGGCGAGCGCAAGATTACGGCTGACGAATTCGCGCGTTTCGAGCTCTATTTTCGCGGCCTCAAAATCGACGGTCTTGAAGAGCCCCCTGCTCCAGCCATCTCGCCCGCTCCGGCGCTTTCCCCCGTTTACCCGTCCAGAGCGATGTCCAGCGGCGAGTGGGTGGTCGATCTTGCCGCCGATGCTGGTGAGTTGCTTCCGGCTCCGCGAGCGTTTCGGGGGTTTGCCGACGTCTTTGGATTCCGCGCGCCCGACGAGTCCGCCTGGCCGAGATTCAAGCGCGGCGAAATCGTCTGGATTTCGCCGGCGGAAGCCGCCCTGCCCGGAGATGACGCGTTCATCTCCAACGCCGATGCGGGCGCAAGGTCGCTGCGAGGCCGGATCGCTGAAATCGGCGTCAACGAAAAGAACGAGGCGACAATCCGCGACTTCAAGTCCGGAAGCGCAAGGCCGTTCGACCGCTCGACGCAGGCGATCTTCAAAATCGCGCCGCGCGACAGCTGACGTCAACGTTTCAACTCCATGATCCATTCCGGGTCGGCGTGGTCGCCGACCATGTAGAAATAATCGTGGATCTTCACGAAGCCATGGCGTGCATAGAGCTTCTGGGCGGGGATATTGTCCCGATAGACGCTGAGATAGATGTGACCGAAATGGCTTCGCAGGAAGGAAAGCGCCTCGGCCAGCATCAGGGCGCCGAGCCCTGACCCTTGCGCTTCCTTGACGAGGTAAAGCCTTGCGAGTTCGCCCGATCGCGCCGGCATCTGCGGAACCGGGAGCGCGCACGGTCCGGCGACCGCATAGCCGAGCGCGCGGCCGGCGCCGTCTTCAGCGAGCCAGACCGCCGATTGCGGGTCGGCGAGCAGGGCGCGGTAAACTTCGGCCGAATGGCTTTTCGCAAGGAATTTTTCGAGGTTCTCCCGCGAATAGAGATGCCCGAAAGTCGCCGTGAAAGTAGCAGCGCCGAGCGCGGCCAGCGTTTCAGCCTCGTCGTTCCGGGCCCGCCTGATGGCGACGGTCAAAGCGTCACCTCGGTCAGGGCGAGCTCGCCGACGACCGTGGTCCATTCGCGCACGCGCCATCGCTGCACGACGTTGTTGACGACATAAGGATCGGATTCCGCGAACCGGCGCACCGCCTCGTCCGTCTCGCCCTTGAACAGCAGCGCCGAGCCGTCGACCGGCGCCGCGAACGCGCCCGCGAGCACCAGTTCGCCGCGCGCCGCAGCCCCGCGCGCATGCGCAAGATGCGCGGCGCGGAACGGTTTGCGGCGTTCGGAATAATCGCCGTCGGCCTCATAGAAGAGAAGAAAGTGCTTCACGGTCCACCGTCAAAAGGAGACGCCGCCGGAGCCCGACGCTCCGACGGCGCTGATAGCAGGCGATGACCGGTCAGATCGACTCTTTGAGGTCTTTCGCCGGACGGAAGGCGATCTTCTTTGACGCCTTGATCTTGATCGCTTCGCCGGTCGCCGGATTGCGGCCCATGCGGGCCGGGCGATGGCGGACCTGAAGGATGCCGAGGCCCGTGATGCGGAGCTTGGCGCCCTTCTTCAGGTTCTTGCCGATCAGCGTGACGAAGTCGTTGAGAACGCCTTCGACCGCTTTCTTCGGCATGTCGTGCGCGCCGGCGAGATCGGCCGCGAGATGCTTCAGCGTCAGCACCGACGGCGTCTTCTTGGCGGGAGCAGCCGCCGCTTTCACGGGAGCCTTTTTCGCTGCAGGAGCGGCTTTCTTGGCGGGAGGCATCGTTGGTTTTCCTTTTTGATGCGGTGAAACAAAAACCGGCGTCAGAATCACGAGATTCGCGCGGAAGCAAAGGAAATCTTGCGCCAGCGCCTGCAAAAAACCCCTAAAATCAGGCATTTTTCGGCCTTAGCGGCCGCTTTTTCCCCAGAATCAGGCGGACGACGCGCCAAAAACGCCCTCCGCACCGGCATTTTCACATCGCGATTCGGGGCCCTTGCGCCCTACTCCGCCGCCGCGACGGCGACGTGGCGGCGATCGGCGCGATAGCGGTTGATGCGCTCTTCGATCTCGCCGCGGAAATGCCGGATAAGGCCCTGCACAGGCCAGGCGGCGGCGTCGCCGAGCGCGCAGATCGTGTGGCCTTCGACCTGGCCGGCGACATCGAGCAGCCGGTCGATTTCGGCGGTATCGGCGTTCCCCTCCGCCATGCGTTCAAGGACGCGCCACATCCAGCCCGTGCCTTCGCGGCAGGGCGTGCACTGGCCGCAGCTTTCATGCTTGTAGAAATAAGATATGCGCGCGATCGCGCGCACGACGTCGGTCGACTGGTCCATGACGATGACCGCCGCCGTGCCGAGCCCCGACTTCACGTCGCGCAGCGCGTCGAAATCCATCAGCACGTCGTCGCAGATGTGCTTGGGCAGCAGCGGCACCGACGAGCCGCCTGGGATGACGGCTTTAAGGTTCTCCCAGCCGCCGCGCACGCCGCCGCAATGGCGATCGATCAGCGTACGGAGCGGGATCGACATCGCCTCCTCGACATTGCAGGGGCGGTTCACATGGCCCGAAATGCAGAAGATCTTGGTGCCGGCGTTGTTGTCGCGGCCGAATTTCCGGAACCATTGCGCGCCGCGGCGGATGATGGTCGGCGCGACCGCGATCGATTCAACGTTGTTGACGGTCGTCGGGCAGCCATAAAGGCCGGCGCCCGCGGGGAACGGCGGCTTGAGGCGCGGCTGGCCCTTCTTGCCTTCAAGGCTTTCAAGAAGCGCCGTCTCCTCACCGCAGATATAGGCGCCGGCGCCGTGATGGACATAAAGGTCGAAATGAAATCCCGTCCCGCAGGCGTTCTTGCCGATGAGACCGGCGGCGTAGGCTTCGTCGACCGCCTTCTGCAGCGCGATGCGCTCGTCGACATATTCCCCGCGCAGATAGACGTAACAGGCGTTCGCCTTCATTGCGAAGGACGCGACCAGGCAGCCCTCGACGAGGAGGTGAGGATCATGACGCATGATGTCGCGATCCTTGCAGGTGCCAGGCTCGGACTCGTCGGCGTTGACGACGAGGTAATGCGGCCGGTCCTTCACCTCTTTCGGCATGAAGGACCATTTGAGCCCGGTCGGAAAACCGGCGCCGCCGCGGCCGCGAAGCCCTGAATCCTTGACCTGCTGGATGATCCAGTCCGGCCCCATGCGCAGGATGTCGGCTGTGCCGTTCCACGCGCCGCGCCGCCGCGCCGCTTCAAGGCCGGGCGAATGCAAGCCGTAAAGGTTGGTGAAGATGCGGTCTTTGTCCTCGAGGAGCGCGGTCATCCTATCATTCCGTCACTGCGCGGCGGGCTTGGCGTTTGGGAGCGCTGCGATGGGCGCCGCCCGCGAGCCGTCATAAAGGGAGGGATCGGTCAGCGACGTCAGCGCGCCCTCGGGGTTCGAGCTATGGCGCTTCGGATTGGCCGTGCCGATCTTCACCTTCTCGCCGCGACGCAATTTGGCGAGGAGGTCCTCGAAGATTTCCGGCGTCAGGTCCTCGTAATAATGGTCGCCGTCGCTGGTTGAAATCTGCACCATCGGCGCGTTGACGCACGCGCCGAGACATTCGACCTCAAGCCAGGAGAATTTGCCGTCGGCCGAGACATGGGCCTCTTCTCCGATCACGCGCTCGCAGACGGCGTTGAGGTCGCGCGAGCCGCGCAGCATGCAGGGCGTCGTGCCGCAAACTTGCACGAAATACTCGCCCACCGGCGCGAGATTGAACATCGAATAAAAGGTCGCGACCTCATAGACGCGGATGTAAGGCATATCGAGCTGGCGCGCGATCGCCTCCATCATCGGGATCGAGATCCACCCCTCCTGCTTCTGGCCGCGCCAGAGGAAAGGGATCACGCAGGAGGCCTGCCGGCCGGGCGGATATTTCTTCATCTGCGCCTCGCACCAGGCGAGGTTCTCCGCGCTCCAGTAAAACGCGGCGGGCTGGGTCTTGGCGGGCTTTCGGGTGGCCATGGGATCGCCTGAATGGGGGTCGTAAACGCGCGCCGTCGTCCGTTATTCACGCCAAGGGGTCAAGGGGGCGAGACTGCGCAGCCGGCAAGGGCGAAAGCGGCGGGAAACAGGGAAAAGTGGCGCGAGTGACGGGACTTGAACCCGCGGCCTCCGGCGTGACAGGCCGGCGCTCTAACCAACTGAGCTACACCCGCGTTCGGCGCGTCGCGCCAAGGCGAGGGGGGATAGCCGGGGCCCGCCCCCCGGTCAAGGGAAAGCCCGTTAGAGCCGGTCGGGGCCGACCCTGACGACCGCCTTGCCGAAATTCTCGCCATGGAAAAGGCCGATGAAGGCGCGCGGCGCCTCGGCGAGCCCGTCATAGACCTGCTCCCGGAACCTGATCTTTCCGGCCGCGAGGAGCGGGGCGACCTCGGCGGCGAATTGCGGCGCGAGATGCAGATAGATCGAGACGATGAACCCCTGCATCAGCGCGCTGCGGCCGATCAGATTGACGAGGTTTGGCGGGCCCGGCTCCGGCTCCGCATTGTTGTACATCGAGATCATGCCGCACAGCGCGATTCGTGCGCCCATGGCGATGCAGTTGAGGGCGGCTTCGAGATGCATGCCGCCGACATTTTCGAAATAGGCGTGAACGCCGTCCGGCGCCGCCGCCGACAGCGCCTTGGTCAGCGCCGCGGCGTCCTTGTAGTCGCGATAATTGAGCGCAACGTCGCAGCCGCCTTCCGTCATCAGCCAGTCGCATTTTTCCTTAGACCCGGCCGAGCCGATGACGCGCGCGCCCTTGAGCTTCGCCAGCTGGCAGACGAGCGAGCCGACGGCGCCCGCCGCGCCGGAGACGAAAACGGTCTCTCCGGCGTTCGGCTTCATGATCTGATTGAGGCCGGCCCAGGCGGTGAGGCCCGGCATGCCGAGAACGCCGAGATAGGCGGACAGCGGCGCCAATCGGGGGTCGACTTTCTGCAGCCCCGCCCCGCTCGACACCGAATATTCCTTCCAGCCGCCCTGAAAGGCGACGACGTAATCGCCCTTCTGAAAGCCCGAATTTCGGCTCTCGACGACCTCGCTGACAGCGCCGCCGTCGAGCGGCTCGGCGAGCGAAAATGGTGGGATGTAGCTCTTGATATCGGGGCGCATCCGCCCGCGCATATAGGGGTCGACCGACATCCAGACCGTGCGCAGCAAGACCTCGCCGTCCTTGATGGGGCCGACATCGACTGTCTTGGTGATGAAATCGTCAGGGCGCGGAAGGCCCTGCGGATAGGCTTTGAGATAGATCGCCTTCGACGCCGTCGCCATCGCCGCCTTCTCCCTTGCTGTTGATCGCCGCGAATTTACCCGCCCCGCCCGCCGGCACAACGCCTTGCCGCAGCAAAGCCTTAATTGGCGGACTTTCCGCCCCAATATCGCCCGAAGCGCCCGGAATATGGATTGCACGAAAGGAAGACTGCGGAGCCGCACCGTTGCGTTTCCCCGGAATGGCGCCCGCAACAAGAGGAGGGTTCACGATGAGAATGATGCTTGTAGGCCTTGGCGCGCTTGGTCTTGCTGCAACGGGCTGCCAGTCGACCGGCGAAGGCGCGCTTTACGGCGCGGCGATCGGCGCGGCGGGCGGCGCTGTCGCCGGCGAGATTTTCGCCGGCTCGCCCGGACGCGGCGCGGCCTATGGCGCGCTCATCGGCGCGGCGATCGGCGCCTATGAGGGCTGCTCGCGCGCCGGCACCTGCTGGGGCCGCGCCCGCGATCACGGCCGGCGCCGCTACGACCGCTATTCGGATCGCTACTACTATGACGATCCCTGCTACGGCGACAGCTATTGGGAAGACGGCAAATTTCGCAGCTATGGCCCCAAAGGCTAACGCGGCCGCTGCTGATATCGGACTCTTGGGGGGACTGGTCGCGTAACGGGTCCCCGCGCCGGAGACGGCGCGGGCTCTAGCTTTCCTGTCGGCGCAGTTCGGCCGCGCCGGCTTGCTTCTTCGCCTTGCCAAGCTGGCTTATCGCGATCAGCGTCATGGTCGGCACGAAGGCATCCGCCTGACCGGTCGGATCGACGAGCTCCCACAGCGCGAAGAGGCCCGGCCAGCCCCACATTGCGACCGCTGCGGCGGCGAGAAAAGCGTCGAAAGCGAGTTCGAATCCCGGAATGCGCCCGATCGTGAAATCGAGCGAGTCGAGCACGACCGAGAGCAGCAGCTTGGCGACGTCAGATTTCATCATGCGGCGAGCCTTTGCGCGGCGGCCGTCCGCTCGCGCACGAACTCAGCCGTGCGTTCGAGCGCAGTCTTCGTCTCAGGATAGAGCGGATAAAAGAGCGGCCAGACATGGCAGAGGCCCGGCTGCGGTTCGAAGCGGACATCGACGCCGGCGGCCCTCGCCTTTTCGACCATGCGGCGCGCGTCGTCGAACAGCATCTCAGCCTCGCTGACGAGGACGAGGAGCGGGGGCAAGCCGCGGAAATCGCCATAGAGCGGAGAGACGCGCGGATCCTTGAGGTCGAGCGAGCCTGCGTAGCGTGAACCGCCGTTGCGGATCGAGGCTTCCTGGAACATGCAGTCGCTGCGGGCGTTGGCGCTGACCGAGGCGCCGGTCGCGGCAAGATCGGTCCACGGCGAATAGACAAAGGCGCCGGCGGGCGCCGGCAGTCCGCGATCGCGCAGGGCTTGCAGCGTCGCGAGCACGAGGCCCCCGCCGGCCGAATCACCTCCGAGAACGATCCGCTCAGGCGCGACGCGCTTCGTCAGCCAGTCAAACGCGGCGAGAGCATCCTCGATCGCCGCCGGACAGGGATTTTCGGGCGCGAGACGGTAATCGAGCGAGAAAAGATCGGCGCCGGCGATCTTCGCCATCGGCATCGTCATCGACCGGTAAAGTCCGGTCGAGCCGAACACATAGGCGCCGCCATGCATGTAAAAGATGACGGGGGGCGTCCCGGAAAGCCCCGCCGGACGCTGCCATTCGCCTTTGACGCCGGCCTCCGCGACGAGCTCGATCGCGACGTCTTTCGGGTGAAAGTTGATGCGCCGGCGCTCGAAATAGTCGCGCAGATCCGCGGGCTCGATGAGGTGCAGCGGCTTGCGCTTCATGGTGAGCCGCAGATAACGGTTGGCGAGGCGGGCCCTGAGGCTGGTCATTCGTCGGTCTCCAGAACGGGGCGACCATAATGGCCCTCGCCGCGCCCGGCCAGCGGATTGAACCGGGGACCGCGACGGCGCGTATCTTCTGGGTATTCACTCGGATTTCCAGATGCAGCTCCTCGCCGCCTATGCCGGCGCCGCCGTCGCTTTCATCGTCCTCGACGCGATCTGGCTCGGCATGGTCGCCAAGAATTTCTATTTCAGCCGGCTCGCGGGGCTCCTGCGCGACAAGCCCGATCTCGGCGTCGCTGCCGTGTTCTATGTGATTTACCTCGCCGGGATCGTCTATTTTGCGGTCGCCCCGGCCCTGGCCTCCGGCGGCATGGCGACCGCCCTCCTCAACGGGGCGATGCTCGGCTTCCTCGCCTATGCAACCTATGATGCGACCAATCTGGCGACGCTCAAGGGCTATCCGGCCGCTGTCGCCGTCGTCGACGTCGTCTGGGGAACGTTCCTGACGGCGACCGCCGCCACCTTCGGCTATATCGCCGCCTTGCGCGTTTCCGGCTGAGCTCAGCGGGCGTATTTCTTCACCGTCTGATCGATGCGCCCGAACACGGAGTGATGGCGCGCATCGCGCATCTCGATCTCGACGCGGTCGCCGAAGCGCATGAACGGCGTCGACGGCTTGCCGGTCGCGATCGTCTCGATCATCCGCTGCTCGGCGATGCAGGAATAGCCGGCGCCGCCCTCGGCGACAGGCCGGCCCGGCCCGCCGTCGGCACCCCGGTTCGACACCGTGCCGGACCCTATGATCGAGCCGGCGCCGAGGGGCCGCGTCTTCGCCGCATGGGCGATGAGCATGCCGAAATCGAAGGTCATGTCGACGCCCGGATCGGCGCGGCCGAAAAGCTTTCCGTTGAGCGTGACGAGGAGGGGCAGATGCAGCTTGCCGCCCTTCCACGCCTCGCCCAGCGCGTCCGGCGTCACCGCGCAGGGGCTGAAGGCCGTTGACGGCTTCGACTGGAAGAACCCGAAGCCCTTGGCGAGTTCGTCGGGAATGAGGCCGCGCAGCGAGACGTCGTTGACCAGCATCACGAGGCGAATGAGGCCCAGCGCTTCGGCGGGCGTCACGCCCATCGGCACGTCGCCGGTGACGACCGCGACCTCAGCCTCGAAATCGACGCCCCATTTTTCGTCTTCGGCGAAAAAGATGTCGTCGCGCGGACCGAGGAAGCTGTCCGATCCGCCCTGGTACATCAGGGGATCGGTCCAGAAGCTCGCCGGCATCTCCGCGCCGCGCGCCTTCCTTACGAGCTCAACATGATTGACATAGGCCGAACCGTCCGCCCACTGAAAAGCGCGCGGCAGCGGCGCGGCGCAGTCGCGCTCGTGGAAACGCTCGACAGGCGCGGCCCCGACCTCGAGGCTGTGGGCGAGCTCGCGCAGATGCGGCTCGGCATGGTCCCAGTCGTCGAGCGCGGCCTGCAGCGTCGGCGCAATGCGGCTCGCATCCGTGCATCGCGTCAGGTCTTCCGAGACGATGACGAGGCGTCCGTCGCGGCCGTGCTTCAGCGAGGCGAGTTTCATCTCTGGTCCCGTCGATCCAAGATTTCATAATGGGCGGAGCGGAGGTCGAATCGTTTCAGCACCTTTTGCGCCGCCGGCGGCACATGCGCAACTTCATAGTCATCGCCGGTGAACCGCTTTACGTCGTCGAGACTTGCAAACCACATCATGGTGGCGAATTCGACTTCGTCGCCGACATCACGCCGCATGAGATCAATGCTGAGGAAACCCTCTATCTTTCGCGCCTCGATGGCGGGGATCACTTCTCCGCGCACCGTTTTTTCGTAGGCGGCGGCGTTTTCCCGCGTGGTCCAGCCTCTCCAGAAACGACAGATCATGACGTCTTTCCCGGGCCCGCAAGCTTCAATCCGCACCATGGGCAATGGCGGATCACCACGACATGGCGCTCGCCATCATGAACGATGAGGCCGAACTGGTTCAACCCCGGATGATAGGCGATGAGACTGTCCGGGCAGTCGAACGGGTCGTCATGCGTCTCGCAGGTCATCTGCAGCGCGGCCTGCATCTCCTCGCAGCAGAGCGTTTCGGGCGCCGGGTGCTGGGTTCGGGCGGTCACCGCGCGCCGTCCCTGGCGGCGGCTGGCGGCTTCCAGCTGTCGACATAGCCTTTGACCTCAACCGCTTCCGCACCTTCCGCGACATCGAGCGGATCGCGCGTGTCGATCATCACGGCGTATTCGTCGGTCGCCGCCTTTTTCTGCACCAGCATGTTTTGAAGCGCTTTCGGATGCGGCCCATGCGTGAAACCCGAAGGATGGAAGGTCATCATGCCGGCGTCGATATTGTCGCGGCTGAAGAAGTCGCCGGCGTGGTAGAAGAGCACTTCGTCGTAATCATCATTGTTATGGAAGAACGGGACCTTCAACGCGCCGGGGTCGGTCTCGAAGGGCCGAGGCGCGAAGGTGCAGACGACGAAGCGGTCGGCGATGAAAGTCGTGTGCGCCGAGGGCGGCACATGATAGCGATGGCTCATCAAGGGCCGGACATGACGAACATTGATGCGCACGGGCGCAAGCTCGCCATGCCAGCCGACGACGTCGAGCGGATTGTAAGGATAGGTCGCGACCGAGACCTCGCCCCGCTTCTTGATCTCGACGCGCGTTTCGCGGTCATCGGCCTGATGGGCGCGGAAGGCGTCGTCGAGCTTCGGCGTGTCGAACAGGGCCGGGTCGAAGATCGCATGGTTTCCCAACAGGCCCTTGTCGGGCAGCATGTAATGCGAGCCTGTCGCCTCGATCATCAGCACGCTGACAGGCCTCGTCGGGCTCAGTCTCCACATCGTGCCGCGCGGCAGCAGGATATAATCCCCCGCCTCGAAGGCGAGATGCCCGTAATCGCAGAAGAGCGCGCCGGCGCCCTCATGGATGAAGAGGAGCTGGTCGCCGTCGGCGTTGCGCGCAAGCGCAGGCATCGCCGCGCCGAGCTTCCAGAAGCGGATCTCGGCCGCGCGGTTATGGAGCACCCGCGGCGCGCACCAGGGCGACAATGGGGCTTGCTCCATCGCCGCGAGGTTGAAAGCGCGCGGGCGCAAAGGCCCCTCGAACGCCGACCAGCCGGTCGGCGGGCGCCGATGGTGCATGAACGCGGCAGGCCCGAAGAAACCTTCCTTGGAGATTTCGCGCTCATAGGTGCCGGGCGGCAGGTCGGCATGGGCCTGGCGCGAGGCGTCGCCCTCGACCCGGGAAGCGGTGATCCAGCGTTTCATGAGGGCTCCTCGAAATAGTAACAAATGTTACCAACTAGCGCGCCCGCCGGCAAGACCGATGCGTCGGGCCTCGTTCAGCAGCGCGTGAGGCGGCAGCCTCATCGCCTTGCGGATCGGGGGTGGCGCGGTCATATCGCGACCGGCGAAAGGAAACCTGATGCGCACCAAGCTCCTCATTCTCGGCTCGGGCCCCGCGGGCCTCACCGCCGCCATCTACGCCGCGCGGGCGGGCCTCAAGCCCGTCGTCGTCCAAGGGCTGCAGCCCGGCGGGCAGATGACGATCACGACCGATGTCGAGAATTATCCGGGCTTTGCCGAGGTGATCCAAGGCCCGTGGCTGATGGACGAGATGCAACGCCAGGCAAGCCATGTCGGGGCCGAATTCGTCAGCGACCTCATCGTCGACGTGGACCTCACGAAAAAGCCGATCACGCTGAAGGGCGACAGCGGCGAAACCTATGAAACCGACGCGCTCGTCATCGCGACCGGCGCGCAGGCGAAATGGCTCGGCCTGCCGTCGGAGAAGAAATTCCAGGGCTTCGGCGTCTCGGCCTGCGCGACCTGCGACGGGTTTTTCTATCGCGGCAAGGATGTCGTGGTCGTCGGCGGCGGCAACACCGCGGTCGAGGAGGCGCTTTATCTTTCCGGCCTTGCGAAGTCGGTGACCGTCGTCCACCGCCGCGACCGTTTTCGCGCGGAGAAAATCCTGCAGGACCGCCTCTTCGCCAAAGCGAATGTCGAAGTGATCTGGGATCACCAGGTCGATGAAATTCTGGGCACGGATGATCCCCAGGGCGTCACGGGCGTGCGTCTCAAACACGCAAAGACCGGCGCGACGCGCGAGCTGAAGACCGACGGCGTCTTCATCGCCATCGGCCACAAGCCGGCGACGGACCTTTTCGCCGGAAAGCTGCCGATGAAAGCGAACGGCTATCTGATCGTCACCCCGGGCACAGCCTCGACGAGCGTTCCCGGCGTCTTCGCGGCGGGCGACGTGACCGACGAGGTCTACCGCCAGGCGGTCACCGCGGCCGGCATGGGCTGCATGGCTGCGCTCGAAGCCGAACGCTATCTCGCCGGCCGCGAATTCGGCGCCGGGCATTAGGAGTTCCCATGACCGATACGAAAACCGCGATCTTCGCCGGCGGCTGCTTCTGGGGCGTTGAGGACCTGTTCCGCAAACTGCCGGGCGTCGTTGCGACCGAAGTCGGCTACACCGGCGGGCGCACGAAGAATGCGACCTACAAGGACGTGAAGACGGGAACGACGGGCCATGCGGAAGCGATCCGCATCAGCTACGATCCGGCGCGGATCAGCTATCGCAAGCTTCTTGAGTTCCTCTTCCAGATTCACGATCCGACGACGAAGGACCGCCAGGGCAACGACATCGGCTCGCAATATCGCTCGGCGATCTTCGCGCTCGACGACGAACAAAAGCGTGAGGCCGAAGCGGTCATCGCCGCCGTCAACGCATCAGGCAAATGGCCAGGCAAGGTCGTGACGACGGTCGAACCTGCCGGCGAGTGGTGGAAGGCTGAGGAATATCATCAGGACTATCTCGTCAAATATCCTGACGGCTACACCTGCCATTTCATCCGGCCATCCTGGAAACTATAGGCGGCCCCCTAAGGTCCGCATCGATCTCCTCAAGACGCGCGCGCATCAGCGCGCCGACCGCCGCCGTGGAAAGCTGATCGCGAACGCGGCGCTGTCCCGCCCGTCCAAGATCGGCGCGCCGCGCCGGCGAGGCCGCAAGCTCCCGCAAGTGACGCACCGCGTCGACGAGGCACGGCTCGGCCCAGCGCGCGCCCTCCGCGAAGGGATAATCGCCGGGCTTCACCGGAACGAGGTCATGGCCGACGATCGCGGCGCAGCTCTCATCCGTGAAATCCATATTGCCGGACCAGCCGGTGACGACGACTGGCTTTCCCTGCGCCATGAACTCGGCGATTCCGAGCCCGAAGCCCTCGGCGCGGTGAAGCGACAGATAGATGTCCGCGCAGGCCTGGAGGCAGGCGAGGTCCTTCGCGGACAGGACCTGATCGACGACGACGATGTTGGCCGCGCCCGCCGTGATGTCCCGGATGCGCCGGCGCGCTTCCTCGACATGCCTGCCGCCATGCGTCTTAAGGATGAGGACGGGCCCGTCCGCCTTGTCGCCGAAGGCGGCGCGGAAGGCCGCGACCGCGCCTTCCGGATTCTTGCGCGCGACATAGGAATTCAGATCGAGATTGGCGAACACGGCGAGGCGATCGTCAGGAACGCCGAAGCGCGCGCGGTCAGGCGCGGCGGGCGCAGCGTCCGGCGCCGGATGGGGAACGACCCGAACCGGCTTTTTCGTCCGTGCACGGATCGCCTCGGCGGTGAACGCGCTCGGCGCCCAGATCTCGTCGACGAGGTCAAAGGCCGGCGCCCACGCCTCCGGAAAGACCGGCAGCTCCCACGCCCAGAAGCCGATCCGGAAGGAGCCGACGAGCCGCGACGGGTCGATGAAGCGCCCGAGTAGCGGCAACTGGTCGGCGTTTACATGCATGAGCGTGATGCGGCGCGGCGGCGAGGCCGGATCGTCATCGTCCCAGTCGATCGATTCCTTGAACACGCCCTGCGTGCCGAGCGCGAAAGTCTGCGTGTCGATCCCGGCGCCGCGGAGCGCCGCGGCGGCGCGCCGCGCCCCCTCGCCGACGCCGCTTTCAGTCCGGAAATAGCCGTAAAGATCAACGCCCGGCCAGCGCGCAGGGTCGATCCGGCGGCCGGCGGGCGCAAGCGTCGGCGCGGCGCGCGCGGCGGCTGCGTCGGCTTCGGAATCGACATTGATGAGCGCCTTGCGCGCGCGCATGCGGATTTTCGCCGGCAGGCCGTCATAGGCCGCCCTGAGCGCCGGAACGCGGTGGTAGACCCTGCGCACCAGCGGGCGCAGCGAGGCGCGCAGGCCCTTCGGCGCCGGCGCTGCGCCGGGCGCAAGCGGCGCCGGGCGTGCGCCGGCGTCGCTCTCGCGTGCGACCGCCCGCCGGACGGGCGCCAGGCACTCCTCCGGCACGTCATGCTCCTTTGGCGCGGAGGAAAGGAACCAGAAGGCGAAGCCGCGACGCCCTTCCGCAGTCGAGAGCGGGAAGATGTCATGCAGGTCCTTCCGGCCGACGTAAATCTCGTGCATCAGCCGCGTCACCGGAAAATCCCTGGCGCCGTCATGCGCGATCGGGGCGAGCGCGTTGAAAAGCTCATAGCGCGGCCGGAAGGCGCGGTCGCGCCGGGTGATGCGCGCATGGTTCGATTTCGCATAGACGCGCCGCATTTCGGGCGTGATGCGCCGCCCATCGCTGAAGGCGTCGAAGGCGTAAGGCGCCTTCCTGCGCTTCTCGTGACCGTGGCGGCCCAGCGCTGCGAGATAGTCGACGAGGAGCGCCTTCCCCGGCCCCAGATCCTCGACGGTGAAGCGGTCCTGGTGCTTCGAGAAAGTTTTCGGATCGCCCGGCACGACGCCGCTGAAATGGAAGAAGACAAGCGGCGCGCCCGCCGCCGTCCACCCGTCCTCAGTCTTCTTCAGCGGGCGGTGCTTCAGATTCCAGTAAGCGGCGTTATAGCCGGGATCGCGCAAAATGAAGGCGTTGTCGGCGAAGGCCGGCGCATAGTCGGCAAGCCGCTGGTCGACGAAGAGCCCTGCCTCGAGATCGACGACGCAATTCGTCTCGCATTCCCGGCCCCACCACTCGACGAAGCGCCGCGCGCCCGGCCTGTTCGCGAAGGCGCCGAAGCCGAGATTGTAAACGCCGGTCCGAAGGATCTGGATGTCGTCAGGGTGAAAATCGTCTTCGAGCGGCTCGAGAAGATGCGGGGTCAGCACGCAGTCATGCCCCCGGGCGATCGCGTCCTTCACGGCCGTCAGGGGACGGAGGAAATATAGATCGGGATCGAGGTAGACCGCGGCGTCATATCCGCGCTGGTCCCAAAGGTCGAGAATGCAGAACGGCTTGATCGCCGTATTGAACTCCATGACCGTGTATCGCAGCGCCATGTCCCAAAGCGCAGGCATGTCGATGTCGGCGACGGGAACGACGCGGACCTCGGGCGAAAGGTCGAGGCCCTCGGCGTCATCGGCGAGATAAATGAAGAAATCAGCGCCCGAATCCGCCTTGAGGAGCGATTCCCGGAGCGTCAACGCATAAGCGAGGTAGTTCCGAGAGCAAATCGTGAAATGAGCGATTTTCATCCGCGCAGCAGCGTTTCTTTCCGCGGATAAATGTCGCGGGCCGCATAACTTTGCAAGATCGTTTCTCTGGCGCGCACGCGCATCGGCGCATGCGCGGCCGGCCGCGCGAGCGCGTCGCAAACGGCGTCGGCGATTTTTTCGGGATCCCGAAATGGGGCGAGGCGGCCGTTCTCGCCGTCGCGGATGAGTTCGCGCACCGGTTCAGTGTCGGACCCGACGATGAGGCAGCCCGCGCTCATCGCCTCCATCATCGACCAGGAAAGAACGAAGGGAACCGTCAGATAGACGTGCACGGAGGACGCCTGCAGCACCTTGAGATAAGAGGGCCGCGGCAACAGGCCGGTGAAATGGAGGCGCGCCATGTCGAACCGGCCGCCTTCAAGCGCGCGCCTCCTGTAGCTGTCGCCGTCAGGAAGCTTCCTGCCATAGGCGACGCGATCCTCCCCGACGACGACGACATGCGCGTTCGGGCGGCGCTGCTGAACGATTTCCATCGCCGCCATGAATTCCGGAAAGCCGCGATAGGGCTCCATGCCGCGCGACACATAGGTGATGATTTCGTCAGCGTGACCGAGGTCGAGCCCGTCGAGCCGGAGCCTCGTTCCCGGCGCCGGCGCATAAACATCGGTCAGGACGCCGTCGTGAAGGACGGTGAGCCGGTCATGGAAGACCGCCGGGAATTGCGCGCGCTGCCACTTCGTCGGCGTGATCCCGACATCGCAGGCGGCGAGATCGGCGAGGATGGGCGCATTGCGCGCGCGCGTGCGGCAAAGGTCGTCATCCGACTGAGGCTCTTCGCTGAGAAAGGCGACGTCGGGACCGTTCGGCTGATACCACCATTCAAAATAGCCGACATAGCGCGCCTCCGGCCAGACATCCTTGAGGAAGATCCCCGGCCCCCATCCCGAATGCGCGACCATGACGTCGGGCCGGTAGCCCTTGCGCTTCAGATCGAAGCAGGCGCGCGCGACCGCCTGCCCGTTGATGACCGCCTTCTCATAGACGCCGGCATAAGGATGGACGCCCTTGGTGATCGCGCGATGCGGCGCGTAGGTGAATGTCCTGATCGTCGGATGCCGCGCGTCCTTGCGCGCGGTGCCGAAGAGGACGTCCCATCCGCGTTCGGCGAGATATTCCCCGATCAGCCCGAACTGAGCGGGGAAATTGTCGTGCACGAAGAGAATCTTCATCGGCGCCGTCATTCCTCGCGCATCGAGCGCGAGAGCGCGTCGGTCAGCGGCTTCAGGAGATAGCTGATCGCCGGGCGCGCGCCGGTCCGGATGAAGGCTTCGACGGGCATGCCGGGAACGAGCGTCTGGTCCTTGAGCGCGCGGTCGAGTTCGTCGCTCGCCGGCAGGTCGATGAGGACGAGAAAATAGGGCCGCCCCGTCGCCTTGTCGACGAAGCTGTCGGCCGAAACCTGACGGACGACGCCGGTCGCCTCGGGCGTCGTGCGCGCGTTGAAGGCGCTGAACCGCAGCACCGCCGCCTGCCCCGCCTGAACCTTGTCGACATCGCGCGGCGCGATCTCGGCGGCGATGAGAAGCCCCGCGCTCGCTTTCGGCACGATCTCCATGACGGCGGCGCCGGGCGCGATCACCCCGCCCTTGGTGTGAACGGCGAGCCCGAGCACGACGCCGTCCTCGGGCGCGCGGATCTCGGTGCGGGCGAGCGCATCGAGCGCCGTGGTGCGCCGTTCGATGAGGCCGGCGATCTCGACCTCGACTTCTTCCGCCTCCTTGGTCGCGTCCTCGCGCGATTTCTGCCGGACGCGCTCGATTTCGAGCCTTGCTTCCGAAATGACGCTTTCGAGTTCGGCGACCTGTGCGACGAGCGCGCCCTGACGGCCGGCGATCGCTTCCTTCTCACGCTCGAGTTCGCGCACGCGCGTCAGCGGCGCAAAGCCTTCCGCGTGCAGGCGTTTGACCCCGTCGAGCTCGTCGGCGATGAGCTTTCCTTGCGCTTTCAGCGACCGGATCTGCGTTCCGGCGCCGTCGATGCGCGTTCTCGACTGCACGATGCGCTCTTCAAGGAGCGCGATGATCGTCTTCTTCGTTTCCTCGCGCGCGGCGAGCAGGCGCCGCTGACCGTCGAGCTGCGTTGCGTAATCGAGACCTTCGGGCGCGAGCGCGAAGGCGCGGCTGTCGGCCGGAATTTCCGAGAGGCCGTCGCGCTCGGCGAGCAGGCGCGCCTGACGCGCGATGCGTTCGGCGAGCTGCTCGGTGAGCAGCGCGGCGTTCGCTTTCGGCACAGTCTGATCGAGGCGGATGAGCACGTCGCCCGCCGACACCGTCTCGCCTTCCCGGACGAGAATATCGGCGATGACGCCGCCTTCGAGGTGCTGGATCGCCTTGCGGTTCGTCTCGACGCTGACCCGGCCGGGCGCGATCACCGCGCTGCTGACCGGCGCGAGGACCGACCACAGGAGGAGCCCGCCGAAAACGGCGGCGATCGTCAGCGTTCCGAGCCGGCTGAACCGGCCCGCGTCATCCGCCGGCGCGGTCGGGAGTTCGGCTGGATTGAGCATGGGCTTCCGTTTCCGAGGGCTTGCGCGCGCCGCCGATCGCGGCGACGCGGCCCGGCGCGATCTTGTTCAGCACCTCGTCACGCGGGCCGAAAGCGCGCACCTCGCCGTCGACGAGCATCAAGAGCTTGTCGACATGGGTGATCGCGCTCGGCCGGTGCGCGACGACGACGACCGTCGCCCGCCGTTCCTTCAGCGCCAGGATTGCATTCGACAGCGCCGCCTCGCCCTCGGCGTCGAGATTGGAGTTCGGCTCGTCGAGCACGACGAGCGCCGGGTCGCCGTAAAGCGCGCGCGCAAGGCCGATGCGCTGGCGCTGGCCGACCGACAGGCGCGCGCCGCGTTCGCCGATATCGGTTTCAAAGCCGTCAGGAAGCGCCAGGATCATTTGCATCGCGCCGGCGGCCGTCGCCGCCTTGATCACGGCGTCATCGGTCCGGTCGGCGCGGAAGCGGGCGATATTGTCAGCGATCGAGCCTTCGAAGAGTTCCGATTCCTGCGGCAGGTAGCCGATATGGCGCCCGACCTCTTCGCGATTCCAGGAAAGAAGGTCGGCGCCGTCGAGACGCGCCTCGCCGGAAACGACTCGCTCGACGCCGACCATCGCGCGCGCGAGCGTCGACTTCCCGGCGCCCGAAGGGCCGATGATCCCGAGCGCCTCGCCCGGCAGCGCCTCGACGCTGACGCCCTTCAGAACCGGCTTCTTCGCGCCTGCCGGCTGGCAATAGACGCGCTCGAGCCGCAAATGGCCTGAAGGGGCCGGCGGCGTGATCTTCGCTGTCCCCTTCGGCGCGGTTTCAAGGAAGGATTTCAGTCGCCGCCAGGCTGCGATCGCGGTTCCGAAGGGGCGCCATTGCCCGACGGCGCTTTCGACCGGGGCGAGCGCGCGCCCGGCGATGATCGAGGCGGCGATCATGACGCCCGGCGTCACCTCGCCGAAGACGGCGAGCAGCGCGCCGGCGCCGAGGATCAGCGACTGCAAGAGAAGCCGCGTCGATTTCGTCGCCGCCGCATAGGCGTTGATGCGGTCGCCGGCCTCAGCGCCGGCCGTCGCGGCGTTCATTGCGTGCCTCGCCCAGAGGCGATGGAGCGCGCCGCGCATGCCCATGGCGTCGGCGGCGGCGGCGTTCCTGAGGATGCCGGTCATCGCCGCATCGCTCGCTGTTTGCGCCTCGAGCGCGGCCGCAAGGCCCTTGCGCGACTGGCGTTCGTTGAGAACGGCGAGCGCGACGAGCGCCGCCGCGCCAAGGAGCGCGACGAGGCCGAGCGCCCAGTGCATGAGGAAAATGAGGAGCAGGAACACCGGCGTGAACGGCGCGTCGAAAAAGGCGAGCAGGGCCCCGCCGCCAAGCGTCTGGCGCAAGGTCCTGAGGTCGCGGACCGGCGTTTCGCCCGCCTTCGCCGTCGAAATGCGCGCGGCGTCGACCGCGGCGGCGAAGGCGCGCGGGGACAGCGCAGCGTCAAAGCGCGCCGCCGCGCGCGCGACGAGCGCGGTGCGCGCGAAATCAAGGACGCCGTAGGCGATGAAGAGCCCGATCACGAGCAGCGTCAGCACGGCAAGCGTCGCCACGCTGCGGCTTGCGAGCACGCGGTCATAGAGCTGCAGCATGTAGACGGGCCCCGTCAGCACGAGGAGATTGACGCCGAGCGAGAACCAGGCGGCGCGCACCAGAAGCGGCTGCGCCGCCGCGATGGCGGCGCGCGCTTCCTCCGGCATTATCGCTTCGCCTCTGGCGATCACGTCCTTCACCGTCTTCTGCCCTCGCGGCAGCCGATCCATACTAACATGATCGGCGCCGGACCATCCCGGCTCGCCATCGCCTAGCTGACGACCGCCCTGTCGGTTGTGCGCCGCCAGCTGGTCCCGTCCGAATAGGCGAGCACCGCCCCGCCCGCCTCGTCCGGCACATAGATGATTTGCCCTGCCCCCGCCGAAGCCGCGGGGAGCGCCGCCTTCGCGTAACTCCTGACGCGCACCGGCCCGTCGACGTCGAGCTTCACTGCCGGCGCCGTAAGGCCGATGCCGACATTGCCGGCGGAGGTGATGCGCATGCGCTCCGTGCCGCCGGCGTTGGCGACGGATCCGGACGGCGTCGTCTTGAAGGAGATGCGGGTCGGGTGGGACGTCGCCGTCCATGCGGCGTCGGCGTTCATCTCGATCAATGCCGCCATGCTGGTCACGAAGGCCGATCCGTCATGGCCGCTGCCGCCAAGGCCGAAGAGGCGCATGCCTGAGCTCGTCGCTGCGGGCGCAGCAAGCGTGCCGGTGGCGGCGCGCCCCTGGAACTGCGGGGTCGCATTCGCGCCGACCGAATGGATGGTGATGCGCTCTGCGTTCCCCTGCCCCTCGATCATCAGCGGGCCCGATCCGGCGGCGACGCCCGCCGATGAAAGGCAGAGGGGCAGCGCGGGGCTCGCGCCGTTGACGCCGATGAAGCCGGTGTCATTCGAGATGACGAGCGCCTCCTTCCAGTTTGAGCCGTCAAGCGAGACCTTGATGTGAAAATGATCATCGCCCGTAAGGCCGAACTCCGCGCGTCCCGAAAAGCCGGTCTGAAAGAGGTGCGAGGCGACGGCGCCCGCCGAGGCCTTGTTCACCTTGACGCGCGCATCGCCCGAGCCCGGCGTCACGTCGTCATGGCTGAAGAGGACGGCGTCCGACTTCACTGCAAGACGGTTCGTCGCATCAGCGGTCGTATTCACGCCGACGCGCTGCGGCGGCGTCCAGCCGCCGCCCGCGAAGACGAGAGTCTGCGCGGCGTCGACGACCCACGCGCGCCAGCCCGTTTCCGGCGCAATGTCGGTCCAGGCCCCGTCCTGAAAGACGGCGATCGCGCCCGCGGCGAAACCCGCCCAGGCCGGGCCTGACGGATTTGCGGGCAAGATATAGGCCTCGCCCTCGGCGGGCGCGGCCGGTTCGGCCGTAAGGCTCGCCGATGTCACGACGAGCTGGGCGAGCGCGTCGAGCCGGCGAAAGCTCTCATTGACGGTGACGTGCTTTTGCGCCTGCTGGGGCTGGACATAAGCAAGGCCGAGGCGGGGCGAGATCTGCATGCTGGCTGGTCCTTTCATACGCAACAAAACCGCGAGCCGGCATCATAAGCGGGCGCCAAGGGGGTGGGACGGATTTTTGTTTCCTATACGGATCATCGACTTAGATGGTTAACGGCGCTTTTCGCGCGACGCGGGAATCCGGCGGGCGCGGCGCCTCCGACAAGGGAACACTCCGTGTACAGATGATTCTCTTCAAACGAGCCGCGAGCGCGCCACCGCTGCGCCGATGAAGGATGCAAACAGGGGATGGGGATCGAACGGGCGCGACTTCAGCTCAGGATGATATTGCACGCCGATGAACCAGGGATGGTCAGGGATCTCCATGATCTCCGGGAGCGCGCCGTCCGGCGAGACGCCTGAGAACACGACGCCCGCCTTTTCAAGGCGTTCCGCCCAAGCCATGTCGACTTCATAACGGTGCCGGTGCCGCTCGGAGATTTCGAGCGCGCCGTAGATCTCGGCGACGCGGCTCCCGGGCTTCAGGATCGCCGGATAGGCGCCGAGCCGCATGGTGCCGCCGAGATCGCCCGCCACGCCGCGCCGTTCCGTCTCGTTGCCGCGCCGCCATTCGGTCATCAGCCCGACGACCGGCTTTCCTTGCCCGAATTCGGAAGACGTCGCCGTCGTCTCGCCAAGGAGCGAGCGCGCCGCCTCGATGACCGCCATCTGCATGCCGTAGCAAATGCCGAAAAAAGGGATTCGCCGCTCCCGCGCGAAGCCGGCGACGCGGATCTTTCCCTCCGCGCCGCGCTCGCCGAAGCCGCCCGGAACGAGAATGCCGTGGACGTCCGCGAGCGCCGACATCGCGGCGTCAGGATCGTCGAAAAGCGCCGAGTCGATCCAGTCGATCTCGACGCGCACATTGTTGGCGATGCCGCCATGCGCGATCGCCTCGATCAGCGATTTGTAGGCGTCCTTGAGCACCGTGTACTTGCCGACGACGGCGATGCGCGTCTCGCCGTCGGGGCGCGTGATGCGGGTGACGATCTCGGTCCAGCGGGAAAGATCGGGCGGCGGCGCCGTTATTCCGAACGCCGTCAGCACCTCGTCGTCGAAGCGCTCGGCGTGATAGGCGAGCGGCACTTCGTAGATGGTGCGGCAGTCGAGCGCCTGCACCACCGCCGAGGCGCGCACATTGCAGAAGAGCGCGATCTTCTTGCGCTCGCCCTCCGGGATCGGGCGGTCGGCGCGCACGAGGAGCACGTCGGGCTGGATGCCGATCTCGCGCAGCTCCTTCACCGAATGCTGCGTCGGCTTGGTCTTCAGCTCGCCCGCCGAGGGGATGTAGGGCATCAGCGTGAGATGGACGTAGACCGCGTCCCCGCGCGGCAGCTCATTGCCGAGCTGGCGGATCGCCTCGAAGAAGGGCAGGCCTTCGATGTCGCCGACCGTGCCGCCGATCTCGCAGATGACGAAGTCGGCCCCCGGGGCCGGCGCGGTGATGAACGCCTTGATGGCGTCGGTCACATGCGGGATCACCTGGACCGTCGCGCCGAGATAATCGCCGCGGCGTTCGCGTTCGATGATCGTCGAATAGATCCGTCCCGTGGTGACGTTGTCGGCCTTCGACGCCGAGACGCCGGTGAAGCGCTCGTAATGGCCGAGGTCGAGGTCGGTCTCCGCCCCGTCATCGGTGACGAAGACCTCGCCGTGCTGGTAGGGCGACATCGTGCCCGGATCGACGTTGAGATAGGGGTCGAGTTTCCGGAGCCGCACGGCATAGCCGCGCGCCTGAAGAAGCGCCCCGAGAGCCGCCGCCGCAACGCCTTTTCCGAGAGAGGAAACCACGCCGCCGGTGATGAAGATATACCGCGCCATGGAAGTCCGTCTTACCGCGCGCGGCGCGAAGGGCAAAAGAAAAAGGAAGCGGACCGCCAGGTCATCAAACCGCGCCTCGGCGTCACATCAGCCAGCGAAGGATTTTCCTCGCCGGATCAAAGGGTTCATCAGTTCGGCTGAGACGGTGTCTCGGGTTCGTCCGCGCTGGCGTCCGGCGCACCGGCGGCAGGCGTTTCGGTCGCCGGCGCCGAATCAGGGACGATCGGCGTCGCTTCGAGCGCCGGCGCAGCCGCCGGCGCCGGCGTCGAGGGCGCGGCGCCCGAGCCGAGGGTGTTGAGGAGATCATCGGTCGTCAGGGGTTTCGTCGGATCGACGACGCGCTCGCCGGTCAGTTCCTCGACGATGTCGGTGTCGCGTTCGCCGGATTTCGCCGTCAGCGCGAGGGCGATCGAGGTGGCGAAAAAAAGCGCCGCCAGCACCGAGGTGGTGCGGGTGAGGACGTTCGCCGCCCCGCGGCTCGTCATGAAGCCGCCCCCGCCGCCGCCCATGCCGAGCGCGCCGCCTTCGGAACGCTGGAGGAGGACGATGACAATGAGCGCAAGGACGATCAGTCCGTGAACGGTGAGGAGAACCGCGTGCATGAAGCCTGTCCGGTAAGGGCGCGCCGCCGAAATGGCGGCCCGCCCGGAAATTGGAAGGGGCGCTGTCTACTCCCCGCCGCCGGACGGGTCAAATCACAGCGCCGCCCGGCCCGTCAGGCCGCCTTTTCACTGGCGATCCATTGATCGACCGTCTCCTCGAGGATGCCGAGCGGCATCGCCCCGTTGCCGAGGATGACCTCGTGGAACTTCCTGAGGTCGAACTTCTCCCCGAGCTCGGCTTCGGCCTTCTGGCGGAGGCGGATGATCGCAAGCTGGCCGGTCTTGTAGGCGGTCGCCTGGCCTGGCCACACCACATAGCGCTCGATCTCGCGCGTCACCTCGGCCTCGGTTTGGCCGGTCTTGGCGACCATGTACTCGATCGCCTGTTCGCGCGACCATTTCTTGGCGTGCATGCCGGTGTCGACGACGAGGCGCACGGCGCGGAAGATTTCCGCCTGCAGGCGCCCGAGATCGCCGAACGGGTCGTTCGCATAGAGGTCCATGTCCTCCGCCGCGACCTTTTCCGCATAGAGCGCCCAGCCTTCGGAATAGGCCGTGAACGGAGAAATTTTCCGGAGGAGCGGCACGCCCTTGATGAGCTGCGAGGCGGAAAGCTGGAAATGATGGCCGGGCGCAGCCTCGTGATAGAGGAGCGTCGGCAAGGTCCAGCGCGGATTGTCGGCGGTGTCCTTGAGGTTGATGTAGAAGCGCCCCGGACGCGACCCGTCGAGCGCGGGCGGATTGTAATAGCCGCCGGGCGCTGAATCCTGCGAATATTCCGGCACGCGCACGACTTCGACCGGCTGCGGGGGGATGGTGATGAAGTATTTCGGGGCGAGCTTCATCACGTCGACATTGAGCTGCGTCAGATAGTCGATCATCGCCTTGCGGCCGTCATCATCGTTCGGGAAGATCTCGCCCGGGCGCTGCGAGACGAGCGCGATGCGGTTGGCGAAGGGGATCGGCGCGCCGGACTCGTCGACGGAGGGAACGCCTTGCGCGTCGAGGATCGCCGTCATGTCGCGCTCGATGCGCCCGACCTCCGCGAGGCCGATCTCGTGGATCTCGTCGGCCGTCATGTCGGTCGTCGTATTGTTCCGCAGCGCGGCGGCGTAGATCCTGTCGCCGTCGGGAATGCGCCAGATGCCGGCGTCATGCGTCGCTGTCTTCGCCATGTCCTCAAACAGGGCGATCATCGCCTCATAGCCGGGAATGACCTTTTCGGCGACCGCTTTGGTCGCTTCGGCCGTCAACGCCGCCTTCCGCTCCGCCGACAGGCCTTCGATCTTGTCGAGCTTTGCGGGAAGCGTCGTGACGAGCGGGTTCTTCTCCGCGCCGCCCTCGATGAAGGCGCGCATGCCGACGAGCGACTTCTCGATGACGAAGTCGGGCGGCGTCACGCCCGCGGCGCGATCCTCCTCGACCCGCGCCTTCACCTCGCCGATGACGCGGCCGAATTCATTGAGGCGCGATATGTAGCGCTTGACGCTCTTTTCGTTCTTGATGACGTGGGTGTCGGTGAGGAACTGCGGCAGGTCCACCATCGGCCCGGAAATCTGGTTCACGCGATAGCCGCTGTGATCGAACTCGGCCTGCGCGATGATGTCGTCGAGGAACCAGGTCGCGATTTCCCACGACAGCCTCTCCTGGCTCTTTAGCTTTTCCGGGTTGAAGCGGTTGAGGCCCTCGCGGTTCTTCCTGAGGCGCGCGAGCTGCTTTTCTTCCTGGGCTTTCGTGTAGTCGGCGAGCTTGCCGCTGTGAAAATCGAGCGGCGTGTTGTCGATGACCCCGAGCCCGGTGAGGAGCTCCGGCGTCTCGAAGGCGAATTCAGCCGTAAACTTGTTGACGTAATTGGTGACGGTGACCGGATAGAACCAGAACCACACCGACGCGCCGGCGAGCGCAAGCACGACGAGCAGCAACAGCCCGCCCAGAATCCGACCCACAAAACGCATTTCATGCCCCTCTGATGAAAGCCCTGACGGTTGATAGCGGCGTGGACGCCCCGCGTCACCTGCGGCTTACCGCGCAGAAACGGCGCTTCGGCCTGATTCCGCCGCGGCGGCGCCGGAAATGCGCTCAACCGCCGCGAGAATCCGGGCGGTGCGGGAATGGTGGAGCGCGTGACCGGCGCCCTCGAGCACCTCGGCGTAAACGCCCGGGATTTCGCGCGCGAGCGCGGCTGAATGGATTTTGGGGCTGACGGTCGGATCCCTGTCGCCGGTCAGCACCGCCGCCGGAATCCGGATTTCGCCATAACGCCCGCTCATGGCGACGATCTGCGGCTTCAGCTTGCGAAGATCTTCAGCGTTGCTGCGAAAGTCCTTGGCGCGGAAAAGGAGCGAAACACCCGCATTCTCGTAATAGCCCTCGGGCGCGGCGTCGGGCGCGAAGGATTTGAGCACGCTCCCCTTCGCGGCGAGCGGCGCGTAAACCGGAATGACGAGCCGCCGGAAAAGGACGCCGGCGACCGGCCAACCCGACAGCCTGTTGTACCAGGCGACCCCGCCCGGCCATTCATGGCTGACGGGGGCGAGGAGAACGAGCCCCGACATCTCGTCCTGGTAATGAAGAGCGTAGCTGAGAGCGACGGCGCCGCCGAAACTCTGTCCAAGGACGATCGGCCGTTGGACGCCAAGCGCTTCGACGGCGCCGTGAATGAGCTCGGCCTGGCGGTCGAGCTTCCAGCCGTCATGAGGCCGGGAAGAATAGCCCCTGCCCGGCCGGTCGATGAGTAGGACGCGCCGCGTTTTCGCAAGCTCGTCGCCGAGCGCCAGCTTCATGTCGCGCAGATTGACGCTCGCGCCGTGAATGAGGACGACGGGCGGCAGCGCGCTCTCCTTCGGCCCGATGTCGAGGACATGGATCCTCTCGCCGTCGACCTCGATGAAGGCGCCGATCGGCGGCGCGTTCTTTTCCGCGCGCCAGCTCGCGCAGCCGCCGATCAGGAGCATGCCGAGAACGAGGGCGATAGCGTAGACGGGCGCCATGCGAGTGATACGACTCATTCCGCCGCGCGGATGATGGCGGCGAAATCGTCCGCCTTGAGGCTCGCCCCGCCGACGAGCGCGCCGTCGACATTCGGCAGGGAGAGGATTTCCCGCGCGTTCTGCGGCTTCACCGAACCGCCATAGAGAATGCGGACCCCCTCCCCGGCCTTGTGCCGGATGAAGAGGTGCATGGCGACGATCTCGTCCAGCCTCGGCGTCCGCCCGGTGCCGATCGCCCACACCGGCTCATAGGCGATGACGATCTCGGCCTCGCCCTCGGGGATCGATTCGGCGAGTTGCATGCCGACAATGTCCTGCTCGCGGCCCGCGCGCCGCTCGGCTTCCGTTTCGCCGACGCAGATGATGGGAATGAGGCCGGCGCGGCGCGCGGCCTTCGCCTTCGCCTGAACCAGCGCGTTCGTCTCGCCATGATCGGCGCGACGCTCGGAGTGCCCGACGATCACATAGGCGGCGCCGGCGTCAGCGAGCATTTCGGCGCTGATGTCGCCGGTGTGGGGCCCGGCGGCGAGCGGATGGCAGTCCTGACCGCCGATCGCGATTCCCTCGTCGCTGAACTCCGCCGCGAAAAGCCCGACGAGAGTCGCCGGCGGGCAGATGACGACCTCAAGGCCTGCCGGAATGGCGCCCGAGAAATGCCCGATGAGCTTTTCGACCTCGAGCACCGAGGATGAAACGCCGTTCATCTTCCAGTTCCCCGCGATCAGCGGCTTCATAGGCTCTCCCGCGCAGTCTGGGCGCGGGGTAAGGGATGCCCCCCGTCTTGTCCAGAACGCCTGCTTGTTCCGGGCCCCGGCGGCGCCTACAAGGGCCGCGTTCTTTCCCGCCCCCTTGCCTGCCCGCAGCGGGGCCAAACTGCCGGGTCCTGACCATGCTGAAGCAAATCCGCGCGGGGCTGAAAAGCGTCGTCGTCATCATCTTCGTCCTGCCGCTGATCGTCTCGTTCATCGCTTGGGGCGTGCCCGAAATGCGCCAGATGACGAGCAATTACGCCCTCAGCGTCGGCTCGAAGGGCTTTTCCGCGCTCGAGATCAGCCGCGAGTTCGACCGCTACGTCACCAATCGCCGCAACCAGTCGGACGGCCAGTACACCCGCGAGCAGGCGATCGCCGAAGGCGCGCAGAACCAGATCGTCGAATCGCTGGCGACGCAGTCCGCGCTCGACCAGGAGGCGCTCAAGATGGGCCTCATCGTGACGCGGCCGATGGTGAGCAAGTTCCTGCAGACGAGCGATCAGTTCAAGAACCCCAACAGCGGCAAGTTCGACAACGAGACGCTCGACTTCATACTGCGCGAATACGGCTTCTCGATTCGCGATTTCGAGGAGCGCATCCGCATGGAGATGCTGCGCGCGCAGCTTCTGGGCGGCTTGGCGCGCGGCGGCCCTGCCTCATCTGCGATGGTCGACGGCCTCGTCGCGCGCGAGGTTGAAACCCGCGAGGTGAGCTACCTGACGATCAGCGAGGATCTCGCCGGCCCCGCGCCCGCAGCGACGCCGGAGCTGGTGAAAGAGTATTACGAAAAGAACAAGTCGCAGTTCATGGCGCCCGAATACCGCACCTTCACCGCGGTCGTTCTGAACAGCGCCGACTATGTCGACCGCGCCGAGGCGACCGACGAGAAGCTGCTCGAGATCTACAACGCCAACAAGGCTAAATATCAGACGCCCGAACGGCGGACCTTCTACCAGATCACGGTTGAAAGCCAGGAAGCCGCCGACGCGGCGACCAAGGCGTTGAAGGAAGGAAAGCCCTTTGAAGCCGTCGCCAGGGACAACGGGCAGACCCTCGCCCAGGTGACGCGCACGAACGTCCTCAAGACCGATATCGTCGATCCCGCCGTCGCGAACGCCGTCTTCGCCGCGGACGCCGGAGCGGGCGCCGTCGTCGGCCCGGTGAAAGGCGTTTTCGGCTTCAACGTCCTGCAGGTCGCGGGCGTGACGCCCGCCGAGACGAAATCCTTCGACGAGGTGCGCGCCGAGATCGAAGAGAACTTCCTCGACCAGGGAACGAAAAAGCGGCTCTTCGACAAGATCGAGGAGATCGAGAATGAGCGCGACACCGGCGCCCCGATCGCCGATGCGGCGAAGAAGCACGGGGTCGCGGCTAAGTCCTACGGCCCGGTCGACTCCTTCAGCTTCAACAAAGGTGGCGGCATCGTGAACGACCTGCCGGCCGAGGTGCTCGAAGCCGCGTTCAAGCTTGAGGAAGGCGAGGAGTCCCAGGCGACCGAGCTCAAGGACAAGTCGGGCTATTATTTCGTGTCGGTGACGGAGGTGATCCCGCCTGAGCCCATCCCCCTTGAGACGATCGCGGCGGAAGTCGAGGCGCGCTGGCGCGCCGCCGACCGCGACGCGCGCATCAGCGCCGTCGCCACGAAGATCAACGAAGTGCTCGCCAGGGGCGAAACGCTCGCCGCCGCCGTCGCCCCTTTGGACCGCGAACCGCTGCCCGCGAGCCTGTCGCGGCGCAGCGTCAATGACACCTTTTCGCAGGACCTCCTCGACCAGGTGTTCGCGGCGGCGAAGGGCAAGGCCGTGACGGGCCGCACGCGCGACGGCGCGCAGGTCGTCGTGGTCGTCAATGACATCGGCTTCGCCGCAGCGCCGATCGCGCCCGCCCAGATTTCGGGCTTCGCGCGCTTCATCGGCCAGCAGATCGATCAGGAGCTCATCGACGCCTACGCCAAGACGATCCGCGAGGACGCCAGGGTGAAGATCAACCAAACGCAGATCGACAGGCAGTTCGGCGACGCGCAATGAGCCTGACGCCGGATTTCGACGAATTCCGGCGCCGCTATGATAAGGGCGCGCCCGCCGTGCTGATGCGGCGGATCGTCAGCGATCTCGAAACGCCGGTGTCGGCGTACCTCAAGCTCGCGGGGCGGCGCCGCAACGCCTTCCTGCTCGAATCGGTCGAGGGCGGCGAACAGCTCGGCCGCTATTCGATCATCGGCATGAAGCCCGACGCGATCTGGCGCGCCTTCGGCGGTCATGCCGAACTGAACCTCCGCGCGGCCGCCGACGCCGAGGGCTTCACGCTCGAAAAGTCAAAGCCGCTCGAAAGCCTTAAGGCCTTCATCGACGCCTCGCGCATCGCGCTGCCCATGGACGCCCCGCCGATGGCCGCCGGCGTCTTCGGCTATTTTTCCTATGACATGGCGCGGCAGATGGAGCGCCTGCCCGCGCGCCCGCGCGCCGCCTTCGCCATTCCCGACGCTATCTTCCTTCGCCCGACGCTGATCGCGATCTTCGACAACCTGAAGCAGGAGATCGTGCTTGTCGCGAGCGTGAGGCCCGAGGAAGGCGTCTCGGCGCGCGCCGCCTATGATCGCGCGGCCGAGCGCATCGCCGACGCGGTCGGCGATCTCGCCGCGCCGCTCAGCCTTCCGCGCGCCGCGGCCGAGGCGGTCGACGCCGACAGCGTCGCCGCGCCGACGTCGAACACGCCGAAGCCTGTCTTCCTCGACATGGTGGCGCGCGCCAAGGAGCACATCGCGGCGGGCGACATCTTCCAGGTCGTTCTGAGCCAGCGGTTCCAGGCGTCGTTTCCGCGTCCGCCGATCGAGCTTTACCGCGCGCTCCGGCGCGTGAACCCTTCGCCGTTCCTCTTCTTCCTCGACTTCGACAGGTTCGCCCTCGTCGGCTCGAGCCCGGAGATCCTCGTCCGTGTGCGGAAGGGCGAGATCACCATCCGCCCGATCGCCGGCACGCGGCCGCGCGGCACGACGCCGGAGGAGGATGCAGCGCTCGCCGCCGAGCTCCTCGCCGACCCGAAGGAGCGCGCCGAACACCTGATGCTGCTCGATCTCGGGCGCAACGATGTCGGACGCTCGGCCAAGATCGGCAGCGTGAAGCCGACGGCGACCTTCACGATCGAGCGCTACAGCCATGTCATGCACATCGTCTCGAACGTGACCGGCAAGCTGCGCGACGGGCTCCACCCTGTCGACGCCGTCGCGGCGGGATTTCCCGCCGGCACCGTGACGGGCGCGCCGAAGATCCGGGCGATGGAGATCATCGACAGCCTCGAGCGCGAGGCGCGCGGGCCCTATGGCGGCGCGATCGGCTATTTCTCGGCGGATGGCGACGTCGACACCTGCATCGCGCTTCGGACCGCGCTCGTCATGGACGGCGTGATGCATGTGCAAGCCGGCGCTGGCGTCGTCGCCGATTCAGACCCCGAAGCCGAGCACCAGGAATGCGTCAACAAGGCGCGCGCCCTCTTCGCCGCGGCGAAGGCGGCGGTGGGGTGAGGATTCGCAAGCTCGTGGCGCATCTGTTCATGTCCGTCGACGGCGTCGTCGAGGCGCCGGACCGGGTTCTTCGCGCGGAGCTTTATCAAGACCTCGATGCTATCAACGACGAGACGATCGGCGGCCAGGACGCCGTCCTGCTCGGCCGCAAGACCTATGAGGAATGGTCCGCCTTCTGGCCCGGCGCCGACATCGAACCCTTTGCGAGCTTCATCAATGCGACGCCGAAATTCGTCGTTTCAAAGTCGCTGACGCGCCTCGACTGGTGGCCGGCGACTCTGATCAATGCCGATGTTCAACGTGATATCGACGCGCTCAAAGACAGCCCGGGTCAATCCATCGGAGTTCATGGAAGCATCAGCCTCGTCTCGTTCCTCATCAACGCCGGATTGCTCGACGAGTTGCGCCTCGTCATGTGCCCCGCCCTCTCCGGCTCGGGCCGGCGGCTGCTGTCGCGCGACGGCGCGCCCATCCAGCTTGATCTCTGCTCCTCCCGGACGACGCCGGGCGGCCTTGCCTATTTGGTCTTCCATCCGCGCGGCTAGCGCCGCGTCCGCTCCTCACTGGGGGCAGGCCACTTTTCGCGCTCATTCCCCGCAAACAAGGCGCTGGCCGACGGCCAATGCCATCGGCGCCAGCGCGCCGCCCGCCAATTGGCTTTTAGATTGGACCCAGAAACCGCCACTTGCAACTGACTGACTGGTCAGTTATATTCGTTAAATGGCAGGCTCTGCTCCCAAATTCCGCCGCCGTTCCGAAGCGCGGCCTGACGAAATCCTCGATGCGGCGATGGGTGTTTTCGCCGAGCGCGGGTTCGACGCCGCGCGCATGGACGACATCGCCGCGCGCGCGGGCGTCTCGAAGGGAGCGCTCTATCTCTATTTCGACAGCAAGGAGGCCCTCCTCAAGGGCCTCGTCGAGCGCGAGGTCGCGCCGATCGCCGCGATGCTCTCCGGCATGGCGGATGCGGGCGGGAGCGATCCGCGCACCACGCTCGCCCTCATCGTCCGCATGGCGTCGACGCTGACGCAGGCGCCATCCTTCGCGGCGACGCCGCGCCTTATCCTTTCCGTCGCAGCGCGCTTTCCCGAGATCGGCCTCCACTACCGCCAGCGCGTCGTCGATGTCGGCCTCGGCTCCATTGAGGCGCTGATCGCCAAAGGCGTGGCCAAAGGCGTCTTCCGTCAGGTCGATCCGCGCGCCGCCGCGCGCATGGTGATGGGCCCCGTAATGCTGAAGGCGCTGCACGTCCACGTCCTCGGCGGCGCGCCCGATGATGACGCAGAGGCGCGCGCGGCGGCGATCGCCGACATCCTGTTCAAGGGGATCGCAGCATGAAGCGCCTGGCGCCTGGGTTCCTTCTGTTGCTCGCGGCCTGCAGCGACTCCGGGCCGGCGCAACTGACAGGCTATGTCGAAGCCGAACTCCTCTATCTCGCGCCGCAAGACGCCGGCGTCGTGAAAACGCTCAGCGTTCGCGAGGGCGACCGCGTCGCCGCCGGGGACGCGCTTTTCACCCTCGATCCCGAACGGATGTCGATCGCCGCCGAGCAGGCCGTCGCCGCCGCTGAGAGCGCCAAGGCGCGCGCCGCCGATGACGGCGCGATGGCCAAGCAGATCGCCGAGGCCGAAGCCGCGCTCGTCCTCGCCGAGCAGTCGTTCCGCCGCTCGCGCGAATTGGTGAAGGACGGGGCCGTCGCGCGCGAGAAATACGACGCTGACGCCGCCGCCCTCGCCTCGGCGAAGGCCCGGCTCGACCGCGCGCGCGCCGAACGCGCGTCGGTGCTGGGCGAATGGGGCGCCATGAGCGCAGCGGCGCGTCTCGCCGAACGCCGGCTCGCCGATCTGTCGACGACGGCGCCGGCGGCGGGCGTCATCGAGCGCATCTATCGCCGCCCCGGCGAGGTCGTCGCGGCCGGCGATCCTGTCCTCGCGCTCTTGCCGCCGGAGAACCTGAAGCTGCGATTCTTCGCGCCGGAGACGATGCTCGCGAAACTGCAGCCCGGCGCGGCGATCACTTTCTCCTGCGACGCCTGCGCGGGCGCGCGGACGGGGAAAATCTCCTTCATCGCCACGGAGCCGCAATTCACCCCGCCGGTCATCTATTCGATCGGCGAACGGGAAAAACTCGTCTTCCTCATCGAGGCGCGACCCGACGAGCCCGCCAGCCTTCGCCCCGGCCTGCCGGTGACCATCGACCCGCCGCGATGAGCCCTGCGCCCGTCATCGACGTCAAAGGGCTGACGAAGAAATTCGGCGGGCGCACGGTCGTCGATCATTTCGACCTCGTCGTGCCGAAGGGCGCGATCTACGGCTTTCTCGGCCCGAACGGCTCCGGCAAGACGACGACGATCCGCATGGTCTGCGGCCTTCTCAAGCCGGACGGCGGCGCCGGCGACGTCCTCGGCTTCGACGTGCTGAAGGAGAGCGACCGCATCAAGGAGCGCGTCGGCTACATGACGCAGCGCTTCTCGCTCTATGAAGACCTGTCTATCCGCGAGAATCTCGAATTCATCGCCCGCCTCTACAGTCTCGACGATGTGCGCGACCGCGTCGACGCCTCCTTGAAATCGCTCGGGCTGTCAGATCGCGCAAAACAGCTCGCAGGCTCGCTCTCCGGCGGCTGGAAGCAGCGTCTGGCGCTCGCCGCCTGCATGATCCACGAGCCGGAGCTTCTCCTCCTCGACGAGCCGACCGCGGGCGTCGATCCGAAGGCGCGCCGGGATTTCTGGGACGCCATCCGCGATTACGCCGCCGAGGGCGTCACGACGCTCGTATCGACGCACTACATGGACGAGGCGGTGCAGTGCGACCGCATCGCCTTCATCGCTTATGGCAAGAAGCTCATCGACGCGGCGACCGCCGACATTCCAGGCGAGGTCGGGCTCGTCGCGCGGCGCGTCGAGACGCCCGCGCTCGATGAGGCGACGCGGCGCCTCAAGGCGGCCGGCGGCCATGACGTGCTCGCGCGCTTCGGCGCGGCGATCCACGTCGCCGGACGCGACGCCGTCGCCCTCGCCGCCGCGGTCAAAAGCGTCGAGGACCTGCCGGCGGTGCAGATCGAAACGATCGACGCCGGGCTGGAGGAAGCGTTCATCTATCTGATGACCGGCGCGACCGACAATTTCGCGAACGGGCTTGAGACGAGGGTCGGGGCATGATCTCGCTGTCACGCATCAAGGCGGTGTTCCTGAAGGAGCTCGTTCAAATGCGCCGCGACCGTCCGACCTTCGCGATCATGATCATGGTGCCGATCATGCAGCTGACGCTCTTCGGCTTTGCAATCGACACCGACCCGAGACATCTGCCGACGGCGGTCGAATTGCGCGACGACGGGCCGCTGACGCGGAGCCTTCTCGCCTCGCTCATCCAGTCCGACTATTTCCGCATCGTCAGGCGCGTCAGCACGGATGAGGAAGGCGAACGTCTGCTGAAATCAGGCGAGGTTTCCTACCTCATCGTCATTCCTGAGCATTTCGAGCGCGACTTCGTACGCGGGGAGCGACCGCAAATCCTCATCGCCGCCGACGCCACCGACCCCGTCGCGGCCGCCGGCCCGATCGCCGCGGCGAACGAGATTGCGCGCCGCGCCTTCGCGCCGGAACTCGAACGCCTGCCGCGCCGGCTCGCCGCCGGCGCCCCGCCCTTCGAGGCCGTCATCCACCGCCAATACAACCCGGCGGGCGAGACCTCGATGAACATCGTCCCCGGGCTTCTCGGCGTCATCCTGACGATGACGCTCATCATGATCACTTCGATCGCGCTGACGCGCGAGGTCGAGCGCGGCACGATCGAGGCGCTGCTCTCGACGCCGGCGCGCGCCAGCGAAATCATGATCGGTAAGACGACGCCCTATATCATCATCGGCTTCGTGCAGACGGGAATCGTGCTCGTCGCGGCGCGCCTCATCTTCGGCATCCCCTTCCTGGGCTCCCCGGCGCCGTTCTTCGCCGCGCTCTTCATGTTCATCTTCGCCAATCTGATGCTCGGCTATGTGATCTCGACCGTCGCCCGGACGCAGATGCAGGCGATGCAGATGACATTCTTCGTCTTCCTGCCGTCGATCCTGCTTTCCGGCTTCATGTTTCCTTTCGCCGCCATGCCCGGCTGGGCGAAGGCGATCGGCGAATGCCTGCCGATCACGCATTTCCTCCGGATCGTGCGCGAAGTGATGTTGAAGGGCGCGGGCTTCGCCGAGATCCGCGGCGATCTGCTGCCGATCGCCCTCATTCTGGTCGTCCTCGCCATGCTGGCGCTCGCCCGCTTCCGCCGGACGCTCGACTGACCCCCGCCGGGATATGCTAAGGGCGGACCCATGCATTGGACCCCCGAACAGGACCGCGCGTTGGTGGAAGTCGCCCGCTGGCTGAAACGCGCCGATGCGCAGATCTTCCGCCTGTTCGGCTACGCCGGCGCCGGCAAGACGACGCTCGCCAGGCATTTCGCCGAAACCGCCGGCGGCGAGGTCGCCTTCGCCGCCTTCACCGGTAAGGCCGCCCATGTGATGCGGCAAAAAGGCTGCGCGGGCGCGACGACGATCCATTCGCTCATCTACCGCCCCGCTCATGACGAAGATGGGACCGAAGGCGAATTGCTCTTCACGCTGCGCCGGGATGCGCCTGCCTCGAAGGCCGACCTCATCATCATCGACGAGTGCTCCATGGTCGATGAGGAGCTCGGCCGCGACCTCCTCTCCTTCGGCAAGCCCGTGCTCGTGCTCGGCGATCCCGCCCAGCTGCCCCCGGTCAAGGGCGGCGGCTTCTTCACCGAGGCCGAGCCCGACTTCATGCTGACGGAAATCCACCGCCAGGCGCGCGACAACCCGATCATCCGCCTGTCGATGCAGATCCGCGAAGGCCGGCCGCAGACGGGGTCGGATGATTTCGGCGGCGATCAACTCTGCCGCATCATCCGCAAGGACGAAATCACGCAGAACGACATCCTCTGCGCCGACCAGGTGCTGGTCGGAACTAACCGCACACGGAAGCGCTTCAACGACCGCATCCGGGAATTGAAGGGCCACAGCGACCCCTGCCCGGAAGCGATGGAAAAGCTCGTCTGCCTGCGGAACAACAAGGCGAAGGGTCTTCTGAACGGCGGGCTATGGACGGTGACGCTCAGGAAAGCCCCGCGCGGCGACCGCGCGCGCATGACGGTCGCGCCGGAAGACGGCGGCAAGCAGGTGACGATCTCCGTGCCGAAGGCGCTGTTCACCGAAGGTCCCGAAAACGTTCCATGGAGCGTGCGCAAGGCCGCCGACGAGTTCGATTTCGGCTACGCGCTCACCGTTCACAAGGCGCAGGGTTCGCAATGGGATTCCGTCGTGCTGTTCGACGAAAGTTTCGCCTTCCGTGAGCATAGCGCGCGCTGGCTCTACACCGGCGTGACGCGGGCCGCCGAGCGCCTAACGCTGGTTCGCTGATTTCGTCTTGACGTCGGCGAGTGAGAAGGCCCCGTTCGTCGTCGTTTCAACGCGGGTCACCAGAACGTCGATCAGATCGAAGATGAGATCGAACTCCTTGAGGATCCGTTCGACCCTTTCTGCGCCGCCGATCGGCCTGAACATGGTGCCGATCGTCATCCGGTCGCCGGTCTCGATCGCAATCAGCAGTTTTCCCTCGTCGAAGGCGGCGCGCAACTTCTTGCCGTTGAAAAGCCGCTCGAGTTCCTGGAAACGTTCGAGCACGAGCGGATCGAGGAGGGCGTGGGCTTCCACCTCGTCGGTCGTCCAGGCCTCGAACGCCTTCTCGAACGCCGGTGAAGACAGGCCGACGCGGCGAAATTCCTTCGACGGGCGCGACAGCGCGTTGAAGGCGCCCATGTCGCGTTGGACCACCGTCGATCCCTGGAATCGCCGCGGATAATCAACGGCGATAAGCTGGCCGTTGAAGACGGTGCGCCGGCTGCGATGCTTGCCGGACGATTGAATCTCAAGATGCGCCTCGCCGACCGTGAAGGCCGCGCCGCCATATTTGCCGGAAACCTGGTCCTCGAACTTTTCCCGGTTATGGCCGGGAAGCAGCTTCAGCCGCCGGTATTGGTCGTATAGCGCCGGCCGGCCAGGGTCGCCGCTGTAGGTGAAGCCGAAACGCCGCGCGATCCGTTCAGGGAGTCCGCGCGTGATTTCGGTCCTCGTCCGGTCGAGAAGAAAGAAGGCCAGCGCCGCGAAGCCGGCGGCCAGCAGGACTCCCGCCTGAAGGCTCGAAGGGCCGTACGGCCGGAAGATCAGGACCGCGCCCGCGATGACTCCCCCCGCCGACATGACGGCGTAGAACCGCCCGACGGCGCGGGCGCGGCAGGCTTCACGTTCTTCGAGCCATGGCCCGATCGTCTGCGCGTGAAAGGCGCCAAAGCCGTCGTAAATCGGTCTTTGTGAGGGCGGCGTCGGGGTCATGACTGGTCTTCGCATTCAGCTTCAAGCTTCACGGTAAACCCCGAATTAACGCAGCCGGTGGTAGCAGGGCTTTTCGACGAGGGGAGCTGCGCGCGGCATGTCGGCGCGACTGAATGGATTGTTGCATGCGGTCTTCGGCGCCGACGATGCGTCGGACGTCGTGCGCGAGCGCCAGTTTCAAGAGCTCAAAGAGCTCCTGCCCGTCATCTACAGCGGCTTGCTCATCTGCTCGATGCTCGTCGCGACGATTTTTTTCAGCCGCGCGCCTCTCCTCGTCGGCGCCTTGCAAGCAGCGCTCGCCGCCAGCGTCGCGCACCGCATCTTCAGCTGGCTGCGGGCCGATCCCGCCGCCGCGCCGATTGACCGCAAGAAGAAGATTCTTGCTGCAGCGCCGCCCCTTGCGGCGGTTTTCGGGCTTTTCTGCACCGGTTACGCCTTCGCCCTTGATGCAATCGCCGCCGACGGCGAGAAGATAATCGTCCTGATGTGGGTCGCGTTCTGCGGCGTCGGCGTCGGCATGTCGCTCGCGCCTTTGCGGCACGCCTCCCGCATTATGATGCTGCTCACGAACATCCCCTACCCCGCCTTCATGCTCGTGACCGGCGCTCTCAGCGACAAGGTCGTCGCCGCTCTGGTCCTCGCCTCCGTGCCGATCGGCATCCGCCAGTACTGGCGGATGGGTGAGTTGCTGGAAAGAATCACAAGGCAGGAAGCGGACGCCGAACGCCAGCGCGAGCATGCGCGCAATCAGCTTCGCGGTTTTATGGAAATGGCGTCCGACTGGGCCTGGGAGACAGACGCCGATTTCCGCCTCGTCTACGCCTCGCCGCGCCTGCGCGAGGTCCTTGGCCGCGAGATCTCCGACCTGATCGGCAAGCCGCTCGCCGAAGCCTTCAGCGCCGGCTTCTATGTCGGCGGCGACGAAACGCGCGCAACGATCCGCGAGGCGCTGCGCGAGCGCCGCAACATCAAGAACATGATCTACGAGGTCGTCGACCACGCCGGCGCGGTGCGCACCGTGTCCATGTAGCTCCGCCATCACTTCAGCGACGACGGCGCCTATCTCGGCGTGCGGGGCTGGACGTCAGACATTTCAGAACGGGTCAAAGCGCGCGAAGCGCTCGAGGAAAGTGAAAAGAGGTTCCAGGACTACGCGGAGAGCGCTTCCGACTGGGTCTGGGAGACCGACGCCGATCTTCGCTACGCTTTCATTTCAGAGCGCGCGCGCGTGATCACCGGCATTGATCACGCCGTGCAGATCGGCTCGCGGCTCGGCGCCGACCGCAGCGGCGCCTCTTTCGAGGCGTTGAGACGATTCCGGGAAACGCTGGACCAGCGCCTGCCCTTCAAAGACGAGATCGGCGAATTGACGACGCCCTCCGGCGACACGCTATATATCGCGCGGAGCGGCAAACCCGTCTTCGCCGCTGACGGCGCGTTCAAAGGGTATCGCGGCGTCGCCCGCAACGTGACCGCGGAGATCCGCGCCCGTGCGGACGCGGAACGGTCGAGCCGGATGCTCGCTGAAACGAACTCCCGCCTCGAACAGACCGTCGCCGACCGCACCGCTGAACTGATGAGCCGCAACGCCATGCTCGACGAGGTCATATCGTCGATGGCGGACGGCCTTGCGGTCCTCGACGAGGACCTTCGCATCGTCGCGGCCAACGCCAAGGCCGCCGCGCTTTCCGGCCATCCCGCCGCATGCTGGCGGAAGGGCGAAAGCATCGTCCCGCTCATCCGCGCCTGGATCGAGGACGGCGCTTATTCTTTCGGCGCCATTTCCGATTATCTCGAGGACCTCGACATGTCCTTGGAAGAGAGCGGCGTCTTCCGCATCGTCCGCAACCAGAAGGACGGGCGGGTCGTGGCGGAAAACATCCGCCGGCGACCGAGCGGCGGATTCGTTGCGACCTATCAGGACATCACCAGCATCAAGCAGCGCGAGCAGGCGCTGGAGCAGATGACCGTCGAGTTGACGCAGGCGAAAGAGGACGCCGAAGCGGCGGCGCGCGCCAAGGCCGCCTTCCTCGCAAACATGAGCCATGAGATTCGGACGCCGATGAACGGCGTCGTCGGCATGGCGTCGCTGCTTCTCGACACCGCGCTGACGACGAAGCAGCGCGACATGGTGCAAGTCATCGTAAACAGCGGCGACAATCTTCTCACGATCATCAATGACGTCCTCGACTTTTCCAAGCTCGACGCTGGAAAAATGCAGATCGCGGCGACTCCGTTCGACCTTCGCTCGGCGATCGAGGATGTCATTGCGCTGCTAGGGGCCCGGGTTCAGGAAAAAAAGCTCGAGCTCATGCTGCGCTACCAGCCGACGCTTGGGACGCAGTTCATCGGCGACCCCGGCCGAATTCGCCAGATCGTCACCAACCTTCTCGGGAACGCGGTGAAGTTCACCGACAAGGGGCATGTTCTCGTCACCGTCTCTGGCCGGCGCCGCGGCGAGACGGCCGACGTCGAGATCGCCGTCGAGGACACCGGCTGCGGCATTCCGGAAGACAAGCTCGAATCGATCTTCCATGCCTTTGAACAGGCCGACAGCTCCGCCGCACGCCGTCATGACGGCACCGGGCTCGGCCTCGCCATCACGCGCCGCCTTGTCGAAGTGATGGGCGGAACCATCGTCGCGACGAGCAAAGTCGCCGAGGGCTCGCGCTTCGCCGTTCGGGCGGCCCTGCGCATTGACGCGTCGGCGAAGCCCGTCGCGCCTTCGGCCGACGACATCGTCGGCGTGCGCGTGCTGATCGTCGATGACGTCAGCGTCAATCGTGACATTCTCGTCGAGCAGCTTTCCGCCTGGGGCTTGCAACCGTCCGCCTGCGGCGGCGGCGCCGAGGCGCTGGAGGCGGCGAAAGCCGCTGCGCAGGGCGGCGCCCCATTCGAGCTCGCCATTCTGGATCATCAGATGCCGGGAATGGACGGCATCGAGCTCGCGCGCCTCATCCGCCAGGATCCGGCGTTGATGGCGACGCCGCTCATTTTGCTTACGTCGTCCGGCCGCAAAGATGCGCCTGATGAGACGGCTGATGCGCTCTTTGACGCCTGCCTTGTCAAGCCGCCGCGCGCCTCGATGCTGCTCGATACGCTGATCGCCTGCCTCCACGGGCGCGCGATCGAGAAGGCGAAAAGCGCTCGGGAGATGCTCACGGCGGCCGCCCCCATCGATGACAGCCCCCTGACCGGGCGGCGGGTGCTCGTCGCGGAAGACAATCCGGTGAATCAACTCGTCATCACCTCGATGCTGTCGAAGCTCGGCTGCGTTGTGTTGATGGCCTCCAACGGCGCCGAGGCCGTGGCGCTTTACGAAGCCGAACGCCCTGATATCGTCCTTACCGACATTTCGATGCCGGTCATGGACGGCATCGAAGCCTCGGCGCGCATCCGGGAGAGTCAACGGCGCCTCGGCCTCACGGCGCCGATCATCGGCGTGACGGCCCACGCGATGAAGGATGATCGCGAACGCTGCCTTGCGGCCGGCATGGACGATCATCTGCCGAAGCCAGTCAAGCCGCGGCCGCTGCGCGAGCTTCTGATGCGGTGGCTAGCCGGCGACCGGCTCGACGGCGCCCGCGCGGCCGTCTGACGCGGCGGCCGCCTGCTCCTCCGTCTGCCGGCGCCAAAGGCGCGCATAAAGCCCGCCCGCTCTGATCAGCGTCTCATGATCGCCGCGTTCGACGATGCGCCCGCCGTCGAGAACGAGGATGAGGTCCGCGCGCATGATCGTCGAGAGCCGGTGCGCGACCGCGATGGTGGTCCGGCCCCGCGCCGCCTCGGCGAGCGCCGCCTGCACTTCCTTTTCCGTCTCCGAGTCGAGGGACGAGGTCGCTTCGTCAAGAACGAGGATCGCCGGATTGAGAAGCACGGCGCGCGCGACGCCGACGCGCTGCTTCTCGCCGCCCGACAGTTTCAGCCCGCGTTCGCCGACGCGCGTGTCGAGCCCCGCCGGCAGGCCGCGGATGAAGTCGCCGAGCTGGGCGCGGTTTGCGGCGTCAAGGATTTCCGCTTCCGTGGCGTCCCGGCGCGCATAAGCAAGATTGAACCGCAGCGTGTCGTTGAAGAGAACGACTTCCTGCGGCACCAGCCCGAGCGAGGCGCGGAGCGAGGCTTGCGTCACCGTGTTGATGTCGACGCCGTCGATGAGAATGCGCCCCGAAGACGGCTCATAAAAGCGGAAGAGCAGCTTCAGGATCGTCGACTTTCCCGCGCCGCTCGGACCGACGACGCCGACGAAGGCCCCGCCCGGAATCTCGAAGCTGACATGCTCGAGCCCCGCTTGCCTGCCTTCATGGGTGAAGCTGACATCGTCGAACCGGATGGATCCCCTTTGCGGTTGCAAAGGCGCGGCGCCGGGGCGGTCGGCGATCGCCGGCTGGAGGTCCATGAGTTCAAAGAGTTTCTCGATATCGACGGCGCCTTGCCTGATCTCGCGCCAGGCGAAACCGAGAATATTGAGAGGCCGATAGATGTTCGTCAGCATCAGGATGACCGCCGTGATGTCCCCCGGCTTCATCTGGCCGCCGACGACGCCGAATGCGGCGATGAGCGCCGCCGCAAGGAGGCCGGCGGTCATGATCAATTCCTGGCCGGCGTTGAGGAGGGCGAGCGACTGCATCTGCACGATGTAGCGGTCGTTATAGGCCTGCATCGCCCGGTCGAACCGGTTCGTTTCACGTTCCTCCGCCGCGAAGGCCTTCACCGTTTCAAAGTTCGTCAAAGTATCGGTCGAGATGGCGCGCAGATTGGTGTCGGCCTCGTTCATGAGGCGGCGCTGGGCGTTGCGCCGCTCGGTGACGGCGACAGTGAACACGACATAGACGGTGATGGTGACAATGGCCGCTAGCGCGAGACTCCAGGAATAGAGGGCGGCCATGACCGCCGCGGCCAGCGCGAGCTCGACAAGCGTCGGGCCGATGTTGAATGCAAGAAAGCGGAGAAGGAACTCGATCGCGCCGGCGCCGCGCTCGATGATGCGGTTGATGGCGCCGGCGCGCCGCGTGAGATGAAATTGCAGAGGCTGGGCCTGCGCATGGCCGAAGGCTTCAACCGCGACGACCCGGTTCGCCTCCTGCGTCACCCTGGTGAAAAAAGCGTCGCGCGCCTGCGGAAGGCCGTTGGACAGGAAACGCGCCGCGGCGAACAGCAGGAAGAACCCGATGAAGGACGGCGCGGCGGCGGTCGCGCCTTCGCCTGCCGCCACCCGGTTGATGCCGTCGCCGAGGAAGACCGGCGCGACCACGGCGAGAACCTTCGATACCAGCGTGACGATAAGCGCGAGCGCCATCCGCGGCCGCCAGCGCGCAAGCGAGGGCCGCCAAAGGATCCCCGTCATGCGGGCGATGACGGCGCCGAAATTCTGCGGCTTGGGGACGGTTTCTTCGAAAGGAGGGCTCATAAGGAGTTGTTAGCCTGCCTGCGGAGCGCGCCGCAAACGCCGGCGTTTACCCTCCGTGAGCACTAGTGCGGCTAGCATGGTCACATTCGGCGTTTGAGGAACCTAGCGTGCCGAGAAAACCCGACGATCTCATCACGAAGCGCGTCGCCGCGCTGGCGAGCGCCAAACCGCCGCCCGCCGGCGCGATGGAAAAGAGCCTCCGCAAGAAGTCGCGCGGCCAGGACCGCCAGACCATCTTCCGGTTCGGACGGGTCATCAACGGCCGCGGCGAGGAATACGCCTGCATCCTGCGCGACATTAGCGACACCGGCGCCCGCGTGGTGTTCGAGGGCGAGCCGGGCCTGCTGCCGACCGTCATACTGAAAATCGAGCTGACCGGCGAAATTAAGCGGGCCAAGGTCGTCTGGCAGAAGGGCCGCGACGCCGGCCTCTCCTTCGAGTAAGCGCCCCGCGGCCGGCCATCCGCCCGCGCCGGAAGGCGAGCCTCGATTTTGTGACCGCGCCCGGCTAATCTCGTGAAAGGGCCTTGGTTCTGGTCCCCGGCCCCCCCAAATGCCGGTCAATCGTCGTCGTGCGGAGTGTCGTTGGAGTTGCGCGTTGATCGCCGGAATTTCCTGAAGGCAGGCGCGATCGCCGCCGCGGCGTCGCTGGCGCCGACGATCTCGGCGGCCCGCGGCCCTGACAAACAGCGCCTGCTTGCGATCGCGAAGGCCGTCCTCAAAGAGAAGGAAGGCGAGGTCGCCCATCGCGACGTCGTGGCGCTTGCCGACTTTTCCGCGCCGTCATGGATCCCGCGGTTTCATCTCGTCGATCTTTCGAAGGGCGAGGCATCCTCATTGCTGACCGCCCATGGACGCGGGTCCGATCCTGGCCATACCGGCTGGGTCAAGTCCTTTTCAAACGAACTCGGGTCGAACGCCTCCTCGGACGGCGCTTATGTCACCGGAGTCCATTATGACGGCAAATATGGCCGCGCCATAAGGCTCGCCGGGCTCGACCCGGAAAACAGCAATGCCGAGCGGCGGGCGATCGTCATCCATCAGGCTTGGTATGTCAGCGAGGCGATGATCGCACAGCACGGAAAACTGGGGCGCAGCGAGGGCTGCTTCGCCCTCAGCGAGCAGGGGCTTCAGGCCGCGCTCGCCGCGCTCGGCCCGGGGCGCCTCCTCTTCGCCGGCAAGCTGAGCGAGATGGGCGTTTGACGATCAGGCGAAGAACGACGGCCTTCCGGGCCCCTCAAGCGGGCGCATCGCCAGGACACTTGCTTGAGGCTTCCGAAGTCACCTCGCCTCTCACGGGGCCGGCGAGTAGCTCCTTGTCGAGGCCGTAAACGTCGTCATGGGCGACGAGCGCGCCGTCAGCGCCGCTCATCAGGGTGAAATAGACCACGTAGACCGGCAGGGGCGCAGGAAGTTCGATTCTTGCAGTCGTTCCGGAAGCGACCAGGGCCTCAAGGTCCCCTTTCGACCACGGTCCGCCGAGGACCGCGGCCGCGACGCCGATCGCATCGTCGATCCTGATGCAGCCATGGCTGAGCGCCCGCCGCTTTCGGTCGAAATAGGTCCTATTCGGCGTGTCATGAATGAAGACCGAATAGGGATTAGGCATCTCGAACTTCACCTGGCCGAGAGCGTTTTGGGGTCCCGGCTTCTGGCGGACACCGCCGGTCTCGGCGCGGTAATAGCCGAGACGTTCGGCTTCCTGCGGCTTTTTGTCGAGAAGCGCGCCGACGCTTTCAGCGACGATGCTCGCCGGCACAAACCAGGTCGGATTGAGCGTCACGGCCTCGATTGAAGCGGAAAACTGCCGCGTCGGCGTCTTGCGGGCGCCGACGATCACCCGGCGCCGCGCGACTTCCCTGCCGTCGCGCACGATCACCGCCTCATAGGCCGGAATGTTGACGAGGATGTAGTCGCGCCCGAGGTCCCTCGGCATCCACCGCCAGCGTTCCATGTTTCGAAGCAGGCGAAGACGTGCGTGTCCATCCGGCTCTGAAGCGAGAGCGACTGAGATTTTTCGGTAGTCGTCGTAAGGCGGCGCAAAGGAGTCGAGCGCCTCAGCGACCTTACGCGTGGCGAGCGCCGCCGTCATGGCGTCGTCGATCGCGCTGTCATCGGGCGCAGTTGGCGCGAAGCGCCAGAGCCGCCGCGCAGCGGCCGGCGTCACACCGGTTGAAATATCGCGGGCGATCGTCCGGAACAACGCCGAGGCGGCGAGTTCCACCCGGATCGCGTCGCCGTCGGCGAGCGCTTGTTTAAGAGCCGCCGGATCGTAAGCGTCGCTGGCGAGGCCGTGTCTCTCGACGCCCGCCGCATAGGCGATGAGAGCCCGTGCATTTTCCCCGTCCCAACGCACCGGCGCTTCGCCGGCGAAGGCCGCGACGCATAGCAGGGCGAGCCCTGAAACGAGCGACGCCAAAAATCGTGCCGATGCGATCACAGGTCGCCGCGGATGAGTTTCATCACGCCGGAGAAATCAAGATCGTCCTTGCCCGCCGCTTCCATCAACGCGTAGAGCGCCTCGGCCTGCGCGCCGAGCGGCGTCGCCGCCCGCGCCGCATGCGCGGCTTCCTGGGCGAGGCGCATGTCCTTCAGCATCATGGCGGCGGCGAAGCCGGGCTTATAATCGCGATTCGACGGCGCGCTCGGAACCGGGCCCGGCGCCGGGCAATAGCTCGTCATCGACCATGACTGACCCGACGCCGTCGAGGCGATGTTGAAGAAGGTCTGCGCGTCGAGCCCGAGCTTCTCGGCGAGATTGAACGCCTCGCAGGTCGCGATCATGGTGACGCCGAGCAGCATGTTGTTGGCGATCTTCGCCGCCTGGCCGTTCCCAGAGGCGCCGGCGTGAAAGATGTTCTTGCCCATTTTCTGCAGCACCGGCTTCGCCCGTTCGAAGGCGACCGCTTCGCCGCCGACCATGAAGGTGAGCGTTCCCGCCATTGCGCCGCCGACGCCGCCGGAGACGGGCGCATCGAGCATAGCAAAGCCTTTCGCCTTCGCCGCAACGGCGACATCGCGCGCGGACTGAACGTCGATCGTCGAGGAATCGATGAACAGCGCGCCTGCCTTTGCATTGGCGATGACGCCGCCCTCGCCCGCATAGACGGCTCGGACATGCTTGCCGGCGGGCAGCATGCTGACGACGACGTCCGCCTCCCTCACCGCCTCGGCAACGCTCGTCTTGCGCACGCAGCCGGCCGCCGCGGCCTTGGCGAGCGCCTCAGGCGAGAGGTCGAAGGCCCCGACCGCATAGCCGCCCTTGGCGAGATTGGCGGCCATGGGCCCGCCCATATTGCCCAGGCCGATGAAAGCGATCGTCGTCATAAGCCGTTCATTCCCTGTTGACGCGCGCTCCCCTAGAGGCCTAGCAGCGCCGCCGGAAAACTTGCCTCCTGCAGAATCCGGCAGCAGCGCACGAAGGTCGCTTCCATGGTCGAAACCCGGCGCAGACTCAAGATCACTTTCCTGACCCACCGCCCGGGCTTGTCGGGCGGCGCCCGGGTGATCGCCGATTACGCCCTGCATCTTCATCGCCAGGGCCATGACGTCCGCGTATTCGCGCAACCGGCCCCTCGGCCGCCCTTGCTGCGACGGCTAAAGGCGCACCTTGGGGGCGTCCCTGCGGCGCCTGCCCGTCCGTCGCCCTTCATGGCGCCCCTCGGCGATCGATTCTCGCTTCTGCCGCGCCGGGGCAAGCCGCGGGCCGACGATCTTCCCGATGCAGATATCCTCATCGCCACGTTCTGGAATACGGCGGAAAGCGTTGCGGAGCTGCCGGCCTCGAAGGGCGCCAAAGCCTATCTCATGCAGGATTACGGCGCCGCCGGACAGCCGGAGGAAGCCGTTCACAAAACCTGGACGCTCGGGCTCAGGATGATCACCATCAGCCGCTATCTGCAGGACGAGATCGCGCGCGTTAGCGGCGCCGCATCAATTCTTGCGCCTTGCGGCGTCGACCCGGGCTTCGTCATATCCGGTCCGCGCGCGTTTCGCGCCGGCCCGCCGACCGTCGGGTTTCTCTATTCGACCAATGAGATGAAGGGATCGCGCTTCTGCATCGCGGCGATCGAGCGCGCGCGTGAAAAAATTCCCGGCCTTCGGGCGCTCTCCTTCGGCGCCAAGGCCCCGGCGGACCGTTCGGCGATCCCGTCCTTCATCGAGTTCCGCCCGAATGTGAGCGAAGCGGAAGCGCGCGCGATCTACGCATCATGCGACGCGTGGCTCTTCGGCTCCATCAGCGAAGGGTTCGGCCTGCCGGTGCTCGAGGCGATGGCGGCGGGAACGCCGGTGATCGCGGCGCGCTCCGCAGCGGCGCCCGACATCCTCGCCCATGGCGGCGGCCGGCTCGTCCCCGTCGGCGACGCCGCTGAAATGGCCGCGGCGATCGTCGATCTCTGCGCGCTCGATCCCGAAGGCTGGCGCGCGCTTTCGCAGCAGGCGTTCGCGACTGCGTCGCGCTACTCGATCGAGGCCGCACGCGCCCGTTTCGAAGACGCGCTCTACGCCATCGTCGAGGACCGATTTGAGGAAGCCGCGCAGGCGCGCTGACGCTATTCCCGAGGCGCCGTTTCCAGCACGCTGGCGCGCTTGCCGCTTTCCTCTGCGAAGGCGGCGACGGCGGGCCGGTTCTTCAACCAGTCGATCGAGGGAAAACGGAACTGCGCGTAGCCGATGAGGCAGACGAATGCGATCGCGGCGAGGTCGAACTCGGCGGCGATGTCTTCCATCCGCGGCTCCGCCCAATCGAAAACCGCTTCGGCCTTGTCGATCTGATCGGCCGCCCATTCCGGCCATCGGCGTTCTTCGGGTCGAAGACGCACCTCATACATCGCCGACACGAGAGCTTCGGTCGCGCCGGCGAACGCCGCATGCCGGTTGAAGCAGGCGATACGCGCGACGGCCCCTTTCGGGACGATCCGACCCTTCGCCGCCTTGTTGAGGAACTCGACGATGACCCGGCTGTCGATGAAAACCGCGCCGTCATCGGTTTCGAGCGCAGGCACGCGCCGCAAGGGGTTGATCGCGGCGCCGTAGTCGCGATTGGGCTGGGTCGGCCGGACGATCGTCGGCGCGAGCGCAACCTCGCCGCCGAGCCCGAGCTCGATCGCGGCGATCCTGACCGTCCGCACGAAAGGCGAGGTGAGAGAGCCGTAGAGTTTCATGGCAGTTGCAGCTCCGCCTCGCCGAGAGGCTCGAAATAGCGGGCGACGTCGGCGTCGCCGACGCCCTCGAGCGTCGCCGGCGCCCAGCGCGGGTTCTTGTCCTTGTCGATGATGGTCGCGCGCACGCCCTCGAAGAAATCATGGCCCTCCATCACGCGGCGGACCATGCGGAACTCCATCTTCATGCACTCGTCGAAATCAAGCAACGCGCCGCGCTTCAACTGTTCGAAAGTGAGCTTCAGCGACGTCGGCGACATGCGCGCGAGCATGCGCAACATGTCGCCGGCGACGTCATGGCCGTCGGCTTTCAGCACGGCATAAAAGGCATCGAAGCTTTCATGCCCCTCGAACAAGGCCTTGAGCGCCGGCCTTATCTGATTGACATGCGCCTCGCCGGGGTCGCCCGTACAGCCGTCCAGCACGGCTTCGATATCCGCATGCGGACGGCCGCCGAGCGAAAGGCCGACAAGCTCGCGCTCAAGCGCGGCCATGTCCTCCGTCCGGCAATAATGCGTCGCCACGCCGGCCGCCATGCAATCGGCGGCTTTCGCCCGCGCCCCGGTGAGGCCGTAATAGAGACCAAGGCCGTCATGGAGGCGCGGCAGGAAGTGGCCGCCGCCGACATCGGGGAAGAGGCCGATCCCTGTCTCCGGCATGGCGAAAAGAGTCCGGTCGCCGGCGACCCGGAAATCGCCATGGACGGAAACCCCGACGCCCCCGCCCATGACGATGCCGTCGATGAGGGCGACATAGGGCTTCGTATAGTGATGGATGAGGGCGTTGAGACGGTATTCCTCGCGAAAGAATTCGCACGCGCCCGCCGGATCCTTGCGCGCATTGTCATAGAGCCAGCGGATGTCGCCCCCGGCGCAGAACGCCTTTTCGCCGGCGCCCTTGATGAGCACGGCGCGCACGGCCGCCGACCGCTCCCACTCAATGAGCTGCGCGCGCAGGCGCTTCACCATGTCCCAGGTGAGGGCGTTGAGCGCGTCGGGGCGATTGAGGGTCACGACGCCCCATTCGCCGCAGCGGTCGAAAAGGATGTCGCCGCTCACGCCTGATATTCCTTCAGCAGATCCCGCGCAATGATCACGCGCATGATCTCGTTCGCGCCCTCCAGGATCTGGTGCACGCGCACGTCGCGCAACATGCGCTCCAGCGGATAGTCGCGCAGATATCCATAGCCGCCATGGATCTGCAACGCCTCATTGACGATTTCAAAGCCTTTGTCGGTCACCAGGCGCTTGGCCATCGCGCAGAACTTTGTCGCGTCGGGCGTCTTGCGATCGAGCTTCCACGCCGCCTGATAGAGAAAGATGCGGGCGGCCTCGAGTTCCGTCGCCATGTCGGCGAGCTTGAACTGCAGCGCCTGCTGTTCGTTGAGGCGCTTCCCGAAGGCGCGCCGCTCATTGGCGTAATCAAGCGCCGCCTTGACCGCCCCCGCCGCCGTGCCGAGCGAACAGGCCGCGATGTTGAGGCGCCCGCCGTCGAGGCCCATCATCGCGAATTTGAAGCCGTCGCCTTCCGCGCCGACGCGGTTCGACACAGGGATGCGGCAATCCTCGAAATTGACGATCGCCGTCGGCTGCGCGTTCCAGCCCATCTTGCGTTCATTGGCGCCGAAGGAGAGGCCTTTGGTTCCTTTTTCGACGAGAACGGTCGAAATCCCTTTCGGGCCCTCGCCGCCGGTCCGCACCATCACCACGTAAAGGTCGGTGACGCCAGCGCCGGAAATGAACGCTTTCGAGCCGTTAAGCACGTAATCGTCGCCGTCGCGCACCGCCCGCGTCTTCAGCGCCGCCGCGTCGGAGCCCGATCCCGGCTCGGTGAGGCAGTAGCTCGACAGAAGTTCCATCGACGTCAGGCGCGGACAGTATTTGCGCCGCAACTCCTCCGATCCGAAGCGGTCGATCATCCACGAGCACATGTTATGAATGGAGATATAGGCGGCGGTCGCCGTGCACCCCTCAGACAACGCCTCGAAGATCAGCGCGGCGTCGAGGCGGCCGAGCCCTGAACCGCCGACATCCTCGCGCGTGTAGATGCCGGCAAGGCCGAGCGCGGCGGATTTGCGGATCACGTCGACGGGGAAATGTTTCTGTTCGTCCCATTCCGCCGCGTGGGGAGCAAGCTCCTCGGCGGCGAAGCTGCGCGCCATTTCCTGAATGGCGCGCTGTTCGTCGGACAGCGCAAAATCCATGGGTCAGCCTCCGGCAGCGTCGCGCGACGCGGGTTGGGCCGCCGCAGGGCCGTCGGCGTCATGCCCTTCAAGCGGCGTTCCTTCAAATCCCGGCATCCCGGGCAACGGGTGATCGCGTTCCTCGGTCAAGGGCGTCATTGGACCATGCTGGCCGCGCCGATGGGTGAACCACCGCGCGGCGACATAGATGACGAGCAGCGTGACCGCCGTCACCGGCAGCCAGACTTTCGCCTGTTCGCCGGCGACCTTGCCGCCGACATGAAAGAGCGTGAACATGATGCCGACATACAGCGCCGCGGTCATCATCAGGACAAGGAGATATTTGGCGTAATTCGCCTTGAAGAACCCGCAGGCGACATAGGTCGGGATGCGCGTGCCCGGCACGAAGCGCGCGGTCAGCATCGTCTGCACGAATTCCTGGCGAACAAGATCGCCGGCGACGGAGACGCCCGGCTTTTCCGCAAAGCGGTGCGCCCATTGGTAACGCCTGGCGAGGCGTCCGATCCAGTATTTCCACGCATCCGATGCGATCAGTCCCGACAGGATCGCCGCTACAAGCAAGCTTGTGGGGGCAAGCCCCATGATCGAGGCGGTCGCCGCGCCGATGACGGCGGCGTCTTCCTGAACGAAGGGAAGAAGGAAAATCGCGAGATAGAGCGCAAAACCGGTCAGGTGCGAGACATCTTCCGGAAACAGGCAGAACAACGCGACGCTCCTAATAGGCTTCATGCCGCGGAAGGCCGTCGGCGATGTCGTAATAGTCGCCTTTCGATCCGGCGAAAATATGCTTCGTCAGCCGGATCCCCGTCGGCGCATCGAGCGATCCCGCGCTGATCGAGATGATGTGAGAATAATCCGGATGCCGGTCCGGCCGCCAGAACAGCGCCGACCCGCAGGACTTGCAGAAGCCCCGGCTTACCTCTTCGGATGACCGAAACCAGATGACACTCTCTTTATTCCGCACGATACGGAGATCGGCGGCCTTCACATTCACCGACGCCCAGTAATGGCCGCTCCAGCGGCGGCACATCGCACAATGGCAGGCTTCCGCATGAGCGCTCTCGCCGATTGCCTTATAAGCGACCGAACCGCAGAGACATCGGCCTGAAAACTCGGGCATCGTCAGATCTCCCTCAGCGTCACGTCGGCCGCCTTTTATCAGTCGCTGATCTTCGACAACAGCCGCGCAAGAAAGGCCTTCACGCTTTCCTCGCCGAGATCGAGGTCGCAGGCCGCCGCAAGGATCGCGCGCAATTCGTCCTCGCTTTCGTTCTCGGCGAGGAGCCGCGTCAACTCCCGCGCGACCTCCTCGCGCCGCGGCGCCCAGTCGGAAATCATCTCGCGCAGCGCCGCGTCGACGCCGCCCGCTTCGGCGATGGTGTGCGCATTCATATAGCCGCCGAGCATGGCGAACGTCGCTGGATAATGCGCCTTCAAGTCCGCGCGGACATTGTCGAACGCAGCGAGCGCATCCGCCGCCTGCCGCCCGGGAGAAAGCGCAGTCCCCTTCGCCGCCGGCAATTTCGGGCGCCCGCCGGCGACCGACTTCCAGATGTTGAAGGCGATCAGGCCGAAAATGACGACGGCGAGAAGTTCGAGAATGTAGACCATGGGGGTTTCGGCGCCGTCACCCCATGGTCGGGATCACGAATTCCGACCCCTGCACGTCGTCCGGCCACCGAGCCGTGACCGTCTTGATCTTGGTCCAGAACCTGATCCCTTCCGGCCCGTGCTGGTTGGTGTCGCCGAACCCCGACCGCTTCCACCCGCCGAAGGTGTGATAGGCGACCGGCACCGGGATCGGCACGTTGACGCCGACCATGCCGACATTGACGACCCGGGCGAATTCACGCGCCGCTGCGCCGCTGCGCGTGAAGATCGCGACGCCGTTGCCGTACTGGTGCTTTGAGGGAAGCGCGACCGCCTCCTCGAAGTTCTTCGCCCGCACGATCTGCAGCACCGGCCCGAAAATTTCATCCATATATGATTTGTGATGCGGCTGCGCGTGATCGAGCAGAGTGCCGCCGAGGAAGAAGCCCTTCTCATAACCCTGAAGCGTGAACCCGCGCCCGTCGACGATCGGGGTCTGACCCTCGTTGATCGCCATCTCGATATAGCCTTCGACACGCTTCTTGTGGACGGCGGTGACGAGCGGGCCGAGATCGGAATCCTCCGACAGCGACGGCCCGATCCGCAGCGACTCGACGCGCGGCTTCAGCATCGAAACCAGCGTGTCGGCGGTCTTTTCCCCGACCGGCACGGCGACCGGCGTCGCCATGCAGCGCTCGCCCGCCGAGCCGTAGGCCGAGCCGATGAGTTGATTGACGACGTTCTCCATATCGGCGTCGGGCAGGATTATCATGTGGTTCTTGGCGCCGCCGAAGGCCTGTACGCGCTTGTTGTGCGCCGCGCCGTTCGCGTAGATGTACTGCGCGATGTCGGACGAGCCGACAAACGAGATCGCCTTGACGCGCGGGTCCTCGATCAGCGCGTCGACCGCCTCCTTGTCGCCATTGACGACGTTAAGGACGCCTTCGGGAAGCCCCGCCTCCATCATCAGTTCGGCAAGACGCAGCGGCACGGACGGATCACGTTCCGACGGCTTGTTGATGAAGGTGTTGCCGCAGGCGATGGAAACGCCGAACATCCACATCGGGATCATCGCCGGAAAGTTGAACGGCGTTATGCCAGCGGTGACGCCCAAGGGCTGGCGCATCGAATAGACGTCGATGCCCGGCCCCGCCTGTTCGGTGTAGTCGCCCTTCGTCAAATGCGGAACGCCGCAGGCGAACTCGATGACCTCGAGGCCGCGCTGGATGTCGCCGCGCGCGTCAGGAAGAATCTTTCCGTGCTCGGACGACAGCATCCGCGCGAGATTATCCATATCCTTCTGGACGAGATCGAGAAATTTGAACATCACGCGCGCCCGGCGCTGCGGATTGGTCGCAGCCCAGGACGGAAACGCCTTTTCGGCGGCGTCGATCGCGCGCGTCACCTCGGCCCGCGTCGCAAGGCTGACGCGCGCCTGCACCTCGCCCGTTGTCGGGTTGAACACGTCGCCGAAACGCGCGCCGTCGCCGCCGATGCGCTTTCCTGAAATGAAATGCCCGATCTCTTTCATGTCGCTTCATCTCCGCCCGGATGGACCCGTGATGTCGCGCGGGACCCTAGGCGCGGCGCCCCCCTCTCGCAAGGCGCCGATCCTGGCGAGGCCCCAGACGGGAAAACGCCTTGGAAAGCGTCGAGCGGCGATGATCGTGGTCGTTCTGGAAAGCCTGGCGACCAGGAACAGCGCGAAAATCGCGAGCCCGGTCCTCAGACGACCCGGAGGCGCGGCGTCTCGTCGCCCTCGACGCGGCCGAAGGCGCAGCCGACGACATGGCTTATCGTTTCGCCGTCCGCGGCGAGCGGCGCCGTCATCGAGCGGAACAGGATCTTGCGCCCGTCGGCGAGCGTGAGCGCGTTCGCCGCCTGGCGCGGCGCGCCCGACGAGACCGCAAGATTGATCGAGGCCGTCGCCTCGTCGAGCAGCGAAAGTGAAAAGTCGGTCGCCGTCGACAGGTATACGGACGAAAGCCTGGCGAGCTCGGACCCGAGATAGATGAAGTGCGGAAACGCCGCCGACTTCGCGAGATCGACAACGAAAACCCAGTTCCAGTCGGAGCCGAGATCGACGCGGCGCATGTCCTCCCAGGAGGGATAGCGTCCGCGCGCTGTCCTTAGCCAGACTTCAATGAGCCGCTGGGTGAGGCGCCGGTCGGCGGGCGGCGCGATGACCGAGAGACCTGTCTGCCCCGCCGTCTCACCGGTCATCGCACCCGCCTTCGCCTTGCCGGCCCGTCCTTGCGGAACGGGCCCGTCCGCCCCTCGCAACAAACTGGTTCGGATTTGAAATTACGCCGCGTTCATTGAGAGGCGGCTAAGCGGATAGGAACAATTTTAGGGAACGGGGGCGGCTGCACTCTCCCTCACCCCGGATGCTGAAGGCGATCCGGCGTCGATCCTCCTTCGCGGCAACCGGAACCCGGATTATCGCGATAATGCCCGAGGCCCGGGATGACGGCGGAGCGGCAAACAGGCTGCGCCCCCCTCACCCGCCGTGGAAGAAATCGTAGATCCGCTGCGCGAGCGCTTCTGACACGCCCTCGACCGCGGCAAGGTCTTCGGGCCTGGCGCGTGCGATCGCCTTGGCCGACCCAAAATGATTGAGGAGCGCGCGCTTTCTGCCCGGGCCGACGCCCGGAATGTCGTCGATCGGGTTGGCGCTGATCGCCCTGGCGCGTTTGGCCCGGTGCGCGCCGATGGCGAAGCGGTGCGCCTCGTCGCGCAGGCGCTGAAGATAGAACAGCGCCGGGTCGCGGGGCCCGAGGAGGAAGGGCTCACGGCCCGCCATGACGATCTGATCGCCAGCAGCGCCCATGGTGCGATCGACGCGCCGCTCGCCGCTTTCGGTCTCGCGCCGGCCCTTGGCGACGCCGATGAGCGTGACGCCTTCGGCTTGCGGGCCGAGGCCCAATTCCTCGAACACTTTCAGCGCCGCCGACAGCTGGCCCTTGCCGCCGTCGATGACGACAAGGTCGGGCCGCGTTTCCTCCTCGCCCTCTTTCATCATCCGCGCAAAACGGCGGGTCAGCACCTCGCGCATCATGGCGAAATCATCGCCCGGCGTCAGCGCCTCCGATTTGATCGTGTATTTGCGGTAGTGCTTTTTCTCGAACCCGTCGGGCCCCGCGACGATCATCGCGCCGACCGCGTTCGCGCCCGAAATATGCGAGTTGTCGAAAACCTCGATGCGGCGCGGCGGCGTTTCGAGCTCCAGCACCTCGGCAAGACGCTGGAGCGTCTCCTGCTGGCTGGCGCTTTCGGCCATGCGGCGCATCAGCGCTTCGCGCGCGTTCATCGCCGCGGCCTCGGCGATCGACTTCTTCTCGCCGCGCTGCGGGGCCAGGATCGCAACCTTGCGCCCCGCCCGCAGCGAGAACGCCTCGGCGAGGAGGTCGGCCTGCTCCGGCGCAAGATTGACGATGAGGAGCGACGGGGGCGACCGCCCATCATAGAACTGCGCTATGAAGGCGGAAAGGATCGCGGCCGGCTCTTCCTCCCGGTCGTGTTTCGGGAAATAGGCGTGGTTTCCCCAATTCTGGCCGGCCCGGTAGAACACGACCTGCACGCAGGACTGCCCGCCCTCGGCGTGGATCGCGAAAATATCGGCTTCGGCGAGCCCCTCGGCGTTGATGTCCTGCGCGCCCTGCACATAGGTGAGCGCGCGGATGCGATCGCGCAGGCGCGCGGCGCGCTCGAAATCAAGGCTTTCCGCGGCCTCCTCCATTTCCCGTGAGAGCGCCTGCTGGATGCTTCGGGAATCGCCGTCGAGAAAGCGCTTCGCTTCCGATACAAGCGTGCGATAGTCCGCCTCGCCGATGAGGCCGACGCAGGGGGCCGAACATCGCTTTATCTGATGGAGGAGGCAGGGGCGCGTTCGGCCTTCAAAGACGCTATCCGCACACGAACGAAGAAGGAACGCCTTCTGCAGCGTGTTGAGCGTGCGGTTGACCGCCCCGGCGGAAGCGAAAGGCCCGTAATAGGCGCCCTTGCGCTTCCTTGCGCCGCGATGCTTCAGAATCTGCGGGCAGGCATGGTCTTCGGCGATCAGGATGTAGGCGAAGGATTTGTCATCGCGAAATATGACATTGTAGCGGGGCTTGAGCTGCTTGATGAGGTTGGCTTCGAGCAGCAGCGCTTCGGTCTCCGTCGCGGTGACGGCGAACTCCATCCGCGCCGTTTCCGAGATCATCCGGATGATGCGGTTTGAATGACCGCCGGACTTGGCGTAGCTCGACACCCGCGCCTTGAGGCTCTTCGCCTTGCCGACGTAGAGCACGTCCCCCGCGGCGTTCAGCATGCGGTAAACGCCCGGTTTGCCCGGCAGCCGCGACGCTTCGTCGGCGATAAGGGCTGCGCCGGCGAGCGGTCGCGCTGAAGCTGCGCCCTCTGTTAACGCCTCGTTACCTTCGCCTGCCATAAAACTCCGGTATCGCCAGGTTTTGCTCGGGTCAAACCATGGAAAGACGGCGGCAGGTCGACGGCGCGGCGGGCGCGCTCATCATTTTCGGCGTGATCATTTTCAGCGGCGCCCTCGCCGCCTACGCCGCCGTGGCCGATTATGCGCAGGCGCGCGCAAGCCGCGACTGGCCGGTCGTCGAGGGCGCGGTGTTGAGCAGCGAGAAGGGCGTGCGCTACGCTTGGTTCGCCGACGGGCGGCCGCATACGGGCGAGCGCGTGCGGTACTGGACGGCGGCCTTCAATCCGGCGGGCGCAGTCTATGCGCCGGGTGAGAAGGTGAAGGTGTTCGTCTCCCCTGAAAACGGGGCTGTCGCGGTTCTCGAGCCCGGCGGCAGCCCGATCCTGTTTGCTCTCGTCCTCGGCTTCGGGGGCTTTCTCGTCTTCATCGGCCTCGCCGGCGTCATCCGTCTCGCCATGCGCCTCGACGGACTTGCTCCGTCGCGGCGCCGGCGCGCCAGCGACTTCGCGCCGGCTGAATAGTCAGGTCTTTGCGTAATAGGCGACGCGCTCGTTCAGCGTCGGGCGCGCGACCTCGACGCGCCAGAGCGCCGAAGCCTCCTTCTCGAAGGCTTTGAAAATGTAAGCCGCGGTGTTTTCGAGCGTCGGACGCTCGAGGCCCGCAATGGCGTTGAGAAGCCGGTGGTCAAGCCGCGCCCGCACGCCCTCGCAGATCGTGCGCAGTTTCGCGTAATCCATGATCCACCCTTCGGGCGCGAGCGCCGCGGCGCGCAGCGTCACCGTGACGACGAAGGAATGGCCGTGGATGCGCGCGTAAGGATGATCATCCTCGCCTTTGACATTATCGGCGAGATCATGCGCCGCCTCGAAGGTGAATTCATAACTCTGTTCGTACACGGGTGATCACGCCTTAAGAAGGACGCCTTCGTCGAACCAGCTCATTTCGCAGCCGACCGACTGGGCGTCGGGATAAACATTGGTTTTCTCCGACCGGACGATCGCGCCTTTCGCGCCGCCTTTGCGGCAGATGTCGAGGATGGCGGCGCAGAGCGTTTCCTGCAGGTTGATGTGCCTTCCGTGGACGAGCCCCGCGATCCCTGCGCGCAGAAAGTCATAGTCGATGACGTCGGCGATCCGGTCCCCGATCGCGCAGGCGGCTGAAAAGGCGACCGCAACGCTGACGCTGACGGGCTGCGGCTTTGCGCGCTCGAAATCATGGATGCCGATCGACACGTCGAGACGGTACCGGTCAAGAATGATGTAATAATGCCCCGGCGCGAGCAGCGGGCGGTTCATTTGCGACCCCTTGTCGTGAACATGATGTCGTGATCGGACGCCACCATGTGTTGACCGTTGTCGGCGAGGATGGTCGTTCCCGTGATCGCTGGATTATCGAGCAGGAATTCGACCGCGCCGGCGACGGCGTCGATGTCGATCGGCTTTTTCATCAGGTTGTATTTGCCCGCGACGGCGTGAAACTCCGCCTCGGTCTGATCGCCGCTCGGCAATAGGAGCCCCGGCGCCACGGCGTTGACGCGAACGCCCGGCGCGAGCGCCTTGGCGAGCAGCCGGGTCGCGCCTTCAAGGCCCATTTTCGAAATCGTGTAACTGAAAAAATCGGCGTTGAGGTTCCATAGCTTCTGGTCGAGCAGATTGACGACCGCGCCGGTTCGCCCCTCCCCGACCGTCCGGGCGAAGGCGCGCGCGATCAGGACCGGCGCGCGCAGGTTGACGGCGATGTCGCGATCGAAAGCGTCCGCGGTGAAGGTCTCGGCGACGTTGTAGTCGAAGACCGAGGCGTTATTGACGACAGCGTCGAGAGGCGCGCCGAGCAGGCTGGCGGCGTGCGCCGGCAAGGTCTCGGCGGCGGCGGCGTCGGCCAGATCTGCTGCGATCGCCAGGCCGCTGATCTCGTGCGCGAGCTCTTCGGCCTGCGCGGCCGAGTCGCGATGGTGAATGACGATTTTCCAACCGGCGCGCGCAAGGCGCCGACTGATCGCCGCCCCAAGGCGCTTTGCGCCGCCGGTGACGAGCGCCGTCTTCATGCCGCCGCTCCGCCGATGAAAATCGCACCGATGAAAAGCGCATAAGCGCCGACAAAGGCGAGCCCCGCGATGCGGCCGAGATCGCGCTGCGCCAGGATGAAGGCGGCGAGCGCCGCGCAGGCGAGGATCATCACCGGCAGTTCGACACGCAAGGTCGCCACGTCGAAAGCAAGGCCGCCCGCGAGCCCTGCTGCGCCCCCGACCGCGAGCAGATTGAAGATGATCGAACCCACCACATTGCCGATCGCGACTTCCGAATGCTTGCGCAGCGCCGCAGCGCCGACCGTCGCCAGTTCCGGCAGCGTCGTGCCAAAGGCGACGATGGTGAGGCCGATGACCTCGGGCCGGACGCCGGCTGCTACTATCAGAGAGGCTCCATATTTGACGAGAAGGTCGGCGCCGACCGGCAACCCGATCAGCCCGCAAGCGAGATAGGCGAGCGCGGCGGCGAGGCCGGAGCCTTCCTTGTCGCAATATTCGGCGACCTCGCTGATCACGGGATCGCGTTCCCGCCGCGCGATGACCCCAAGCCATGCGACATAGCCGCAAATGCCGACAAGGAACGCCGCGCCTATCGCCGGACCCATGGCGCCCGTTGAATACGCGACAGCCGCGAACGCCGCCGTCGCGAGCAGAAGCACGAAGCCATGACGGCGAAGGCCGGCGACATGGGTCGTCATCGGATGGAACAGCGCCGGCAAGCCAAGCACCAGTAGGATATTGGCGATCGACGCCCCGACGATGTTGCCGACCGCAAGCCCCGGTTGATGCTTCAGCACGGCGGTCACCGAGACGACCAGCTCCGGCGCCGAGGTTCCAAACGCGATGATCGTCAGGCTGACAAGCAGCGTCGGGACCTTTGCGGCCTTTGCAAGCCCGACCGCGCCACGCACGAGAAGGTCGCCGCCGATGAGCAGCACCGCAAGGCCGAGCACGATGAACAGCGCGTCGCCGATCATGGGTCAGGGGGGCGTCAGCGGGCGCCGGCCCGGCGTCAGTCGACGCGGCCTGTCGAGACGATATTCAATAGCGCCATCACCACGACAAAGGCGATGATCATGTAAAGGGCGTCCATGGTCAGAACCTCCAGCGACTGAAAGCGCGCCGCTTATAGGGGCATGGCGCCCTGCGAAGCAAATCGCGCCCTGGCGCGTCAGGCCGCCGCAGGGCGGCGCTCGCCGGCAGGCCGGTCTTGGCGCCGGCGACGCCGACCCGGGCGCGGCGCAGCAGGCGCGGCGCCGATCTTGCGCGGTTCGGGAGGGTGCGTCGCGGAAGGCGCTGTGAACCCCTCCGGCAGGGCTGCAATGTCGATCTTGAGGCGGGTCAGCCTCTCGATATCTCGCAGATAAGCGCGCTCATCCTCACCGACAAAGGAAATTGCGACGCCCGCTGCGCCCGCGCGCGCCGTCCGGCCGATCCGATGGACATATTGCTCCGGCACGTTCGGAATCTCGTAATTGATGACGTGGCTGACGCCGTCGATGTCTAGGCCGCGTGCGGCGATGTCGGTCGCAATAAGGATGCGGAGCGAACCTGACCGGAACGCGCCGAGCGTCTTTTCCCGCTGCGGCTGACTCTTGTTGCCGTGAATCGCAGCGGCGCGGACACCCGCCTTGTCAAGCGTGCGGACGAGCTTGTCCGCGCCATGCTTGGTGCGGGTGAAGACGAGCGCGCGGTCGATCGCTTCATCCTGAAGGGTGAGCGTCAGAAGCGCCGGCTTGTCGGCCTTGCGCACATGCGCGGCGACCTGCTCGACGCGTTCGGCGGTCGTCGCCACCGGCGCCACGGCGACCTCGACCGGGTCCTTCTGATAGGCGCCGGCGAGGTCGGCGATCGCTTTCGGCATGGTCGCCGAGAACAGAAGCGTCTGGCGCGCCATGGGCATGAGCGGCAGGATGCGTTTCAGCGCATGAATGAATCCGAGGTCGAGCATCTGGTCGGCCTCGTCGAGCACGGCGACTTCGACCGCATTCAGCATGACCGCCTTGCGGTCCAGAAGGTCGATGAGACGTCCGGGCGTCGCCACCAGAACATCGACGCCGCGTTGCAAATCCCGGATCTGGCGGTTGATCGGCACGCCGCCGAAGACAGTCGCGACGGAAACGCGGATGTTCCTTCCGTAAGCGGAGAAGGAGGCTGCGATCTGCGCGGCGAGTTCGCGTGTCGGCGCAAGCACGAGCACGCGGGTCGATTTCGGACGCAAAGGCGCCGGATTGCGCGCGAGGCGGTCGAGGATCGGCAGGGCGAACGCCGCCGTCTTTCCGGTGCCGGTCTGGGCGATGCCGAGGATGTCGCGCCCTTCAAGCGCGGGCGGGATCGCCTGCGTCTGGATCGGCGTCGGCGTCTCATAGCCCTCGGCGGCGACGGCTCTGGCGATCGGCTCGGCGAGGTTCAGGGAAGCAAAAGTGGTCAAGTTCAAAGTCCATCATGGCTTGCAGGAACCTTTGACGCACGACGGTCGTTGCGCGGCGAGCAAGGCCCTGCGTTCAGGGGACGACCCGCGTGAGATAGGGCGTATGGTTTTTCAAATCCAAAGACGGGGGCTTCAATGTCGGGATTTTTCCCCGCAGCGCTTCACGCCGCCCCCGTCATGCCGCCCCCTGTACAGGGGTATAAGGCGGCAGACGATGAAAGGCATATGGGCGCGCCCGGGTTAATTGTCAATGAACGCCGGTCAGGCCCCGATATCCTCATTCCAGAGTGCGGGATGCTCGCGGATGAACCGGGCCATCAGGTCGATTGAGTCCGCGTGCTGAAGGTCGATCACCTCGACGCCCCTTGCGCGGAGCCAGTCCTCATTGCCGCCGAAATTGACCGTGTCGTTGATGACGAGGCGTGCGATCCTGAACTGAGCGATCGTTCCGGCGCACATCAAACACGGCGAGAGCGAGGTATAGAGTGTCATGCCGCGATAGGTCTTTTGGCGACCGGCATTTCTCAGGCAGTCCATTTCGCCGTGGAGGATGGGATCGCCTTTCTGCACGCGCTGGTTATGACCCGACGCGATCAGCCTTTCGCCGGCCGCCAGCGCCGAACCGATCGGCAGGCCGCCATTGTCGGCGCTCTTCTTGGCTTCGAGGAAGGCAAGTTCGGCAAAGCGCAGATCCCAGCCGGTCAGAGTCATCAGCCGCCCGCCTTCGTCTTGCGCACCGGGATCGCCATGATGTTGAGCGCGATCGAGATGCGCTCGCGCCGCCCCTGATGGGCAGTCACGCTGTGCATCAGCCATGAGGGGAAGGCCACAAGCTTGCCGGGCTCAGGCGCGATCTCGACACGCATCGGTTCCATTTCTCCCTCCGCCGCGAAGACGAGATCGGGCGCCGCCATGCGATTCATCGGAAAGCGCGGATCGTGCAAGACGAGCTTGCCCGATGCCGCCTCGCCGCCGTCATCGACATAGTAAACGGCCGACCAGACGCAGCCAGGGTGGGCGTGCATCTGGTTCGATGCGCCGGGCGGCGAGGCATTCGCCCACATTTCGAGGCCCATTTCGAAGCGCGGCGCTGCCTCCCGCATTCCCTTGTCGTGCGTATAGGCGCCGCAGAGCTGCAACGCCGCCAGACCAAGCCGGCGCGCCGGCTCGCCGCCCCAACGGAGCATGTCGGTGTCAGAGTGCCAGCCGCCGAGATTGGAGCGGGAAATGCCCGGATCGCTTGCGCGCTTTTGCGCAATGACCGCCTGAAGGCCGGAATTCAAAGATTCCCAATCCTTGACGCGCGTCTCAAGGATGTAGGTCGGGAAGATCGCCCGCACCTGCGGCTTTTCGACGGCGGCTTCCTGCATAAGAAGACAGCTGGCGGCTACATGGCGATCTTGCCGGGAGCCGCGCGGCGACGCAATGTCGGCGCATGGCCCTCACTATCGTCAGACACCCGCTCGTCCAGCACAAACTCACGCTCATGCGCGAAAAGTCGACCGGCAACGCGCTATTCCGGCAGACCTTGCGGGAAATCTCCTTCCTGCTCGCCTATGAGGTCACGAAAGACCTCGAGCTTGGAACGCGCGAGATCGAAACGCCGCTGGAGCGCGGCCGGTTTCCATGGCTCGAGGGGCGGCGCCTATGCTTCGTGTCGATCCTGCGCGCCGGCAACGGGCTTCTCGAAGGCATGCTCGATCTCGTGCCTGAAGCGCGCGTCGGCCATATCGGGCTTTATCGGGATCACGCAACGCTGAAGCCCGTCCAGTACTACCTGAAGCTTCCCGAGGCGATCGGCGAGCGCGAGGTGATCGTCGTCGACCCGATGCTGGCGACCGGCAATTCGGTCGTCTTCGCGTTGAAGCGCCTCAAGGACTCTGGCGCGCGGCGTTTGCGGTTCATGTGCCTGCTCGCCGCGCCGGAAGGCGTCGCAGCCGTCGAGGCTGCTCATCCGGATGTGCCGATCTTCACCGCCGCGGTCGACCGCCAGCTCAACGAAAAGGGGTACATCCTGCCCGGGCTCGGGGACGCGGGGGACCGCATTTACGGGACGGCCTGACCAATCTCAGGCAAGGCCCGCGCGGCCGATGGCCAGGAATTTCTGGCGCCGATGCCGGCGCAACTCGTCCGGCGACAGGCCGGCGAGTTCGTCGAGCGATTCTTCGATCGCATCGCCAAGGCGCTCGACCGCCTGCGCGGGATCGCGATGGGCGCCGCCGACCGGCTCCGGCACGATGGCGTCGATCACGGCGAGCGATTTCAGATCCTCGGCGGAAATCTTCATCGCTTCGGCGGCGTCGGGCGCCTTGCTGTCGCCTTTCCCTTGCGCGTCCTTCCAGAGGATCGATGCGCAGCCTTCGGGCGAAATCACCGAATAGACCGAATGCTCGAACATCAGCACCGTGTTCGCCGCAGCGAGCGCGACGGCGCCGCCTGACCCGCCTTCGCCGACGATCGCGGCGACGAGCGGCGCGCCGAGCGACAGGCAGCGCTCCGTACACGAGGCGATCGCCTCGGCCTGTCCACGCTCTTCGGCGCCGCGCCCCGGATAGGCGCCGGGCGTGTCGACGAGGGTGATGACGGGGAGCCTGAACCGTTCCGCCATGTCCATCAGACGGATCGCCTTGCGGTAGCCCTCGGGATTCGCCATGCCGAAATTGTGCTTCACGCGGCTCGCCGTGTCCGAGCCCTTTTCATGGCCGATGATCATCACCGAACGGCCGCGAAAGCGCGCCGGACCGCCGATGATCGCCGAGTCCTCTCCGAACGCGCGGTCGCCGGCGATCGGCGTGAAGTCTTCTGTCAGCAGGCGCACATAATCGGAGAAATGCGGCCGCTCGGCGTGACGCGCGACGAGCGTCTTCTGCCAGCGCGTCAGGTTTCGGTAGGTTTCCTTGAGCACCTCATGCGACCGCGCTTCCAGCCGCCGGATCTCGTCCGCGACGTTTTCCTTCTCGGCGCCGTGGCGCCGCAGTTCCTCGATGCGTCCGTCGAGTTCAGCGATCGGCTTTTCAAAGTCGAGATATTTAAGCATGCCAAACTCCTAGGCTTCGCCGCGGCATCCATCAAGCAGCGGGCGCCTTCCGCTTCCTGACCAGCGGGTGGGCGGTGAATACGAGATCCTTGAGGCGGTCCTCCGCGACATGAGTGTAGATCTGCGTCGTGGTGATGTCGGCGTGGCCGAGCATCGCCTGAACGCTTCTGAGATCGGCGCCTCCTGAAAGCAGGTGCGTGGCGAAGGCGTGACGCAGGACGTGAGGCGACACCCGGTCCGGCGGCACGCCGGCGGACGCGGCGAGGCCTTTCAACATTTGGGCGAAGCGCGCGGCCGTGACATGACCGGTTTTTCCGCGCGAAGGAAACAGGAACGGGGACGGCAGGAGATCGCCTTTCCGGTCCCTCGGCAGGAACGCCGCTCGCACCTGCAGATAGGCGTCGAGCGCCGCGCGCGCTGGCGCGCCCACAGGAACAAGCCTTTCGCGACCTCCCTTGCCGCGCACGAGAATCGCCTCGCCGCGCGCCGCCGCAGCGAGCGGCATCGATACGAGCTCCGACACCCTGAGACCCGCCGAATAGAGGAGTTCGACCATTGCGCGCAGGCGCAACGAAGGCGGATCGGCGCCTGACGCCGCATCAGCGAGGCGCGCCGCCTCCTCCTCGGTGAGCACCTTCGGCAAGGGCCTGCGCGTGCGCGGACGGTCGACGCGACGCGCCGGGTTGTCGGCGCGTCGCCCCTCTTCATAAAGGAAAGCGAAAAACTGTCGCAACGCGGATATTTTTAACGCCGCCGTCGCCGGCGACCGACCGTCTTCTTCGAGCCCTGAAAGAAACGCCGCGATGTCGTCCGCGCCGGCGGTCAGCAGCGTTTCCTTCCGTTTCCGGATGAACGCCGAGAACCGCGCCAGGTCGCGGCCATAATTTTTCAGCGTCATTGGAGCCGCGTTGCGGTCGACCGTCATCATTTCGAGAAAGAGCGCAATGAGGGCCTCATCGCCCTCGCCCACTTCTTTCGCCCGTAGGTTCACCGGGAGGGCGCCGGCTTCAAGCGCGGCGCCGGCCCCTTCACCGGGACGGCCGGCGCGGCGGCCGGCGTCGCAGAGTCTGAAGCGGGCAAAGCGCGCGCAAAGCGGCTCTGCAGCAAGCGTTCGATGGCGCGTCGACGCGCGAGATCATTGAGCCCGGCGATCGAAAGGCCGCGCACGACGACGATGTCGGCGACGGGATCGCCCGCAGCAGCAAGGTCGGAGCTGGCGATCGCGGCCAGCGCTGCCTGACCCGTGATCCTTTCCGCCGCCGCCTCGATCACGCCGTCCACGGCGAGCGCCAGGTCCCGGCTAGGGCGCGCTTCGACGGTCGTTGCAGGCCCCTCGCCCGACTTCGCCGCGGCGACCAGCGCAGGAATGTCGGAACTCGCCCCGGCGCCGGCGACATCTCCTGCGGCAAGCCAGTTTTCAGCCGCGGCGACGTCGCCGAGCGCAAGCCTGGCGAGCGCAAAGGCCTCCGCCTCGGGGCGGCTGACGACAAGGCCGTCAAAACCCTTCACCTCATCAGCGAACAGCGCCGCCGCAAGGAACAGCGTTTCGAAATCACGCACAGCGGAAAAGACGCCGGCGACGGTCGCGGCGCGGTCGCGCGCGAATTCGGGCGCGGCGCGCGAGCGCACGGACTGAAAGACGGCGGCGATCGCGACGGGATCGTCCGGCCGCTGACGGAAACTCTCCGGCCCGCCGGCAACCACAGCGACATCAACCGGCGCCCCGCCAAACAGGGTCCGAAGCGCCGCCGCGCTCATAACCCCCATCGCCGCGGCGCGCCGCGCAGCCGCCAGCCTGGCGCCGAGGGGCGCCGCCGCATCCGCCGCGACCGCCTTCTGGACGCCTGCTTCGGCGAGCGGCCAAAAAGCGGGCGGAACGCCAGCATAACGCAGCGCACCATAATGGACGGCGTCGATCGCTGCGGCGCCCGCCTTGGGCTTGCCGCCGACCGCCAGCGGCCCAAGGATCGCCTCGTCCGCGGCGGAAAGCCGGCCGCGTTCGCGCAGGAGTCCTAAAGCGAGGTCGGCGGCGTCAAGCTCGCCGGCGACGGCGTAACAGAAGGCGCGCAGCTTGGCGCCATCGGCGCTGTCGCGCGGGGAGGCGATGCGTTGAACCTTGGCGCAGGCAGCCGCGGCGTCTCCGGCGAGGAGATCGGCGGTCGCCATCGCCTCAAGAACGCTCGGATCGGATTTGTCGCCGACCGCGAGGCTCTCAATCTCCCGCGCCTCGTCGATGAGGCCGAGCCGGACAAGCGCCTTCAGCCGCGCCCCGCCCAGAGCGGCGGTCGCGCCCGCCGGCGCGTCCCCTCCAGAAAGCAGGATCCGCCGCGCAGCGACGCCGATCGAAGGCGAGGAAGGACGCGCCGGAACCCCGCTCATGAGCCCGCCGACGATCCGGGCCTCAGCCCCGCGCCAGAGGCTGGCGTCAAGCGCGCCGGCGTCACGATCGAGGACGCCCGTTCCAAACACGTCCCGCGCCAGCGCCGTCTGCTCGACCGGCGCCAGCGGGGCGGTTTGCGCGGACGCCGCCGCTCCCACCAAAAGCGCGCTGAAAAGACCGAGCGCCCTAAACATTCGTGACACCGATCGCATCCTGCTCGATGGTTCGGGTGTCCGGCTCGAGGGTGAGGCCAAACACATAGAGCCCGACGAGGGTCAAAAGAGCGATCACGACAATGGCGACGGCGAAACGCAAAGGCGGCTCCCGGAGACAGTTCGAATCAGATGGCGTCTTTCTAGACCAGCTTGGCGCCCCGTTGAAGGATGGCCACTGGCGCCGTCGCCCGGGCGTCACTAAAGCTTTGATGCGCTATGCCAGGCTCGCGCCGAAAGGTTTTCCCCGCCCCCGCCGTCGATCGGCCGATCGTCCTTGTCGGCATGATGGGCGCAGGCAAGACAACCATAGGCCGTCGCCTCGCCGGGGCGCTCGCCCTGCCCTTTCACGACGCTGACGCCGAAATTGAAGCGGCGGCCGGCATGAGCGTTGCGGAGCTGTTCGAGAAACATGGCGAGTCGAGCTTCCGCCAGGGAGAGGCCAAGGTGATCGCCCGGCTGCTCGCCGGCGGGCCGATCGTGCTGGCGACGGGCGGCGGCGCCTTGACCAGCCCCGAGACGCGCGCCCTCATCCACGACAAGGCGATATCGATCTGGCTGCGCGCGGACATCGACACGCTCGTCAAACGCGCGACCCGGCGTCCGACCCGTCCGCTGCTTAAAAAAGGGGACCCGAAGGAGACGATCTCCCGCCTGCTCGCCGAACGCGCGCCCCATTATGAAGCGGCCACGCTGACTGTCGACAGCCAGCCCGGCGCGCACGGCAGAACGGTGACGGCGATCCTGGCCGCGCTTGAAAGCCATCTAGCAGCAAAGGCCATCGCATGACCGCGCAACGCCTCACAGTTTCTCCGGCGTCGCGACGCTATGACATCATCGTCGGCGACGACCTCATCGACGACGCAGGCGTTTACCTGGCGCCGCTTTTGAAGCGCCCATTCATCGCGGTCGTGACGGACGCAAATGTCGAGGCCGCGCTCGGCGCCCGAATGAGGCGCGCGCTCGCCGCCGCCGGCGTTCAAGCGGAGATGGTCGTTCTGCCGCCCGGCGAGGCGACGAAATCCTTCGCTCAGCTCGAAGATCTGTGCGAGACGCTGCTCGGGCTCGGCGTCGAACGCGGCGATCTCATCGCCGCCTTCGGCGGCGGCGTCATCGGCGACCTCGCCGGATTCGCCGCCTCCATTCTCCGGCGCGGCTGCCGTTTTGCGCAGATCCCGACGACGCTCCTTGCGCAAGTCGACAGCAGCGTCGGCGGGAAGACGGCGATCAACGCCCGCCATGGCAAGAACCTCATCGGCGCCTTTCATCAGCCCGCGATCGTGCTCGCCGACATCGGCGCGCTCGAGACATTGCCGGCCCGCGACCTGCGCGCAGGCTACGCCGAGATCGTGAAATACGGCGCGCTCGGCGATGCGCCTTTCTTCGCCTGGCTCGAAGAGAACGGCGCAAGACTTCTCGCCGGCGACCGAGCCGCGCGCCGCGCCGCCGTCCTCCGGTCCTGCGCCGCCAAGGCCGATGTCGTTTCACGGGATGAGCGTGAAGAAGGCGACCGCGCGCTCCTCAATCTCGGTCACACCTTCGGCCACGCGCTTGAGGCGGCTTTCGGCTATTCGGGCGGGCTGCTTCACGGCGAAGCGGTCGCCGCCGGCATGGGCCTCGCCTTCGACTTTTCCGCCAGCGAAGGACTTTGCCCGCAAGACGCCGCTGCGCGCCTTAAAGCGCACTTGCGCGCTATCGGACTTCCGGCCGGCATCGGCGACATCGACGGCGCGGCGAGCATCACGCCGGAATCGATGCTGACCTCGATGATGCAGGACAAGAAAATCGAACAGGGCCGCCTGACCCTCATTCTGGCCCGCGCGCTCGGTGAAGCCTTCGTCGCCCGCGACGTCGACCCGTCGAGAGTGCTGCGCTTTCTAGTCGCGTCCCGGCGATAAGTTGACGTTCTTGATGAATAACAACGCACGAAAGGCCCCATGGACCCCGGCGCCGCTCTGACAATCATTGCGATCCTTCTGCTGCTTTTAATGTCCGCCTTCTTTTCCGGCTCGGAAACGGCGCTCACCGCCGCATCGCGGGCGCGCATGCACAAGCTCGAGAGCGACGGCGACAAACGCGCGCGGCGCGTCAATCTGCTTATCCGCGACCGGGAAAGGCTGATCGGCGCGATTCTCGTCGGCAACAATCTCGTCAACATCCTGGCGACGACGCTGGCCTCAGGCCTCTTCGTCGGCTGGTTCGGCGCCGGCGGGGTCGCGATCGCCGTCGCCACGGCGACGATGACGATCCTCATCGTGCTTTTTTCAGAAGTCGCCCCGAAAACCGCCGCGCTCGCTCGCCCCGACACGCTTGCGCTTTTCGTCGCGCCGCTCATCCGCTGGATTGTCTTCCTGTTTTCTCCGGTCACCTATGTCGCCCGCGGCGTCGTCAGGGCGTTTCTCGGCGTCTTCGGCCTTAATCCCGCCGATACAGAGCAGATTTTCTCGGCGGCGGACGAACTTCGCGGGGCGGTCGATCTACACCATGAGGAAGGCGAACTTGAAAAGACGGCGCGAGACATCGTCCGCGGCGCGCTCGACCTTGATGAAATAACGGTGGGCGAGATCATGGTGCACCGCAAATCGATCGACATGCTCGACATCGATGAGAAGCCCGCGACGCTGCTCGCGCAGGCGATGAGGTCCGGCCACACCCGTTTCCCTCTTTACAAGGACGACACCGAGAACATCGTCGGCGTGCTTCATGTGAAGGACTTCCTGCGCGCGCTCTGGGAATTCGACGGCGACGTGACGAAGGTCGTCGTCGCCGACATCGCCAGAAAGCCCTATTTCGCGCCAGAGACGACGACGCTGCAGGAGCAGCTCGACAATTTCCGCAAAGGACAGGAGCAATTCGCGCTCATCGTCGACGAATACGGCTCCATCCGCGGCCTCGTCACCATGGAAGACATCATCGAGGAGATCGTCGGGGAGATCGAGGATGAACATGACAGCCCGGTGCAGGGCGTGCGCCCGCAGGCGGACGGGTCCATCAATGTCGACGGCTCGGTGACGATCCGCGATCTCAATCGGGTGATGGACTGGTCGCTTCCGGACGATGAGGCGGTGACCATCGCCGGTCTCGTCATCCATGAGGCTCAATCGATCCCGGAAGTCGGCCAGACCTTCTCCTTCCACGGCTTCCGCTTCCGCATCCTGCGTCGTCGGCGCAATCAGATCACCGCGATCAAGGTGACGCCGATTGACGCCGCCCGACCGGCGCCCGAGTACAGAGAAATCTAGCCGGGGCAGATGAGCGACATGGCGACCGCCAAACCGGGGCCGAACGCGCTCCTGTTCATTTTCATCACCGTCATGATCAACATGATCGGTTTCGGCGTCATCCTGCCGGTGATGCCACAGCTCATCATGGACGTCACCGGCGAGGGTCTCGCGGAGGCCTCGCGCTGGGGCGGCTATATTTCAGTCGCCTATGCGATCATGCAGTTCATCATGATGCCAGTGATGGGACAGCTCTCCGACCGCTACGGACGACGCCCTGTTCTCCTCGGCTCGCTCGCCGCCTATGCGGCGGATTTCCTGATGCTGGCGCTCGCGCCGTCGATTGCGGTGATCTTCGTCGCCCGAATCCTCGCCGGCTGCTTCGCCGCGACGTTTTCGACCGCCAACGCCTATATCGCGGACATCACGCCCCCGGAAAAGCGTGCAGCGAACTTCGGGCTGATGGGCGCGGCCTTCGGCCTCGGCTTCATCATCGGGCCGGCGCTCGGCGGCCTCATCGGCGATGAATACGGCCACCGCGCGCCATTCTACGCCGTCGCTGCGCTCGGCGCCGTCAACTTCGTCTATGGATGGTTCTTCCTCCCTGAAACCAACCCGCCCGAAAACCGCCGTCCCTTCGACTGGCGGCGCGCCAACGCGCTGGCGAGTTTCAGGAACTTCCGGCGCTATCCGGCGATCCTGCCCACGGCGGCCGCATTTCTCCTTCTGGGTCTCGCCCGGTGGAGCTTCCCGGCGGTCTGGGCCTATTATGCGCGCGAGGCGATCGGCTGGTCGGCGCGAGAGATCGGCTTTTCGCTGATGGCCGTCGGACTTTCTGCGGCGATCGTCGAGGGCGGCCTCACCCGCGTCGTGATCCCGCGGCTCGGCGAGGCGCGCGCCGCGCTCCTCGGCGTTTCGATCGGCCTCATCGCCTATGTCGGTTACGCGTTCGCATCGTCGGGATGGATGATCTATGCGCTGATCGCCTTCGGCGCCTTCGCCGGCTTTGCGACGCCGGCCTTGCAGGGCATCATGTCGAAAAGCGCGCCCGGCAACGCGCAAGGAGAGCTGCAAGGCGCCATCGGCAGCCTCAACGGGGTCGCCATGATCGCCGGGCCGCTCGTGATGACCCAGGTCTTCGCCGCATTCACCGAGGAGCGCGCGCCCTTCCACTTTCCGGGCGCGCATTTCCTGCTGGCGGCGTTTCTGGCGGCGACGGCCTATGTGCCGTTGCTGCAAGCGATCCGACGCCTTCATCCGGGCACAGGCCGTCCCGATTCGGAACAGCAGGCCGCCGCGGCGTCCTCTAGCGCTTCAGCCCGCGCTGAATGACTTTCAAGCGGCCATTCGCGCGCTTCAAGGCTTCATCGACCAGTTTGAGTTGAACCGCGATTTCGTCCTGATCACCGTCGTTCTGGTCAAGGAGGGCGCGCGCTGCTTCAAGCTCGGCGCGCAACACCACAATTTCCTTGCGGTCGTCGCGATCCATGCCGTCGGGCGCGGCAAGCGCGCTATCTGAAGCGCCCGCGGCCCCGCCCCCGGCCTCGCCCTTGATGCCCCAGATCAGCCATCCGCAGCCGAGGCCGACGAGGAACGCGATCGCCAGCGGCGCCCAGGGCGTCGCCGCCAGGAAAGATCCGATTCCCTCACCCATACCCGACCCAACTGCCGCCCTGCCCGCGCGCTCCCGACGCTGCAGCTTCCCCAAGACGCAGCAAGCAATGCGCCAAGGCGGCCCCATTCGCAAATGGCGCCGCAGAAGAGGCCTAATTCGCGCAATTGGGGCGCCGCGCTCGCGGGGCGCGCGCGGGAGATGTCCGCCTCAGCGAGGCGCCATCACCATCATCATCTGCTTGCCTTCGAGCTTTGGCATCTGCTCGACCTTGGCGACGTCCTCGAAGTCGTTCTTCACCTTTTCAAGCAGGCTCATGCCGCGGTCCTGATAGGCCATCTCACGGCCGCGGAAGCGCAAGGTCACCTTGACCTTGTCGCCTTCGGCGAAAAAGTTCCGCATCTGCTTGGCTTTGACTTCATAGTCATGGTCGTCGATGTTCGGCCGCATCTTGATTTCTTTGATCTCGACGACCTTCTGATTCTTTTTGGCCTCGGCCTTTTTCTTCTGCTGCTGGTATTTGAATTTGCCGTAATCGAGGATCTTGCAGACCGGCGGCTGGGTCCCCGGCGAGACCTCAACGAGATCGAGCCCGACTTCGGCGGCCATTTCGATCGCGCGGGCGGTCGGCACGACGCCGCGCTTCTCGCCGGTGTGGTCGATCAGCAGCACTTGGGGAACGCCGATTTCTTCGTTGACTCGGGGGCCGTCTCCTTTGGGCGGGGCGGGAGCGAAGGGTCTGCGGGATATAAAGGAATCTCCTCTCGTGGCTTCAGGACTTTGGGTTGCGGAATTGACGCGACAGTGTCGCGCCGACGGCTGACGATCCGTTAACGCAGGACCGGCCGGGCCTCGCGCTATATAAGGGATCAGGGGCCGGGATCAACGGACGGCCGACCGCGGGCTCGCCGAGCCCTTCGGAATAAGGCCCATATTGTTGAGCGCGCGCCACACGAAGTCGGACGTCGCCTCGCCCATGTCCTCGCGCGTCGTCAGGGTGATGACGTTACGGCCTTTCGGCGACAGGTGCTCCTCGCCGGTCTTGCGGATGAGGACGCCGGCGCATCCGACGCTGACGGCGAGGTGCACTTCCTCCGCCGCATCGCTGACGAAAAAGGCGGCGGACTGGGCCAGCGCGACCAGCTGGAGGTGGTCGGTCTTCCCGGTGATGTCGACAAGCTCAGGCGCCGCGTTGGCGACGTCATCGGCGAAGGCGTGCAGCTCTTTCGCGCCGACCATCACCGGCATGATGCCCTTTTTCGCCATCATGCGCGCAAGTTCGGCGTAGCGGGCTGAAGGCCAGCGGCGAGCTTCGTCGACGCCGGGCATCAATAATCCGTAGACGCCGGAGATCCCGAACCAGGACGGCTGCATGTTCGCCGAATCCTTGCGGGTCGCCAGCGCCCAGGAAAAATCCGGGAGGCGCGCCGGTATGTCGAGACCGATCGAGGCGGAGAACTTCGAGGTGTTCGGCAAACCCTCTTCCGGCGCGCCGCTGCGGCGCGCCGACCGCGACGCCGGCGCGACCGAGCGCCATTTCGGCCTGAACGGCCCAAGCGCCGCATAAAGGCGCTTGGCTTCCTCGTTGGCGGCGAGGTCGTAGATGCAGGCGAAATGCGAGGACTGAATCTGCTTGACGAACGCCTTGCGCGCGTCCGCGTCGCGGAAATCAGGCATCGCGGCGACCTGATCGAAATAGGGCGAGGCGCGCGCGACGCGCTGCAGATGGGGCTGCGTCAGCAGGCTGATGCGCGCGCCGGGATGGGCGGCGCGGATCGCCTCGAACAGCGGTTCGGCGGCGACGAAAGCGGCAAGCCCGTCCGTCTTGATGATGAGAATATTGGCCGGACGACGCGTCATGCCGGGCCCGTCCAGCCGTCGAGCAGCGCACCATAGGCGGAGAGCGTCGCCGCCGTCATCGCGGCGGTCGAGAATTGGGCGGCGATCCGCGCGCGCGCCTTCGCGCCCATCAACGCCCGTCCCTCCTCTCCGAGCCCGATCGCCGCCGATAGAGCCCCGGCGAGCGCCTCGGCCGATCCTGGCGCGACAAGAAATCCGGTTTCGCGGTCGACGACCGTTTCACGGGCGCCGCCATGATCGGCGGCGATGACGACGCGGCCCATCGCGCCCGCTTCCGCAGCGACGCGTCCGAACGCTTCAGGCCGTGTCGAGGGCGACAAAACAATGTCGGCCGCCAAATACGCCGCCGGCATGTCGCCGCAATGACCGACCATGCGGATCACCCCGTCCAGCCCCAATTCCCTCACCCCTCGCGCGAGCCCTGCGGCATAGCCCTCCCGCCCTTGCGCTTCCCCCGCGAAAACTAGCCGCAAATCAGCGTTTGCACCAGTCGCGCCCTTGGCGAGAAGGAGGCGGACAGCCGCGATAGCCACCGCATGGCCTTTCCAGTCGGTGAGGCGCGCTGGCAGGAGGAGGACCGGGCCCTTGCCCGCTTCCATGCCCCATTGGCCGAGCACCGCTGCGCGCCGGGCCGCCGACACCCCTTCCGGGTTGAACTCCGCGGCGTCGGCGCCCCTGTGGATAATCTTGAGGCGATCGCCCGGATCGCTGACTGACCGGACCGCTTCGGCCGTGAAGGCCGAGTTGGCGATTACAAGGTCGCCGCGGCCCATCGCCGAATTGTAGAGGCGCTTCAGGGGCGAACGGCCGCGATAGGCGCCATGCCAGGTCGTCACAAAGGGTATGCCGGCGCGCCGCGCCGCGAAGAGCGCGCTCCACGCCGGCGCACGAGACCGGGCGTGGATAAGGTCGGCCCTTTCGGCGCGGATGAGGCGCGCCAGCCGGGAGGCGTTGGCGACGATCACGATAGGATTTTTTGAATGAACCGGCAGGATCGCGACGCGGGCGCCGGCGCGTTCAAGATCCGCAATCATGCGCCCGCCCGAGGTCGCAACGATCGCCCGGCCGCCAGCTGCAATGATCGCACGCGCCAGTTCGAGCGTGGTGCGTTCCGCGCCGCCGGAGTCCATCGCCGGGATCACTTGCAGGATGGTTTTGTCGAACGCCATCGCGGCGCTTATAGGGCGTGGCGCCCGGAAGGGAACTAGCGAGAGAGCCATGGAGAAGGCGAAGTATTTCGACGGGCCAAAAGCCCGCCTCGCCTATCGGGTCTTGCCGGGGCGCGGGCCCGGCGTCCTCTGGCTCGGCGGATTTCGTTCCGACATGACCGGAACGAAGGCGGAGCATCTGTCGCGGTGGGCGGCGGCGCGCGGGCGGGCCTTTCTGCGCTTTGATTATTCCGGACACGGCGCGTCTGAGGGACGCTTCGAGGACCTCGTCCTTTCAGACTGGCTCGCGGACACGCTCGCCGTCTTTGACACGCTGACCGCGGGTCCGCAGATCCTCGTCGGCTCAAGCATGGGCGGATGGATCGCCGCGCTGCTCGCGCTTGCGCGCCCGGCCCGCGTCGCCGGCGCCGTGTTCATCGCGCCGGCGCCCGACTTCACCGAAAGGCTGATGTGGGAGCGCATGACCGGGCCGGAACGCGATGAGATTTTGAGACACGGGCGACTTATCGAGCAGTCCGAATATTCGCCCGAGCCAACGGTCATTACGCGGGCGCTGATCGAAGACGGTCGCCGGCATCTCCTTTTAGGCGCGCCGATCCCGATCAGCTGTCCTGTGCGGATCGTGCAGGGGATGGCGGACCAGGACGTCCCGTGGCGTCATGCGCTTGCGTTCGCCGAGCGGCTCAAGACCGACGATCTCGAATTGGCGCTCATCAAGGCCGGCGATCACCGCCTGTCAAAGCCGCACGAACTGGCGCGAATCGTCTCGGCGCTGGAGACGCTGGCGACTTAAGAAAACTTGCGGACGAACATCGCGCCGGCGAGCGTTGAAGACCGCCAGACGATCTCAGCCGGCCGCGGCGGCGCGTCAAGGTCGATGCGGATGGCGACGAAGTCGGGGAGCGCGTCAGCGTTGTCGAGCTTCATCAGGCAGCCCGAGTCCGAAATGTTGCGCACGATGCAGGGAACCTTGCGGCCATCATCGAGGATGATCTCGCCAGCCTTGAATGTCGGACGGCGGACGTCGCGCCGGCGCTCATCGGGCGTCACCTCGTCGAGCGGATCGGCGTCACGCGGCGCTGGGCGGGCGCGGAGGTTGGGTCTGTCCTCTCGGCTCATGGCAGGTGACCGCCTTTTCATTCCCCGGCGAGCGATCTTCGACCAAACGGCTGAACAGGGCGTTAACCGAGGGACGACGCCTGGCAGCCTGCCGCGCCAAGCCCGCCATTCGCCGCAAGGCCGACGATTCCTGACGGAATTCGGTCGAAACAGGCGCGGAGACGGGCTTGCGACACATGTAGCAAATCGCTACAAATGTCGCAGATCAGACCTCCGAGGCGAAAAATGGCGATTGACCCTACCCTGCAGCCCACCAAGCCCGAACTGGCGATTTTAAAGCTCCTGTGGCGGCGCAAGGCGCTGTCTGCGCGCGAGATCACGGATGAGGCGGCGGCGGAGTTCAACTGGACCTACTCCACCATGCGCACCGTCATTGAGCGGATGTGCGAAAAGGGCCTCCTCAAGAAAAAGTCGGCGGACGGCGTCAATGTCTACTCCGCCGCGATCGGGAAGGTCGCGCTGCTGTCGCGGATGATCCGCGATTTTTCAGACCGCGTCCTCGAGCTCGACGCCGCGCCCTCGGCGGTGATGTTCTCCGACTCAAAGCTCCTGACCAAAGAAGAAATAGACGAACTCGAAGCCGCGCTTCGGGCGGAGGAACGCAAATGACGACGCTCCTTGGGTTGAACGCTTACCAGTCGGAAGCGCTGGTGCTCTGCCTGGCGGCTTCCGTCATTTGGGCCGGCGCCCTCCTGCTCGGCGCGATGCATCTTGAGCGCAGCGGCGCCGGTCGCGGCGACCTATTGTGGATCGGCGCCCTTTTGCTCGCGATCCTTCCCTCGCTGGTCGCCCCATCGCTCGCGGCTTACGGCGTATCGCTGCGCCACCCGGCCCCGGACGTCAACGCGCCGCAAGCGCCTGCGGCCGCGACCCGCTCCGAAACGAACTCGGTGAATGAAAAGCCTTTGGAAAGGCCTGCAGGAACTGGCGACGCCGCCGCACAAAAAAGCGCCCTGCCCTCGATCACCGTCGACCAGGCGATGGGCGCCTTGTCGCTCCTCTACATTTACGGCGTCTTCCTCGCGCTGTTCATCTGGCTGGCGCGGCAGGCCGGCTTCCTCGCCGCGGCGGCGCTCGCCGAACCAGTGCGCAAGAAGTCCCTGCTGAAGGCCGTCGATGACTGGGCGTTCGACTTCGGCGTCAGGACGCCGAAGCTCAAATGGTCTCGCCATGTATCGAGCGTGTGCGTTTACGGCGCCGTCTCTCCGGTCATCCTGATGCCGCATGATCTCGATGCGCGCGTCGCGGATGAGGACATCGCGCTGATGTGCGCCCATGAAATCGCGCATCTGAAGCGCGGCGACACGCGCCTTTTCACCGCCACGGCGCTCGCGCGCGTCCTGTTCTGGTTCAACCCGCTCGTCACCCGCATCGCCGCCAATGTGGAAATGGCGGCGGAGGAAGGCGCCGACCGTCTCGTCATCGGAGCGGGCGTCGACCGGCGCGCTTACGCCTCCTGCTTCGTCAAAGGCCTCAAATATGCTGCGATGAAGCAGAGCCTGCTGCCGGCGCTTGCGCCCGGCTTCACGGCGAACGACCGCCAGGCCCGGCGCCGCAGGCTCGACCAGATCCTGTCGGCGGGCGGCGAGCGGCGGGTGACCGTGGGCGCGCGGGCGGCGCTCGCCGGCGCGGCGTCGATCGCCGCGCTTCTTGCCGTCGGGCAAGCGGCCTTCGCCGTCGATCCCGAGGCTGCCGCAAAAAGGAAGCGCGTGGCGGAGATCAACAGCGCCGAAGCCGTGAAGTCAGCCGATGGCGCCGAGCGCGACAACGGCTCGGAGCCGGAACAGGGAAAAGATTCTGACCTGCTGAGAATGAACAGGCCCGCCGGTCGGCCGCGCGCCATCGCCCCTGTCGCGCCGGAACCGCCGGCGCCGGCGTTGGCGAGCGTGCTGGAACCAGCATCGCCAGTCGAGCCTGCCGAACCCGTCGAACCGCCCGAGCCGCCGGAGCCGGTCATCGTCCCTGCCGGCGATGACGGCAAAGCGCTCCGCAACGTCTTCAAAGGCGAGCGCAACTTTTCATTCGCCAATGGCGACAGCCTGACCGACCGCATGGCCGCCGACCTCGAGCACCGGCTCCTTGGCGGTCTCGCGACGACGCAGGGCGCCGTCTACGACATTTCGTTCACCATCGACGGGAAACGCCATCGATTCACCAGCGACGAACCGATGACGCCGGAAAAGCGGGCAAGACTGAAGGAAGTGATCGCCGACATGCGGGCGCACCGGGAAGCCGCTCGCAAGCAAGCGGAAAGAATGAGAGCGGACTGGCGCATCCAGGTTGAAGCCGGCCGCGCGAAAGCTGAAGCCGACGCCGGAATGGCGGAAGGCGAAGCGGCGACCGCGCGCCGGATCGCCTTCCGTCAGGAGGATGAGGCGCGACTCTCGCGCCGCGCGGCGATCGACGGCGAGCGCGCGTCGCTCGAGCTGGAGCTTGACGCCATCGCCGATGCGCGCGCTGAGCTCGCCGATGCGCTTGCAGACGGCATGGACGAAGCGATGGCGCAACTCGACCTCGAAACAGCCGCGCTTAAGGCCCGCGACATCAGCGACGATGAACGCGTGATCATTCGTCAGGCGCTCGTCGAGGCGCGCAGAAACATCGAGAATGCGCGGCGCGATCACGAACGCGAGATCGAACGCGCGCGGCGCGACCTTGAACGCCGTGAGGCGGAGATCAGACGGCAGCTCGACTCTCTCAAAAGGATTCCGAGCGACGGCGAATAACGCCTTTCGCTTCGTCGTATCGAGTTATCCGCTCGCCGCGTCATCGGGGCCGTTGGTCGAAACACGATCGGCGGCCCCTTGTTATTCAGCCTTGAAACAAGGCTTATGCTGACGAGCGACAAATGTCGCTCGCGCGCGCATCGACGGTGATCGACATGGGCCTCACAAAGCTTTGCCTCAAATATCCTGCAGCCCTCGCGGTCGTGCTCGCCGCCATCTTCCTCTTCGGCGGCGTGTCGCTCACGCGCCTTCCGATCCAGCTTTTGCCGAATATCGAACGGCCGGTTCTCGGCGTATGGACGGGCTGGCGCGCGGCCTCGCCGCGCGAGGTTGAAAGCGAGATCATCGATCCGATCGAGCGGGAGCTGCGCGGGGCCCCCGGCCTCAAATCGATGCAGTCATGGTCGAATGCGGGCGGCGGCTTCATCAACCTCGAATTCGCGCTCGGGACTGACATGGACAAGGCGCTGACGGAAGTGACGAGCCGCCTGCAGCGCGTGCGGGGCCTGCCCGCCGACGCTGACCGTCCGCAGATCAACAACAATGGCGGCGGCGCAGCCAGCGAGACGCTCATTTTCCTCTTCCTGCAGCGCTTGCCCGGAAACGAAGGCGGGGCCGCAAAGCTGAGCGAATTCGCCGAAAACCGCATCGCGCCGGAACTCGAATCGATTGAGGGCGTCGCCGGCGTCGACGTCAATTCGGATGACGGCGAGGAGATCGTGCGCATCTCCTTCGATCCCTTCCGTCTCGCCCAGCTCGGCGTGACCATCGACGAGATCGCTGCGACCGTGAACCGGTCTTCAGACGTCACCGGCGGCTCGATCGACGTCGGACGCCGCAGCTACACCATGCGCTTTGAAGGCCGGTATACGGCCGAACAGCTCGAAGACACGATCCTCGCATGGCGGAACGGGGCGCCGATCCGGCTCGGCGATCTCGCCAAAGTCGCGGTGGTGAATGATCGCGGCGGCGGCGTCGTCTATCAGAACGGCAACCCAGCGATCGGCATGCGCGTCCTGCGCGAACCCGGCGCGAACACGCTCGCCGCCATCGATGCGATCACGAAGAAGATCACCGAGCTTAATGAGGGCCCTCTCGCCGAGCTCGGCTACGCCATCCACAAGAGCTTCGATCCATCGCTCTTCATCAAGAACGCGCTGTCGATGCTGACCGGGAACCTGTTCCTCGGCGTGCTTCTGGCGACGGGCGTCCTGTGGGCGTTCCTGCGACGGACGACGGCGACCTTGCTGATCGCGCTCGCCATTCCCGTTTGCCTCGCAGCGACAGTGGTAGTTCTCAACCTCACCGGACGCTCGATCAACGTCATCTCGCTGGCGGGCCTTGCTTTTGCGACGGGCATGGTGCTCGACGCGGCGATCGTCGTCATGGAGAATTTCGTCAGGCTGCGCGAGGAAGGCCTTGAACCGCGCGAGGCGGCATCGAAGGCCGTCGGACAGGTCTTCGGCGCGCTCTTCGCATCGACGGTGACGACAGTCGCCGTCTTCGCGCCGGTGATGTTCTTCGAGGACGTCGAGGGGCAGCTCTTTTCCGACCTCGCGCTGACGATCGCGATCGCCGTCATTTGCAGCCTCATTGCGGCCGCGAGCGTGTTGCCGACGGCGGCAGCCTATTTCATGAAGGCGCGCCCGAAGGCGGCGGCGGTGAAAGCGGGCGGCTTCTTCAATCGCGCGCCTGATGCGATCATGGCGTTGACCGCGACGCCGGCGCGGCGCGCGGCCTGGATCGGAGGACTGACCATTAGTCCTGCGATGCTGAGCATCCTCCTTTTCCCGTCGCTCAACTATCTTCCGCCGGTCAAGCGCGCGGCGATCGACGGCTTCATCGGCTTTCCCTCAGGCGCCAACGCCGACACCATCCGCGAGGAGTTCGCCGAAGTGGTCGTCAAACGGCTCGATCCTTACATGAAAGGCGAGAAAGAGCCCGCGCTGCTCAACTATTACCTCTATTCCGGCAACTGGGGCGGCAATATCGGCGTGCGCCCGAAGAAGCAGTCCGACATGGCGCGGCTCGAGAAGATCGTGAACGAGGAGATCCTCGCCGGGTTTCCCGACACGAGGGCGTTCGCGCGGCAGGGTGAATTATTCGGCGATTTCGGCGGCGGCGGCGATTTCCGCATCGATCTCCAGGCCGCCGATTATGCCGCGTTGATGGGCTCCGCGCCCGCCGTCATCGACATCATCACCGCGGCGCTGCCCGGCGCCACTGTCTGGCCGAACCCCGACCCGCAGGTGGTGACGCCGGAAATCACGCTCCTGCCGAACGACCGCCGCATCGCCGAAGCAGGTATTACGCGTCAAAGCGTTGCAAGCGCGGTGCGTGCGCTCGGCGACGGCCTGTGGCTCGGCGAATTCTTCCACCGCGACGGACGCATCGACATCATCCTCAAGGCCGAAGAATGGGGCGAGCCTGAATATCTTTCGACGGTGCCGATCGCGACGCCGTTGCGCGGCGTCGTGCCCCTCGGGGATCTTGCAAGTTTTCGCCGCACGGTCGGCCCGCAGCAGATCTCCCGCATCGACGGACGGCGCACGCTGTCGCTGGCGATCAACGCGCCGGAGGGCCTCGCGCTCGGCGACATCGTCACGACGATCAAGGAAAAGGCCGAAAAGGACATCTACGCCGCGCTGCCCGAAGGCGCGTCAGTGAAATACGCCGGCGAGGCGGACAGCCTGAAACGCGCCCTCGGCAATCTCGGCGGCAATTTCCTGCTCGCCGTCGCGATCCTGTTCCTCATCATGGCGGCGCTGTTCAAGTCGGTGCGCGACGCGGCGATCGTCCTTATCACCATTCCAATGGCGGCGGTCGGCGGCATTATTGCGATCAGACTGCTGAACCTCGTCAATCCGACGCCGCTCGATCTTCTCGGCATGATCGGATTCATCATTCTCCTTGGCATCGTCGTCAACAACGCGATCCTGCTCGTTGAACAGGCGCGCCAGTCGGAAGCCGAGGGTTTGTCTCGCGAAAACGCAGTGCGCGAGGCGCTGCGGCTCCGCATTCGTCCGATTTTCATGACCACCGCGACGACGCTGATGGGGATGGCGCCGCTGATCCTCGCCCCCGGCGAGGGCGCTCAGATTTACCGCGGCCTTGCGACGGTCATTTTCGGCGGCATGACCGTGTCGACCGTTTTCACCCTGATGCTGACGCCGGCGCTGCTGCAGCTCGGCGCCGCGAAAAAGACGGGCGCGCCCGCGGGCGGGCTCGTCTTTCAGCCTGCCGAATGAATTGGAGGATCCGTGACATGAACGCGACGCGCACGTTTCTAAGAAGGCACAAAGTCCTCGCCGCGGCCGGCGCATTGTCGCTCGCCGCCGGCGGCGTCATCCTCACAGGCGTCTTCCAGCCCAAGGCTGACGCCGCGCAGGCGACCGCGCCCCAGGGGCCGCCGCCGGCGCCGGTCCGGGTCGCTGAAGCGGTGATGACCGAACTTGCGCCCCACGCCGGCGCGCCTGGCTCTGTCGTGTCAATGAGCGACAGCCAGATCGCAGCCGCAACGCCCGGCCCCGTCCTCTGGGTCGCCGAGGTCGGCGCCGAGGTCGCAAAGGGCGAGATCATCGCCCGTATCGATCCTGCCGACGCCGCCGCGAGCCGCGATGAGGCGCGCGCCGATGTCGGCCGGCTCGCCGCGCGCGCCGACCAGCTTTCAAAACTCGTCGAGCGCTATGAAGCGCTGGGCGAGGACGGCGGCGAATCCGAGGCCGCGATCGACGAGCTGCGCGCCAACCGCGACGCCGCCCGCCACGATCTTGCGCGCGCCCGCGTCTCGCTGCGGCGCGCGGAGACGGCGCTCGAGCGCACCGAGGTGAAAGCGCCCTTCGCCGGTCGCATCGTCGCGCGCCAGACCGATGTCGGCGAGTTCGTAAGCCCGGGCGCGCCGATCGTCCGTCTCGTCAACACCGAGGCGCTTGAAGTCACCGCGCGCGCTTCTGACGCCCTCCTTGCGAGCCTCGCTCCGGGCGACGTCATCGCGGTCAGGAACGGCGACCAGACGATCGACGCCGCCGTGCGGGCCGTCGTGCCGGTCGGCGATGAGCAGACGCGCACGCTCGAAGTCCGCCTCGGATTGCCGAAGACGGGCTGGCGCGTCGGCGCCGCCGTCGAGGTCCGCCTGCCGCGCACGGCGAAGAAGCGCGTCCTTGCCGTCCACCGCGACGCGCTCATCCTGCGCGCCGACCGCGTCAGCGTCTTCGTCGTCGGCGACGACGACGCCGCACGTCAGGCCGACGTCGAAATCGGCGCCGCCGACGGCGACCTCATCGAGGTCATCGGCGACATCAAGGCGGGCGAGCGCGTCGTCATTCGCGGCGGCGAGCGCCTGCGCGACGGGCAGAAAGTGCTCGTGCAGGGCGGCGCGCCGGCCGGCGCCTTGAGCTAGAGCGGCGTGCGTAAAACTGCGGGCGGTTTTGAGCGAGCAAGGCGCGAAGCGGCGAACGCCGCGACAACCAAAAAACTGGGTCGAGCGCCTTGATTCCGGATCAAGGCGCGAGGATCAAAGGCTACTCGCCTTCGCCGAACTTGTCGGCGAGGAGGCCGATGAGCGTTTCGAGCGCTTCGCGCGCCTGCGCGCCGGCGGCAGTGATCGTGATCTTCGAACCTGCGCCCGCGCCGAGCATCATCAGGCCCATGATCGAGCGCGCGCCGACGGTGATCCCGTCCTTCGTCACGCGCACGACGGCGTCGAACGAACCCGCGACCGCGGCGAATTTCGCCGAGGCGCGCGCGTGAAGGCCGCGCCGGTTGGAAACGATCACATCCGCAGAGACTTCCGTCGGATCTTCGCCGGGCATCGCCTCACCCGCGGTCGCCGCTCAGCACCCAGGACGCGACGTTGATATATTTGCGCCCCGCTTCATGCGCGGCGGCGACGGCGTCCTTAAGCGGCTTGTCGGCGCGCACCTGGGCGAGCTTGATCAGCATCGGCAGGTTGACGCCCGCGATGACCTCGGCGTTCGCCCGCGCCATGACGGAAATGGCGAGATTGGAGGGCGTGCCGCCGAACATGTCGGTGAGAATGATGACGCCGCCGCCGTCGTCGACCCGCCGCGCCGCGGCGAGAATATCGCTGCGCCGACGCTCCATGTCGTCGTCAGCGGCGATCGCAACCGTCTCGATCGCCGATTGCGGCCCGACGACATGCTCGACGGCGGCGACAAAATCCTCCGCCAGCCTTCCATGGGTGACGATCACAAGGCCGATCATGCCGGCTGCTAACCCCTTCAAGGCCGCGCATCCTGCGGGTCTTCGCCGATTTGTCCACACAAAACTTGCCGAACCATGACCCGAAGTCGATGGGTCGCCGTCGCCTCGGCGCCCGCCCAGCGAAAGGGAAAGATCGGCAGGCTCACTCCGCGCGCAATGGCGCGCTGACCGCGCTTGGGAACGCGCCCGGCTTCGGCGCCGAGATCGACCGCGACGACGAGCTTTGCTGAAGGCGCATATGGAACGCGCGCAGGGCCGAAGCCGCGCACTTCGATAAGGCCCTGAAGCGATTGAGGCGCAGCGGCCTCGCCGCCGGGACCGACGGCGACCTGATCGTCGGCGACGAGAATGGTGCGCCTGAACAGGCAGGACTCAATCGCCGCGAGCGCCAGGGAGGTTTTCCCGGCGCCGGAAGGTCCGAGGATGAGAACGCCCGCCAGCGGGCCGTCGCGGTCGACCGCGAGCCCGATGGCGCTTGCGTGGATCAGCGTCGCGCCGGGCAAAACCATGTCACGCCGCCGGCAGCTCCACCACGAAACGGGCGCCCAAACGCGCGCCGTTCTCGTCGGTGCGGTTCTCCGCCCAGATGAGGCCGTCATGGCTCGTGACGATCTGGCGAGAAATGGCCAGGCCAAGACCGGAATTGTTGCCGAAGGCGGATCCTTGCGGTCGCTTGGTGTAAAAGCGGGAGAAAATCTTCTCGAGCGCGTCGGGCGGAATGCCGGGCCCGTCATCGTCGACGATCACCTGGATGATGCGCTCACGGTCGGTCGGCGGGACGAGGAAGACGCGAACCTCCCCGCCCGGCGGCGAGAAGGATCGCGCATTGTCGATGAGATTGCGGAAAACCTGCCCGAGCGCGCTCGCATTGCCGAAGAGATAGACCGGAGCGCCTGACGGATCGAAGGAAACCCGGGCCTCATTCTCCTTCACCGTCATCCGGTAAAGCTCGGCGATGTCGGCAAGCAGCTTCCTGAGGTCGACCGCCTCTCGCGCCTCGCGCGCCAGCTCGGCGTCTAGCCGCGAGGCGTTCGATATGTCGGTGATCAGCCGGTCCATGCGGGCGACGTCTTTCTTGATGACGTTGAGCAGCTTTTCGCGCGCCTCCGGTTTCGTCGCGATGTCGAGCGTCTCCGTCGCGCTCCTGATCGAGGTCAGCGGGTTCTTGAGCTCATGGGCGACGTCGGCGGCGAAACTTTCGATCGCGTCGATGCGGGCGTAGATCGCCTGCGTCATCGAACGCAGCGACGAGGAAAGTTCGCCGATCTCGTCCTTGCGGCTTGAAAAGTCCGGCACGCGCGCCCGCCCCGCCGCGGCGATCCCCTCGCGCACCTTGTCGGCGGCGACGGCGAGCTGGCGGATCGGCTGCGCGATCGCCGCCGTGAGGAGAAGCGAGGTCAGGAGCGCCGCCGCGCAGGCAAGGCCGAAGAAGGGCAGGATCGCGAGCCGCGCATCCGCGACAAGATCCTCGATGCCGCCGATCTCCGCCGTCACGACGCCGTAAATCGCCTGCACGCGCCGGATCGGCACCGAAACCGAAGCGACAAGTTCGCCGTCCTCGTTGAAGCGCACCGACGTCGCGCCGCGCTCCTCGACGAAGGGGGAGGACGCGAGCGCTTCGTTAAGTTCGGCTTCGATCGTGCGTCGCTCTGCGTCGCGGCGAAAGCCGCCGGTCATGAAGCGCTTCAGGAAGGACTCCGCCGACCGCGCGAGGCGCCAGAGGGCATTGTCGGCCCGCGCCTCCTCGACGGGCGCAAGCGATTCGACGACGATTTCGTCGGCCCGCAGCATGACGTCGTCGATTAGAAGCGCGCCGGCGTCTTTCACCGGCGGCGTCTCGTTCGTCTGGGGCGCGGCGAAGATCCGTACACGTCCTTCGAAGCTGTCCCAAACGCGGTTGAAGACCTCATTGACGTCGCGCTGCGACAGCGCGAGCCCGCAGACGGTCGCGCCCGCTGACGCCGCCTCGTCGGCGTAGACCGGCGCGCAGTCCGCTTCATTGATCGCCACCTGCGCCAGCACGTCGGCGAAAAGCTGGGCCTGGGCGCGCACGCCCTCGAGCTTGGCCTGAACGAGGCCGTCGCGATATTGCGTGACGCCGAGCGACCCGACGAGCAGGATGACGAGGCCGATGAAATTGGCGAGCACGATCGTCAGCGTCAGCCGCGAAACGGCGACGCCGGGCCGCAGCCGGCGCGCGGCGCGGCGCGGTCGTTTAGCCGCCCCCTCGGTCATGCGCTCGATCAGCTCTCCTTATATTTGTAGCCGACGCCGTAGAGCGTCTCGACCGCGTCGAATTCAGGATCGACCATCCGGAATTTCTTGCGGATGCGTTTGATGTGGCTGTCGATCGTGCGGTCATCAACATAGACCTGGTCGTCATAGGCCGCATCCATCAGCGAATCGCGGCTTTTGACGAAACCCGGGCGCTGGGCGAGCGCTTCGAGGATCAGGAATTCGGTGACGGTCAGCGTCACCGGCTGCCCTTTCCACAGACAGGCGTGCCGCATCGGGTCGAGCGTCAGGCTCGAGCGGCGGATGATCTGCTTTTCCTCTTCCTTCGTCGGCGACGGCGCGGCGCTGCGGCGGCGGAGCACCGCCTTCACCCGCTCGAGGAGGAGGCGCTGCGAGAACGGCTTCTTGACGTAATCGTCCGCGCCCATGGTGAGGCCGAGCACCTCATCGATCTCTTCGTCTTTCGAGGTGAGGAAGATCAGCGGAAGGTCCGAGCCCTGACGGATGCGGCGCAACAGCTCCATGCCGTCCATGGTCGGCATCTTGATGTCGGAAACGACGAGATCGGGCGGTGAAGCGGTGATGTCGGCGAGGGCCTTCGCGCCGTCTTCGTAAGTCTTCACCGTGTGGCCTTCGGCCTCCAGCGCCATGGAGACCGAGGTCAGGATGTTTTCGTCGTCGTCGACAAGCGCGATCGTCGCCATTGAAGTAATCCCTCAGCTTTCAAATCACCCTAGCGGCGTTCCCCGGGCGCCACAAAGGCGGCGCTTTGGCTTTATTGGGGCGACCCGCCCGCCGCCGCATCAATGGCGGCCGCGAGCGCAAAATCGCGGGAGGTGAGACCGCCCGCGTCATGGGTCGTCAGCCGGATGTCGACCCGGTTCCACACGTTCGACCATTCGGGATGGTGGTCGGCCTTCTCGGCGACGAGGGCGATCCGCGCCATGAAGCCGAAGGCGGCGGCGAAATCGGGGAAGGTCAGCGTCCGCCGGATCGCCTTCCCGCCGGGTTCGAGCGTCCACAGCGGCAGGGCCTTGAGGCCATCGGCGATGGCGGCTTCAGCAAGCGGTTTCATGGCGTCGCGATCCTTTCCGGATTGGTCGCGGGCCTATCACAGGCGGGGACTGCGGGAAACGCGACGCCGGGGTGCCCGGGCGCGGGCGGCCCCGCGCCTTGCGTCAGGCGGCGGAACACGCCCATTTTGCAGGCCTTCATCCGGGAGGGGTCCCTTGTCCGACATATTCCGCCGAAAGCCGATTGACCTCGCGGTCGATGAAAAGGCGCAGGGCCGCCTGCGGCCGACCCTTTCCGCCTGGCAGCTCATCCTGCTCGGCGTCGGCGCGATCGTTGGCACCGGCATCTACACCCTTGTCGGCGTCGGCGCGGGACGCGCCGGGCCCGCCGTGATGCTCTCCTTCGCCGTCGCCGGCGGGATCTGCGTCTTCGCCGCGCTCGCCTATGCCGAGCTCGCGACGATGGTGCCGGCCTCGGGCAGCGCCTACACTTATTCCTATGTGTCGATGGGCGAGCTTGTCGCCTGGCTGGTCGGCTGGGCGCTGATCCTTGAATACTCGGTCGTCTGCTCGGCTGTCGCGGTCGGCTGGTCGGGCTATGCGACCGGGTTCCTGACCGGGCTCGGCGTCGAGCTGCCGAAGATGCTCACCGCCGGCCCCGCCGGCGGCGGCCTCGTCAACCTGCCGGCGATCGTCATCATCGCCGCGGTGACGGGGATGCTGCTCGTCGGCGTGCGCGAGAGCGCCAATGTGAACGCCGCCCTCGTCGTCATCAAGATCGCTGCGCTCGCTGTCTTCGTCGCTCTCGCCCTGCCGGCCTTCGACCTCGCCAATTTCGAGCCGTTCTCGCCCTACGGCTTCGCCGCGACGGTCGATGCAACAGGCGCTGACCGCGGCGTGATGTCGGCGGCGGCGATCATCTTCTTCGCCTTTTACGGCTTTGACGCCGTTTCGACCGCCGCCGAGGAAACGAAGGACCCTGGCCGCAATTTGTCGATCGGCATCATCGGCTCGATGCTCGTCTGCACCCTGATCTACATGACGGTCGCCGCCGCCGCCGTCGGCGCGGAGCCGTTCCAGAACTTCGCGACGTCCGGCGAGCCGCTCGCCCACATCCTGCGCTCGCTCGGCCATGGCGAGGCCGCCGCCGCGATCGCCGCCGCCGCCGTGATCGCCTTGCCGACCGTCATCCTCGCCTTCATGTATGGGCAGAGCCGCATCTTCTTCGTGATGGCGCGCGACGGCCTCTTCCCGCGCCGCTTCGGCGCCGTCGACCCGAAGAGCGGCTCGCCCGTTGCGATGACGATCCTGACCGGCGTCGTCTGTTCGGTGATCGCCGGCGTGCTGCCGCTGGCGACGATCGCGGAGCTTGCGAACGCCGGCACGCTCTGCGCTTTCATCGCGACCGCGATCGCGCTCATCATCTTGCGCGTGCGCGAACCGAACCGCTTGCGGCCGTTCAAGGCGCCCTTCGGCCCGGCGGTCGCGCTGCTTGCGATCGCCGGCTGCCTTTACCTCTTCGCGAGCCTGCCCGCGGCGACGCAGACGCGTTTCTTCATCTGGATGGGTCTCGGCCTCGTCGCCTATTTCGTCTTCGCCCGCCGGCCGGCGGCGAAATCTGCATAGAATTTCGCGGCGCGCCCGCTGGAAATCCGAGGCTTCATGCGGGCCCCAGCCCGAAAATGCGCATAATCGGCCGTCGAATTCTGCGTAGAATTCCGCCGCGCGCCGCCTCACCCCCTGAGGCGGGATGTTCTTCACCTTCGCGCGGCCAGCGGGCGATCGCCGCCGGAGCCCGCGCGAAAACCGGACTTGTCAAACGCGGGCGCCTTGAGAGCGCCGCCAAAACGACAATCGCGCCGGGCGGAGCCGCGGCGCGATCTGTTGTTTATAGACGGAACAAACGTCGAAAGTCAAGCCGTCAATCAGGTGAACCTGTTATGGTGAATTTCCCCTGGCAGTTGCGACTGCGGCGCTAGTCAACGACCTTCAGAAGCTCGACGTCGAAGATCAGCGCCTCATTGGGGCCGATGGGGCCGCCCGGCGTGCCGGCCGGACCATAAGCAAGCGCGGGCGGAATGAAGAGGCGGAACTTGTCGCCCTCGCTCATCAGCTGCACGCCTTCGGTCCAGCCCGGAATGACGGCGTTCAACGGAAACTCGATCGGCTCGCCGCGCTGGTAGGAGCTGTCGAAGACCGTCCCGTTGATGAGGCGGCCTTCATAATGGACCTGGACCTTGCTGGCGTCGGTGGGCTGCTTGCCGCCGGCGGGGCCTTCCGCGAGCACCTGATATTGCAATCCGGACTTCGTCGAGGCGACGCCGGCCTTCTTGCCATTTTCCGCCAGGAACACAGAGGCGGCCTGCGCGTTGCGCTCCGGATTGGTCACCTTCAAGAGCTCCACATCGAAGATCAGCGCCTCATTGGGGCCGATCGGCCCGCCCGGCGTTCCCTGTTCCCCATAGGCGAGATCGGCCGGCACGTAGAACCGGTAGCGGTCGCCCTCGCTCATGAGCTGCACGCCCTCGGTCCAGCCCGGGATCACCTGGTTCAATGGAAAGCGGGCCGCCGCGCCCCGGGCGCGCGAGGAGTCGAACTCGACGCCGTCGACCAGCGTCCCGACATAATGAACGTCGACAAGGTCGGTCTCTTTCGGCGAGGCCCCGTCTGCCGGGCCCTCGGCGAGCACTTCATACTGAAGCCCTGACGCCGTCGTCTTGACCCCCGGCTTGGCCGCGTTTTCGGCGAGAAACTTCTCGGATCGCGCGGCGTTGTCGCTCGCCGCAAGCGCAGCCCCGCCCTCGGCAGGCGCCGCGGCAGGCGCTGTCGCCGCGGCGGCCTCGCCCTCTTTTTTAGCTTCGCCCCCGCGATTGCAGGCGGCGAGCCCGAACGCCGCAAACAAGGCGGCGGAGGCGAGCAAAATCGGCTTCATGGAAAACTCCTCGATACGGCATGACCCTGGGGCTTCCTAGCAACCCCCGCCCCCCCGGCGCAATCACAACGGCCAGAAGATCGGGATCATGACGATACAGATGATCGCGACGATGAAATTAAGCGGGGTCCCGAGCCGCAGATAGTCGGCGAACTTGTACCCGCCGACGCTGTAGACGAGCGTATTTGTCTGGTAGCCGATCGGCGTCATGAAGGCGCAGGTCGCCGAGAACATGACGGCGACGACGAAGGGCCTCGGATCGACGCCGAGCGACTGCGCGAGGCTGATCGCGAGCGGCGTCAGGATCACCCCAACCGCATTGTTGGAAATGATTTCGGTCAGGAACAGCGACAGGAGGAAAATGAGCGCCAGCGCGACGATCGGCGAGGTCTGCTTCAACATCGGCGTCAAGGCGTGAACGATGTTCTCGATAAGGCCTGAATTGTCGATCGCCTTGCCGATCGCCAGCATGGCGATGATGAGAATGAGAATGCGCCAGTCGACGGAGCCGAAGGCTTCATCGGCCTCGACGCAGCGCGTCGCCAGAACCACGGCCGCGCCGATCGCGGCGAGTCCGGCGATCGGCATCAGCTCGAAGCTGGCGAGGACGACGACCGACAGCATCGTCGCGATGGCGATCGGCGCATGGGTGCGCTTGATGGCGCGCTCGCGCGGCATGGCGACGTTGACAAGATCATTGTCGTCGCAAAGACGCTTCAAGTCTTCCGGCGCGCCTTCGATGAGAAGCGTGTCCCCGACTTCGAGCGGCGTGTATTCGAAGCGGTCGTCGAGATTGGCGCTGCGGCGGTGCAGCGCGACCGGATAGACGCCGTAGCGGCGGCGCAGGCGAAGATGTCTTAGCGTTTTGCCGATGAACGCAGCGCCCGGCGCAAGAAGGATCTCAACGAGGATCGACGAGCGCGCGCTGAGGGGCTGGAGGCCGCCGTCCGGCGTCTGCAGGTCCGGCTTCTGCTTGAAGCCGAGAATTTCCTTCATCGGCGAGCGCAGGACGACGATGTCGCCTTCCGCCAGAACGACGTTCTCCATTTCGCGGCGGAGCGAGGCGTCGCCGCGGATGACGTCGAGGAGCCGGCTGTCCGCTTCGTTGAATTCCTTGATCTCGACCGCCCGCCTTCCGATATAGGGGCTCTCCGCCTCGATCGCGAGCTCAACCATGTAGCGCGGCGTTTCGTTGCGCCCCAGAAGCGAGGCCATCGCCATCCTCTCAGGGAGGAACTTGCGGAACAGGAACACGAAGGCGATGCCGACGACCGTCACGGCGGCGCCGACCGGGAAAAGTTCGAAGATATGGAAGGGCGCGACGCCCTTCTCGCGCGCAACGCCGTCGACGAGGATGTTGGTCGAGGTGCCGATCAGCGTCATCATGCCGCCGAGCACCGCGACATAAGAGAGCGGAATAAGGTGACGCGACGGCGCCTCGCCGACCTGATTGGCGAGCGCGATCGCGACCGGAATCATCAGCATTACGAGCGGCGTGTTGTTCATGAACGCCGAAAGCACCGCGACGATGACGAGATAGCCGAGAATCGCAAGATTGGGCCGCTTGTCGACGCGCTTGATGATCGAGCGGGCAAGCTCCTCCAGGACGCCGGTCCTGACGAGCGCGGAGGAGATGATGAACATGGCGCCGATGGTCACAGGCGCGGAATTCGCGAAGGATTTGACGAGGTCTTCGCTCGACAGGAGGCCGAGCAGCAGGAAGACGCCGACCGCGACCAGCGCCGTCACTTCAGGCGGACGCCACTCCATGGCGAAGGCGACGAACAGGACGATCAGACCGATCGCTGCGATCCAGGGCGCGAGGAATTCAAGACCGAAAATCAAGAAGGCGCTCCAAACGGCGGTTTCGATCAGGGGCGTCGAGGTTGACCATCGCCTTTAGCAGGGGTCAATAGCGCCGCGGTTAACGCCGCGCCTCAAGATGTCGCCCTTGCGCGCTGATCGCCGGGGAGAATTCCCATCGGCGAGATTGTTTCGCGTGCGGACGAAGCAGCGCGCCCGCCTGCGTCGTCACGCCGCCGCGCCGCGCGCTGGAAACGGGACGATTTTGTTGTCGGCGTCATGGCCGATGTCGGCGTTTCCAAGAAACGGGATCTCCGCGCGAGCGCACCAGTAGCGAACGATCTCTTCAACCGTTCTTTCAAACGGCGGATCGTTTTCGGGAATCCGGCTGAAGCGTCCCATCCTCAGCCCGGCGCATTTTCTGACGTTCGGGCTCGCCGTCACATGAAGAAGCGAGCGGTCGATGCGGTAATGCTGCTCGTCGACATCCTCGATGAGAAGTTCGGCGCCGGCGAAGTCGGGCTCGGCCGGCGTTCCGAGCAGATTGGAGAGAACCGTCAGGTTGAAAGCGAAGCGCGGCGCGCGGCTTCCGGGTTCGACGCCCTCGCCGTCTCGATCAACGAGGTGGCGAAGCGCGCGGACGACCGCCGCCTCCCCGCCCGCGCGATTGATGTCGGCCGGCATCGGCCCGTGCACGCAGCGGCCGACGCCCTCGCGATGCAGCCGGGCGAGCAGGAATCCAAGGTCGCTATAGCCGAGATAGGTCTTGGCGCGCGCCGGCGCGCCGAGCTTTGCAAAGAGCGCGTCGTCGAGACGGCCCGAGCCATAACCGCCGCGTGCGAACCAGACGGCGTCGCAGGCGGCGTCGTTCGCCGCCTCCAGAAAGGCCGCCGAGCGGACGGCGTCATCGCCGGCGAAATGACCGCTCGAAAGAAAGCATTGCGGGTGAAAGTCGAGCCTCAGGCGATCGCCAAAGAGATCGCGGGCGAGCGCGGCCACGCGTCCCGCGGCGTCCGGAGTGAGACGGTTCGCCGGCGCAACGACGACGATCCTCGCCCTGCCCGCCATCCGTGTTGACGCCGCCTCCAAATAAGGGGTTGTTCGGAATGATCGTTTAAAGGCCTTCGACCATGGGTGAAAAGCGTCAATATTTCCTGTGCGGCGTCGGCGGGTCCGGCATGCTGCCGCTCGCGCTCATCCTGAGGGCCGCCGGGCATGAGGTCGCCGGCTCCGACCGCGCGCTTGACCAGGGACGGACCGCGCCCAAATTCGACTTTCTTCGCGCCGAGGGCGTGACGCTGTTCCCGCAGGACGGCTCGGGCGTCGTCTCGCCCGCGCAAATCCTGGTGACGTCAGCGGCGGTTGAGGAGGCTGTGCCGGACGTGCAGGCGGCGATCCGACTTGGCGCGCACCGCATGAGCCGCGCGGCCCTCCTCGCCGAGCTTTTCAACGCCGCCCCGACGCCGATCGGCGTCGCCGGCACCTCGGGCAAATCGACGACGGTCGCCATGATCGCCTGGATCCTGTCGGCGACGGGTCGCGACCCGACCGTGATGAACGGCGCGGTGATGAAGAATTTCATCCGCGACGGCGCCCTCTTCACCAGCGCGCTGGTCGGCGGCGGACCCGCCTTCGTCAGCGAGATCGACGAAAGCGACGGATCGATCGCCCTGTTCAACCCGAAGATCGCCGTCCTCAACAATGTCTCGCTCGATCACAAGTCGATGGACGAATTGCGGGCCCTCTTCGGCGATTTCCTCGCCCGCGCCGAGATCGCGATCGTCAATCTCGACAATAAGGAAGCCGCCTCCCTTCAAGACCGCGCGCCGCTCACCATCGGCTACAGCCTTTCGGGGCGAGGCGACTTCACCGCGGAAGCGATCATACCAGCGCGCTACGGCGTCAGTTTCACGGCGGTCGACAGCCTCTCCGGCGCGCGCGCCGACATCCTTCTGAAGGTTCCCGGCCGCCATAACGTCTCCAATGCCCTCGCCGCCGTCGTCGCAGCCGTCGCGAGCGGCGTGCGCTTTGAAGAAGCGGCGAAAGCCCTCGGCGGCTTCCTGGGCATTCGCCGCCGCTTCGAACTCGTCGGGGAAGCCGCCGGCGTCGCCGTCATCGACGATTTCGGCCACAACCCCGACAAGATTGCGGCGACCTTGAAAACGCTGCACGATTTTCCCGGCCGCCTGCTCGTCATGTTCCAGCCGCACGGTTTCGGCCCGTTGAAGAAAATGAAGGCGGAACTTATCGCCTGCTTCGCCGGCGAGCTCGGGCCCGAGGACGTGCTGCTGATGCCGGAGCCCGTCTATTACGGCGGCACGACCGACCGCAGCGTGTCGAGCGGCGACATCATCGCCGGCGTAGTCGCGGCCGGACGCAGAGCGGAGGCTCTTGCGACGCGGGAGGATTGCGGCCGGCGGCTTCTCGAGCGCGCGCGCGCGGGCGACCGCATCGTCGTGATGGGCGCGCGCGACGACACGCTGACGACGTTTGCGGAAGATCTCGTCGAGGCTCTCAGGCGGCGCTGAAGGCGGCGCGGGCCGGACGCGCGGCCTTCATCCGCCAAGCCAATGCGCCGAAGCCGAGCATCATCAGCGCCCAGGCGCCCGGTTCCGGCGTCGCCGCGGTGAGCGTTGAGAGGCGGAAGGAGCTTCCAGCCGCGGAAAAGCTTGAATTGCCGATGATGAGCGCGTTGCATCCGCCGAGGGCCGCGCAGGACGCCGCAAAAGGATCGAGCAGCAGCGTCAACGGCCCTGTCCCCGTCACCTGCGCATAGAGGTTGATTGTCGGAAAGCCCGGCAGGAAGGCCGGTCCCGAGGCGTTGGCGTTGGTGAACACGCCGCCCGAGAACCGTCCAAGGCGGACGAAGACATAGGTCGTGCCGCCGGACCTCGCCGTGACGTTGATGGTGATCCGCTCGCCCGTGATCGCTGAGGTCTGGATGGGATTGGCGAAGGTGAGACCGAGCGGAGTCGCGCCGCGGTTGAAGAGCGCCGTCGCCGGCGTGTCGCCGAGAAGGTTCGCGCCGCCCGCTCCCGCCGCCTGCTGGAACACTGTCACCGGAAACTGGGTGACAGCCGCCGATGCCGGCGCCGCTCCCCCTGCGAAAACCGCCAATGTCAACGCAACCAGAAAGCGCATCGCAGTTCCCCGCTTGCCCGCGCGATAATCAATTCCAAACAAGTTCTAATTTGAGGTGGATTCGATCGATTGAATTTTAATCAAATTCCCGCTGTCGCTGGGCGCCAGGCGCCGCTGGCGTCGCGGCAAAGCGCCTTGCCGGCTGCGCGGGCGCGCGCGGCGAGCCCGGCGTCTTCGCGGGGCGCGAAGGTGAGGCGGTAGGTCACGAGATAGCCGTCATGGTCAGACAGGAGGCCGCCGTTCTCCGGCTTGTCGAACATCGCTTCCACGATAATGGGCCGCACCGTGATCGCCTCACCGTCGTCGAAGCCCTGCAGGTCCTGCGTGTCGAGCCAGGGCTCGTCGCCGTCCCACGACATCCGGACGTCGCAGGAGTCGGTCTCGAGCGTGCAGTAACGGCGTACGATGCGGTAAGGTTTTCTGAGGTCGAAGTAATCAAGGCGGTCCTGCGCGTTCTTCATGTTGAAGTCGCCGCCGAAAATGAGCGGGTTGGCGAAGTCGCGTGCGCTTTTGACGAGAAGAGCGCCCTCATCGGTCTGGAAGGCGTGCGCCTCCAGCGTGCGTTCAAGGGGAACGCCTGACGCCGCCTTGGCGTTCATGTGGGTGGTGAAGAGGTCGACCGGCGAGGGAAGGCCCGGCACGGCGACGCGCACGAACAGCGAGCCCTTGTTGGAAAGGCAGTCAAAGCCCGCGCAGGCGTTGCGCGAGAAAGGTTCGGCGCGATGCTCGATGATCGGATAGCGGCTCATGACATAGAGGCCCGACCCAAGGAGCTTTCCGGCTTTTTCGCCCTTGAAGAAGCGACGCTCGCGGACAAACGCGGCCGGCAGCCGCGCGCCGTCGATCGAGCGCCGGTCAGAGGCGCCGGGCCCGGGCACGACGTTCGGATAGGGCCCCCGGCGCGGGATGACGTGGGCGCGCCGTGAGAACACTTCCTGGAGCATGACGATGTCGGGGGCCTGCCCCGCCTCGTGGAGGCGCGTCAGCGCCGCCGCGATCTTGTCGAGCTTCTTCCCCCGTCCCGACCGCGCCGGCCAGGGCAGACCTTCGACGTTGTAGATGAGGACGGAAAGATTGATCGCCTGCTGTCCGTCCCCGGTCTCATAGGGCGCGGGCAGGTCGCCGGCGGCGATGCACCCACTCGCCCGCTCGACCGGCGGAACGCTGGCGCAGGCGGACAGCAGCGCCGCCAGCAGGACGGCCTGGAGAACGGCTGGTCGACACATACGTCCTCCCTAAGCCCGTTCGCGCCGGGCCGAGAAGGCGCCGGACGGGCCGCTACTGGATGCTGAAAAGCGTTCCGTGCCGCATTTCCGCCGCGGAAATGAGCTCCTTCCCGGCGACCCGGACCGAGTGGAGGCGGCCTTCAAGCGCCCGCGCCCAGAATTCGAGGAACCGGTTCAGGACCGGAAATCTCGGCGCGATGTCGTAGTCCTGCCAGACATAGGTTTGGAGGAGTCGCGGGTGGTCCGGGAGGTGGTAGAGGATTTCGGCTGTGGCGAGCCGGTAGCCCTGAAGCTGCAGGGCAAGTGGAGAGGTCTCACGCATCGAACGCCCCCTTACTGAACAAGGCAACGCTAGCGGGCAAAGCTTGCGCAATTCCAACCCGCCGCGCAAGCGTTCGAATGGATTTCTATCAGTAAATTCAACATATTAGCAGCATGCTCTGGTCGCTGCTGACAGGTCCCGGGCGCGTTCGGGGCAAGCGCTCTTGGCGCGGCGGGCCTTTCAAGGCGGGCGCCGGTGGCAGGATGATCATCCTTATACAGATGATTCCGGGCGGTTCGGCCTGCCGCCGGCCCCGCGCCCCCTCGCTCCAGATTCTCCGCCGCCGTTGTTCGGAAAATCTTTACAAACGGGTGAAACGTTCCTAAGTGCGCGTCTCTCGTCAGACCCATGGGACCTCTCCGCAAGTTTGGCGTCTTGTTACGGACTAACCCCACGAGGTTCCATGAGATGGACAGACACCAGTCTGCGCTTGCGCTGGTCCTAGCGGACCAGCCTGAACTGCCCGTTCACTGCTTGCGCCCCCACGCCGCCCGCAAGGCGGCCGACTTCTTCGTGCGCAATTTCCCGGGCGACGTGCTCTACGCCGTCAAGGCGAACCCCCACCCCGTCATCCTCGACGCGGCGTGGGACGCGGGCGTGCGCTCCTTCGACGTCGCCTCCCTGCCCGAGATCGAGCTTGTGGCAGGCCGCTTTCCGCAAGCCCGGCTCGCCTTCATGCATCCGGTGAAGTCGCGCCTGGCGATCCGCCGCGCCTATTTCGACTTCGGCGTCCGCATCTTCGTGCTCGACAGCCTCGATGAGCTCGACAAGATCATCAAGGAGACGAACGGCGCGAAGGACCTGCACCTTGTCGTGCGGCTCGCCGTGGCGTCGGATTACGCCCAGCACAAGCTGAACGGGAAATTCGGCGTCTCGGGCCCCGAGGCGGTGCTGCTGCTCCGCCAGGCGCGGGCTTCGGCCGAGGAGCTCGGCGTCTCCTTCCATGTCGGCTCGCAATGCATGCGGCCTGAGGCCTACCGGGCGGCGATGGAGATCGCCTCCGACCTCATTCGCCAAGCGCAGGTGACGGTCGACATCGTCGATGTCGGCGGCGGCTTTCCGGTCGCCTATCCGGGGCTCACCCCGCCGCCGCTTGAGACCTATATCGAGGCGATCGCGCGCGCCTTCGAAGACATGCCGGTGCTGCAGAACGCCGACCTCTGGTGCGAGCCTGGCCGGGCGATCTCGGCCGAGGCGGGCAGCCACATCGTGCGCGTGGAGCTCAGAAAGGGCGACGCGCTCTATCTCAACGACGGCGCCTATGGCGCGCTCTTCGACGCCGCCCATGACGGCCTCGTCTATCCGACGCGCCTCCTGCGCGGGAAAAAGGGCCCGCGCCGGGTGGTGAAGCCGTTCAGGCTTTATGGGCCGACCTGCGATTCGATCGACACGCTCAAAGGGCCGTTCCTGCTGCCCTCCGACGTGCACGAGGGCGACTATATCGAGTTCGGCCAGACGGGCGCTTATGGCGCGGCCCTAGCGACGCGCTTCAACGGCTTCGGCGAGTATGTCGAAGCCATCGTCGACGATGCGCCGCTGATGTCGGTCTATGGCGAGGTCGAGCAGGAAAACGTCGTCGCGCTGGCGAAGTCGGCGAAGGGCTGACCGCGATTGAAGCAGGATGCGAAAGCCGTCCCGGCGAACGGGGCGGCTTTTTCTTTTGCGCTCTTGTGCAGCGCGCGCCCTGCCCTATATAGCCGCTTCATTCGCTACGGCCCTCCGCGCATCATGATGATGCGGCCCGGATCCGGTGTTTCACTGGACGACAAGGACCGACCAAATGACCACAAAACCCAAAGACAACCGCAAGGCCGAGCTCCTCTCGACCGAGATCGAGCACATCGACATCACCAAATTCGACGCGCGCCCGATCATCGACGCCTGGGGCAAGATGAGCTTCACCTCGCGCGACGCCGCGCGCGCCGCGCAGATCCTCAACATGGCGCTTGCAGACAAGGCGTGCTCGCCCTGGCTCATCATGGCCGGATCGACCGGCGCCGGCGGGTGCCTGCATGTCTGGCGCGACATGGTCGAATACAACATGATCGACGCGGTCGTGGCGACCGGCGCCTCGATTATCGACATGGATTTCCTCGAAGCGCTCGGCTTCAAGCACTATCAGGCGAACGAGATCCCTGACGACAACACCCTGCGCTCGCTCTACATCGACCGCATCTACGACACCTATATCGACGAGGAGGAACTCCAGCACGTCGATCACACGATCTACGAGATCTGCGAGCGGCTGGAGCCGCGGCCCTATACGAGCCGCGAATTCATCCACGAACTCGGCAAATGGCTGGCCGCCGGCAACGCCAAGAAGAAAGATTCGCTGATCCAGCGCGCCTATGAGAAGGGCGTTCCGATCTTCGTGCCGGCGTTCTCGGACTGCTCGGCGGGCTTCGGCATCGTCAAGCATCAGGTCGAGCGCCGCAAGGCGGGCAAGCCTTACCTGACGATTGATTCAGGCGGCGACTTCCGCGAACTGACCGAGATCAAGCTCGCGGCCGGGACGACCGCGCTCTTCATGGTCGGCGGCGGGGTGCCCAAGAACTTCGCGCAGGACACGGTCGTTTGCGCCGAGATCCTCGGCCATGACGACGTCGAGATGCATAAATACGCCGTGCAGATTACGGTCGCGGACGTGCGCGACGGCGCCTGCTCCTCTTCGACGCTGAAGGAAGCGGCGAGCTGGGGCAAGGTGTCGACGGCCTATGAACAGATGGTCTTCGCGGAGGCGACGTCCGTCGCGCCGCTGATCGTGTCGGACGCCTATCATCGCGGCCACTGGAAAACACGCGAGCCGCGGCGCTGGGCGAAATTGTTCGCCTAGAGCGGCGCGCGCGAAAGCATCCGCGGTTTTGCGCGAGCAAGGCGCGAAGCGGCGAACGCCGCGACGATCAAAAACCTGATCGGGCGCCTTGTTTCCGGATTGAGGCGCGACCATCCGGGCCGCGACGAACAACCGGGTTGAGCGAGGGCGCGCCGCAAGCGCGCCCTTTCCTTTCTGCCGCATGCGGACGATGCGGTAGAGCGCGCAGCCCGCGACATAGAGAAGCATCAGGTCGAAGAGGCGGTTAAGCGCGAAGGCGGACCACCAGAAGTTCACCGATGAGACCGTGGCGAGCAGGTTCAGGAGGATCGCCGCCGCAGAGATGCCGAAGAGCGGCGCAGGTGCGGCCGCCGATCCTGACATCCGCCAGAAAAGCGCCGCCTGTGCGAAGCTGACGATCGTGTAGCCCCAGGTGAGCCCCAATGGCGCGAGAACGAAATAGGCCGCGATGGAGGCCAGCCAGCCGCCGGAAATGATGATTGAAATGCGCCTTAAGACTTCATGCCCGGCCGCAATGCAAAGAAAGACTACGCCTGCGTTTGCGCAGGCGTATAGAGCGATGACTATCCAATCCCAAGCAGTGATCGAACGACCTCCGACGGCGGATTTTTGGGCGCCCCGTTCACTTGCAGCGCACGCACGCCCGCCTCGAAGACCGACGCCTCAAGCGCGGCGTGCGCCTGCGTCGTCACATCCGCGAGGTGGATGAGGGCGTTCCGGATGTCGTCGTAGGCTTTGAGGGTTGCCTCGGCGTTAACTTTGTCGGCGGCGGAGGCCGCCGTCGCCGAGCCGGCCGCGACGAACGCTGCAAGACCCGCGAGTTTTTTCTCAAATTTTAGGAGTTGCACCTGCTCTTTACGAACATCTTTAGTCATCCGTTATCTCCGATCAGCTAAAGTCGGTTGGAAGGACGCAACACCGCAACCGTTGCGTGAGTCGCAACGCCGCGAAACGACAATTTTGGATTGCATGGGCGCCGAGAGCGAAAACGACTATGCGGCCAGGATCGGCCGGTCGATGTGGCGCATCGCCAAAAGGCGGGCGTTCGCGCTCGCTAGCGGCGCGGCGGCGCCGTCCGGAGATAGCGAGCCGCTGCTTCCGCCGCGAGCGGCCCGGCTTCGGCCCGTTGAACCGGCGACGCCGACATCTCTTCGAGAATTTCTGCGAAGACTGGCAGAAGAGCTTGAACAAGACGATCGGCGTTCCGCCGGGTCGTGACGGTGGAAAGCGCAGCGTAAGCGTTGGCGACGGCGTCGGCGGCGAGCCGCGGCAGATGTTCATCGCCCTTGCGCTTCGCGCCCCCGACAAGCTCAGGCAATATTTCTGCAAGCACGCGGGTCAGCGCCGCCTGGTCGATATCATACTCGGACGCCGGCTGGCGCGATCGCAGATCGACGACGCCCGCCATCTCGGGAACAAGGTCGGCGAGCGAGACCGCGCCGTCCGTCGCGTCGACGATGCGCTGGGCGAGGTGACGGCCCATCGGCGCGGCGCCGGCGACCATTCGTTCGAGATCGCCGGCGTCGACAGCGATCGTCCGCGCAAGGTCTTCGATGCGGGCGCCGCTCGCGGCGAGATACTCTGAAAGTGCCTGCATGGACGGAATTTCTCCGATAAGGGGAAACGCGCCCTTAACGGCCTGGCCTGCCGCGTCGATTGCCCGAATCCGGCCGCGCGTTTAAAGCCTCGCCATGGCGCCGCCGCTCCTCACGCTCGACCAGATCCGCCTCTCCTTCGGCGGCGACCCCTTGCTCGCCGGCGCCGACCTCGTCATTGAGCCGGGCGCCCGGATCGCGCTTGTCGGCCGCAACGGCTCGGGCAAATCGACCCTGATGAAGATCGCCGCCGGCCTCGTCGAGCCGGACGACGGCCGCCGGTTCCTCGATCCCGGCGCGACCATCGCCTATCTGCCGCAGGAGCCGGACTTTTCGCGCTTCGACGTGGTTGGCGCCTATGTCGCGGACGGCCTCGACGAGGCCCACGCCGCTTCACTCGGCAGGCTCTATGACGAGTTCGGCGTGACGCCCGAGGCGCGCTGCGCGACCCTTTCCGGCGGCGAGGCGCGCCGCGCCGCGCTCGTGCGCCTCTTTGCTCTCGACCCCGACGCCATGCTGCTAGATGAGCCGACGAACCATCTCGATCTCCCGGCGATCGAAGCGCTTGAGGAACGCATCGCCGCCTCTCGCGCCGCCGTCGTCCTGATCAGTCATGACCGGCGCTTTCTCGAGACGCTCTCGACGCGGACGGTCTGGATCGACCGCGGCAAGACGCGCAATCTCGATCGCGGCTTCAAGGAGTTCGAAGCCTGGCGCGACAAGGTCCTCGAAGAGGAGGAAACCGCCGCCTACAAGCTCGACCGCAAGATTCTCGATGAGGAACATTGGGTCCGCTACGGTGTCACCGCGCGCCGGAAGCGCAACGTGCGCCGGATGCGCGAGCTCGGCGAGCTTCGCCGCGCGGCGCGCGAGCGCAAGCGCCCCGTCGGCGCGGTGAATTTTTCCGTCAATGAGGCGGCGCAATCCGGCAAGCGCGTCATTCTCGCCGAAGGCGTTGCAAAAACGTTCGGCGACCGGACGATCGTGCGCGATTTCTCTATCGAAATCGCGCGCGGCGACCGCATCGGCATCGTCGGGCCGAACGGCGCCGGCAAGACGACGATGCTGAAGCTCTTGACCGGCGAGCTTGCGCCCGACGCCGGCCGCGTGACGCTAGGCGCAGGCCTGCAGATGATCACGCTCGACCAGCGGCGCGCCTCGCTGTGCGACGATGACAGCGTCGCCGATGCGATCACCGACGGGCGCGGGGACTGGGTGACGATCGGCGCCGAAAAGCGCCACGTCGCGAGTTATCTCAAGGATTTCCTTTTCAAACCCGAACAGTGGCGAACGCCGGCGTCGGCGCTCTCGGGGGGCGAGCGCGGGCGCCTTGCGCTCGCCGCCGCGCTCGCAAAGCCCTCGAACCTCCTCGTCCTCGATGAGCCGACGAATGATCTCGATCTTGAAACCCTTGACCTGCTTGAGGAGCTGATCGCCGATTACAAGGGCACGATGCTCATCGTCAGCCACGACCGCGACTTCCTCAACAAGACCGTGACGTCGATCATCGCGCCCGATCCATCGGGCCGCGCCGGTCAGTGGACGGATTATGCCGGCGGCTATGACGACATGGTCCTGCAGCGCGGCGCGCCGCCGCGCACGATCCGCGCGACGCAGAAGGCTGCCGCGCCGAAGCCTCTGAGCGACGCCCCGGCGACGCGCGCCAAGCTCTCCTACAAGGAAAAGTTCGCCCTCGACCGCCTGCCGCAGCGCATCGACGCGCTGACCAAGGAAATTTCGACGCTGAAGGCCGCGCTCGCCGACCCGCTGCTTTTCGAGCGCGACGCCGGCGCCTTCGCCGCCAAGGCCAAGGCGCTTGAAGCGGTGGAAGCCGCGTTGGCGGCTGCGGAAGAGGAATGGCTGGCGCTTGAGATCAAGCGAGAGGCGCTCGGCGCGGAATGAGCGGCGTCTTCCGTGGGCGGAACGGCCGCAGCGCCCTCTGATTGCGCGATGACGGCGAAGATTCTCCCATTGGTCGCTTTCAAGCCCGCGGCCGCGCGCCTATCCTCCGGCGTGTTTCAAGGGAGCGCCCTTGCCGGACGTCTTCATTTCCTACAGCCGCAAGGACCGCCCGATCGCGGAAGCGATGGCGGCTGAGCTTGCGCGCCTCGGGCTCGACGTCTGGTGGGACCGCGATCTCCTCGCCGGCGAGGATTATCGCAAAAAGACCGCCGGGGTCATCGCGCAGGTCGCCGTCGCGATCGTCATCTGGTCGCGCCGGTCGATAGACAGCGAATGGGTCGTAGGCGAGGCCTCCGCTGCGCGCGAGCGTAGGATTCTGCTGCCTGTCAGCGCCGACGGCGTCACGCCGCCGCTCGACTTCCGCAGCTTCAATACGATCGACATGTCCGCCTGGGCGCCCGGCGATCCCCTGCCCTCGATGATCGTCAAGGCGATCGGCGAGCGCACGCGACGCACGCTTTCGGCGGCGCCCGAAGCGGCGCCGGCGGGCGGCATCGGCCGCTTCTCGAAGATCGTCGCGCGGTCGTGGTTCGCCGACTTCGAATGTCTGCTGTTCTCATTCATCGCGCAGGGCTTCGCCTCGGCGCTGACGAACATTCCCCTCGCGATCCATCAGGACAAGCTGTCCGCGGTCGCCGCCGCCGGCATCGCCGGCCTCAACGCCGTCATCACCGGCGCCGTCATCATGCGCCCGGCGCTGTCGACGGGGCGCCTCGCCGCCGCCGCCGCATGGTTTGCGCTTGCCGTCGCCATCGGCGTCGTCGGCTATTACGTCACCGCCGCGCTCTGGGCGACGCTCGCCATCAGCGAGTACCTGACCTTCGTCGGCTTTTGGGCGCTGGGTCTCGTGCTCGTGCTCGATGCGGCGCGGCGCGCGGCGCCGAACGCTTGAAAATGGGTCAGTCGACGATATCGAGGCCCATTTCGCGGTAGCGCGCCCGCTCCTCCGCCCATCCCTCGCGGACGACGACGGTAAGAAAGAGGTGCACCGTCTCGCCGAAGAGGTCGCAAAGCTCTTTGCGCGCAGCCTCTCCGATCGCCTTCAGCGTCGCGCCGCCCTTGCCAAGGACGATCGGGCGCTGGCTTTCACGGCTGACATAGATGGTCTGGTCGATCTTCAGCTCGCCCTTCTTCGTGCGGGACCAGGCCGTCGTCTCGACCGTCGATTCATAGGGAAGCTCCTGATGGAGCCGCTTGAACACTTTCTCGCGGGTGATCTCCGCGGCCATCAGCCGGTCGGAGATGTCCGAGAGCTGGTCCTCCGGGAAATGCCATTCGCCTGGCCTTGCCCGCGACAGGAGATGCGCGCGCAGGTCCTTGAGGCCGTCGCCGTTCTCGGCGGAGATGAGAAAGACGGCGTCGAAGACCCCGGCCTCGTTCATCACGGCGATGAGCTTCAAAAGGTCAGGACGCGCCACCTTGTCGATCTTGTTGAGGGCCAGGGTCGCGCGCGCGCCGCGCGCTTTCAACGCGGCGATGATCGCCGCGGTGTCGGCGGTCGACTTTGACGGCCCGCCGAGTTCGGCGGCGGCGTCAACGACGAGGAGAATGACATCCGCGCCGTCAAGGCTTTCCCACGCGGCGGCCACCATCGCGCGGTCGAGCCGGCGGCGCGGCTGGAAGATGCCGGGCGTGTCGGTGAAGACGAGCTGCGCATCGCCGTCGACGAGAATGCCGCGAATGCGCGCACGCGTCGTCTGCACCTTTTGCGTGACGATCGACACCTTTGCGCCGACGAGCGCGTTGACGAGCGTCGATTTGCCCGCATTCGGCGCGCCGATGACGGGGATGAACGCGGAGCGCTTACTCATCCGCCATCCAGACTTTTTCGCGGACGAGAAAGGCCCGCGCCGCCGCCATCTGCGCCGCGCGTTTCGACTGGCCCTCGGCGCGCACTGGGTCGAAGCCCTTCACGACGACATCGATCGTGAAGGCGGGCGCGTGCGCGGGTCCCTCTGAATTGACGACTTCATATTTCGGCGCGCCGAGGCCGCGCTCCTGGCTCCATTCCTGAAGGGTCGTCTTGGCGTCGCGGTGCTGAACCGACAGGCTTTCAAGGTTCGGCGTCCAGAAGAGATCATAGGCCTTGCGCGCGGCGTCGAGCCCGCCGTCGATATAGAGCGCGCCGAGAAAGGCCTCCGCGACGTCGCCGAGGATGGCCTTCTTGTTTCGCCCGCCGGATTCCTCTTCCTGCGCGGACATCTTGACGAGCTTGTCGAGGCCCCAGGCGAGCGCCGCCTTGGCGCAGGTCTCCTTCCGCACGAGTGCGTTGAGGCGCGGGGCGAGATCGCCTTCGCGCATTTTCGGATAGGCGCGCCACAGCGCCTCGGCGGCGAGAAGGCCGAGCACGCGATCGCCGAGAAATTCGAGACGTTCGAGGTCGCCGACTTTCGACGTCGCAGCAAGGCTTGAATGCGTGAGCGCGCGCTTCAGGAGGCTCTGATCGGCGAATTTCCAGCCGACGCGCTCCTGCAGCGCCGCTAATCCCTTGGCGCTCATTTCACCGGATCAAGAATTCGCCCGTAGCGAATGGCGAACGGCCATTTCCAGATCTCCCAGAACTTCGCGCGGTCGCCGTCGACGGAGAAGAAGATCCGCTCGGCGCGGCCGACGACGTCCTCGAACGGCACGAAACTCACCTGCGCGGTGCGGCTGTCCTGGCTCTGGTCGCGATTGTCGCCCATCATGAAATAATGGCCCTGCGGCACCTGAAAGGGCCCGACATTGTCGAGCGGGCCGCTGTCGCCGTCGCACTCAAACACGGTGTAGGAGACGCCGTTCGGCAGCGTCTCGCGATAGCTCGGCGTTTCGAGCTTGCGAAGGTAATCGCAGTCGGTCCGCGCCATGCCGATGAATTCCTTCTCGACCGGCGCGCCGTTGATGTGCAGGACCCCGCCGATCATGCGGATCTCGTCGCCAGGAAGGCCGATGACGCGCTTGATGTAATCCTTGTTCTCGTGCCGGCGCGCCTTGAAGACGACGATGTCGCCGCGCTCGGGTCCATGGCTCGACAGAACGCGGCCATGCACGTTCATGCGGGTGAAGGGATAGACGAGCGAGGCGCGCGAATAGCCATAGGTCGGCTTCGACACGAACAGGAAATCCCCGACCTGCAGCGTCGGCTTCATCGAGCCTGAGGGAATGTTGAACGGCTGGAAGATCACGATGCGCAGGACGAGCGCGATCGCCACCGCATAGAACACCGTCTTAAGGAGGTCCCAGGCTTCTTCCGCCGGCGTCATCTTCGGCTGTTCAGGCTTCGCCGCCCCGGACTTCGCCCAGAATTTCAACCTGTCCCACTTGATCTCGCCGGTCTTGAAATCGAACGCCATGATGAAATCCCAACCCCTCGCCAGCGCCTTCCCGACGACGACCGGCCGTTTAAACCCCCGGCCGGGCCTCGATGATCACGATCGCCTGAGCCAGCGGGAACTCGTCCGTGATGGTCAGGTGAATATCAGCGACATGACCCGCCGGGGTGATTTCTTCAAGCCTCTTCAAGGCCCCCCCGCCGAGTTTCAGGGTCGGCTTGCCGCCGGGGAGGTTGACAACCCCCATGTCGCGCCAAAAAACCCCTCTCGAGAGGCCGGTGCCGAGGGCCTTGGCGCAGGCTTCCTTGGCGGCGAATCGCTTGGCGTAGGAGGCCGCCCGGTTCCGCCGGCGGTCGGATTTCGCCCGTTCGACGTCGGTGAAGACACGCGCGGTGAAGCGTTCGCCATGGCGCTCCAGCGTCTTTTCGATGCGGCGGATGTCGATGAGGTCGTTGCCGATGCCAACGATCATGGAACGCCTGCGATCCGGGTCATCGGCCCGCGGCGCGGCGTGCCGGTGAAATGACTCTTCGCCGAAACCTTGAGCCCGATCTCTTTCGCCTTGTCACGCTGTCCGGCGGGGTGCGTCTTGACGAGCGCGTCCGACCAGTCGCCGGTGAGTTTGAGCGAGGGCTGCGCCTCCGCGCGGGCGAGCCACGCGGCGAGCTTCGGCCAGCGCGCGGCGTCCGGCGTCCAGCGGGCGTAAGCCATGCCGCGGAACATCACCGCGACGGCGATGTCGGCGAGTCCGAACGGTCCTGCAAGAAATCCGTCCGCCGGCGTCACGCTTTCGAGATAGTCGCACACCGCGGCGACGTCCGTTTCAAGGTGACGCCTGAAAGCGTCAAGGTCGCGCGGCGCGCCGAACACCGCCGGCGCGACGACGACCGCGCCGAAACCTTTCCAGACGAAAGCGTCGCCGAGCCGCTCGTCGGCGTATTCTTCCAGCCAGCGGGCGCGGGCGCGCAGCTCGGGCGTTCCGGGCAGGACCGACGGCGAAGGGTGTTTCTCCTCAAGATACTGAACGATGACGGAGGAATCGTTGATGACGGTGTCGCCGTCGACGAAGACCGGGATGCGCCGCATCGGCGACAGCCGGGCGAATTCATCGTCACCGTAGAAGGGCGTGATCGGATCGATTTCGAAATCGAGGCCCTTCAAATGAAGGACGGTCAGCACCTTGCGGACATAGGGCGAGACCGTGTTGCCGATGATGGTGATCACGTCAGTAAAGCCCTCCCGTCCGCGCGTCCTGCATCAACCGTTTCATCTCTTTGACGCTCTCGGCAAGGCCCATAAACAGCGCCTCGCCGATGAGGAAATGGCCGATGTTCAGCTCGACGATCTCCGGGATCGCGGCGATCGGCTGCACGTTGTGAAAATTGAGGCCATGCCCTGCGTGAACTTCAAGACCGAGCGCGGCCGCCCGCGCCGCGCCGTCGCGGATGAGCTGCAATTCGCGGCTGATGCGTGCGTTCGTCGTTACGTCGCAGGCCTGCTGGTAGGTCCCGGTGTGGATTTCGATGACCGGCGCGCCGGCCGCCCGCGCGGCCTCGATCTGCCTCGGGTCGGGGTCGATGAACAGCGACACGCGCGCGCCGGCGGCCGTCAGCGCCGCGACGGCGTCCTTCAGCGCCGAGAGATTGCCGGCGACGTCAAGGCCGCCCTCCGTCGTGCGCTCGAGACGGTTTTCCGGGACGAGGCAGCACGCATGCGGGCGGATGTCCGTCGCGATACGGATCATTTCCGCCGTCGCCGCCATCTCGAAATTGAGCGGCAGCGGTATTTCGTCCTTCAGCCGGCGCATGTCGTCGTCGCGGATATGGCGCCGGTCTTCGCGCAGATGCGCGGTGACGCCGTCGGCGCCGGCGATCATCGCGAGTTCCGCGGCGCGCACCGGACAAGGATGGGCGCCGCCGCGCGCATTCCGCAGCGTCGCCACATGATCGACATTGACGCCGAGCCGGATGGGCTTCACTGGCTGACCCCGCGGCTCCCGGGCTTGACCGCCGGCAGGGCGGCGAGATGCGGCGGCAGGCGGTCGGCGGGCCAGGCTTCGACCTCGAGCTCGGCGAGCGCGACGAGCGGCGCGTCGAAATCAGCCTTGCCGCCGGAGCGGTCGATGATGCAGGCGAGCGCGACGACCTCCCCGCCCGCCTTGCGCACGGCGTCGAGGCATTCGCGCGCCGACAGGCCCGTCGAAACGATGTCCTCGACGACGAGAATGCGGGCCCCCTTCGGCGCCGAGAAACCCCGGCGAAGGACGAAGGCGCCGTCGACGCGTTCGGCGAACATGAAAGGCACCTTCAGCCAGCGCGCGGTCTCGTAGCCGTAAATGATCGCGCCCATCGCCGGCGAGATGACGAAATCGATCGCGCCGGCGCCCGCCGCCCTCACCTTTTCGGCGAGCGCGCGGCAGAGCCGCTCGGTCCGCTCCGGATACATCGAGACGATCGACTTGTTGAGATAGGTGTCGCTGTGCAGGCCGGACGACAGGATGAAATGGCCGCGCTGCAGCGCGCCCGCCTCTTCGAACTCCTTGAGCACGTCAGCGGTTTTCATCGCCGGACCTTTCGTTTCGGTTCGCAGAGAGGACATTTGCAGAGGCCCGCAGGCCCGCCAGCATCTGCTCCAGTTGGCGGAGGTCCTTCACCGCGACGTCGATGAAAAGCTCGACGAAGTCCGGCGAGCGGTTGTCAAGGCGGATATTGGCGATCGAAACGCCGTAGCGGGCGATGACGCCGGCGACATCGGAGAGGACGCCGATCTCGTTGCGCACCGTCACCACGATCTTCGCGTAGGCCGTCACGCCGTCGCTGCGTTCACGCCATTTCAGGTCGATCCATTGCGATTGCGTTGGATCGTCCCGCTCGAGAACCGCGCAATCAATCGCATGCACGACGACGAGATCGGCGTCGCGGATGCCGACGATGCGCTCGCCCGGGATCGGCGCGCAGCAGCGGCCCATCGTGACGGTGACACGCGGCGGCAGTCCGTCGATGGCGAGCCGCGGACGGAAGGGCGTCATGCCCGCGGCGCGGATTTCGCCCTCCTTCTCGTGGCTCGCGCCCGGATATACGGCCTCGACGAGATCGCTGACGGAAAGCTCGCCCCGCCCGACGCGCGCGAAGACTCCCTCGACGGACTTCTCGCCAAGTTTCACCAGCGCAGCCGTGATCGCCTTCGGCGACAATTCGAGCTGCGCGCCGGCGAACACGCTTTCGGCCATCGCACGGCCGAGTTCGATATGTTCGGCGCGCTTCATTTTCTTGATCCGGCGCCGGATCGCCGAACGCGCCCGGCCCGTCACCGCCATCGTCTCCCATTCCGGCGGCACCGGCGCGTTCTCAGAGCGCAAGACGAGGACTGCATCGCCGTTCTTGAGCGGCGTGCGCAGGGGTTTCGAGACGCCGTTGATCTTGGCGCCGATGGTCGTGTCGCCGACGTCCGTGTGGACGGCGTAAGCGAAATCAAGCGCTGTCGCCCCCTTTGGAAGGGCGATCACCCGGCCCTTGGGCGTGAAGCAGAAGACCTGGTCCTGGAACAGCTCGAGCTTGGCGTAGCGGAGCGCCTCCTCCGGGTCTTCGCCCTGCTGGAACATTTCGACGAGGCGGCGCGGGGTCTCGTAGGGGTCATATTGGCCGGCGCCTGAGTACTCTACGCGCGACCGCGAAGCGCCGGGATCCTTGTATTGCCAATGCGCAGCGACGCCGCGCTCGGCCTGCTCGTGCATGTCCTTGGTTCTGATCTGGATTTCGATGCGCTGGTGTCCGCCGTCGCCGCGCGGCGGCCCGATGACGGCGGTATGGATCGACTGGTAATGGTTGGCCTTGAACGCCGAGATGTAGTCGTCAAACTCCGACGGGATCATGCGCCACTGCGTGTGAATGACGCCGAGCGTCCGGTAACACTCGTCCACCGTATCGACGATGACCCTGAAGGCGTAAATGTCGGCAAGTTCGTCGAACGAGACGTTCTTGGTCTGCATTTTCCGCCAGATCGAATAGGGCCGCTTCTCGCGACTTTGGACCTCGGCCTTGATTCCCGCGGCTTCGAGTTTCGCCTGCAGAACCTGCTTCAGATCGACGAGGCCGGGGCCGATCGCGCGCTGCAGGGTTTCAAGCTTCTCCGTGATCGTCTCATAGGCGTGCGGCATCAGTTCCTTGAAAGCGCGGTCTTCAAGCTCTTCCCGAAAGCGCTGCACGGCGATCCGCCCCGCGAGCGGGGCGTAGATCTCCATCGTCTCCTGCGCCACCTTCTTGCGCTTCTCCGGGTCCGGCACATGGTGCAGCGTGCGCATGTTGTGGAGCCGGTCGGCGAGCTTGACGAGGAGGACGCGCACGTCATCCGCCATCGCGACGACGAGCTTGCGGAAATTCTCGGCCTGCTTCGAAGCCTCGGACTTCAGTTCGATCTTCGAGAGTTTCGTAACGCCGTCGACGAGCCGCGCGACCTCATCCCCGAACCTTGCGGCGATATCCTCGACCGTCACGTCGGTGTCTTCGACGACGTCATGAAGGAGCGCGGTGACGACGGTCGCAGGGTCCGCCTTGAGGTCGGCGAGGATGTCGGCGACGGCGAGCGGATGGACGAAATAGGGGTCGCCCGATTTCCGCGTCTGGTCGCCATGAGCGACCATTGAAAACACATAGGCGCGGTTCAGGAGGTCTTCGTCGACCTGCGGGTCGAAGGCGCGGACCTTTTCGACCAGTTCATGCTGGCGGATCAGCTCGGCGCCGGGCGCCGCCGGCGCCTTAGCAGGAGGCGCTGCAGCCTTCGCCGCCGGATCTTTTGACGCAGCAGCGGCA
>JBKBLR010000001.1:229998-278809 GCA_046296195.1 Parvularculaceae bacterium | reverse complement strand
ATGGGGAATTGCGCATGAAGAGTCTCGGCCGCGCTCTGCGGAGCGTTGCGTTTTTCGGTGCGGCGGCCGCCGCGGTCCTGGGCGCCGCGCCCGCTTACGCCGCCGGCGTCAGCGCCGGCGCCACCGTCTCAAACTCTTTCACGCTCGACTATCAGGTCGGCGGCGTCGCGCAGACGCAGATCGACACATCGGGCGCGCCGACGCTCTTCACCGTCGACCGCAAGGTCGACCTCACGGTGACGACGGTCTCGAACGCGACCGTGTCGCCGGGCCAGATCGGCGCGCGCGTCGTTTACGGCGTCCTCAACAGCGGCAACGACAACACCGCCTGGCGCCTGTCGCTCAAAGACGTCGGCGCCGACACGCTCGACATCGGAACCTATTCAGCGGTCTATTACGCCGACGCCGGCAATGACGGCGTCTTCACGCCGGGCGTCGACGACGCTGGCGCGGGCACGGCCTACACGCTCGGCGCAGGCGTCACCGCGGACGTCGCCCCGGACGCGACGATCTGGGTGATCCTGACCGCCAACGTGCCGATCAGCGCGACGGACGGACAGTTCGACGACGTCATCCTGATCGCCGACTCTTACTTCCCGACGGTTTCGCTCGATCCCGCCTACGCCTCGACGCCCGGCACGGAGATAACCGCGGCGGCCACGAACACGCTGACCGGCGCGGCGCAGGATGTCCTCGCCGACGGCGCCGGCACGGCCGGCGCGCCGGAAGACGTCGCCAATGACGGCGCGCATTCCGCGACCGGGCGCTATACGGTCGCCGCAGCATCGCTCACCGCCAACAAGACGGTCGCGGTCGTCCGCACCAATCCGACGAACTGCGCCACCGACACCATCACCGGCGGCTTTGCGACGCCCGGCGCCTGCGTCGAGTATGTGATCTCGGCCTCGAACGCCGCCGGCGCCTCGGCGACCGCGACCAACATCGCGATCAGCGACGTCCTGCCGGACGAAGTGCAGTTCGTATCCTCGGCTCAGTCGGGCTTCTCGGTTGCCGGCACGCTGTCCAATCCGGCGGGCGGCTGCACGACCGCCTGCGCCGTTTCGCTCACCGGCGCGTCGCTCGCGCCGGGCGCGACGGGCACGGTGACCATCCGCGCGCTCGTCAGATAGGCGCGGGCGGAAAGGGTCAATTCCTCATGACCGCCGCCGCCCGGAAACCCCGGTGCGGCGGCGGCGTCTTAGAGGGCGGTCGAAAGAGTGGGCCGAAGGGGATCGGGGTGGCGTGATCAGGCGGGGGTTGATAGCGGGCTTGATGCGGCGGATCGGCGCCGCGGCGTTGCTCGCGGTCGCGCCTCTCGCCGCCTTCGCCGCTCCGCTCGGAACGCAGGTCGTCAATCGCGCGCAGATCGAGTTCACGCTTGGCGGCGTGACGTCGACGCTGACGACGCCGGATGCGATCTTCACCATCGAAGCGCACCGCACGCCGTCGACGATCGACTTCTTCCGCTATGCGCCGACAACTTCCTCGGCGGTCCCGACGCAGCTCAACGGCGCCCTCTATCAGAACGGCGCCGGCGGCCCGTTCCAGCCGGTCGGGCCGCTGGTGACGGCGGGCGGGGCGACAGTCAACACCGCTGCGCCCGTGCCGCTTGCGCCCGCGTCCGCCTATTTCGTCGGCGAGCCGGTCATCATCCGCGTCACCGATCCCGGCCAGAACGGCGATCCGGCGCTGATTGAAACGATCATCGCCACGATCTCAACGGAAAACGGCGATTTCGTGACGCTGCGATTGTTCGAAAGCGGCCCGAACACCGGCGAATTCTTCGCCTGGATTCCCTCCGCCAACGGAACGCCCGTCACCGACGACGCCGTCTTGACCATCGCGCACGGGCAAACCCTCACCGCCCGCTATCAGGACCCGTTCGACGCGACGGAGGTTTCGACCGCCAACGCCGGCGTCGATCCGTTCGGGCGCGTCTTCGACAGCCTGACCGGCGCGCTGCTCGACGGCGTCGTGGTGACGATCGTCGATGATGCGACCGGCCTGCCTGCGGCGGTCTTCGGGATTGATGGCGTGTCGGCCTACCCGTCGACCATCACCACCGGCTCGACCGTCACCGACGCGGGCGGCATGGTCTACGCGCTCAATCCCGGCCAGTTCGTGTTTCCGATCATGGCCCCGGGGACCTACCGGCTCCTGGTGACGCCGCCCGCCGGCTATACCGGCCCGTCCTCAGTCCTGCCGCCGGCGTTCGACTCCCTCGCCAACGCGCCCTTTACCATCATTCCGGGGTCATACGGGGCCCCCTTCACGCTGACCGGCGCCGCCGACCTCGAACTCGACTATCCGCTCGATCCGTCGACGGAGGTTCTGCTCACGAAAGCCGCCGGCGCTTCGACCGCCTCGGCGGGCGATTTCGTACGCTACCGCCTGACGGTCGAGAACCGCGGCGCGACCGCGGTCCCGGCCCGCCTCGTCGACACGCTGCCCGTGGCCTTCCGCTACCAGAAGGGCTCGGCCCGGGCAGATGGGTCGGCGATCACCGACCCCACGATCGCCGCCGACGGCCGCACCCTGACCCTCGACGCCGGTCTCTTGCCGCCAGGCGGACGGATCACGATCACCTATGTCGCTGAAGTCACCGCCGGCGCCCCGCTCGGGCCCGCGGTCAACAGCGCGCAAGGGGTCAACGCCGCCGGCGCGCCGGTTTCAAACCGGGCCGAGGCGGTCGTTGACGTCGTCGACGATTTCCTCCGCTCCTCGCTCACCATCATCGGCCGCATCGTCGAGGACGGCTGCGAGGCTCCCGTCAAGGCGAAGGGCGTCGAGGGCGTCCGGCTCTACCTCGAAAACGGCTTCACCACCGTCAGCGACGAGAACGGGCTCTACCATTTCGAAGGGGTGAGCCCGCGCACCCACGTCGTCCAGGTCGACGAGGAAAGTCTTCCCGACGGGTATGGCCTCGTCCTCTGCCGCGACAACACCCGTCACGCCGGCAGCGCCGGCTCGCAATTCGTCGACGCGCGCGGCGGGGCGGTATGGCGGGCGAACTTCCATGTGACGAAGCTGCGCGAACCGGCGCCGGCGGCGGCCGGGACGGCGCCGGAGGCGGTCAATCCCGATACGGACTACCTCAAATTCGACAAGGCCTGGCTGAACGGCCAGGCCGCCGGCAACGACTTCGTCTATCCGACGCCGGGCATGACGCCGTCCGCTTCGAGCATCAATCTCGGCGTCAGGCATGACCCGGCCCTTCGACCGACGCTTTACCTCAACGGCCGGGAAACGCCGCCGGAGAATTTCGATGGGCGCGAGGTCAACCTTCAGCGCACGGCGGCGCTGACGCGCTGGAAGGGCGTCGATCTCCGGGAAGGAGAAAACGTCTTTGTGGCGAGGTTGCGCAATGAAGCCGGCGTCGAGGTCGCGCGGGTTGAACGCGTCGTGCCCTTCATCAGCCGCGCCGAACGCGCGGCGCTGCTTGAAGATCGAAGTTCGCTCTTCGCAGACGGGAAATCGCGTCCTGTCGTCGCCATTCGCGTCACCGACGGCGCCGGTCGGCCAGTCAGGGCCGGCCGGCTTCTGGCTGTCGAGGTGTCGGCGCCTTACCGCACGGTCGCGCGCGCGCGCGCCGAGGAGCGCAATGCGCTCGACGAACCGTTGTCGGCGCTGTCCTCAATTCCGGTCGGGCAGGACGGCGTCGCGCTCGTCGAACTCGAACCGACGGTCGAAACCGGCCCCTTGCGGCTGGAGGTCGCGCTCGAGGATGGCCGCCGTCGGACCTTCCAGACCTATGTGAAGCCGGCGCCGCGCGGCTGGATCGTCGTCGGCCTTGCTGAAGGCGAAGGCCGGCTCGAGGACCGAGACGGCGCAACGGCGCCGTCCGCCGCCGATCTACTCGGCGACGGGCGTATCGCCGGATTCGCCAAGGGGACGGTCAAAGGCGGCTGGCTCGTCACCCTCGCCGGCGACAGCGCGAAGAAGCGCGAGCGCGCCGACGGGCCTCTCTTACTCGACGTCAATCCTGACGAGCGCTACCCGATTTTCGGCGACCGCTCGACACAGGACTACGAAGCGCAAAGCCGCTATCCCGTCTATCTCAAGGCGGAAAAGGACGCCTTCCGCGGCGTCTTCGGCGATTTCGACTCCGGCCTCACGGACTCGAAGCTCGCGCGCTATTCGCGACGCCTGTCAGGCCTCGGCGTCGACTATCAGGGCGAGCGCTTCGAATTCTCCGGCTTTGCGACCGACACCAACCAGGCCTTTGTGCGCGACGAGATCGCCGCCGACGGCACCTCCGGGCGCTACCGGCTGTCGGCCGCGCCGCTGATCCGCAATTCCGAAACGATCACCATCGAAACGCGCGACCGCTTCCGCCCCGACGTCATCTTGTCGAGCGTCACGCTGCAGCGTTACGCCGACTACGAGATCGACTTCGAGACCGGCGAGATCATCTTCCGCCTGCCCGTGCCGGCGGCCGACGCGGCGTTCAACCCCAATGTCATCCTCGTCGATTACGAGACTTCGGCGCCGGTCGAGCGGGCGCTCACCGCCGGCGGGCGCGGCGCAGTGAAATTCCTCGGCGGCCGGGCCGAGGCGGGCGCCACCTTCATCCACGAAGAAGGAACGGACGCCGCCCCGGAAACGGTCGACCTCGCCGGCGCCGACCTCGTCGTCAATCTTACCGACGCGACGGAGCTGCGCGCCGAGTTCGCCCGCTCGTTCAGGAACAGCGCCGCCGGCTCAAGCGAGGCGAACGCGATCCTTGTCGAGGCGAGCCATACCGGCGACCGGCTCGACGCCAAGGCCTATTACAGCGAGGTGGAGCCGGATTTCGGGCTGGGCCAACAGACCTCGGCGACCGTCGGCGTGCGCCGGTATGGCGCGGAAGTCCGGGTGCGGATCGATGAGTTCGACGGCGGCCTGACGACGGAAGCGGCGACGCGCTCGGTCGAGGCGAAGGCCTACCGCGAGGAAAACCTCGCCACCGGCGCCGCGCGTGAGATCGCCGAAGTCGCGCTTCGCCAGGACGGCGCCAAAACCTCCGGCGCGGTCGGCCTGCGCGGCGTGCGCGAAAGCCCCGAGACGGGCCCCGATCGCGAAGGACTTTTCGTCACTGCGCAGCTCAGCCGGCGTTTCGAAAAGCTCGGCCTCTCCTTGCGCGCCGCGCGTGAGCAGCCGGTCGCCGGCGACGATGCTTCGGCGCTCTTCCCGACGCGGACGAGCTTCGGCTTCGACCAGCGCCTCTTCGACGGTTTCACGCTGTCGGCGACCCATGAGGTGCTGTCGGGCGAGGCCGTTTCGCAATCGAACACGATCGTCGGGCTGAAGGCGGAGCCGTGGGCCGGCGGCGTTCTCACCTTCAGCGGCGACCGTCTCAGCCAGGATGCCGGCGAGCGCATCGGCGCGACCTTCGGCCTCGACCAGCAGGTGAAGCTCTCCGACAAATGGACAGGATCGCTCGGCCTCTCGCGGCGGGAGGACCTCAAGACCGCCGGCGGCGTCGACCGCGTCGACGACATCGTGCCCGACCGGCCCCGCTCGCCCTTCGAACAGGCCAGCGGCGCCTTCACCTCGGTCTATGTCGGCGCCGGCTTCCGCGACAAGGCGACGAGCGGCTCCGGCCGTTTCGAGATCCGCAAGTCGGAGGAGGGCGAGCGCTACATGGCGGCGACCGCGGCGGCGCGGGAGCTTTCCGAACAGATTTCCTTCGGCGCCGCCGGACGATTTGAACAGAACAACAATGAGACCCGCCCCGACGAGCGCCGCTTTGAAGCGCGCCTCGGCGCCTCGTGGCGTCCGCATGACGACGGCGTCGTCATTTTCAACCGCCTCGACGTCAAACAACAGTCGGTCGATCTTGAGCAAAAGAGCTGGAAGGCGGTGCACAATTTCGCGCTCAACGCGCAGGCGAGCGAGCGCCTTCAACTCTCCGTTAACCATGGGATCAAATATTCCGCCTTCTCGGCGGACGGCGCGGACCTATCCGGCCTCACGCAGCTCGCAGGGCTCGAGGCGCGCTACGACGTGACGGCGAAGATCGACATCGGGTTCCACGCCGAGGCGCTCTATTCCTGGAATTCGGGCGCGCTCCAATACTCCTACGGGCCGTCGATCGGCGCTTCGCCGGCGAAGAACGTCTGGCTCTCCTTCGGCTGGAACTTTGAAGGCTTCGAGGACCGCGACTTCGCCGCGGCGGAATATTCGGCGGCCGGGCCTTACCTCAAACTGCGCGTCAAATTCGATCAGCACACGGCGAAGGGCCTACTCGACGCCATTTCGCCGCGCGGCCAGGAGACGGGCCGGCCATGATCCGCCTCCTTGCGATCATCGCGCTCCTCGCCATCGCCGCTCTCCCGGCGCGCGCCGCGCTGTCCTGCGGGGCCGCCGCCGAGACGCTCGACTGGGACAGCGGAAGCGTCGGCTGGACGGCGGGCGCGCTGTCGGGAAGCTACGCCGTCGGCGGCGAGACGATCGGCGTCGCGTTCACCGGCGCGACGAACCGCCTCATCAACATCTTCGGCCAGCAGACGCCGTTCAAGTCGGTCGACCTCACCGGCGGGCTTTCTCCGACCCAGCAGAGCCTTCTCTTCGTCGTCAATTATGTGAACACCTCAGAAACCCTGACGATGACGATCACCGCCGGAACCGCCGGGCAGGGCGTCGCCGAGATCGAGTTCACGATCTTCGACCTCGACACCAACGGCCCGACGGCGCCGTTCTCGTTCCAGGACCAGATAACAGTGACAGGAACGCTCGGCGGGGTTTCCGCCGACGCTCCGACCTTCACGACGGGCACATCCAACACCGCCTCGGGCAATGTCGCGACGGGGACGAACGATTCTGCAAACACCGCCGGCGCCGGCAATCTGACGATCAAGTTCGCCAGCCCTGTCGACCAGATCACCATCGCCTATCGCGCCGGGCCGCAGTCGATCGCCAACCCCGCCCAGCAGGGCATGAGCCTGCATGACATCAGCTTCTGCCGCGCCAATGTCGACTATGGCGACGCGCCGGCGAGCTATGGAGCGCCGTCGCATCGCATCGCCGCCGGCGTCATGCTCGGTTCCGGCGCGCCGGACGCCGAAGTCGCGCCGCAATATAGCGTTGGCGCCGATGGCGACGACAATACCGGCGCCGACGACGAGGACGGCGTCGCGATCCCGACGCTGGTGCGCAGCCAGCCGGCGCTGATTTCGGCGGCGGTCAGCGGCGCCGGCGGCTTCCTGCAGGCGTGGATCGACTGGAACGGCGACGGCGACTTCCTTGACGCGGGCGAACAGGTGGCGACGAACCTGCAGGACGGCGGCGGCCTTGACGTCAATCCGGGCAGCGGCGTCATCGCCTTCCAGGTGACGCCGCCGGCGAGCGCGACGACAAGCCAGACCTATGCCCGCTTCCGGTGGTCGACGACGAGCGGGCTCACGCCCACGGGCACGGCCGCGAACGGCGAGGTCGAGGATTACGCCCTCACCATTCAGGCGAGCGCGCCGTCGGCCTCATGCCCCGCCGGGCAGCTTCTCCTCTCGCAGACCGGCAATGCGGCGAGCGCATTAATCTCCACCGGCGTCGTCAACCCAGCGCGCGCGCTCGGCGCCCTCGCCCCGCTCGGAACCTCGCCGCCGGGGCCTGTCGCCGCGGAACTCGACAACTCAAGCGACATTTTCGTGCTCGATCTCGGCGCGCTCGTGCCGCAATTCTCGACGCTCGTCCTGTCGGCGGCGCGCGACAGCGGCGGCGCCGGCAACACCGGCCGGGTGACGATCCAGCTCTCGACCGACAATGTCAGCTACACGACGATGGGGACCTATGGCGCGCCGGGCGCGACTTATCCCTCGCTCGTCCAGAACGCGCTCGAACGCGCGAACATCACCGTGCCGGCGGGCGGGGCGCGCTATGTCCGGCTGACGACCGTCGACAATGACGACGTCTTCATCGACGGGCTTGAATATTCCCAAGTCTGCATTGCTTCGGCGACGCTGACCGCGACGAAAACGGTCGCCATGTATGATCCGACAGCCGCGGGGCTCTTCGCCGTTCCGGGCAATGACGTCGTCTATTCGATCACGGTGACGAACGCCGGAAGCGGCGCCGCCGACGCCAACAGCGTATTCATCGTCGACCGTCTGCCGGCGGAGATCGAATTCTTCAACGGCGACATGGACGGGGCTGGTCCGGCGTCGGGCGCGGTCTATTTCACCCAAAGCGGCGCGGGCCTCACCTTCACGCTGGCGACCGACCTGCGCTACGCGACGGGCGCGAGCCCGCCGGCGAGCTTCGCCGCCTGCACCTATGCCGCGGCGGCGGGCTACGACCCCGATATCCGCTTCGTCTGCCTCAATCCGAAGGGATCGATGGCCGCGGGCAGCCCGAACCCATCCTTCACGGTGCAGTTCCGGGCGCGGATAAAATAGATTTCGAGGTGAAAAACTGGAGCGGGCGAGGCGATTCGAACGCCCGACCCTCACCTTGGCAAGGTGATGCTCTACCCCTGAGCTACGCCCGCTCGGCGTTTCGAAGGCCGCGTGTATGCCCGAGGGGGCGGGGCTTGGCAAGGCGTTCAGGGTTCAGGGATTTGGGATTAGGGATTAGGGATTTGGCAACGCCGCTCCCGAACCCCTGATCCATTGCGCCCAATGCCAGCGACACGCGCCGACCTCTTCGCCCGCCTCGACGCCTTGGGGATCGCTCACCGAACGGTCGAGCATCCGCCGATCTTCACCGTCGAGGAAGGGCGCGACCTCAAGGCGGCGATGCCCGGCGGGCATTCGAAGAACCTTTTCCTCAAGGACAAGAAGGACCGGCTCTTCCTCACGATCTGTCATTGCGACACGGCGGTCGATCTCGTCGGCTATGGCAAGGTCGCCGGAGCGAAGGGCCGGCTCTCCTTCGGCCGGCCGGACCTCATGACCGCGACGCTCGGCGTCATTCCGGGCGCCGTGACGCCCTTCGCGCTCCTCAATGACAGCGCCAGGGCCCTCGCCGAGGTCGCGGTCGACGAGGGCCTGATGCGGTGGGACGCGGTGTGGTTCCACCCGCTTGAGAACACCGCATCGACGGCCGTCTCGCCGGCGGGATTGCTTGCCTTCATCCGCGCCTGCGGCTTCGCGCCGCGCCTTTTGAACCTCGGGGCGCCGACCGGCTGAGGGTGGCGGTTTTTCGTCGCCGACGGTTGCATAAGCGCCTTTCGAGGGTCATCTAACGCGACGAAGGAGAGACCCCATGAGCTTACGCCCGCCGGCCGCCGGTCCGAATTCGGCCGCGCCCGCCGCCAAGGACTTCATCAAGGACGCCACCATCGAAACCTTCGAGCGTGACGTGCTCGACGCCTCGATGACGGCGCCGGTGATCGTCGATTTCTGGGCGGAATGGTGCGGGCCCTGCCGGCAGCTGACCCCGACGCTCGAAAAGGCGGTCGCCGCGGCGAAGGGCGCCGTGCGCCTCGTCAAGATCGACATCGACAAGAACAAGATGCTGGCCTCGCAGATGCGCATCCAGTCGGTGCCGACGGTCTACGCCTTCCTTCAGGGCCGTCCTGTCGACGGCTTCCAGGGCGCAATTCCGGAAAGTCAGGTCAAAACCTTCATCGACCGCCTCGTGAAGGCGGCAGGCCAGCTCGCCATGGGCGCGGCGGGCGCCGATACGCCCGACCTCAAGGACGTGCTCGACGCCGCTGACGAGGCGCTCGCGGCGGGCGACGCGGCGAGCGCGGCTCAGGCCTTCGCCGAGGTCGCGCAGATCGCCGAGGAGGCGGGCGATGACAATTTCCTGCGCGCGCTCGCCGGCCTTGCGCGCTGCCGTCTTGCGACCGGCGACGTCGCCGGCGCACGCGAGGCGCTGACGCTCGCGCCGCCGGCGAAGCAGAATGACGCAGCCTTCAGCGCAGTGAAGGCTCAGATCGAGCTCGCCGAAAAGGGCGGCGGCGACGTCGCCGGCCTCAGGCGCAAGGCGGCGGCGAATCCGAAGGACTTCGAGGCGCGCTTTGCGCTCGCCGAGGCGCTGGCCGCAAGCGGCGACATGGGCGCGGCGATCGACGAGCTTCTCGCCATGGTGAGCGCCGATCGCGCCTGGAACGAGGAAGCCGCGCGCAAGAAACTCCTCCAGATCTTCGAGGCCCTGGGGCCGAAACACCCGCAAACGCTGTCGGGACGCCGGCGCCTGTCGTCGGCGCTGTTTTCGTGACGGCCCCGGCGCGAGAGCCGTTTCGGCGCAATCCGCGCGAATTGCCTGCGGTCATTCCTGTCTTTCCCCTGACCGGGGCGATCCTCCTGCCGAAGGGCCTCCTGCCGCTCAACATTTTCGAGCCGCGTTATCTGAGGATGGTCGACGATGCGCTCTCCGGCCAGCGCATCATCGGCATGATCCAGCCGCGCGAGCCGGCGCCGGCGGGCGCGCCGCCGATCTATGACGTCGGCTGCGCCGGGCGCATCACCGGGTACCAGGAGACCGTCGACGGGCGCTACCTCATCACGCTGAGCGGCGTCATGCGCTTTCGAGTCGGCGAGGAGCTCGGCGTCACGACCCCTTATCGCCAGGTGCGCGCCGACTATCGCGACTTTGCGAACGACAGTCTTGAAGATGCGTCCGCCGCCGGCGTCGACCGCGAAAGACTGTTCGCGGCGATGCGCGACTATTTCGCCTCAGAGGGACTTTCGACCGACTGGAAGGAAGCGGCGGGGGCGCCGACCGAAGCGCTCGTCAACTCGCTCGCCATGGGCTGCCCTTTCGCGCCGAATGAAAAACAGGCGCTCCTGGAAGCGGGCGCCGTCGCCGACCGCGCCGACTGCCTCATCGCGCTGATGCGCATGAGTGTCGGCGAGCCGCCGGCCGAACCTACCTTGCAATGACCGGAACGCCGCAATGAGCCCCGACGCCGACCGCCCGACCGATCTCGATCCGCGCCTCCTCGAGATCCTCGTCTGCCCGCAGACGAAGGGCCCCCTCGTCTATCGAAAGGAAGCCGGCGAGCTCCTCTCGAAAAAGGCGCGCCTCGCTTATCCCGTCCGCGACGGCATTCCGATCATGCTGGTCGAGGAAGCGCGCGCGCTCAGCGATGATGAAGTGAACGCGCTCGCCTGACAGGCTTGTGAGGGCGAAGGACGGGCGCGCCGCAATTTCGCCCGCGCGCCCCCGCGCTTTCGCCATCCCCTTGAAGAGGCTAAGGGGGCCGCAATCGGCTGGAGGCTATGATGATCGCCGGACTTCTGACATCCGCCGCGCTCTTTTGCGCCGAAGCAAGTTTTGCAATCGCCGCGCCGGCTGTCGCCGCCGCCGCGGCGCCGGCGCCCAAGGCCGCCGCGACTGATTCAAAACCGGCGCCTGCAGCCGACATCGCGGTGTCAAAGCCCGCCTCGCGACTCGCTTTCGCCGATCGCGCCGATGAGGAAATCGCCGACGCGGCGTTGAAATCCGTTGAATCGATCACCACGCTCTCGGCGAAGTTCCGCCAGACGGCCCCGTCGGGGGCGGTCGCGACCGGCGAGGTCAGGCTGCGCCGGCCCGGGCAGGTGCGTTTCGATTATGATGATCCTTCGCCCCTTACCATCGTCGGCTCGGGCGGCATGGTCTATGTCGAGAACAGGAAGCTCGAAACGACCGACAGCTATCCGCTCGGCAAGACGCCCCTGAAATTCCTGCTGTCGAAGCGCATCGACATCGGCGATGCGAAACTCGCCGGCGTCGAGCGTTTCGAGGACGGCATCGCCGTCACCTGGGTGTCGACAGACGAGAAAACCGAAGGCGCCCTGACGCTTTATCTCTCGGCGCCGGATCTCGCGGTGCGCCAATGGGCGGTCACCGATCCGCAAGGCGGCGTCACCCTCGTCGAGCTCATCGACCCGAAGCTTGGGGAAAAACTGGACAACCGCCTGTTTCGCACGCCAGAGGCCGGCGGCGCCTTCATTAGAAACTAGCAAGTTTGCGGAATCCGTCCCGGATTCGATCACAAAACCGTTGGTCAAGGGGTCACACGCAAGCTTTTTCTGAATTTTGCTATTGAAATTTCCGCCGTTGCGGCGTTAGAGTAACAGTGTTGAGGCGGCACTTATCCGAACCGGCGTTGCCCCCCCGCTAGCAGGTTCGGTCGCCGCTCCGGCCGCCGGATTATCCCCTCCCGGCGTAGGCGCAACAGCGCAGCTTGGCGCCCGGTGCTGTGATCCAGCATCGGGCGCTTTTTTGTCGCCGGTCGGGAGCTTACATCGCCCACATGGACGATTCCGATCTCGAACGCCTTGAGCGCGAATTGCCGGCGCTCGCCCGCGTCCGACGGTTTGCGCATTCGCTCGAGGGGCTGCCGTGGTTTTCCAATCTCGGCGAACCGATGTCGCGCGGCGCGCGCGCTGCGGCGCGCACTTACGCGGACGGCCTCGGCTTTCCGGACGCCGAGGTTGCGATCCTTGTCGACTGGGACGACGCCGCCGCCGCAGCCGAACACAATGATTGGAACAGCCCCGCCTGGGAGGCGGAGGAGCTCCTGCGCGCCGATCTGACCGCCCGCGCTCTCGATCTCCTCTCGGAGGAGGCGCTGAAGATCGCCATGACGTTGATCGCCGAGCGCGTCGCCGAGCCTGCGCGCGAGGCGATGGAGCAGGCGAGCTATATCTGGGACGTCGAGGACGAGGCGCAGCAGCAGCTCGCCGTCGGCGCCGCGGTGCAGGCCGCGCATCAGGCGATGCTCGTCCTCATCGCTGCGATGGACCCGGATTTCGACGCCGAAGATCATCCGTTTACGGCGAAATTCCGGCTGTTTGAGTTCGGGCGCTGGCCGGTCGGCGTGACGGGCTCGTCGCTCAACGTGTTCTAAGGCCGCTGATGAAAGACGGCCTTGGCCCCTCGCCGCTCACCCGATGATCGCCCCGCCGATCAAATAAACGCCGAAAAAGGTGAGGATCAGGGTGAAGCCCTGTCGGAAGCGCGCTTCCGGCATGGCGTGGAGCGCCTTCGTCCCGAAGCTCGTCCCCGCGAACCCCGCCGCGACGATGGCGAGAATGAGAAACGCCCAATCGGCATAGGCGAAGCCGACAAAGCCGAAGGCCAGGGCCTTCAGCAGGTGCTGCGCCGTCATCGCCGCAGCGTGCGTCGCCACGGTCTTCAGCTTGTCGAGCCGCGCCGCCCCGACCATCGCCGCGGCGATCGGGCCGGTCGCGCCGACAAACATCGACAGCACGGCGCTTGCCGCTCCGGTGACGGCATAGGTCCTGACGCCGGGCGAAAAGCCCTTCGGCTTCGGCCCCCACACGGTCAACAGCACGAAGGCCCCTATCAACGCCTGGAGAAGGCGCTCGGGAACCTCGACAAAGAGCCGCGCGCCGATGATCGCGCCGATCAGCGAGCCGGCCGCAAACCAGCCCGCGATCTCCCAGACGACCGACGCGCGCTGCAGCCAGAAACGTCCGGCGTTGGAGCCGAGCTGGGCGAGACCGTGAACCGGAATGACCGCCGCCGGCGGAAACAGCGCCCCCATGACGCCGAGCAGCGCGAGGCCCCCGCCGAGCCCGAACGCCGCCGTCAGCGCGGACGTGAAAAAGCTCGCGGCCACGACGATCGCCGCCGCGACGGGGCCGACGCCGTCAGGAAGAACCATGGAAAGGTCAGGCACGGGAGGCCCATTGCGCGTTCGCCGGCCCCTTTCAATCGGGTTGCACGCCGCCGCGCCGCCGCTATGGTCGCGCGCTTTCCCCCTCAACCGGCCCGCGCCATGAAGATCGCCACCTGGAACATCAACTCCGTCCGCCTCCGGATCGACCAGATCGTCCGATTTCTCGCGGAGGAGTCGCCCGACGTCCTCTGCCTGCAGGAGATCAAGTGCCGGAACGACCAATTCCCGGGGAAAGCGCTCGCGAGCGCCGGCTACGCGCATCAGGCGGTTTCGGGCCAGGCCGGCTATCACGGCGTCGCCATTCTCGCCAGGACGCCCCTGAAGGACGTCGAGGCCGAACAGTTCTGCGGCAAGGACGACGCCCGCCATATCGCGGCGACCATCGGCGGGGTGCGCATCCACAATTTCTACGTTCCGGCCGGCGGCGATCTTCCGGACCCAGACGAAAACGAGAAGTTCGCGCACAAGCTCGCCTTCCTGAAGGACCTCCGGTCGCGCTTTTCGGGCCGCGGCAAGTCGAAGAAGAAGGAAGTGCTCGTCGGCGACCTCAATGTCGCCCCCCGCGAACACGACGTGTGGTCGCACAAGCAGCTGCTCGACGTCGTCTCGCACACGCCCGTCGAGGTCGGGCTTCTCGACGAGGCGGCCGAGGCCGGCGACTGGACCGATGTCGCGCGCGCCCTCATCCCCGAGCCCGAAAAGCTCTACACATGGTGGTCCTACCGCGCCGCCGACTGGCGCCAATCGAACCGCGGCCGCCGGCTCGATCACATCTGGGTCTCGCCCGCGCTTGAAAGAGCGGCGCTGTCGGACGGCGCCGACGCCATGCGCATCCACGACCGCTGCCGCGGCTGGGAGCGCCCGTCGGACCACGTCCCCGTCACGCTGATGCTCGCATTATAGGCGCGGCCTCAGCAGTGGGCCGCAAGCACGGCGGCGAGATGCTCGACCTCCTCCTCCTCCGTATAAAGATGAACGGAGAACCGGAAGCCTCCCATGCGCTCGTCATGGGCGATCTTCTCTTCGGCGAGCGCCGCGCGCGCTTCGTCCATGCGCCGTGGACGGACGATGATCGCCGCGCCGCGCTCGCCGCGCTTCGCATGCGAGCTGACCGCCTCCGCCGGCAGTCGCGCGAGAAGCCGGTCGAGAAGACCTTGCGTCCGCATCTCGATCGCCTCGGCGCCGGCGGCCCCGATCGCCTCGGCGCCGGCGCGCGCGATAATGAAGGGCGCGACCGACGGCGTGCCGCCCCAGAACCGCGCCGCGCCCGGCGCGTAGCGGAAACGGCGGATGTCGAACTCGAACGGATTCTCATGGCTGAACCAGCCGACGTCGGCCGGGGCCCATGTCGCCGCGCCCCCCGGCCTAACGACAAGGAAGGCTGCGCCCGGGCCCCCGCAGAGATATTTGATCGACGTGCCGACGAGAAAATCGGCGCCCCAGCGCGCCGCCTCGACGGGAACGGCCCCCGCCGACTGCGCGACATCGACAATGACGACGACGCCGTTCTCGCGCGCGCGCCGGACGATCTCGGCGACGGGCGTCCTGACGCCGCGGTTCGAAAACACATGCGTGACATGGAGAAGCCGCACGTCGCCCGCGAAGGCCTCGCCCCAGGCATCTGGGTCGGCGAGCCGTGCGCCGCCCTTGAGGAGGACCGGCGCTAGCCCGATCCGGCGCCCCTGCTCGAGCACGAAGCCGGCTGTCGGGAAATCGTCTTCGGTGAGGACGATCTTGCGGCGGCCAGGCGTCTCCGGCAGCGAAAAGAGAATCTTCGTGAGCGCCGAGGAGATGTTCGTCTGCGGACAGATATCGCCCGCATCAGCGCCGATGACCGGGGCGAGCGCGCGCCGCCACGCCTCAACGCTCTCGAGCCAGCGCGGCCACAGATCGGCCCGGCCCTCCGCCCAGGGATTGAAAAAGGCCCGCGACAGGCCCGCTTCCGCGCCGAGCGGCAAGAGGCCGACCGAATGCGACAGGAAATAAGGGTGCGCGGGCTTTGCAAATCCGGCGGAGGTCATGGCGCACCCTTTCCCGCCGCCTGAAGCAGGTGGCGGACCTTCTGGGTCAGGATGACCGCGGCCAGCAGGAACGTCACGGCGTTCGCAAGGATGATCGGCGCGCTGCCGAGCGCAAGGCCGTAGGCGAACCACAGCCCGACGCCGACCGTGAACATCAGATACATGACGAGCGAGATCGCGCGCGTGTCGTTCGTGCGGATGACGCGGATCGCCTGCGGCAGGAAGGACGCCGTCGTCAGCAGCGCCGCCGCCGTCCCTAGAAAATCCTCCATGCGTCCTCTCCGCCTCGTCCCACCGGCCCCTCTCTCAGGCGCCGCGCCCGGCCGATCAACGCCCGACGCGGTTGAACTCCGCCCGGCGCCTCTGCCACCATGGGCCGAAAGGGGTCTCATGCGGCATGCGTGGTTATTTCGGCATCGGGTCGGAGCGGATTTCAAAGCCGATGAATCTCGGCGCCGTCTTGCGCACCGGCCACGCCTTCGGGGCGAGCTTCGCCTTCACCATCGGCTCCCCGCTCGACCGGCGCGAGGCCGAGCTTGCCGACACGTCGAAAAGCGCCGGCCACCTGCCCCTCTACCAATGGGCGAGCCTCAACGAGATGGCGCTGCCGAGGGAGTGCGTCCTCGTCGGGGTCGAGCTTGACGAGCGCGCGGTCGACCTGCCCGCCTTCCGCCATCCGCTGAAGGCGGCCTATCTCCTCGGGCCGGAGAAGGGCGACCTTTCGGAGGCCGCCAAGGCGCGCTGCGCCCATCTTGTGAAGATCCCGATGCGCTTTTGCGTCAATCTTTCAGTCGCCGCCGCGCTCGTGATGTATGACCGCATGCTGACGCTCGGCGGCTATGAGCGCCAAGGCGCGCACGACAAGGCCGCCCGGAGGCACGGGCGGCCCTGAAAATTGTCCGGAACGACGTCTTACCGGCGCTTCGCCTTTTTGCGGGCGGCCTTTTTCTTGGTCTTGGCGGCCTTCTTCGCCGGCGCCGGCGCGTTCATCTTGTCGATCGCATCGGCATAGGCGGCGAGCGCCTTGATGAACCCCGCCTGCTGCGCCTTCGGCAGGACGGCGAGGGCTCCGGCGTCGGCTTTCGCAACGCCCGCCATCGCGCCCGACAGAACGCGCTTGCCGGCGGCGGTGATGCTGACCGCGTTCGCCCGGGCGTCCTCCTTCGTGCGCGACCGCGACAGCAGCCCCTTCTTCAACATGCGCGCGATCATGTCGGCGAGCGTCGACCGGTCGATTCCGGTCGCTTGCACGAGATCGGTCTGGCTGAGGCCGTCGTTCTTCGACACCACATGCAGGACCTCGAACTGCCGGGGCGTCGGGCCGTCTGCGCCGACCGCGTTCGCATGCAGGTCATGCGCATATTGCTGGGCGCGGCGGAGGAGGTGGCCGGGGGATTTCCTGAGATCGTAAGCCATGCGGTTATTGCTCCCTGAAGGTCCGCGCCCGGTCCGCCGGACGCCGTTTTGGTCTTTGATTTCACGCCGCGCAGCGCGCGCTTCATGCGCGCCCGCAACGCGGGCGAATAAGGCCCGTTTTGACTGGATCAGGCCTCTGGTCAAGGATTATCGTAAGCGCTCGCGCGAAATTCAACGCCCTGCGTCGCCGCGCCGCCGTAAAAGCGCCTTCTACGGATTATCCGCGGACGGGATAATTGTGAGAAATCCTTTGTAAGGATGCGGACTATGGTCGAAAAACCGGCGATTTCCCAACGGTTCGAGAAGGCTGTTCCCGTCGGCGACGACCGGGCGCGCGACGTGTGCGGCCATTGCGGCTTCGTCGACTACAAGAACCCGAAGATCGTCGTCGGCTCGATCGCCTCGTTCGAGGGACGGATCCTCCTCTGCCGGCGGGCGATCGAGCCGCGCAAAGGCTTCTGGACGCTGCCCGCCGGCTATCTCGAACTCGGCGAGACGGTCGAGGACGGCGCAAGGCGCGAGGCCTTTGAGGAGGCGCGCGCGCAAATCATCCTTGAGCGGATGCTCGCGGTTTACAGCGTGCCGCGGATTTCGCAGGTGCAAATCATGTTTCGCGCGCGACTTGCGACGCCGGACTGCGCCGCCGGTCCTGAAAGCCTCGAGGTCGGTCTGCTCCCTTGGGAAAAAATCCCCTGGCCCGACATCGCTTTTCCGACCGTCGGCTGGGCGCTTCGGCAATGGAAGGAGGTCGAAGGCCGCGCCGATTTCCCGACCTTCTCAAATCCGGTCGACGGGCTCTGAGGGCGCGGCCGCCGGCCCCGTGTTCCTGGCCGGAAGCCCCTCCTGCGCGTGCTTTGCAAGAAAGGGCGCCTGCGCGACCGCGAAGAGGAGATTGACCGCGGTGAAGCCCCAGATCTTGAGGTTCACCCACGCCGCCTCGCCGGCGCAGGCCGCGCCTATCGAGGTGAGGTCGCAGTCGCGCGCGAGCCATCGCCAGGCGATCTCGTTCGCCGCAGCGAGCAAGGCGAAGAAAACCGCATAGCGGCGCGTCAGCGTGCGCCAGATGCCGTCGGGAAGGTTCAGCGCGCCGTCAAACAGCGTCTTCAGGAAATTGCGTCCGCTCATCAGCCCGCCGGCGAGCGTCAGCGCGAACAGCGCATAGACGATCGTCGGCTTCATGTAGAAGAAGGTCTTGTTGTGAAAAACGAGCGTCAGTCCGCCAAGCACGCCGACCGCAAGCCCTGACACGAGCAGCATCGGCGCAATGCGGCGCTCGCGCCAGACGCTGTAGAGAAATGCGGCGGCGAAGGCGGGCAGGAAAAGCTGCACGGACAGAAAGAGTTCCTCGCCGGGCGCGATCGTATGCCCGAACGCGGGCGCGAGCCGCGCGCCGAAGAAATAGGCGATGAAAAACACAAGCAGCGGGCCGAAATCGACCAGGAACTTGGCGCGACCGGATAGGCGGACGGCGGGCATGGGACGGGTCCGGGGTTGGCGCCCATTGGGGCGGATCGAACGAAGGGCCTTATCGGCCTAACACCGAAGCGCGGAAACCTAAATCAGGTCGAGCCCCATCAGGGCGCGCGCGAAGGCCGCGGCGTTGAAAGGCTGCAGGTCGCCAGCCCCCTCGCCGACGCCGATGAAATGGATGGGCAGTCTCTGGCGCGCGGCGAGCGCGACCAGCACCCCGCCCCGCGCCGTCCCGTCGAGCTTCGTCATCACGAGGCCGGTGACGCCGGCGATCTCGCGGAAGGCGTCCGCCTGCGCAAGCGCGTTCTGGCCGACCGTCGCATCAAGAACGAGCAGGACGTCATGGGGCGCTGTCGGATCGACTTTGGCGGTCACCCGCACGATCTTGGCGAGCTCGTCCATCAGCTCCTTGCGGTTCTGAAGCCTGCCCGCGGTGTCGATCAGCAGGACGTCGGCGCCCGCGGCCCGCGCGCTCGTCAGCGCCTCATAGGCGAGCGCGGCGGCGTCCGCGCCCGGCGCCTTGGCGTGGAACTCAGCGCCGGCGCGCTCGGCCCAAACCTTCAATTGTTCGATCGCCGCGGCCCGGAACGTGTCCCCGGCCGCGATCGCGACCTTAAGGCCTTCATCGCGGAAGCGCGCGGCGAGCTTGCCGATCGTCGTCGTCTTGCCGCCGCCGTTCACCCCGACGACAAGAATGACATGCGGCGCGCGCGCCCGGTCGATCGTCAGCGGCTTCTCATAGTCCTTGAGGACGCCGGCGATATGCGCGGCGAGCGCTTCCTTGACTTCAGCGTCGGTTATTTCGCGGTCGAAGCGGTCCTTGGCGAGTGAGGCCGTCGCCGCGGCCGCGCCGTCGATCCCGAGATCGGCGGCGATCAGCAGCTCCTCAAGCTCGGCGAGGGTTTCCGCATCGAGCTTTTTCTTCGTGAAGATAGCGGCGACGCCGTCGGAGAGCTTCTGTGACGAGCGAGAAAGCCCCGCGGCGAGACGCTGGAAGAACCCCTGCTTCTCCGGCGCCGGCGCGGGCGAACCGTCCGTAGGCGGGGCATTTTTCGCCGGCGCGTCGGCGCGTTCGGCGTCGACGCCCGCGTGCTTTTTTCCGAACAGGCCGCCCAAAAAATTTCTCGTGTTCGTCATTTTTCGCTTGCCAGAATCCGCGGAGCAGCAACTTGTTTCACGACGGCTGAAACAAGTCAGCCTTTTTCATGGAGACGTGCATGGCTAAGGCCAAAAGAAAAGCCGCCAAACCCGCGGCCAAGCGCGCGGCGAAGAAGACCGCCAAGAAGGCTGCGAAGCCGGCCGCGAAGAAGAAGCGGGCGAAGCGCGCCAAAGCGAAAGCGGCTTAAGGCTGCAACCACCACGACTACCCAAGCCGCGTCCGTGGATCTTATCCCGGCGCGGCTTTTTCTTTGCCGGCGACGGCGGCACCCCCCTCGAGGATCTCTCCCCGCAGCATGTCGCCCTCGCGCGCAGCGAGCCGCACGCGCACGAGATCGCCGGGCCCACCAGCCGACGCGCCGAGCCTGACGCTCGCAAAATTGCCGAGCCGGGCGCGCCCGCCGCTCTCAACGACGGCAACCTCCTCTCTTCCGACGAGACCGCCCAGAAACGCCGCCGTCGCTTCTGCGCCCTTCTCGCGCAGGGCTTTGGCGCGCGCCGCGATCGCCGGCGCGGCGACGCCGGGCATCCGCGCCGCCGGCGCGCCCTGCCGCGCCGAGAACGGAAAGGCGTGGACGAAGTTGATCCCCGCCTCGTCGATCAGCGACAGCGTTTGCGCGAAATCATCCTCGGTTTCGGTCGGAAAGCCGGCGATGAAATCGGCCCCGAGCGCGATCTCGGGCCGGGCGGCGCGCAAAGCGCGGGCGAGCGCGATCGCATCGGCGCGGCGATGACGGCGCTTCATGCGCTTCAGGATGAGGTCCGATCCCGCCTGCAGCGACAGGTGGAGGTAGGGCGCGACGCGCGCCTCGCCCGTCAGCGCAGCGAAGAGCGCCTCGTCGATCTCTGCGCAATCGACCGAGGAGAGGCGCAAGCGGAATAGATCCGGGACCTCGTCGAGCACCCGGCGAACGAGATCGCCGAGCTTGGGCGCGCCGGGAAGGTCGGCGCCCCACGAGGTCATGTCGACGCCCGTCAGCACGATCTCCTTGTGGCCGCTGCGGACAAGCCGGCGCGCGCCCTCGGCGACGTCAGCGGCGGGCGCCGACCGCGAGGGTCCGCGGCCGAACGGGATAATGCAGAAGGTGCAGCGGTGGTCGCAGCCGTTCTGCACCTGCAGGAAAGCGCGCGCCCGGTCGCCGTAGCCGTCGACGAAGTGGGGCGCCGTCTCGCGCACGGCCATGATGTCGTTGACGAGGACCGCGCCTGCGGCACCGCGAGCAAGCGTCTTCCAGGTTGCGGCTTTCAGCTTCTCGTCATTGCCGATGACGGCGTCGACCTCCGGCATGGCGGCGAAGACCTGGGGCTCGATCTGCGCCGCACATCCGGTGACGACAATCGCCGCCGAAGGATTCTCTCGACGGGCCCGGCGGATCTTCTGGCGCGTCTCGCGCACGGCCTCGCGGGTCACGGCGCAGGAATTGACGACGACCGCGTCCTCAAGCCCCGCCGCCGCCGCCATGCGCCGCATCGCTTCGCCCTCGGCGAGGTTGAGGCGGCAGCCAAGGGAAATGACGCGCGCGGACATCGGCGCCTTCTAGCGGGCCAAGCCCGGCGGGGGAACGGGCGCGCCGCGCCGACGCGTCAGTTTTCCATGGCGAGAAGGATCGCGAAGCCGACGACCAGGAACAGCGCGAAAGGGAAGAACGCCGCCAGCATCGGCGGAACCGCCCCGAGCTTGCCGACCGCAAGCATGAGGTTCTCGGCGACAAAGTAGAGAAAGCCGAGTCCGGCGCCGGCGGTGGCGCGAACGAGCTGGTTGCCTTGCCGGCTGACGCCGAAGCCCGCAATCGCGCCGAGAAGCGGCATCAGCAGGGTCGCCATCGGCTTTGAAAACCGCGCCAGCAGCGAGGTCGTGGCGGCGCCGGCGTCGGCGCCGTCGCGCTTAATCTGGCTGATCTGGCGCATCAGCGTCGCCATGCCGGCGCGGTCGGGATTGAGCGACAGCGCAAAAAGCGTCTCGGGATTGAGCGAGGTCGCCCATGGCATCGAGGCGACAGGGGGGCTGACGCGGTCGACGCCGGGGGCGCGGACGTCGAGAAGCCGCCAGCCCCCCTCGCCGAAAAGCGCCGTCCTCGCCTCGATCACGCTCTGCGCGAGCCCCGAAGGATCAAGATCGTAAATGACGACGTTCGACAGCCGGACCCCTTCGTCGGTGCGCGCCGCCGAGGCCGCCGAGACGATCTCGTCGTCGAGCTGCAGGCGCAGATTGGTGCGGGTCGAGGCGTCATGCTTTAGGCCGACCTCGAAATCATTGGCGTCCCAATACTCAAGCTCGGCGGCGGCGTCGACGACGACGCTTTCATGGAACACGAAATGCGCGACCGCGATCAGGAGGCAGGCGAAGCCGATCGGCCGCAGGACGCGGTGGATCGACATGCCCGCAGCGCGCATGACGACGATCTCGCTCGACAGATTGAGCGAGGCCAACGTGATGACGGTCGCCAGGAGCGCGGCGAAGGGCGTGAACTGGCTGGCGATCTGCGGCGCGCGCAGCGAAATGTAGCGAATGATCGAATCAGCGCCGGCCCCGGGGGCCGCCGTGATCGCCTCCGACTGGTTGAGGAGGTCGAGCATCTGCAGGATGATGACGAAGAACAGAAGGAGCCCCGCAAAGCGGATGGTGAACAGGCGCCCGACATAACGGGTGAAGGAACCGTCAAGACCGAGCATCGGCGCCGACCGTCAATGCGCCGCGCCGCGCCGGAGCGCGGCGGCCGGGCGAACGCCCGGCGGCGAGGGAAGACGCACGGGCTCGTCGTCGCCGCGCGCCATCACCTTGGCGGTGCGCGCCGCATCGATTGATCCGCGATAGAGCCAGACGCTGACGCCGACGAAGAGCGCGAAAAGGCCCCACATCGAGAAATAGGGGGAAAGCTGGCCAAGGCTTACGGTCACAAGGCCCCATTCCTCAAGGAGCTCATGATAGACGATCAGGATGGCGACGCCGATCACCGGCTTTAGGTTCGACGGACTGCGGCGTCCCGAAACCCCCATGGCGACGGCGAGGATCGGCAGCGCCAGGAAGGTCAGCGGATGCAGGATCGTCCAGTGAAGCTGGCCGCGATAGGCGTGCCAGCGCTCGGTTCCCCTTTCCTTCGAATCGCTCACGAGGCGGATTATTTCCGTGAAGGTCGCCTCGCGCGCGTCGCCGCCGCGATCCCGGAACCGCGCGATCGCCGGCAGCGCGACTTCAAGGTCGAAACTGTCGAAATCGAGGCTTTGCAGGCGCTCGCCGCCGGCGTCGAGAAAGAGCTGACGGCCCTTCGCCATGCGCAAGAGCAGGCTGGTGATGTCCGGCGTCGTCGAGATGCCGCCCGACTCCGCGGTGATGATGGTGCGCCGTCCGTCATCCTCGCGCAATTCGAGAAAGATCTGCTGCGCCTGACGGCTCGCGGCGTCGACGCTGCCGAGCCGGATCGTCGCCTTGTCGGTGATGTCGATGAACTGGCCCTGCGGAATTTTGATCCCGAGCGCGCCCGAGGTCACGTCGAAGCGAATCTTGTCGTATTCGTAGCGCGCATAGGGCTTGATGTAGCCGACGAGCAGGAAGTCGCCGATCGCCAGCACGACGAGCAGCGCGAAAACGGGCCGCATCAGGCGCCCGACCGAGGCGCCTGACGAGCTCATGGCGTCGAGCTCGCTCGACAACGAGAGATTGCGAAAGGCGAGCATGACGCCGAGAAAGGCGCCGAGCGGCAGCGCAAGACTGAGGTAATGCGGGACGAGATTGGCGAGCATGCGCCAGACGACGTCGACGGGCCCCTGTTCGGCGAGCACGAAATCAAAGAGGCGCAGCATCTGCTCGATCATCAGCAGCATCGCCGCGACGCCGAGCGCAAGCACGAGCGGCGTGGCGACGTTCCGCAGGATGTAACGGTCGAGAAGACCCATGGTTGACGATCGGCGCGCTCTGAGGGCGCCGGCTCCGACGAGGCCGGCGCGAAAGCCCGTCTCTAGCGAATTCCGGACCAGCGCAAAAGGAAAAGGGCGGGACGGCGAGCGATTTCATAAGGTTCGGCTCGCCCGGGCGCGATCAGCGCCCGTTTTCGCGCTTCGGTATGGCGTGGTGGGCGGTCAGCGCGAACAGCGACAGGTTGAAGATCTGCGACAGCCCGGCCTCGGCGAGCAGCATGCCGGCGATCGCCGCCTCGGGCGCGCCGATCTCGGGCGCCAGCGACAGCGCCGCGGTCAGGAACACGATGTCCTGATTGGGCACGAAGGGAACGCGCGAGAGAACGAGCTGCAGGGCGATGAACACCAGCCAGGCCGCGAGCGGCGCCGAGGGGATGGCCGACTGGTAAAGCATCGCGTGCAGGACGAAGACGAGGATGATGCGGGCGGCGTTGATGGCGATAATTTTGCGCGTCATGCCCTTCGGCAGCTGGATGAGTTGGCGCCGGAACATGGTGACCGCGACGGCAAGGCTCGCCGCCGACAGGAAGGCGAGCGCGAACAGCGCCGCGCCGCCGGGAATGGCGTCGATCTCACGCTCGAGGTCGCCGAGGAAGAACAGCGCGGCCACGATCGCCGCCGTCGCCGCATTCGAAACCAGCGCCGAGATGAGGTTGTTATCCTTGACGCCGACGACGATGTCGCGGTCGGAAAGATTCAAGGTCCGGCGCGCCCACAGGGTGAAAAACGCCTCGCCGGAATAGCCCATGACGGCGAAATTGTAGACCCGCTTCCTGAGGAACGCGGTCCAGTGGCGCCAGAGTGGCGTCCGCCAGACAAGCTCATAGGCCGGGATCTCGGTCAGCGGCTGCGCGAAGAAGCGCAGCGTGAAGATCGCGTAAAACCAAGGGTTCTCCGGAAGGGCGGAAAACACCTCGCGCCAGCCGACCTCTGAAAGCTGAATGACGAGGAACACGACGACGGCGACAAAGAGGACGCCCTGGATGACGCGCAGCGCGCGGCGCACGCCCGGGCGGGCGCCGAAGTCGCGCACCACGTCAATCATGCGTTGAAGGGTCAAGAAGGAGATCCCCGGGGGCCGGCGGCGCCTTTTAGGCGGGGAATGCCGGACGGGAAAGGCGGCGGCCGGCCCCGCCCGCGATCACGCCCTTCCCTGGACCCGACCTGCCGCGCTACCGAGGCCGAATGCGCCAAAGTTTCGCCGTCGTCCTTCCCTTCTTCAATGAGGAGCGCTTCCTGCCGGAAACGCTGGCGAGCCTTGCGGCGCAAAGCCGCGCGCCCGACCGCATGGTGCTTGTCGACAACGCCTCGACCGACGCCTCGCCGCAGATCGCCCGCGACTTCGCCGCCGCCAACCCTCGCCTCTGCGTCGAACTGCGGCGCGAGTCCCGGCCCGGCAAGGCCTCGGCGCTCGCGCTCGGCCTCGCCGGCGTCCGCGACGGGCTCGTCGCCACCTGTGACGCCGACACCTATTATCCGCCGACCTATCTCGCCCGCGCCGAGGCGCTGTTTTCGGCCGGAGCGGACGTCGAGGCGGTTCTCGCCTTCGGCGTTCCGTCGGCAGATGAACGGCGCACGCGGGCGCTGCGCGCCAAGGGCGCGTTGATGTCGGCGCTAGCGCCGCGGCAGACCCACGCCGGCGGCTATGGTCAATCTTTCCGGGCCGAGGCCCTTCACCGCGCCGGCGGTTTCTCGCCCGAACAATGGCCTTTTTGCCTGATGGATCATGAGATCATGCACCGCATCGTCAGGCAGGGCGGCCGCCTCGCCTACGACGCCGGCCACTGGTGCGTTCCCTCCGCGCGGCGCGGCGACCGGCGGCGCGTGCGCTGGACCCTCGCCGAGCGTCTGCTCTACCATGTGGTTCCGCTCTCGCGACGGGACTGGTTTTTCTACGACTTTCTCGCGCCGCGGTTCGAACGCCGCAAGCTCGGCGAACTCGCGCTGCGCGACCAGCCTTGGAACGCGCGCCGCGCGAGGTGAGCGGCCCGGTCAGGCGGCGATGCGCTCCCGGGTCGCAGCGGTCAGCGATCCGTAGACGGAGAAAAGCCTCAAAAAATGGTCGCCGGGCGCGCCGACCCTGCCCCCGCCCGCGCGGGCCGCGAGCGCCAGCGCCCGGCGGTCCCTCGCGACGATGCGGCGCAGCGCCTCTGCCAGCGCGCCGGCGTCGCCCGCCGAATAGGACTCGCCGAACGCCGGGTGGACGAATTCCGACGCCCCGCCCTGGTCCGGCGCCACGATCGGCACGCCGGAGACGAGGGCTTCGGCGACGACGAGCCCGAAGGTCTCCGCCGCGCCGCCATGGACGAAATAGTCAGCGCTGGCGAGCCTCGCCGCGATCACCTCGCGCTGGGTCACCGGGCCGGCGACGGCGATCCCCTTGATGCGGCTTGCTTGCGCGACGACGGAACGCCACATCGGCCCATCGCCGATGAGGTAAAGCCCGGCGCTGCGATCGCGGGCGAACGCGGCGAAGGCGCGCATCATCATCGGCAAGCGCTTTTCGGGATGGTGGCGGCTCACCGCGACGAACAGCGGGGCTGATGGGTCCGTCACGCCGCAGTCGGCGAGCATTTCACGCCGCAGGGCTTCATTCCGCCGCTCCGGCCCGAACAGCGTGCGGTCGACCCCGAGCGGACAGGCGACGGCCCGGGCGACGCCGTTTCGCTCGAGACGGCGCGCAAAAACTGCGCTCGGCGCGATCGTCGCGTCAAATCCGGACGAAAGCTTCGCAAGATATTTCCAGAACGGGGCGAACAGTTGATCGACGCGTTCGGCCTTGAGGGCCGGGCTGAGGAACGACTGCGGATAGACGGCGACCGGATCCTGATGAAGAAAGAGGGCGCGCGCCGCCTTTCCCGCCCAGCTTCGCGCAATCCATGCGCCCCGCCATGTCGACGAGCCTTCGACGACATCCGGCGCGATTTCGTCGAGCAGGTCATGCACCGGCTTCTTGCGCGCAAACAGATAGTAACGGTGATCGAAGGGCAGAACCGGCGAGCGAACCCAGATGATCTCGCCGCCAAGCCGCTTTTCGCGCTTGTCCGCCGGGCCGGGCGCGATGATGACGGTCTCCACGCCCGCTTTCGCCGACGCTTCCAGCTTCTGATGCACATAGGTGCGAACGCCGCCGCCGAAATCGCTGAAGAATTCCGACACGTCGACGATGCGCATCCCGTACCCCTTTTTGCAAGGGACGAGCGGTTACCGTGAAATTATGACAGGCGCGTCAAAGCTTGGTAGGCGGACGATCACGCTTCGCTTCGATTCATGACGTCTCGATAATCATCGAGAAGGCGGTCGAGTATGACGTCCCAATTGAACGCGCGCGCCGCATGAAGAGACGCCGCGCGCATGCGCGCACGCAGCGCGCCGTCTTCACTGAGCGCAACAAGCGCGCCGGAAAAATCGCCGACAGACTGCGCATCATCGATCAAAACGCCAGTTTCGCCGTCAATGATCAGCGACCGGCTTCCAGACGCGCGCGCGGCGATCGCCGGCAGGCCAGAGGCCATCGCCTCGAGCGTGACATTGCCGAAGGTCTCGGTGACGCTCGGGTTGAGAAAGAGGTCGGCGGAAGCGTAGGCGCGAGCCAGAGCCTCGCCGTCTAGATGACCGGTGAAGACGGCGCCCGGAAGGCTCGCGGCGAAATGGGCGCGCGCCGGGCCCTCGCCGACGATCAGGGCACGGATTGCCGGCGAACGCCGCTGCGCCGCCGACACCGCGCCGGCGAAAACGTCGATCCCCTTCTCCAGAACGAGCCGACCGACAAAGGCGACAACGACGTCTTCGTCGCTAAAGCCGAGGCTGCGTCGCCATTCGATGTCGCGGCGCTCCGGATTGAAGAGCGCGTGATCGACGCCGCGCGTCCAGAGGCGGATGTCGGCGCCGATGCGATCGCGCTTCAGCTCTTCGACCATCGATTGCGAGGGCGCGTAGACGCGCGCGCACCGCGCATAGAAATAGCGCATGTAAGACGTGATCGGGCGCTCGAGGAAAGTCAGTCCGTAATAGCGGGGATAGGTGTCAAAGCGCGTATGAAAAGAGGCGACGGCGGGAATCCGCCGCGTGCGCGCGTAATCGAGCGCAGCGAGCCCCAGAAGATCGGGCGCGGCGACATGCACGATCGTCGGCCGGAAGGCGTCGAGGCGGGCGCGCGCCGCGTTCGGCATGCCGAGGGCGAGGCGGTATTCGCTGCGAGAGCCCGGCAGCGCGATTGAAGGCACCGATACGAGCTCGCCCGAATGTTTGAAGGCGGGGGTCTTCGTCGTCGGGGCGAATACGAGCGCTTGATTCCCCCGCGCCTCGATATGCGCAACGAGCCGGTTCAGCGCCTTCACCGGTCCGTCGACGACGTAATTGTAGTTGCCGGAAAACAACGCGACGCGGAGCGCCGGCGTCAGGCGCGGCCGCGCTTCGGGCAAGTGCTGAATGGCGGCTTTCTCTTTCATCGCTTCTTCGCTTCGGGCCCCAATGCGACAGGATCAGTCCGGGCGCAATAGCGCCGGCCGAAGCGCCGGGGCGCCGAATTGTGAAGGATCGGCGCATCGCGGCGGCCATCAGAACATGGGAAAGTCGTCTGCGCCGTCTTTGAGCCGTCCTGATGCGACCGATCCTCGCCGCGCTCGTTCTCGCGTCCGCCCCGGCGGCGGGCGAACCGCGCCCCGTCGTCGTCGAACTCTTCACCTCGCAGGGGTGTTCCTCCTGTCCGCCGGCGGAAGCCCATTTCCGCGACCTCGCGGCGCGCGACGACCTCGTCGCGCTCGAGTGGCATGTGGACTACTGGGACGATCTTCACGCCGGCGCGGCAGGCAAGTGGAAGGATCCTTTCTCGTCGCCGGACCACACACGCCGCCAGCGCGCCTATAATGAGGCGCTGCGCGGACGCTCCGGCGCCTATACGCCGCAGATCGTCATCAACGGCGCTGCAGAAACAGTCGGCTCGCGGCGCGCCGAAGTCGGGCGTCTGATCGCCCTTCGTCCTGACGCGGATCAACGCGCCTTGCTCGCCGTCGCCGCCGGGGCCGAGGGGATCGCCGTCGCCGCGTCGGGGCCGGAGGGCGCGCAGGTGCGCCTCGTCCGCTTCGCCAAGGCGGTCGTCACCCGTGTCAACGGCGGGGAGAACGCCGGCAAGACGCTCGCGGAGGCCCATGTGGTCCGGCGCCAGGAACTCATCGGCGTCATCGGGAAGACGCCGTTCGCGGCGCGCGCCCGGGCGCCCGCGCCCGGCGAAGGCTGCGCCGTTCTCGTCGAAGCCGGGGATGGCGGGCCGGTCCTCGCCGCGCGATACTGCCCGAAATAGCCGCCCGCCGTTCAAGGGGACCTTGATGAAAAGACTTTTCGCCGCGGCGGCCCTCGCCGCCTCGCCCGCCCTTGCGCAGGACCTCGGTCCCGGCGCGCGCCCCCTCGGCGCCGACTGGTCGCGAAGCCCGGTGATCGCCCAACATGGGATGGCCGCGACCGCGCAGCCGCTGGCAAGCCAGATTGCGATCGACATACTGAAGAAGGGCGGCTCGGCTGCGGACGCGGCGATCGCCGTGAACGCGGCGCTCGGCCTGATGGAGCCGACTGGCTGCGGCGTCGGCGGGGACCTCTTCGCCATCGTCTGGGACCCGAAGACCGGGCGGCTATACGGCCTCAACGCGTCGGGCAGAGCGCCGATGGGCCGCACGCTCGAAGAAACGCGCGCGAAGTCGGCGGCGGTCGTCGGCGAAGGCAAGGGCATCCCCCCGCTGGGGGCGCTGCCGGTCACCGTACCGGGCGCCGTCGGCGGCTGGGGCGCCCTGCACGCCCGCTTCGGAAAGCTCCCGATGCGGACGATTCTGGCGCCCGCCATCGGCTATGCGAAAGACGGCTTCCCGGTGTCGCCGGTCATCGCCCTTTACCTCAAGACCAATCTCGCCCGCTTCGAGGAGCGCCTGCCGATGATCGGCGAGTTCGACAATGCGCGGGCGACCTATTTCGCAAATGGCGCGCCGGCGGCGGGGACGATCTTCCGCAATCCTGACCTCGCTCGCACCTATGAGGAGATCGCAAAGGGCGGCGCTGACGCCTTCTATAAGGGAACCATCGCAAAGACCGTCGACGCCTATATGAAGCGCATCGGCGGCGATCTCCGTTATGCGGACTTCGCGGCGAACGCGGCCGAATGGGTCGAGCCGCGGTGCGTCGACTATCGTGGGGTTTCAGTTTGCGAATTGCCGCCCAACAGCCAAGGCTTCGCCGCGCTCCAGATGCTGAACATTCTCAAAAATGTCGACCTTAAACAATGGCCGCGCGGCTCGGCGGAGGCGTTCCACTACATGGTCGAGGCCAAGCGCCTCGCCTTCGAGGACGTCGCCCGCTATTATGCCGACCCCGCCTTCGCGCGCATTCCCGCCGACTGGCTTCTGTCCGATGCTTACGGTCGCGAGCGCTTCGCGCTCATCGATCCGAAGAAGGCGATGACCGCGCCGGCCCCGGGCGAACCGAAGCTCGAAGGCGAAGGCGACACCACCTATTTCACCGTCGCCGACAAGGACGGCATGATGGTCAGCCTCATTCAGTCGAATTATCGCGGCATGGGCTCCGGCCTCGTCCCCGACGGGCTCGGATTCATGCTGCATGACCGCGGCGAGCTCTTTAATCTCGATCCGGATCATCCGAACGCCTACGCGCCCGGCAAGCGCCCGTTCCAGACGATCATCCCGGCGTTCGCGTTGAAAGACGGCAAGCCATGGCTCTCCTTCGGCCTGATGGGCGGGGGCATGCAGCCGCAGGGCCATGTGCAGGTCATCGTCAACCTCGTCGACTACGGCATGAACCTGCAGGAAGCCGGCGACGCGGCGCGCTTTCATCATGACGGCGGCCGGCAGCCGACCGGCGTCGACGGCGATCCGATCGGGCTTCTCGAGCTCGAGCCCGGCGTGCCCGAGGCGACGCGAAGGAGGCTGGAGGCGATGGGCCACAAGGTCCGCGTCGTCGACAATGGCGTCGTCTTCGGCGGCTATCAGGCGATCATGCGCGATCACGCCAACGGCGTTTATGTCGGCGCGACGGAGATGCGCAAAGATGGAACCGTCGCAGGGTATTGAGGCCGGGCCCGGGCGCGCCGCCTGAAACAGCAATTGCGGATTTCCTCCGTGTCTGGATCAATAGGGCGCAAGGTGATTTTAGATCGCCGGATCGACGCCTCCAAGCGACGGTTGCGACGCCGACATCGCATCGATCAAGGGGCCTCGACGCCGGCGCGAAGGGAAGGTTTGACGACCGCGTGGCGTGGTGGGGTTCAGAGCCTGAAAACCCGCTTCGCATTCCCGCCGAGAAACGCAGCTCTCATCTCCGCGTCGAGGCCGAGAGCGTCGATCTTCTCAAGGCAGCGCCCTGGCGTCAGCATCGGGAAGTTCGATCCGAACATGATGCGCTCTCTCCCCTCGCCTTTCATCAGCGCGACGAAATCCGCCGGCAGGCGATGGAGGGCGTAGGCGCTGGTGTCGACATGAAAATTCGGGAACTTGCGCAGAAGCGTCTTCACCTCGTCGATCCACGGGAAGCCGACATGGCCGCCGACGACGACGAGTTCCGGAAAGTCGATCAACACGTTCTCAAGATAGGGAATCAGTCGCCCGGTGTCGGAGCTTTTCAATGGGCCCGTGTGGCCGACCTGTGTGCAGAAGGGCAGGCCGGCGTCGATGCAGGCGGCATAGATCGGATAATAACGCCGGTCGTCCGGCGGCAGGCCCCACAGCCATGGGACGACCCGCACGCCGACGAATTTGCCGGATTTGGCGCGCGCGCGGATGTCGCGCACCGTTCCCATCAGGTCCTCGAGGTCGGCGCCCAGAACCCCTTTCAGCCGCTGCGGCGCGGCATCGACCGCCGCCTCCACCTCATCATTGGAAATGAGCGCGCCCTTCGGGCTCGACCAGCCGGAAACGAGCGAGAGCGACACGCCCGCCGCATCCATCGCGGCGACGAGCGCCTCGGGCGTCAGCGCGACGGCCGCCGCGTCCTGCCCGGTCCAGCGCAACAGCGGCGCCAGCCATTTCTCGCCGGCGAACCGCGCCGTCAGCAGCTGCGCCCAAGCATCGATGACTTCCATGCCGCCTCGCTGGTTCGCCTCTCGACATCCAGACTATTATCGACCTCCCAAGGCCCGGATCAACGGCGAGATGCAGTCCGGCGCGACAGGCCGGGCAAGTCGATGCGTGCTAGCCTCGACTAACGCGGAGGCTCTTATGGATTGAACGATCTCTATCTCTTGTCGCAGATCGCGCTCGCCCTCATCGGCGCGCCGACGCTCGTCTTTCTTGCGATGCGGGTCCGTCAGAATACGAAGCAATTGCGGGCGAACGCCAGCCGCCAGTTCCTCAAAACCAACAAGGACCTTACCATCGCCATGGTCCAGAGCACGGACGCGGCGAGCGTTTTTGGCCGCGGCATGAACGACTTCAACGTGCTCGATGAGGCCGAACGGCTCCCGTTCGTGCTGTGGACGGGTCAGCATCACCAGGCGTTTTCCAACATGCACGTCCTCTGGAAATCGGGCTCGCTGCCCGAAACCCCCTGGCGTCCCGTTCTCTAGCAGTCCATCGAAATGCTCGCGACGCGGAGAACCCGCCATGCGTGAGAGAGGCTGGCGCGCCGGGCGCCGCCCCCGGATTTCATCGCCTTCGGCGGCTAGGTTGCCCTCATTTGAGTCCAATGGATACATTGGACTCAAGTTCCGGCGCGGAGATCGGGCGGTCATGGCTAATATAAATGTTCACGGCATTTCTGACCGCACGAAGGAGGCGCTAAGGGTGCGCGCTGCGAAGGCGGGCATGTCGCTTGAGGCCCATGCGCGCCGGGCGCTGCAGAAGGCGGCGTCGGCGAATGGCGATGAGACGAAGTCGCTTGTCGGCCTTGCGAAAGAGCATTTCGGCGCCGCGGGCGGGGTCGAGCTTGACCTGCCGCCGCGATCCTCGCGGCGCGCGCCGCCTGATTTCGCGTCGAGCGGCGCGCGCGGTTTTCCGCAAGCACACCGCGACAAATCAAATGACTGGACGCTACTGCTCGGTTCCGAATTTGCGCAGGGTGGTCTGAGTGATCATCCTCGACACTGACGTCATCTCCGAACTGATGCGGCCGGCGCCGGACGCCAAGGTCGGAGCATGGCTCGCGGGGCGCGACCCGCTCAACGTGACGACGACGACTATTACGGTTGCGGAAATACAGCGCAGCATCCATCGGCTGCCGGCCGGGAAGAGGCGGAAGAATCTTGAGAGGAGATTCGCCCTCTTCATCGACGAAGCGTTCCGGGATCGGCTGCTGCCCTTCGACAGGGACGCCGCCTTCGCCTGCGGCGAGGTCGCAGCCGCGCGCGAGCGGAAGGGCCTCCATGCGGATCCAGTCGACATGATGATCGCCGCCATCGCGAAGGTTTCGGCCGCGACTCTCGCAACACTGGATATCGGGGGCTTCGAGGCGTGCGGCGTCCCCCTGCTTGATTCCTGGACAGCAAAGAGCTGATCGATGATCCTGCGCCGCGTCATCGCGCATTTCCGCAAGCAGGAATGGACGGCGATCGCGATCGACTTCGTCATCGTCGTCCTCGGCGTCTTTCTCGGCTTGCAGGTCAACACCTGGAACGAGGTGCGCAAGGACCGGGCGACGGCGCGGTCTTATCTCGAGCGCATCGGCGCTGACCTCGATGCGGACATCGCAAGTCTGGAAGACCGTTTGTCCTTCTGGTCGAAGGTGAGCGACTATGGCGCGGCCGGGCTCGCCTACGCCGAAACCGGCGCAACCGGCGACCGGACGAAATGGGAGCTTCTTCTTTCTTTCTTCCAGGCGAGTCAGCTCGCGGAATTCGAGCCGGTCGCGACAACCTATGAGGAAATGAAAAGCGCGGGCGCGCTCGGTCTCATTGCCGATGTCCGCCTGAGAGGCGAGCTCGGCCGCTATCACATCAGCGCGCGCAACCCCTCCTTGCGCGAGCGTCCCGCCTATCGCGAGCATGTGCGCGGCATGATTCCGCATGCTGTCCAGCTCTATGTCTGGCGTACGTGCTACGACACCGACATCGATGTCCAGCGCCTCCTCGATTGCGCGCCGCCGCTCGACGATGCAGCCGCCGCGGCGATCGTCGAGCGCATCGCGGGAGATGAAGCGCTCATGGGCGAGCTTCGCTACTGGATGTCGACCATGCGCGTCGCGGGCCTCATCAGCCGAAACGCGCTCGGCGAAGCTCGGCAATTGCGCGCCAAGGTCGACGCGGCGCTTGGGGAACGGCCATGACGGCGAAAGGGCCGCATCGACGCCGACTGACGCGCCGCGTCGCGCCGCGCCCTCTCATCCCCTTCATCTGCGCCGCCATGACCTCGCTTCAGGCCAGCGCCGCGGCCGAAACGCTGACTGCCGACGCAATGCCGCCCGCCCTCCTCGCCGAATGCGACGCGCGCGCCGAGCCTTTTGCGCGCTACGCCCCGCCGATCGCGGAGGCCGCTGCTGCGCTGATCCGGCTCGGGGTTTTCATGGAGCGGGAGTTTCACGACGCAAGGATCGGCCTTTGCGATCTGAAGCGCGCGCGCGGCCCGCTCGCCGCGACCTCCTGCGAAGACGGCGTGATCCTGCTCGATGCGCAATTCGCCGACCCGGGGCAGACGCTGCCCCTTCGCGTCACGCTCGCGCATGAAATGAAGCACCATCTTCAGCATGCGGAAAAAAAGGCGCGATTCGGCGAAGCCTATTGCGCCGGCGCTCAATATGGCGCGGACAAGCAAGAGCTCGAGGCGGAGGCGGACGCCTTCGGAGACAATGTCGCCGGGCTTCTCGTGCTCGGCCGCGCGGTCGAGATTGTGAACGCCTGCGACGCGGCGGTCTTGATCTATCTCGAGGCGGACGATCCGGCCGCCATCCGTGACGCCGCCGCTTCGTTCCAGCGCGCGCCGGCGAAGACCGCCGTGATTTCGCCCGAGCGCGCCTTCTCGGGAAAGGTCCGCTTCTTTGCGCAGTCAGCGCCGAAAGACGGGCAGTTCCATGTCTGGCGCGAAGGGGCGGGCCCGCATTCGAGGATCGTCGAGGGCCGGCCCGTCCGCCTTAAGGCTATGACGCTCGCCGCCGCCGGGCGGGATGAGGGGCCGTTCCGCCTTCGCCTCACCTGTCCCGCCGCCGGCCGATGACCCCGCGCGGCGGATCGCCGCTGCGGCGCCCCGCGCCTTGCAGCCGCCGCGCAGGAAACACATCAGAATTGATATACATCGCCAGCGCTGGAGACTTTCCGTGCCGGATTTCGACGCCCTGATGCTGTCACGCATCCAGTTCGCCTTCGTCATCGCGTTCCACATCCTGTTCCCGGCCTTCACGATCGGGCTCGCAGCCTTTCTCGCCGTCTGCGAAGGCCTGTGGTTGAAGACGAAGCGCGACGTTTTCCTGAAGCTCTATCTCCACTGGGTGAAGATCTTCGCCCTCGCTTTCGCCATGGGCGTCGTCTCTGGGGTCGTGATGAGCTACCAGTTCGGGACGAACTGGTCCGTTTTCGCTGACAAAACCGGCAGCGTGATGGGGCCCCTCCTCGGCTATGAGGTGCTGACCGCCTTCTTCCTCGAGGCGACGTTCCTCGGCGTCATGCTGTTCGGCTGGAAGCGCGTGGGGCGGCGCCTCCATTTCATCGCCACCTGCGCCGTCGCCGTCGGGACCACGATCTCGGCGTTCTGGATCCTGTCGGCCAACAGCTGGATGCAGACGCCGGCAGGCTTTGCGATCGACGCCGACGGGCGCTTTTACGCCACCAACTGGCTCGAGGTCATTTTCAACCCGAGTTTCCCGTCGCGCTTCGTCCACATGATGCTGGGCGCCTATATCACGACAGCGGCGGTCGTCCTCGCCGCCGGCGCGGCGCTCACGCTCCGTGAGCGGACCTCCGAACCGTCGCGCATGCAAATGCGCATGGCGGCGGGCACGCTCGCGGTCCTCATGCCGATCCAGATCTGGGCGGGCCACTGGTCCGGCGAGGTCGCGCATCATCACCAGCCCGCCAAGGTCGCCGCGATGGAAGGCTGGTGGACGACGAAGGAAGGCCAGCCGACGATCCTCTTTGCGATCCCTGACGAGAAGAACGAGCGCAACATCGCCGAGATCGCAATCCCGGGCCTCGGCGACTTCGTCGTCGGCGGGCAGAAACCGCTAAAGGGTCTCGACGCCTTCGCGAAGGACGATCGCCCGCCGGTATTCCTCACCTTCTGGGGGTTCCGCCTGATGGTCGGCGCAGGCCTCGGCATGCTCGCCCTCGGCTTCTGGGGGCTCTGGCTTTGGCGCGCGGGACGGCTCGACCGGCCCGGACTGTTCCATTGGCTGGCGGTTCCAGGCGGGGCGCTGGGCTTTCTTGCGGTCGTCTCCGGATGGATCGTCGCTGAAGTCGGCCGCCAGCCCTACACCGTCTATGGCGTTCTGAGGACCGCCGAGAGCGTCGCGCCCGTCTCGGCGGCGCAGGTTGCGACCTCCCTCCTCGTCTTCATGATCGTCTACGCAATCATTTTCACCGCCGGCGTCATCTATATGGCGCGCATCGCGCTTCGCGGCTTCGACGATACGCCGGCCGAGCCGCCCGAAACAGCGAAGCGCGCGCCGGGCTCGCCGCTCGGCGCCGTCGGCGATCCGGCGGAACTGCCGCACGCCGTTCCGGCCGAGTGAGGAGGTCAGCCATGGATCTTCCCCTCATCTGGGCCGGCCTCATCGCCCTCGCCGTCATGCTCTATGTGCTGCTCGACGGCTTCGATCTCGGCGTCGGCATCCTCACCGCCTTCGCCGATGACGAGGCCGAGCGCTCGCGGCTGACCGCCACCATCGAGCCGGTCTGGGACGGCAACGAAACCTGGCTCGTTCTCGGCGGCGGCGGGCTCTTCGCCGCCTTCCCCCTCGCCTATGCGATCCTGATGCCGGCGTTCTATCTGCCGGTGCTGTTGATGCTCGCCGCGCTCATCTTCCGCGGCGTCGCGTTCGAGTTCCGCCACAAGGCCGTCCGACGGCTGACGAAACGCTTCTGGAACGGGGCGTTTGCCTGGGGCTCGCTCGCGGCGGCGATGGCGCAGGGGATAATCCTCGGCGCTTTCGTGCAGGGCGTCGCGGTCGAGGACCGGGCCTATGCGGGCGGAGCGCTCGACTGGCTGACGCCGTTCTCGGTTCTGACCGGCCTTTCCGTCATTGCCGGCTACGTCCTCCTTGGCGCCTGCTGGCTGATCCTCAAGACGGAGGATCCGACGCGCGTCGGCGCGCGCAAATGGGCGCGGCGCGCGCTCGTCGCCACGGCGCTCGCCATGGCGGCGGTGAGCCTCGCGACGCTGTCGATCGACCCGCGTGTCACCGAACGCTGGGGCGTCTCGATGAGCCATGTCGATGTCGCCAAGGCCCTGCCGCTCGCGCCGGTGCCGCTCGCCGCGCTGGCACTCGTCCTCTGGCTGTGGCGCGACGTGCAGGCGGCGTCGAAAGCGCCCGACTGGCGGCCGATCCTTCTCGCCGCCGGGCTTTTCGTCACCGGCTATCTGGGGCTGGCGCTATCGCTCTTCCCCTACAACGTGCCGTTCGCGCGCACGATCTGGGAAACCGCGGCGCGCGACAATGCGCTCGCGCTGATGCTCGCCGGGGCCGCCGTCATGCTGCCGGTGATCCTCGTCTACACCGTTTATGTCTACCGCCTCTTCTGGGGCAAGGTTCGGGACGGCGAGGGTTATCATGCCGCGTCTCATTGAGCCGACGCCGCCGCCGGCCCACGATCCGCCAGGCGGACTTGCGACGCGTCTCGGCTGGTTCGTCGCGATCGCGCTCTCAAGCGTCGCCGTCGTCGCAATCGCCGCCTATGCGCTGAAGGCGTTGCTGCCCTCGCCCTGAGACGCCTCAGGTGTTCATCGAGTCGAAGAAGTCCTGGTTGGTCTTCGTCTGGCGCAGCTTGTCGAGCAGGAAGTCGATGGCGTCCGACGTGCCCATCGGGTTGAGGATGCGGCGCAGCACATAGACTTTCTGCAGCTCGTTCTTCGGCACGAGGAGGTCCTCCTTCCGCGTGCCGGATTTGGCGATGTCGATCGCCGGGAAGGTGCGTTTGTCGGCGACCTTTCGGTCAAGGACGAGTTCGGAGTTGCCGGTGCCCTTGAACTCTTCAAAGATCACCTCGTCCATCTTCGACCCGGTGTCGATGAGCGCCGTTGCGATGATCGTCAGCGACCCGCCCTCTTCGATGTTGCGCGCGGCGCCGAAGAAGCGCTTCGGCCGCTGCAGCGCGTTGGCGTCGACGCCGCCGGTCAGCACCTTGCCGGATGACGGCACCACGGTGTTGTAGGCGCGCCCCAGCCGCGTGATCGAATCGAGCAGAATGACGACGTCACGGCCATGTTCGACGAGGCGCTTGGCTTTCTCGATCACCATTTCGGCGACCGCGACGTGACGCGTCGCCGGCTCATCGAAGGTCGAGGAGATCACCTCGCCTTTGACCGAGCGCTGCATATCGGTAACCTCTTCGGGGCGCTCGTCGATGAGGAGAACGATCAGATAGCATTCGGGGTGATTGACTTCGATCGAATGTGCGATGTTCTGAAGGATGACAGTCTTGCCGGTGCGCGGCTGCGCGACGATCAGCGAGCGCTGGCCCTTGCCGATCGGGGCCACGAGGTCGATGACCCGGGCCGTGAGGTCCTTCTTCTTCGGGTCGTCCGGCGAAACGATCTCCATCTTCAGGCGCTCGTCCGGATAAAGCGGCGTCAGGTTGTCGAAATGAACCTTGTGGCGCGCCTTTTCCGGGTCCTCGAAATTGATCGTCGAAACCTTGAGAAGCGCGAAATAGCGCTCGCCCTCTTTGGGGCTCCTGATCTCGCCGATCACCGTGTCTCCAGTCCGGAGCGCGAAGCGCCGGATCTGCGAGGGCGAGACGTAGATGTCGTCCGGACCCGGAAGGTAATTCGCTTCCGGCGAGCGCAGGAAGCCGAAGCCGTCAGGCAGCACCTCGAGCACGCCGCCGCCGGCGATCTCGACTTCGCGGTCGGCGAGTTCCTTCAGAATCGCGAACATCATGTCTTGGCGGCGCATGGTCGAGGCGTTCTCGACTTCGAGCTCCTCGGCGAAGGCGAGGAGGTCAGCGGGGGATTTCCCCTTCAGTTCTTCGAGGGAGATCTGGCTGGGGATCGACATGGCGAACGCGCTTTTCCGAATGGGTGAAGGAAGACCCCGGGGGGGCCTTCGAAGAGTTGGCGAGAGATCAAAGGGGGCGCGGATCAGCGCTTCAGGCGAAGCAGAGCCGGCCTCGGGCAGGATGTCTGAGATATAGGCTCAGCGGCGGCGGCGTCAATGGTCGGCCGATCCGCCGTCAAAACGGCTTCAGGATCGCCATGAAGACGGCGACCAGCATCAGCGCGAAGGGCGCCTCGTTCATCCATCGCCAGAAGAGGCCCGTGCTCGGGCGCTCGCCCCGCTCAAATTTCTTCTGGGTCACGGCGTAGAAACCATGGATCGCCGAGATGCCGACGACCATCGGCAATTTCACATGGAACCAGCCCGCCTTGAGGTGGGCCGGATTGGCGGTCAGCATCAGGATCGCGAACAGCCATACCGCGATGAGGGCCGGGTTCATGATGCCTTTTAGAAGCCGGCGCTCCATCTTGACGAAGAAGGCCTCGGCCTCCCCGCCCCGCGCGCTTTCGAGATGATAGATGAAGAGCCGCGGCAGATACATGATGCCGGCCATCCAGGCGATGACAGCGGCGATGTGGAGCGCTTTCAGGATCAGGTAGTGCCCGGCGAGGAACGCGGTCATTAGGCCCTACCCGTTCGCTCGCACGATTTCGACAAGCCGAGCGACGTTCTCCGGCGGCGTATCGGGGGTAAGGCCGTGGCCGAGATTGAAGATGTAAGGAACGCCCTTGAACGTCTCGATGAGGCGGCGGGCTTCCTCATCGAGACGCTTGCCGCCGGCGACCACCAGCATGGGGTCGAGCCCGCCCTGCACCGTCGCCTGAGGGGAAAGGGTCCGGCGCGCCTCGCCCCAAGGATGGCTGTGATCGATCCCGATCACGTCGCAATCCGGCAGGCCTGCGAAGGCCGCGGCGGCTGGCCCTACCCCTTTCGGAAACAGGATGACCGGCACGTCGGGGTGCTTCGATTTCACACGCCTCGCGATTGCCGCCGCGGGATCGAGACAGGCCGCTTTCAGGATCGGTTCTGGGAGTCCTCCCGCCCAGGTGTCGAAGAGCTGCACGGCCTCGGCCCCAGCGGCGATCTGGGCAAGAAGATAATCCGCCGTGGCGTCAACGAGGAGATCGATAAGCGCTTGGGCGAAGGACGGGTCGCCATACCAGACAGCGCGGAGGGCGGAGGGATCGCGCTGGGCTCCGCCGCCGATCATGTATGTGGCAACGGTCCAAGGCGCGCCGGCAAAGCCGATGAGAGTCTTCTGCTGCCCGAGCGCCCCCCGCACCAGGCGCACGGTCTCATAGACCGGAGCGAGCCGCTGATGAATGTCTCGATCCCGAAATCCTTTAATATCTTCAATGGTTTTGACAGGGCTGAGCCGCGGCCCCTCGCCTTCCGCAAAGGACACGTCCTGGCCGAGCGCGTGCGGCACGAGCAGGATGTCTGCGAACAAGATGGCGGCGTCGAAATCAAAGCGGCGGATGGGCTGAAGGGTGACTTCGGCTGCCATCTGCGAGTCATAACAAAGGTCAAGGAACGATCCCGCCTTTGCGCGCACCGCGCGATATTCAGGCAGATACCGGCCAGCCTGCCGCATCAGCCAGATCGGCGGCTGGGAAAGCGCGGTTCCATAGGCGGCTGCAAGGAATGGTTTCATCAGCGCAGGCTCATTGGCGAAGGACCCTTTGATCTTTTAAGACTCTCTTAAGAATCATGAAGGAAGTATTAATGGGGAGTCTCGGGGAAAAAGAGCCGCAAACGCCTTTTCCTCGCAATTTGCACCCGCGCCTCCCCACAGCTTCCCCATATGCGCATCGGGCGCGCCTGACGCGACTATGCGCGAAATTGCAGGGCAGGCACAAACAACGTGATTGTCGAGTCGTTTTCGGGGATTCTTTTTCCCAGCCGCCCCGGCGGAGCCAACGACGCACTGTGTGCTGTTGGCTTTCCATCGCTCCTTGGGCGCCGGGCGGGTGCCGGCGCCGAAAAAACCGGGCGTTTTTGACAAGCGCGCGGCCTGCGCTTGATGCAGGCGTTCTTTGCACCGCGTTTCCCCATATGCTCAACAGGACGCTGCCAAAATGACGATCGCGTTCGCTGAAAAAGCGTCGAGCTATTTCCATGTTCATCTTGTTTCGGATTCGACCGGCGAAACGTTGAACGCGGTTTTCAAGGCGGTGACGTCGCAGTTCGCCAGCGCCTATCCGTTCGAGCACATCTATGCGCTGATCCGCTCGAAGCCGCAGATGGAGCGCGTTCTCGCTGACATCGAGAATGCGCCAGGCCTTGTTCTTTACACCGTCGTCAATCCGGAGCTGCGCCGGATGCTGGAAGCGCGCTGCTCGGAACTGCAAACGCCCGCGATCTCCGTTCTCGACCCCTTTATCGAGGCGTTCTCCGATTTCCTCGGCCTTGAACAGACGCGCAAGGCCGGCGCGCAGCATGAAATGGATGACGCTTATTTCCGGCGCATCGCGGCGATCGACTATACGCTGAGCCACGACGACGGTCAGATGACCTATGACCTCGAGCCTGCTGATGTCGTTCTCGTCGGCGTCAGCCGGACGTCCAAGACCCCGACCTGCATGTATCTCGCCAATCGCGGCGTCAAAGCCGCCAACGTCCCGCTGGTGCCGCATGCCGATCCGCCGGCGGAGCTGACAAGCCTCAAAAACCCGCTTGTGATCGGCCTCATCGCCAGCCCCGAACGGCTGGCCCAGATCCGCCAGAGCCGGCTCGGGGGCATGAATGCGGCCGAGCACGCCGAAGGCTATTCCGATCTTGACAGCATCCGGTCGGAGGTGCTGCGCGCCAAGCGCCTTTACGCCAAGCACCGCTGGCCCGTCATCGACGTGACGCGTAAATCGGTCGAGGAGACCGCGGCGGCGATCCTCACCAAGCTTTCGGCGCGCCGCAACCGGCAGGCGGACGTCACGGGCGAGATTGATGAGTGAACCGCGCGTCATTCTGGCCTCAACGAGCGCCATAAGGCGCCAGATCCTCGACGCCGCCGGCGTTTCGTATCGGGCGATGCGGCCCGAAGCGGACGAATCCGCCCTGAAGCAGGCCTTCCTGAAAGACGGTTTCGACGCTCAGGGCCTCGCGCTCGCGCTCGCGCGGGAAAAGGCGCGCTCCATCGATGCGCCGGGCGCGCTCATCATCGGCGCCGATCAGATCATGGAGATGGATGCGGAGATCTTCGACAAGCCGAAAACGCTTCGCGAAGCGGCCGACCGGCTGGAGCGCTGCGCGGGCAGGGCGCACCGTCTCGTCAACGGCGTCTGCGTCGTCGAGAACCGCGCCGTTTTGTTCGAGCATGGCGCAAGCGCGACACTGCATATGCGCGCGATGACGCGCAGCGAGATCGAAGATTATCTCACCGCCGCCGGCGAGGAGGTTCTGGCGAGCGTCGGCGCCTATCAGGTCGAGAGGCTCGGCGGAAGGCTTTTCGAGCGCATCGAGGGCGATCATTTTACTGTGCTCGGCCTGGCGCTCTTTCCGCTTCTCGGTTTCCTGAAGGAGCGCGGGGCTCTGCCATGGTGAGCGCCGGCGTCCCTGTCCGCAAGGCCGGGGTCGTCGGCTGGCCGGTCGGGCATTCGCTGTCGCCTGTCATCCACGCGACCTGGGCTGCGCGCGAGGGAAGGCAAATCGCTTATGAAGCGATTCCGGTCGAGCCGAGTTACGACACTTTCAAGGCGGCGATCGAACGGTTGATCCTCGAGGGCTATGCAGGCGTCAACGTCACGCTCCCTCACAAGGAACGCGCGATGGGTTTGTGTGACGACGCGAGCGAGGAGGCGCGGGCGGCGGGCGCCGCCAATATGCTGACCTTTTCCGGCCGGCGCATCCACGCCCACAATTCCGATATTGCAGGCTTTGCGGCGTCGCTCGAGGAGGCGGGCGTGAGGCCGCGAACCGCGCTCGTGCTGGGCGGGGGCGGCGCGGCGCGCGGCGTCGCAATCGCGCTGAAGCGCCTTGCCGGCGCGCGCAAGATCATGATCGCCAACCGCACTGCGCATCGCGCGCGCCATCTTGCGCTGCTTGTTGACGGCGAGGCGATCGACTGGGAAGCGCGCAGCGACGCGGTCGGCGGCGTCGACCTGCTCGTCAATGCGACCTCGCTCGGCATGACCGGCGAAGCGCCGCTCGACATCGACCTCGCGCGCCTGCCGCGCGGCGCCGCTGTCGCCGATATCGTCTATTCGCCGCTTGAAACGCCGCTGCTCGCCGCCGCGCGCGCGCGCGGCGCGACCCTTGTCGACGGGCTTTCGATGCTGATGCATCAGGCGGCGATCGGCTATCGCGCTTGGCTCGGATCGACAGCAGTCGTCGATGCCGAGTTGCGCGCGCGGCTCGTCGCCGCGCTGAAGGCGAGGGAAGGGCGATGATCACCGTCGGGCTCACCGGGTCGATCGGGATGGGCAAATCGACCGTCGCGGCGATGTTCGCGGAGGAAGGCGCGGCGGTTTGGGACGCCGACGCCGCGGTAAGGCGCCTCTACGCTCCGGGCGCTCCGGGATATCTTGCGGTAAGGGAGCGCTTCCCGGAAGCGATCGGGCCGGACGGCGTCGACCGCGAAAGGCTCTCCGCGCTTGTCCTCAACGACGCCGTGCGGCTCGCCGAGCTCGAGGCGCTTGTCCATCCGCTCGTCGGCGCAGACCGCGGCGCCTTCATCGACGAAGCGGCGCGGGCAGGCGCGGAAATCGTTGTTCTCGACATTCCGCTGCTCTTCGAGAAGGGCGCGGAGAAATTCTTCGACACTGTTGTCGTCGTGTCGGCGCCGGCCGAGGCGCAGCGCGCGCGGGTGCTCGCCCGGCCCGGCATGACCGAGATGAAATTCCGTTCGATCCTGATGAAGCAGACGCCCGACGCCGAAAAGCGCCGCCGGTCCGATTTCGTCATCGACACCGGCGCCAGCCTCGCCGAGACGCGGGCGCAGGTCGCTGCGGTGATGAAGGCGCTGCGCGCGCGGGCGTGAGCCGTCTTTTCGCGCGCGAAGGCGCAGCGAGAAGGGTCGCGAAAGGCGCCCTTTTCCCGCGCCGCAGCGCTGCTTCCTGCGCTTGCGGGAGAGGGGGCGCGGCCGCGGGGCCTAAACAAAAATCGCGCCGGGCGGGAGCCGCGGCGCGATTTGCGAAGGTCAGGCGGAACGGCGAGGAGAGTCAACCGATCAATAAGCAGAATCCTTCATGGTTGACATCGTCGACCGGTTACGCGGCGCGCATCACCAGCCGCACTGGCGTCCTTCGTTCTGCTTCTTAAGCTCCTCCATCAGCGGCGCGAAATAAGCGACGATCGCCGACCCGTCCATGCGCCGGCTGCCGGTGAAGGCCTCCAGCGCGTCGGGCCAGGGTTTTGAAGCGCCCATCTCGAGCATGGCGTTGAGCCTCCGGCCGACCTCCTTCGAGCCATAGAACGAACAGCGGTGCAATGGGCCCTTCCAGCCGATCTGGTCGCAGGCCGCCTTATAGAACTGGAACTGCAGAATGCGCGCGAGGAAATAGCGCGTATACGGAACATTGCCGGGAACGTGGTATTTTGATCCGGCGTCGAAGCCGTCGATGGGACGCGGGGCGGGCGGCGCGATGCCCTGATATTGGGTTCGCAGCGCCCACCAGCCCTCATTATAGCGGTCAGGCGTGATCTCGCCCGAGAAGACGTCCCAGCGGAACTTGTCGACGACGAGGCCGAAGGGCAGGAACGCGATCTTGTCGAGCGCCTGCCGCATCAAAAGGCCGAGGTCTTCGGAGGCCGGCGGCACGGCATCGAGAAGGCCGATCTGCTTCAGATATTCCGGAGTGATCGACAGCGCGATCATGTCGCCGATCGCCTCGTGGAAGCCGTCATTGGCGCCGTTCTGGAAAAGAACCGGCTGGTTTTTGTAGGCGCGCTGATAGAAGTTGTGGCCGAGTTCGTGGTGGATGGTGACGAAATCCTCTGCGCCGACCGTCGTGCACATCTTGATGCGGATGTCGTCTTTGAGGTCGATGTCCCAGGCGGAGGCGTGGCAGACGACCTCGCGGCCCGGCGGCTTGACGATCTGCGAGCGCCTCCAGAACGTGTCGGGCAGGGGGTCGAAGCCGAGCGAGACGAAGAAGTTCTCGCCCGTCTTCACCATTTTGACGGGGTCATAGCCCTTCGCCTTCAGCAGCGCGTCGAGATCGACCGAGGATTTCTGCGGGCCGACTGACACGATGTCGCCGATCGCGCCCCATTCTTGGGCCCACATGTTGCCGAGAAGGTCCGCACGGATCGGCTCGCCGAGCGGGACGACGGCGTCGCCATATTTCTTGTTGAGTTCGGCGCGGACAAAGCAGTGGAGCTGGTCATAGAGCGGCTTGACCTGGCCCCAGAGGCGGTCGACCTCGGCTTCGAATTCCTCCGGGCTCATGTCATAGCCCGCGCGCCAGAGCGCGCCGGTGTCGGCGTAGCCGAGCTCCTTCGCGCCCTCATTGCTGATCTCGACCATGCGCGCGTAATCGCCTTTCATGCGCGCGGCGTAATCGTTCCACTTCGTCCACACCTCGGCGAGCTCGGCCGGATCGCGCAGCTGGCGCATCAGGAGCTCGGTCTCGTTCTGTCGGACGACCGGATTCGCGGTGTCGCCGTCCTCGCCGCGCACGCGCGTCAGCGCCGCCTTGAGGTCGGCGGCGGAAAAGGCGCCGCCCGACAGATTGATGGTTCCTGTCGAATAGGTCGAACCGAGGCGCGTCGTGATGTCGGCGAGCTCTTTCGCCGCGCCCTCGCGCGACGGCGCCGGGGCGACGATGCCAAGGGTAATGAAATCGAGCTTGCGGCGAAGGTCGGCCGGAAGCGCGGCGTCCTTGAAGGTCGCGGCCTCCTTGGCGAACTCGACCGACAGCTTCGTCAGTTCGGCGGCGCTTTTGGCGGCCAGCCAGTCGGTGTCATCGGTGATGTAGGTCGCGTTGACCCACTGGATGCGGCCTGCCTCCTCGAAGAGTTCGCGATAGGTCGTCTCGACCTTGTCGAGCAAAGCGCGGGCGCGTGTGGTTTCGTCGCCGGCTTCGGCTGCGGCCGCTGCGGCGGCGTCCGGCTTTGCAGGCTCCGCCTTCTTCGCGCAGCCTGCGGCGATCGCGAGCAGGCAGGCGCCGCCGAGCATGGCGGCGATGCGCGCCGTTCGTTTTTCGATCATGACGTGGTCCTGAAGTTGCTGATCCCTTGACGGTGAATCCTGCGCCGGCCGCGCCGCCAAAGCAATCGGCGCCGGCGCGTCAGATCTTCTCGGAGAGCCTGATTGCGGCCCGGCAGCCCGCCTGGATCAGAAGCCGCATCAGCGGATAGGCGGGCGCCTCCATCGCGCCGTGCGCTTCCGCCGTCGCCTTGTGGGCCAGTTCGTCGTCGCGGAACGCGGCGACGGTTTGAGCGAGCGCAGGCTCCGCCTCCCGAATCTCGTCGGCCTGCGCCGCATAGTGCTTCTCGATCACCTCCTCGACAGCGGCGGTCGCCGCCATCGCGGCTTTCTCGCCCATCAGCGCGGTCGTCAGGCCGAGCGCGTAACCGGCGGCGTTCCAGACCGGCGCGAGAAGGGTCGGGCGCACGCGGCGCTCGGCGAGAAGGCTGTCGAAGGCGGCGAGGTGCGACGCTTCGCCGTCCTCCATCTTCTTCAGACGCGCGGCGATGTCGGCGCGCCCCGGCGCGCGGTCAAAAATGGCCCGCTGGCCGCGATAGATCTGCACCGCGCCATATTCGCCTGCGTGATCGACGCGCAGCATCTCGGCGAGACGCTGGTCGCGCGCGCCCGGTCGCAGCGGGGCGCTCATGCGCTCACCTTGCGGTCGTTTCGCGCGCGCGGGCGGGCGGCGCTCCGGGCTTCGCCGATCGCGCGCGCCGCGGCGACCGCGCACAGGGCGAACAACGCCGCCGAGGCCAGCAGATTGTAGCCCGCCATGGAAACGCCGAAGAGCGTCCAAGCGGCCTCGGTGCACGAGACGACCGGTGCTGCTCCCTTCAACACGGCGTCGAGCGCTGAAGGATCAAGGCTGACGGGCCCGGCGCCGGAGCAAGTGGTCGGTCCCGGCCAGAATTTATGCTCGACCCCGGCGTGATAGAAGGCAAGGCCGGCGCTGAAGAGATAGACGAGCGCGCAGGCGCCGGCGGCGGCGGCGGCTACGCGTTTGGCCTTGAACGCCGCGGCGAGCGCAAGGCCCGCGAGCGCGACGCCGAGGCCCGCCCAGTGCGCCTGGCGCTGATCGAGGCAAAGCGGACAAGGGGCAAGACCCCCGATATGCTCGAAGGCATGCGCGCCGGCGAGCAGAAGCGCGCTCGACGCCGCGGCGAACGCCAGAGCGCCGCGAGGCCCCGTAGGAATTAATCCGGCAAGTTCCATGGAGCGACCATAGATCGACGCGGGGCGCGCAGCCCTCGCGCAGATCGTCGCGGGCGATAGCGTCGCGGTCAGAAAAGCCCGGCGAACCAGCTCTTGAGCATGGCGGCGAGCTCGACACCGAAGAACACGGCGACGAGCACGAAAGCCGTCACCCAAAGGAGTCCGATGGCGAGGCCGAGGATGACGAGAAGGCCGTCGCGCTGGATGAGGCCGAGCGCGGCGACGGCGATGCCGATTCCCGGCACGGTGTTGGTGCCGGGAAAGGGGGCGAGGATCGACAACGCGGGCACCATCATCAGGGCGCCGACGAGGCGCGCGCCGGCCCGGCCCGTCACCGCCGGCAGCCGCGGGCGCGCGATCCGCTCGATCCAACGGACATATTTCTCGCAGAAATCGAGCACCTTGGTGAATTCGTCGAGCGACAGGCGCCGCGTGCGGATCCACTGAGGGAACCAGGGCGACTGGCGCCCGGCCGCCATCTGCGCGGCGAGCGCCAGCATCGGCACGGAAACAATCTGCGGCAGGAGATAAACGAAAGGCGGCGTGCAGGGCAAAGCGAGAAGAAGCAGCAGAAGGCCGAAAGCGCGTTCGTCGAGGCGGTCGACGATCTCGCCGAGCGCGGCCTCGGGCGCTGCGACGGCCGCAGCTTCGCGGCTTTCTCCGGCGCGCGCCGCGCGCCAGCGGGCGTCGAGATCGGCGATCATCTCGCGGAAGAGATCGATGACGCCGTAGCGCGCGTCGACCGCGTGCCGGGCTTCTTCATCGGGATCGACTGAGGGCATCGGAGCGCGGCTGGCGGCGAGGGAAGGCATGGGACCCATGTCCGTGAACGCGCTTGAAGGCAAGCGCCACCGCTGCTTATCGCCGCTTCACGGTTATTTTTTGGTGACGGCGCGGCGGGGCCTGCCGCGCCCTGACCGGTTTCCTTTTCCGCACGCCGCCCTATAACGCCATCCAGCTTTCGTGCGGGCGTGGCGGAATTGGCAGACGCGCCAGACTCAAAATCTGGTTCCCCAAAGGAGTGTCGGTTCGACCCCGACCGCCCGCACCAGGAAGCCTCTGCAGGACCCATCACATGAAAACGCCCCCGTTTCCGGGGGCGCTTTGCTGGTCGCAGGGTCTGATGATCAGAGCGGCGCGTTGCAGGACGCGAGCTCGATCGTTCCCTCGTCGCCCTTCTTCTTGCGAGGTTTCTTCTTGGCGTCGCCGGCGTTGCCGACCGCATAATTGGTGCCTTCATAGGCGACGACCGGCGTGAAATCGCGGAACGCCGTCACCTTGATGTCGGCGTTGTTGATGATCTTCTGCTCCGCCGAATAGAACTGGATCGTGCAGCCGCCGTTTTCGGCGAAAGTGTTGCCGCCGACCGCGCCGAAAAAGCCGGACGAGACCCGCATGGCGTCGACGAAGTTCTGCGCGACGAGGTTCGAGTTGACCGACGCCGAGCGCACCTTCTCGGAGAGATAGATGCCCATCTCGTTGCCGGTGATCTCGTTGCCGATGATCTTGACGCCGTCATAGACGTCAGCGGTGACGCCGGGACCGGCGTTATAGCGAATGGTGTTGCGCGTCAGGATGAGGTCGGCGGCGATGCCGGAGGCCGCAATGCCGACGCCATTGCCAATGACGACGTTATTCGACAGCGAGCCCTTGATGACGGCGTTGCGCTCGCTGGCGAAATTGACCGCCGTGCGCGCGCCCACGATGACGTTGCCGTTGAGGCGGACGTCGCCGGCGGCGACGCGGATCCCCGAAGCGGGGCCGGTCAGCAGGCCGACGCCCTTGGCGCCGCGCACATGG
>JBKBLR010000001.1:219486-229988 GCA_046296195.1 Parvularculaceae bacterium | reverse complement strand
GGCGAACTGCTCGACCGAGCCCGGGCCCGAGACGAGCGACCAGTCGCGTTTTTCCGCGCCGACCGGCTGGGCGTGCCGGCGCACATAGCCTTCAAGGCGCGCGGCGTCGTCGCTGAGCCGGTCATTGCGGTCGCGCGGCGGACGCGCCAAGTGATCGACGAGTTCGGGCCGCAGCGAGCCGCCGAGCGGGCCATAGGCGGCCCGCAGCGGAATATCGGAATTGGCCGGGATGATGAAGCTGTCGGCGACGGTGACGGTGCCGCCCTTGATGTCGACGCAGGCGCCCGAGGGGGACCGGTCGTCAAATTCAAAAATCAGCTGCGAAAGGCTCACCGTCGCCAGCGCCGAGTCCGGGGAGATCGAAATGCAGGATTCCGCCGGGTTCGGGCGAATGACGGCGTTGCGGCCATAATCGCCCGGAACGCCGCGGATTTCGACCGGCTTGGTGACGACGATGTTCTCGTTATAGGTGCCGCCCTTGACGAGGATGGTGCCGCCCGGCCGCACGAGGCGCATCGCCTGCGCGATCGTCGTCACGCGGCTGCCGGCGTCCTGGCTGACGATGACTTCGTTGCGTGAGGACGGCCCGGCAGGGCCGGCGCCCGCGCCGTCGCCAGGCGAGGGGCGCGTCGCGCCCGGTTCGCGGATCGGGAAGCCGCCGAGGGTCTGCGCGTCAGCGGCCGAGGCGAGCGCGATCGAGAGGCCGCTCGCCGCCGCCATAAAAGTCAGTACGCGTTTCATGGGCCTCTTCTCCTACCTACTCGATGCCGCGCGGCTTTTCGAACTCAAGCTGACGGAGCGCTTCCGCCGCCGGCCGGTAGCCGAGCGACTGGGCGCGCGCGAAATGGATCGCCGCCTTGGCCTTGTCCGGCCTGACCGGATTGAGGCCGGGCGTTGAGTCGCGATAAACGACGCCGAGCGCATAATGCGCGATGGCGAGATCGGCTTTCGCCGCGCGGCTCAGCCATTCTAGCGCCTTGTCGCCGTCCTGCACGACGCCGATTCCGCGCACATGCATGACGCCGTAGACATATTGCGACATCGGATGGCCTTCGGCCGCCGCCGCCGCGAACAGCTCGACCGTCTGGCGCGCGGTGAGCACGCCGGTTCTCACCGCGTCTTTCTCGTCTTCGGTCAGCGTCGTATCGGAGCTGATGCGCGAATACTGGAAGCGGCGGATCGCCTCCCGGGTCTCGGCGCCCATCGTGTTGTCGATCGGGCCGTAATACATGCCGAGCGATTTGAGGGCGCGCTGGATCAGCTCGACGTCGATGTCGGCGATGGCGGAAAGCGCCTGCTGCAGGCGCAGCTCCTCAAGCTCCTTCTTGGTGCGCTCGAGCTCTTTCTGCTGCGGCGTCTGGCCAGTGTGCTCCTCAGGAAGCGGCGGCTGCCAGCCGACGACCTTCTCGAGCGCGCTGTCGACTTCCTTCTTCGTCATCAGCGCTTCGAGCTCTTCGAAAGCGATCGAGGCTGCGCCGACGCCGCGCGCTTTGGCGAGAGCATACATCGTCAGCGCCTTGACGTTGTTCTTCTCGACGCCGGCGCCGCGGCGGTACATGTCGCCGAGCGTGTAAAGGTCATAGGGGCTGCCGCGCTCGAAGGTGTCGGAAACGAGCTTTTCGGCCTTGGCGACGTCGCTCGTCGACATGCGAAAGCGGATTTCGGGGAGCCTCTCCTCGGCGAGGATCTGCGCATTTCGCTCTTCGGCCGAGGGTAGCTGGAAGCCTTCGTTGAAGCGGTGATAGGCGGCGAGCGAATACCAGCGCAGCGCCTCGACATTATCGATCTTCTTGCCGGTCTCGAGCGGAATTTTCGCGCCCTTGGCGTCTTCAAGCGCGGCGCCCGAAAAGACGTCGCCAAGGGCTTTCATCGACCGCACATCGCCAGCGACGGCGAAGCGGCGCCAGATGTCGACGGCGACGTCATATTGGCCCTGCTTGTAGGCGTTGAGGCCGATCTCGTAATTGGCGTGTGCGACCCCGCTCATGGAGAACGCAAGGGCCGAAGCCGCCACGGCGCCGAACAGCGCCCGGCGAAGTCCGGTTGTGACCATCGACTGTTTTTCCCTCATAACCCCTCGACTCCCCGATGCCGGCTCGGGCGCATGAGGGCCCCGCCGGCGACAGGACGTTCACGGGAGAACGACCCTCGGCACATTAACCTTTACCACGCCGAAACACAATTTGGCGCCGCCGCCGCTGCGGCTGGCAAGGCCGGGCCCTCGAAGTCTCACGGTTTTTCGCCCCGCGTGACAAGAAAGACGCAAAGCTCTTCGCCCGCCTCGACCCTCTCGCAGGCGTGACCGCCAAGGCGTGCGAACTGCGGGATGTCGACGGCCGCAAGCGGGTCGTCGGCGGCGATCCTGAGGCGCGCGCCGGGGGCCATGCGGCGCAGGACCGCCTCCATCTTCAAGACGGGCAGCGGGCATCTGAGGCCCCGGGCGTCGATGTCGGCTTCGAGCGTGGTCATAAGAAGCGGCGGCCAAGCGGTGGGGTGGCGGGGCGGCGGGGCGGCGGCCGATTCGCCGACCGCCATGACGCCAGACTAGACCACGGTCTGCGAAATGCGAGGCGGCGGGGCGGGGTCTCGATGCGGCGTTTTGCGCGGATTGAATCCGATCCCCGCTTCGCATCTTGGGGAACGCGCCCCATGGCCGCCAGCCGCGTCCGGCAAACGCGGCTCAAAGAAAAGGCCCGGACTGCGGGGTCCGGGCCTTCCGATGAAAGTCAGGCGAGGCTTCTTAGAACTTCAGCTGCAGTTCGACCCCGGCGACGCGGCCCTTGTTGAGGGGCGCGAAGGAGCCGCCGCCGAGCGCGCGCGGCAACTGCGTTTCACCGCCATGCGTCACCTCGTTGAGGAGGTTCTGCCCATAGATCGAGAAAATCGCCTTCTCGCCGATATTGAGGGCGATCGTCGCGTCGATCATGTCGGCGCCGTTGAGGATGCCGAGGTTGTTGTCGGTGTAGAAGTTGGCGTCACGATGCGACCAGTTGAAGCGCGTATCGACGGAGAAGGTGTCGGTAAGACGCATCGAGTGGACGAAGCCCATGCCATAGGTCCAGGGCGCAAGACGCGGGATCTCGAGCAGGCGATCCCGGATGTCGATGATGTCGGTGTCGAGCGGCAGGTTCTGGATGCCGGTCGTCGTCGGCGTGCCGGTGACATTGTCCACGAAGTCGCTGTTCAGGTTGAAGAACACGTCTTCATACTCGCCATTGAGGCGGCCAAGATTGCCGGTGATCAGCAGGTTATCCGTGATCGCGTACTGGGCCTCAATCTCGATGCCGAAGATGTGCGCGTTCGCGGTGTTGCGGATGAGCTGGACGACGCCGGCGGCCGGGTCGGGCAAGTTCACCTCGCGCTGCATGTCGTCGATGTCGGTCCGGAAGACCGCGACGTTGATCGTCGCGCGGCCGTCCGCAGGCTGGGCCTTGAAGCCGAACTCGATCGTCTGGACTTGTTCTTCGTCGAAGCCTTCGATCGGGATCAGCGCCGCCGTGTTGCGGAAGTTGTAGCCGCCCGAACGCACGCCCTCGGTCCAGTGTCCGTAAACATTGAACCAGTCGCGCGCCGCCCATTGGAAGCCGAACTTGGGCGTCACGTTCTTCCACGTCCGCGTCTCGCTGAAATCGACCCCGCACGATCCGTCAAAGATCGAGCAGCTGGCGATCGGCGCCGGCGGCGGCGCGTTGGTGAACGGCGGGATGAGATTGTAGATGTCGACCGACTTCTTCTCGTTCGTGTAGCGAACGCCGGCGATCAGGTCGAAAGTGTCGGTCAACCCATATTCGAGCTGGCCGAAGACGCCGAACTGGCGGGCGTCCTGGATGCCGCCGCCGAAGAAGGACTGGCGGGCGCCGAGGAGTAAGCGCTGTTCCTCATAGGCGTTGTCCGACGTGAAGTAATAGAACCCGATCGTCGTTCCGAGCCGCCCGAACGTGCCGGAGTAACGCAATTCGTTCGACAGCTGATCATAGGCGGTGATCGAACCGGCGTGGAACAGCCAGAACGGCGTCGCGTCGATGTCGCTGAAGGTCGAGCCCGACGTGTCGCGCCAGCCGAAGATGTTGGTGATGGTGCCGTCGCCGAAGGGCACGTCGATATTGAGCTCGGCGGTCACCGCATCCCATTCGAACTTGTAGAAGCCGGGCTCGTCGATCGAGAAGGTGAAGCTGTCCTTCGGCGCGCTAAAAAAGACGTTGGTCGAGACCGAGGGCGGCACCGCGACGCCGCCGGCGGTGTCGTAAGGCGCGTTGAATCCGGGATGGTTCTGCGCCGACGGGCCGTCGCCGGAGCTGTCGCCATGCTCGTACCGGACGATGAGTTCGGCGCTGTCCGAAATCGCCCACAGGAGCGAGGGGCGCACCATCCAGGTTTCGGCCTGGCCGTGATTGACGAATTCGTCCGGCGTGTTGACGGCGATCGGATAGCCGAGGCCCTGAAGGAAGGCCGCCGTGCCGCCGATGGCGGCGACCGTCGCCGTCAGGTTCGGTCCGCCGAGATAGCGTTTATGCCAGCCCTTGTCGCGGTTGTAGTAGGCCGAGAGCTTCAGCGCCAGCGTGCCCTCGATCAGCGGCCCGGAGACCGAGCCCATCGCGTAGTAATTAGCGCCGGTGCCGCGCAGGCCGCTGTCGACCGCGAATTTCGCTGAGGCCTCGAATTCTTCGAGATTCGGCCGCTTGGTGTTGACGAGCACGGCGCCGCCGGTGACGTTCCGCCCGAACAGGATGCCTTGCGGCCCGCGCAGGAGTTCGACCGAGGCGAGGTCGAAGATGTCGAGCACCTGGCCGCCGTTCTGGCCGATATAGACGCCGTCGATGAACAGGCCGACCGCCGGGTCAATCGAGGGGATCGACGAGTTGATGCCGAGGCCCCGCACCGAGAAGTTGGCGATGCCGCGCGAGGTGCCGATGTCCTCAAGCTGCACGTTCGGCGCGCTGTAGCTGAGATTGCCGAGATCGCGGACTTTCAGGGCGTCGAGCTGGGCCTCGCCATAGGCGGTGACGGCAAGCGGCACGTCCTGCACATTCTCCGCGTCGGCCTTTTTCGTCGCGGTCACCAGCACCTCGTCGCGCAGCGCGTCGACGGCGCTTTGCGCAAAGGCCGGGCCGGCCGAAACCGCCAGCGCAATAAAGGAAGCTTTCGCCAAAAGGCGCGTATTCATAGGACCCTCCCGTAAAGCGGCCGCCATTCCCTGACGTGCCGAAGCTTTCGGAGATAGATTAACCGCAAATCACGGTTTTGCGAGCCGCCGGCGACGTAATCGGCTCTCGAACCTGAAAATCCGGCGACTTTTCAGCCCCTGTTGCCGGTTTTCAACAAGATCCTGTCACCCCCGGAGCGCCCGGCCAAGCTGCTCGAGCGAGAAGGGGAAAACAATGGTGTTCGACCGGTCGGAGGCGATTTCCTGCAGGGCGTTAAGGTAGCGAAGCTCCATCGACCCCTGCTGGCCGGAAAGGATGTGCGCGGCCTCGGCGAGCTTGGCCGCGGCCTGCTGCTCGCCTTCGGCCGAGATGACCTTCGCCCGCCGCTCGCGCTCGGCCTCGGCCTGCTTGGCGATCGCCCGGATCATCTCGGGCGCGACGTCGACATGCTTGATCTCGACGTTCGAAACCTTGATGCCCCAGGCCTCCGTCTGGTGGTCGAGGATCGCCTGGATGTCTTTGTTGAGCTTGTCGCGCTCCTGCAGCATCTCGTCGAGTTCGTGCTTGCCGAGCACCGAGCGCAGCGTGGTCTGCGCCAGCTGGCTCGTCGCCGCCATGTAGTTCTCGACCTGCACCACCGCGCGCACCGCGTCGACGACGCGGTAATAGATGACCGCGTTCACTTTCACCGAGACGTTGTCGCGGCTGATGACGTCCTGCGCCGGCACGTCGTGGACGAGCGTGCGCATGTCGACTTTGCGCATCTGCTGGATGATCGGGATGAGGAGGACGATGCCGGGCCCCGCCGCCTTGCGGCCGACGCGGCCGAGCGTGAAGACGACGCCGCGCTCATATTCGCGCAGGATCTTGAAGATGTTGGTGATGACGACGATCCCGAGAATGACGAGGGGAGCGATCAGGCCAAATCCATCGAGCATCGAAGCTTCCTTTCAATCCTTTGCCGGGCGCGCCGTGCAATGCGCTAGAGCGGCGCGACCCTTAACAGCATTCCGTCCTTGCGCGCCACTTTGACGGCGGTTCCAGGCGCAAGCGGCGTTTTGGCTTCGGCTTTCCAGAGCTCGCCGCCGACACGCACATATCCCATACGCCCATCCCAAATCTCAACGACGCCGACGTCCGCGGTGAACTCCTCGCCGAGCTGGTAGCCGGTTCGGCGTTCGCGCTGGGTCAGCATCGCAAGCGCGCCGAGAGCGACGAACGCGACCGCGAGCGGCGGCGCCGTCCGTGCGACGTCCTTCCAGTCGATGAGCGCGAAAAGCTCGCCCCCGGTCACGCGGCCTCCTGCGGCGCACCGAGCGGGAAGAGGCCGCCCTTCGCCTGCCGAACAACCAGCACGAGGCCGTCGATTTCAATCACCTTGACGCGGTCGCCGGGGTTAAGCGGCCGGTCGGAGCGCGCGCGCCAGCGCTCGCCCTCGACGATGACCCAGCCTTCCTTGCCGTGCCAGTCGTCGACGACGCCCTCGCGCCGGCGGATCGCTTCGGCGCCGATCATCGGCCCATGGCTGCGCGATCCGACGATCGCGAAGAAGATGAGGGCGAGGAACGCACCCGCGGTCGCGACTACCGTTGCGATGAGGCTCGTCGAAACCTTGAAGCCTTCGGGAAAGACGAGATAGAGCCCGGCCGCGAACACGCCGAGGCCCGTCAATCCTGCAAGCCCGAAGGTCGGCGCATAGACCTCGACGACAATGAGAATGGCGCCGATGCCCATCAGCATCGCGCCGAGCCAGTTGAACGGCAGGACCTGGAAGGCGTAGAGGCCGAGGATCAGGCACAGAACGCCGAGCGCGCCGGGAAAGATCGACCCCGGATTCCACATCTCGATGATGATCCCGGTCGTCGCCAGCGACATCAGGATGACCGCTACGTTGGGATCGGCGATGAAGCCGAGGATGCGCTCGATGAAGGTCGGTTCGATTTCCTCGAGTCTGAGGTTTTTCGTCTGCAGCGTTTTCTCCCCGGATGGCGTCTTGACGACGCGTCCGTCGAGTTTCTGCAGCAGCTCGTCGCGATTCTCGGCGATGAGATCGATGACGCCGAGCTCCAGCGCCTCGCGGCTCGTCACCGACGCCGCCTCGCGCACCGCTTTTTCGGCCCAGTCGGCGTTGCGACCCCGCTCCTCGGCGAGCGCGCGGATATAGGCGACGCTGTCATTGATGACCTTGGCGCGCATGGCGTCGTTGTTTCCAAGCGGCGCCGCGCCCGGCTTGTTCGTCTGCGGACCTTTATCGGCGGCGTCGTCGCCGACTTCCGCTGGCGCCGAATCCTTCCCGTCTTCCGTCTTCGGCTTGCTCTCCTCGAAGGGGTTTTCGTCGGAGGGCGCGCCGCCGACCTCGACCGGCGTCGCCGCGCCGGTGTTGGTGCCGGGCGCCATCGCGGAGATGTTCGCCGCATACATTATGTAGAGCCCCGCCGAGGCCGACCGCGCGCCCTGCGGCGCGACGAAGGTGACGACCGGCGTCTCGGAGGCGAGCATCGCCTTGATGATCGTCTTCATCGAATCGACGAGGCCGCCCGGCGTGTCGATCTCGATGAGGACGAGCTCTTTCCCGCTCGCGCTCGCCGCCGCGATTTCGCGGGCCACATATTGAGCATTCGCGGGCGTCACCGGCCCGGTGAGCTTCAGAAGGACGCCGGATCGTTCGGGTCCGGGCTCCTGGGCGAGGGCGCTGAACAGGGCGAGCAGCCCCGCAACCATAATCATGACCGCGGCCCGAAGCGGCCAAACTTTCAAATCCGCCAACCGCATCCACGCCCCCATTGTTCCCTTCTAGAAATAGGCGTCCGGCGGAGCAATTCAACAATGAAAACGCGTCCGGCTCCGACATGCAATTGATACAAAGGAATCCGATCTTGGGCGCCGTCAGCACGGGAGACTTGAATGCCGGAGTTTCTGACAAGCCGCGAAGCGGTCGCCGCTGTCATCGCGCTCGGCTCGCGCGGCGGCAAGCGCGGCAGGCCGGCGAGGGGCGGCGACGCCGGAGGCAGCGACTGACCAGGCCCTTGCTTCGGCGCTGCACGGTGGAAGCGGCTGAGCCTTCGGGGCAGACAGAAAACCTGCGCAATGCGAAAGGTATCGCGATGACCCTCTCCCGCCGGTCGCTTCTGAAAGGCGCCTCCGCCGCCGTCATCGCCTTTGCGGGGTTACGGGCGCTCGGGACCAGGGGCGCCGCCGCGCTCCCCTCGGTCGATCCTTACGGACCGCTCGTCCCCGATCCGGCGGGGCTGCTCGATCTGCCAGCAGGCTTTTCCTACGACATCGTCTCGAGCGAAGGCGCGCCGATGGCCGACGGCTTCCTGACGCCGGGCGCCTTCGACGGCATGGCGGCGTTCAAGGTGCGAGGAAAGCCGCATCAGGTCGCGCTCGTGCGCAATCACGAGATCTGGCCGGACATGTATGAGCGCAGCGCCTATGGTCGCGATTTGGCGCTCGCCGCGACGCTGCCCAAAGATAAGGTTTTCGACTTCACGCCTGACGGTCGCCCGAAATTCGGCGGGACGACGACGCTTATCTACGACCTCAACGCGCGCCGCCTCGTGCGCGATCATTTGAGCCTCGCCGGCACGACGCGAACTGCGCCGGAGGCGCGACCCCGTGGGGGTCCTGGCTTACCTGCGAGGAGACGCTCGAAAAGGCGGGCGTCCATGTCAGCCGCGACCATGGATGGGTGTTTGAAGTGCCTTCGCACGCGAAGGGACTGGTCACGCCGGTTCCGCTGAAGGCGATGGGCCGCTTCGTCCACGAGGCCGCCGCGGTCGATCCGAAGACCAGCGTCGTCTACTTAACTGAAGACCGGCCGGACGGACTTTTCTACCGCTTCCTGCCGGACCGGAAGGGCCGCCTCGCCGAGGGCGGTCGACTGCAGGCGCTGGCCCTGAAAGACGGGCGTGAGCGCGATTTCCGCAATTGGCCGAATGACGGCAAGGCAAACGCCGGGACAGGGCAGGTCGCCGCGCCCGGCGTTCCGGTCCAGGTCGCCTGGATCGATCTCGACGGGGTCGAGGCGCCGGGCGGCGACCTCAAAGACCGCGGCCGCGCGAAGGGCGCGCTCCGTTTCGCGCGCGGCGAGGGGCTCGCCGTTGGAATCTCCGCCATCGGTCGAACCGAGATCTACGTCTCCTGCACCATGGGCGGGCCGATCCGGCTCGGTCAGGTCTTCCGCTACCGCCCGAGTCCGAAGGAGGGAACGCCGGGCGAAAGCGACGAACCCGGCGTGCTCGACCTATTCATCGAGACCGATGATGCGACCTTGCTCAAGAACTGCGACAACGCGGCGGTCGCGCCTTGGGGCGACGTGATCCTGTGCGAGGACGGCTATGACTATCAGGCCCAGTTCCTGCGCGGCGTGACGCCGGCGGGGGCGCTTTACACCATCGCCGGCAATACGAAGTCCGAATTCTGCGGCGCCTGTTTCTCGCCGGACGGCGACGTTCTTTTCGTCAACATCCAGACGCCGGGCGTCACCTTCGCAATCCGTGGCCCATGGCGGGGCGCACGCCTTTAGTAGATCGCGATTTCAACTGAATAGCCCGCCGCGCGCAAGGCGCCGATGATGCGGTCGAGATGGTCCTGGCCTTGGGTGTCGATGGTCACGTCCATGCAGGTCATCTTCGCCGGCAGGTCCGAATAGGTGCGGTGGTGGCCGACGTCGATGACGTTGCCGCCGCCCTCGGCGATGATCGTCGCGACGCGCACGAGCTGGCCCGGCATGTCGAGCAGTTCGACGCGCAGGCGCGCGAGCCGGCCCGACCGCGCAAGGTCGCGCATCAGGATCATGGAGAGCAGGCGTGCGTCGATATTGCCGCCGCAAAGGACGAGCCCCACCGTCTTGCCCTGAAAGCGCGCAGGCTCTTTCAGGACGGCGGCGAGCCCGGCCGCGCCGGCGCCCTCCACGAGCAGCTTCTGCTCGTTCATCAGCATACTGAGCGCGCGTTCGAGGAGCCGCTCGTCGACGAGGATGATGTCGTTGACGCGGCCGGCGACGACTGCGCGGGTAAGGCGGCCGGCTTCCTTGACCGCGATGCCCTCCGCGAGCGTGTTGCCGCCGACCGGGCGCGCCGAGCCGTCGAGCGCGTTCTTCATCGACGGAAACAGGTCGGCCTCGACGCCGACGATCTCGACGCCGGATCCTTCGGCGGCGAGCGCAAGACCGGCGATGAGGCCGCCCCCGCCGATCGGCGCGATGATGGCGTCGAAGCGGGGCCCGTCCGCAATCATTTCAAGACCGATCGTGCCTTGCCCGGCGATCACGTCCTTGTCGTCGAGCGCTTTCAGCACCTCGGCGTTGATTTGATCGACGATGGCCTTGGGCGTGCCGGCCGGCGCAAACATGCC
>JBKBLR010000001.1:53424-219476 GCA_046296195.1 Parvularculaceae bacterium | reverse complement strand
CCTAACCCTCGGCCGGGCTGGGGGGCGAGCGCAACGGCCGCGCCATGGGCCTCCTCGAAGCTGTGGCCGAACAAAACGACTTCGGCGCCGAGGGCCTTGGTCTGGCGCACCTTCACGTCCGGAGTCGTCGCCGGCACCACAATCGTCGCCGCGACGCCAAGCGCCCTCGCATGACGGGCAAGACCCTGCGCGTGATTGCCGGCTGATGCGGCGATTACGCCGCGCGCCTGTTCGGCCGGGCTCAGCGTGAGCAGCTTGTTGAGCGCGCCCCGCTCCTTGAAGGCGCCGGTGTATTGAAGGCTCTCGAGCTTGAGATGGATCTCGGCGCCGGTCAGCGTCGACAGGCGCTCCGCGCGGATGAGCGGCGTGCGCATCACCTTGCCGTCGATGCGCGCGGCGGCGGCGATGACGTCGGCCCGCGAGGGCGGTGCGGCTGCGGCCGGCGAGGGTTCTTGGCGGGACAGGGCGGCGGCGTCAGTCATGGCGGCCCTTCGCATGCGCGAAAGAGCTCCAGAGCGCAAGACCGAAGGGCGACGCCAAGGCGGCCGCGCATTGACGGGGCGGAGCGATGCGTTAGGCGGATGAGGATGCGCGAGCCCCGCCCGGCGGCCTATCGGCCCGATCCTCTCTTCGCCGCCCTTGAAGGGCCGCCCTTCAGCGACCGGGCGGCGCCGGCGGCGTTTCCGCGCGCGGTCTTGCGCTATCGCAATGACCGCTGGGCGGGCGCGGTCGGCCTCTCGCACCTCAGCGATGACGCGTGGACGGGCCATTTCGCGCGATTTCATCCGCTGACGGACAATCTGACCGCGCCGCTCGCGCTCCGCTATCACGGGCACCAGTTTCGCGTTTACAATCCCGATCTCGGCGACGGCCGAGGCTTCCTTTTTGCGCAGGTGCGGGACGGCGCGGGGCGCCTTCTCGACCTCGGCACGAAGGGGTCCGGCAAGACGCCATATTCACGAAACGCCGACGGACGGCTGACGCTCAAGGGCGGCGTACGCGAGATCCTCGCAACTGAAATGCTCGAAGCGCTCGGCGTCTACACCTCGAAGACCTTCAGCGTCGTCGAGACCGGCGAGAGTCTTCACCGCAATGACGAGCCCTCGCCGGCGCGATCTTGCGTCCTCGTGCGTCTCAGCCACGGCCATGTGCGGTTCGGCGCCTTCCAGCGCCTCGCCTTCGAAGAGGACAAGGCGGCGATCGCCCGGCTCATCGACTATTGCATCGAGGCTTTCGATCCCGACCTCGCAGGGGCGGAAGATCACGCCGCGCAATGGTTCGGGCGCGTCGTGGCGCGCACCGCCCGCCTCGCCGCGCAATGGATGGCCGCAGGCTTCGCCCACGGCGTCCTCAACACCGACAACATGAACATCACGGGCGAGAGCTTCGACTACGGCCCCTGGCGATTTCTTCCCCATACGGACTTTTCCTTCACGGCGGCCTATTTCGACCAGACGGGCCTTTACGCCTATGGCCGGCAGCCGGACGCCGTCTTGTGGAACCTCGCCCGCCTCGGCGGCGCGCTGATGCTGGTCGCCGAGGCCGACGCACTGAATGAAAGACTCAAAGCCTTTCCGCAGGCCTTCGAGCGCGGGATGGTCGAGGCGTTCTTCGCCCGGCTCGGGATCAGGCCCGGAGGCGCGGGCGATTTCGACTTCGTCGTCGCGCTGCTGCAATGGATGGAGTCGACGAAGATCCCCTTCGAGCGGGTGTTCTTCGACTGGTTCTGCGGCGCGGTCTCCTCGGCGCGCGCCGGCGCAAGCCCGCACGCGGCGCTCTACGCCGATGCGGCGTTCAAGCCGTTGCGCGAGCAGCTTGAAGGATTTGAACCCGAGCGCCCCGAGCGGCTGTCGCACCCCTATTTCGCGGGCGCGCCGTGCACGATGCTGCTCGACGAGGTCGAGGCGATCTGGGCGGCGATCGCCGAGCGCGACGACTGGGCGCTGCTGGCGCAAAAGCTCGATATGATCGGCGCGATGCGCGAAGCGCAGTGCCTCGACGCCTCCGCCTGGCGACCGCGCGGCGCCTGATGTCCGCGGCGTTTCGGGGCCGTTAACGACTTTCGGCGATGCTCGGGGTCGGCGGCATTCGGCGTTCCTTCATGGCCTTCGGCGATACGGCCTTTGCGGGTCTTGACCTTTCCGCGCCGCGAACCGAGCGGCTTCTCGCCGCGGCCGTGCTCCTCTTCTTTCTGATCGCGCTCCTGCCGCTCGTGCTCTTCGATCATCCACGGCCGGGACCGGTTGACTTCCATCATCTCTGGACCGCCGGGAAGATGTGGGCGTCAGGACAGAGTCCCTATGCGGCCGAGCGTGCGGCGCTGTTCGCGCAATACGGGTTGCCGCATGTCTATGCGGCGCCGGCGCCGTTCTTCTATCCGCCGCATGCCGTCCTGGCGCTGGCGCCGCTCGGGGCTCTTTCGCCCGGGGCGGCGTCGCTGCTGTTCTCGATCATCAACGTCTGCGCGCTCATCGCCTCAAGCGTGCTCGCCGCCGATCTCGTCCGGTCGGCGGGGGCGCCGGGTTCGCGCCTATCCTGGGCGAGCCTTCACGCGATCCTTCTCGTCGCCGGCTGGAATGCGACGTCGATCATCTTCTTCCATAACATCCTCACGCTGATCGTCTATCTCGGACTCCTCGCAATGCTGCGCGGCGCGCAGACGGGTCGCGCCGCCTATGTCGTCGCCGGCGGATTTCTGGCGCTTCTGTCGCCGCAGATGAGCGCCGCGGCGGCGCTCGCGCTGCTGATGCGCCCGAGAACGCGCGCCCCGATGCTGGCGTCCTTCGGGCTGATCACCGTCATTTCGGTCATCGGCCTTCAGCCCGGCGGCATTCTCCCCTCGCTAAAGGCGATGCTCTCCAATCTCGCGGCCTATTCGGATTTTCCGGCGAACACCCATGCGGCGCAGAGCGGCGTCGGATTCTTTCTCTTCGGCGCGTTCGGCCTTTCGCCGGGGACCGGCGCGCTCATCGCCGCCTGCACCCTGGCGTTGGCGCTGTTCGCCGCTCTCAGCGACCGCGCCGGCGAAACCGAAGCCGGTCGGTCGGTCGAATTCGCCATCCTCGCGATCGTCACCGGATTGTTCTTCCTGCCGTCGCTCAGCCAGTATTACATCGCCGCGACGCCGGCGTTGTTCCTTCTTATACGGAACAAAAGCGGCTGGCGCCTCGTCGGTTTTATCGGCGCGCTCATGCTGATGCGGTCGCTCGATCTCCTGAACGGGCCGGCGGGGATTGCTTGGATCTCGGGCCGCGAAACGGCGGCGGCGACAGATTCGATCGGCGTCGCGCTCTTGTTCGCAGCCTGCGTCGGGAGCTGGGCGTCAGGGCGTGCAGGGCGCGGGATCGGCGGGCGGGCGGCCCGGCCGGCCTCGCGCCGGTCAGGCGGTAGATGAGCCCGCGCGGCGGCGCCCGGATGGGAGCCGGTCAGGCAGAGGGATCGAGCCGCTTTTCGGCGGCGGCGAACCGGCGCTCGATCACGAAGAACAGGGTGGTGCCGGCGACGAGCGCCAGAAACGCAAACAGCGAGACGGCGACGGGGGTGAGCAACATGAGGCGCGTCCTCCCAAGACGACGCGGACATTACAGCTCTGAAATGTCAAATTTCTGTTTAAAATGATGGACTTAAGGTTAACGGAGCGGGTGCGTCTTCAGCGGCCGACGCCGATGCGGCGCTTGAAAAACTGCTCCAGCCCATAAATCGCGGTCAAGGTTCCGATCGAGCCGATGAAAGCGACAATCGCTAGTCCAGCGGGTCCGAAGGCGGTCATGGCGGTCTCTCCGAAGTCTCCAGCGGCGTGACGCCGGATGCCTTGCATAATGCGCGCCCGTTGCGACGCTGCCCGTTAACTGGGTCACAGAGGCGCGCCAAAACAGGGGTCTTGCGGCAAGCGGAAAGGGCCTTGCGGCGGGCCGGGCCTGTGGCGCGGCGGAGACAGGCCAGGGCTGCGCCGATCCCGTCGCTGCGGCTCCGTTCCCAATCCGGGCTTTTGCCGATACCATTTCCCAATTGTCGTGGGCGCGAAGGGGCGGCGAGCCCGTTCGCCGTCCCGGCTTGGGGCCGGGCCCTCAGGGGCGTTGCGGGGCGAGGGGCGCTGAATGACCTCCGAAGTGGTGTTGATGAACCGCCAGGCGGTGGCGATGGCCGCGGACAGCGCGGTCACTATCACCGGCCACCAGTACCTCAAGACCTACCAGTCGGTGGACAAGCTCTTCCCGCTGAACGACGCCCAGCCCGTCGGCGTGATGATCTATAATAACGCTGAAATCATGTCGACGCCGTGGGAGACGGTGATCTCGCTCTACCGCGATGCGACGCGGGGCCGCTCGCTCGACACCGTGCAGGACTACGCCGAAGACTTCATGAACTTCATTTCGGGGAACCCGGACCTCTTCCCCGCTGATCATCAGGATACGGAGTTCCTGAAGCATGTTGCGGTCGTCTACACCGTCATCGCCGAGGATTTCGACGCGCAGGTGCGGAAGATCGCGGAGGCGAACGGCGCGCGCGTCAAGGATCATCTCTCCGCCGTCTTTGAATTCGTCGTCGGCCAGCTCCACGCCGATTACCAGCGCTATCCGGACGACAATCCGAGGAATGACCTCGCCTGCTTTCCGGGCGGCATGGGCGAGCAGGTGCGCCGGCGCTATCGCGGCGAGATCGAGCAGCTGATCGACAGCCTCGTTGCGGCGCTACGCGGCGACTATGGATCCCTCGTCGTCTCCGACGCGACGCGCGAGCGCCTGCGCGAGATCGCCGTCTTCTCGGTCACCCGCGACGCCTTTTTCGAACACTACACCGGCGTCGTCTTCGCGGGCTTCGGCGCGCGGGAGAAATTCCCCTCGATGCGCTCCTATCTCTCCTCGAGCGTCATCCTCGGAATCCTCAAAAGGAAGCAGGATCGCGCCGCCGACATGACCTCGGACGGCGGGCCGATCGTGCAGCCCTTCGCGCAGGACCGCATGATCCGCACCTTCCTGACGGGCATGGACCAATATCTGCGGATGTTCATGTATGGCGAGACGCTGAAGCTTTCGATGAATCTCGTCTCGGACGTCATCACCCGCGCGCCGATCTCGGACCAGCAGCGCCAGGCGCTCTTCCGCGACTATTCGGAAAACAACATGGGCCACGCGTTGCGGGAGTTCTTCAAGTCGATCGACGCCTATCAGTACGCCGTTCACACGCGCCCCATCTATCGCGCCATCGGATCGCTGCCGAAGCGCGAGCTCGGCGAGACGGCGGCGTCGCTCATCAAGCTCAATTCTTTCCAGCAAAAGGTCATGCATTCGGTCGAAACCGTCGGCGGGCCGATCGCCGTCGCCGTCATCACGCGCAATGGCGGCCTCGAGCTGAAGCGCGAAAAGGCGGATTTGTAGGAGCGTGCGATGAGCCAGCGGCTGAAACAGATCTGGTCGGGTTTTGAAAAGACGACGACGCGCCGTCTGACGGGCCGCGGCGTCGACAATATCGTCGTGCCGAGCCGCGTCGACTGGCGCGCAGAGGAGCGTGCAAGCCTCGCCCCCGAAGCGATCCTTCCCGCCGAAGCGGCCTTTTCAGCGCTTAAACTCCGCCTCACCGCCGCCGAGCAACGCGCGGTCCGGCGCGAGGAGCGGCGCGCCAGGGCGGAGGGCCGCAGCCTTTCGGCCGCCGCGCCGGACCCGCTCGAGGCCGCGAACGCCGCGCCGGAAGCCGTCCGTGACCTGATGATGGGATTGAAGGCGACCGAAGCGCGCACCGCGCGGCCCGAGATCGACTATGTGAAATGGGCGGCGGCTAACCCGAAGGCCGCGCCGAAGCTGATGGCGCCGCGGAAGAAGATTTTCGGGCTTTTTTAGCGCGACGACGCGCCACAGCGCGTCAGTTTCGCGCCAAGACGCCGCGACAATAACAGTCGAGGCGCCATGAGCGCCGAAGTTTTCGGGGTTTTGCGTGCGTGAAGCGCAAGCGGCGAGCGCCGCAACACGCAAAGACCTTATCGCGCCTCAATCCCGGAACAAGGCGCGCCGTCATTGCGCCTTTGCGGCGAGCGCGACGCCAGCCGCCTGTTTCGCCGACATCGCTGCCTGGCGTTCATTGATGAGCGCTGGGAAGAGGGCCCCGATCTCGTCAAGGCGGGCTTTGAAAGAGGCCGGCGCTGCGCCGCCCGCGATCCCCGCCGCCATCGCCGGGTAGTCGGCAAGCGCCGCGCCGATCCGCCGTTCAACGCCGAAGGCCGCCCGATAGGCGGCGAAGAAGGCGTCCGATTCCGTCTTCAACGCAGGCGCCTGGAGGGCGAACTGGGCTTCAAGCCCGTCGGCGAGCGCGGCCGCCGCGTCGAGCGATATGGTGATCGCCTTATGATGGGCGTCGATCCGGCCGGCTGCTTCGCTCATGTCCTCACGCTCACCGGCGTTTGCGCGCTGCAGGAGATCGAGAAACTCGGCGATGACGAGATTGGCGTTCTTCATCGCCTCAAGCAGGTGATATTCGGGATGACCGATCGTCGTCGTCATCTGGCCCGCCGTCAGCAGCGCATTCTCCGAGCGAAGCGCGTTCGAGGAATAGCGGAAAAGGACGGCGCGCGCTGCGTCGAACCCGTCAGCGTCGCGGGCCTTGACGCGTCCCGGCAACCGGTCGAGCGCCGCCTTCATATCGGCGACATCGACCATGACCTTCTCGACATAGCGCTTGAGCTCGAGGCCGCGCGCCGCAAAGGGCCCGGCTGGCGGATCGGGCAGCGCTTTCGCGCTCGCATTGAGATCGCCGATCCGCGCGGCGAGCGCCTTCGCCGCCGCATCGATCGCCTTGCGGTCGCGCGTATAAGCGTCGGGCTCCGTGAAGCCGAGCAAATAGCGGCTCGACAGATCGATGATGTCGCTCATCAGCGCGTTCGCCTCATTGACGAGCGGCGTGATGCGTCCGGCATAATCAACGGCGGCGGCGAGCGCCGTCGGGTCGGATGGCTGGCTGCTGGCGGGGTCGGAGTCCGTGGCGGGCGCGGCGCCAGCCGGGCCCGCGATTAAGAGACCCACCAGGACAGCAATAAGCAACCAGGCGCGCATGGGGTCTCCCCTGCCGTGATGACGCCCGAATCTAGCGAAAGCGGCGCACCGGCGAAACTACTATTTCACCCAGCGCGCATACCAGCCGAGATAACGCTCGAAGCGATCCTTGTAGAAACTCGGCCGGTCGATCGAATGATCCTCGCCCGGATAGACGATGAGGCCGGTCGGAACGCCCCGGCGCTTCAGCACCTGATAGAACTGTTCGGAATTGAGGATCGGCACGTTCCAGTCCTGGGCCCCGCCGATGAAGAGCGTCGGCGTCGTCACTTTCGCCGCGTGCTTGAAAGTGTCGACGCGGTTCCACGCTTCGATGTTCTCCCAAGGCAGGCCAAGCTCGATCTCATATTCCCGCTGATAGATGTCGTGCCCGTAATTGGCGAGGTAATGAAACCCGGACGCGCCGGAGACCGCGGCGTCGAAGCGGTCCGTCTTGGTGACGACGTAGTTCGTCAAGATGCCGCCATAGGACCAGCCGCCGACGCCAAGCCGCTTCGGATCGGCAAGGCCGATGGCGATGGCGTGATCGACGCCCGCCAGGACGTCCTCGAAATCCTTCTCGCCCCATGCCGCGAAGATCGCGCGCGCGAAATCGGTTCCGTACCCGGTCGATCCGCGCGGGTTCGGCATAACGACCGCATAGCCCGCCGCCGCGTAAAGCTGCGCGTAGACATCATAGGAGAAATCCCATTGCGTCGTCGGTCCGCCGTGAATCCTGAGGATGGTCGGCGCCTTTTTCGGGCGGCCCGTCGCCGGCGGATAGAAGAACGCTTCAACCTCGGTCCCGTCGGCGCTTTTGAATGTCGCGGTGAAGGGCGTCGACAGGGCGACGTCCTTCAGAAGCGCCTCATTGGTTCTCGTCGCTTGCGTCAGCGCGCCGCCGGAGAAGACGAAGATTTCATCCGGCAAGGTCGGACGGGACAATTGCGCGGCGATGAGGCCCGACGGGTGGAGGTCAAAGGCCCAGATCGCGTGCTCGCCGGCGATGAGGTCGCGTTTGGCTCCCGTCTTGATGTCGATCGCGACCAGCGGTTGTTCGCCCTCATGTTCGACCATCGCATAGATCTCGCGACCGTCCGGCGAAAAGCGCGGGCGGTAGAAGAAGCGGTCGAGCGCCTCGGTGAGGACGCGCGCTTTCCCACCTTGCGCCGGCGCCACGGCGAGATGCGCGGAGGCGTACCAGATGAGACGCGGGTCGAGCTTCGCCGTATGGGCGATAAAGCGCCCGTCCGGGCTCCAGGCGGGCGCGCTGTCCGTGCCAGGATTATCGGTGACGCGCTGCGGCTCGTTCGGCTTTCCCGCTTTAGCGAGCTCGGCGGTCCAGATGTCGGAATTGACGTTGCCGTCCGGTTCTTTCGTGCGGTTAGAGGTGAAGGCGATGCGCGCGCCGTCGGGCGACCACGTCGCCTCGTAATCATCATGGTCGCCGAAGGTGAGCTGTTTCGGCGCGGCGAGCCGCCCGTCCTGGACGTAGTAGTGCCGGCGCGACCTGTCGAGATAGCCGACGCCGTCCTCCTTAAACTGCAGCCGGTCGATGACGACAGGAAGCGACGGCTCGCGCGCACCTTTCTCGCGCGCCTCGCGCGCCGCCTTAGCGCCGGCGCTTTCGTCCCCAATCGCCAGCAGCAGCCTGTCGCCGGCGGGCGCCCAGTCATGTTCAAGAACGCCCTGCGGGATATTGGTGTATGCCTCCGCTTCGCCGCCGCGGCGGTCGAGGGTGTAAACCTGAGGGGCCGCATTCTCTTCAAGGTCGTCGCGCGCGGCGATGAAGGACAGATAGCGTCCGTCCGGCGACCAGCGCGGGTCGGCGGCGGAATAGGTCTCGCCCGTCATCGCGACCGTCTCAACGCCATCGACCGAGGTCATAAAGATGCGCGAGGTCTTCTCATCCCTGTCGAGATCGTTCTTCTCAACGACGTAAGCGATCCATCGTCCGTCCGGGCTGAGACGCGGATCGCTGACCAGCCGGACGGCGAGCGCGTCCTCGACGGTGAAGGAGCGCGCCGCCGCCTGCGCGCTTGCGAGAAAGAGGAGGACGGCGGCTAGGCGCATCATCAGGGATTATCCTTTCGGCGTCAGGAGGCGAGCAGCGCCTCAATGTCGGCGCGCCGCGCCATCAGCGCCTGACGGCCCTTGTCGATGAATTCGTCGGCGCGGTCGAAGGCGTTCGGCAGGGCGTCGCGCATGTCCGGAGTGAGCGCGACGTCAGGGGGCGAAGTTTCCGCCCGCATGCGCGTCAGATGCATCTGGAAGATGTCGATCGCGGCGTAGGCCGTTTCGAAAAGCTGGGGCTTGGCCTGCTGGCGCGAGCGAGCGATGGCGAGCTGGCGGTTGACGCGCTTGCGGGTGTCTTCGATGAACTTGTTGACGGCGCCGGAAAAGCTCTCGTCGGCCTTCGGCGCTGGCGCAGGGTCGAGCGCCGGCGGGCCGGGCGGCGGGGCGTTGAACCGCGACAGCACGCGCGGATTGGCGTTGAGATCGACCGAAACGACGACATCGGCGCCGAGAAACCGCGCTAGGCTGACCGGCGTCGGATTGGCGACGGCGCCGTCGACGAGCCAGCGCGGGCCCCGTTGCACGGCGTGAAAGATGACCGGGATCGCGGATGAGGCGCGTGCCGCCTCGATCACCGAGCCCTGCGTGATCCAGACCTCCTCGCCGGTGCCGAGATCGGCGGCGACGGCGCCGAACTTGACCGGAAGTTCCTCGATCTTGCGGTCGAAGGCGGAGAAGGCGGCGAAGGCCGGCGTCGTGTCGATGAGCCCGCCGCGATTGACCCAGAAATTGAAGGCGCCGAAGGCCGAGACGGGTGATAATTCACGAGCCCAGGCTTCGAATTCATCGAGCGCGCCGCAAAGCCAGGCGCCGCCCACGAGCGCCCCGACCGAACAGCCGGCGACGACGTCGGGCTTGAGTCCCAGCGCATCGAGCGCGCGCAGAACGCCGACATGGGCCCAGCCGCGCGCCGCCCCCGAGCCCAGAACCAGTCCGAACTTCTTCTTCATGCTCGCCGGTCTTCCCGGAAAGGTCCCGTTTGCGACCGCCGATTGTGGCGCGGGTTCTCTTCGCCTTCAACCGGCGGCTTTTCAACGACCGCTTAACCATAAGGCGCGATCCTCGCCGCCTCAGGGATTGCGGGTTTTCCGATGGACCTTTCAAAGTCGCCCCTTCTTGCGGGCCTTGCGCAGCGGCTGAATTTCCTGGCGGCGCGGACGAGCGTCATCGCGGAGAACATCGCCAATAGCGATACGCCAGGCTATGTCGCGCGCGATCTTTCGGCGTCGGGGTTTGACACGCGCGTCAACGCGAGCCTTCGCGTGAGCGACCCGCGCCACTTGCAGGCCGCCGGCGCGAAAGGCGCGCCGGCGCGCACGCACCTTGCCCCGGACGGCGAGGCCTCGCTCTCCGGCAATCAGGTGTCGATCGAGACCCAGATGATGAAGCTTTCAGAGACGCGCATGGATTACGGCCTTGCGTCCTCGATCTACCGCAAGAGCCTCGATCTCGTCCGCCTCGCCGTGCGCGGCGGCCGATAGGAGCTGAGCGATGGATGATCTTAACGCCGCCCTCACTGCGTCGGCGTCCGGCATGCGGGCGCAAGCGGGGCGCATCCGCATCGTCGCGGAGAACATCGCCAACGCCAATTCGACGCCGGTCGCGCCGGGGCTCGAGCCTTACCGGCGCCAGGTGCCGGTGTTCTCCTCCTTCCTCGACAAGGAAGCCGATGCGAGGCTGGTGAAACTGTCGCGCGTCGAGCTCGATCCGACGGCGTTCACCGTGCGCTTCGATCCGGCGCATCCGGCGGCGGACGCGGCGGGCAACGTCCTTGTCGCCAACGTCAACCCGCTGATCGAGATGATGGACCTGCGTGAAGCCCAGCGCAGCTACGAAGCCAATCTCGGCGCGCTCGACCAGGTGCGGTCGATGGCGGTGGCGACGCTCAGGATTCTGGAGTAAGCGATGTCAATCGACGCCCTTCGCGCCGCTCACGCCTACGCCGCCGCCGCTCGCGCCGCGCCCGCGCGCGAAAGCGCCGATCCGGCCGCCTCCTTCGGCGCGCTCCTCAATTCGGCGATCGCGGAAACGGCGTCCTCGCTCAAAGCCGGCGAAACGGCGGCGGCGCAAGTCGCCGCCGGCGAGGCTGATCTCGTCGATGTCGTGACCGCGATCTCGGCGGCGGAGGTAAGCCTTGAAACGGCTCTCGCCGTTCGCAACCGAATGATCGAGGCCTATCAGGAGATCATGCGCATGCCGATTTAGGCTTGCGCGTTCTGCTGCTCCCCGTAATCTTCCGGCCGCTGGAAAGGGGAGCCCGCCCATGATGATCCGACTTGCCGCCGCCGCTCTTGTGGCGCTCGCCGCCTGCGCCAAGAAGGAAGAAGCGCCCACTGCGCCGGCCCCGGCGCTCGCGGAAGCCGCCCCGGCGCCCGACGCCGCCCCGCTCGAGGCCGACGACGCGCTCGCAGAAGAGACGGAGAGCCTCGTGGCCGAAAACTGCCCTGTTCTCGACAGCCGTGGCTGGAAGGCGTGGACTGAGGCGGATGGCGACGGCCATGCGCTGAAGATCGAGGGCGAAGTCGATCTGCCGACGCTGGGCTATGCGCTCACATGGCGCGAGGGGATCGCCGACCGGGCGATGCCGCCCGGTCTGCGCGTCCATCTCGACGCCGTCCCGCCCGCCGATCTCGTGATGCAGGTGGTGACGCCGACCCCGGTCGCCTTCACGCTCAAGCGGGCGAACGCCAATTACCGAGTCATCTATGTGCTTTGCGGGGGCGATACGATCGCCGAGATCGACGGTGTCGGCCCGAAGACGGAATAGCGCACCCCTTCGCTGCTCTTGACGCTTGAGAAGACGCGCGCCCTTTCGGAAGATTCCTGCTCGCTTTGCGCGCGGAGTTCCGATGGCCGACCACGACCTCGTCATTCGCAACGCCAAGATCTTCGACGGAACGGGCAAGGCCCCGCGCGTCGAGGACCTCGCCGTGAAGAACGGCAGGATCGCCGCCCGCGGAAAGTCCATCGGCGCCGGCAAGCGCGAGATCGACGCGCGGGGGCTCTGGCTGACGCCGGGGCTTCTCGATATCCATACCCATTACGACCTCGAGGTCGAGCTCTCGCCGGGCCTTCCGGAGTCCGTGCGTCACGGCACGACGACGGTCGTCGTTTCGAACTGCTCGCTCGGACTCGCCTTCGGCGCGCAAAGGGAAGGCGACCAGGATCCTGTCGTCGATTGCTTTGCGCGCGTTGAAAACATTCCAAAGCCAGTCCTCAAACGTGTCGCGGACCGCGTCACGTGGAATGACTCCAAGGATTATCTCGACCATCTCGAGACGCTCCATCTCGGTCCCAATATCGTCCCGCTCATCCCGTATTCGATGCTCCGCATCGCGGCGATGGGCGTCACGCCCTCGGTCACGCGCGACCCGACCGAGGATGAAATGGCGGAAATGGAACGACTGCTCGAGAAAGGCATGCGCGAGGGCTATGCCGGTTTTTCCTCCGACGGACTGCCGTTCCACTATCTCTCGAACGACCCCAACCGCGACCGGCGGATCCCGTCGCAATATGCCGGCTATAGCGAGTTGAAGCGCCTCACCGGCGTCGTGCGCCGCTATGGCCGCGTCTGGCAGGCGACGCCGCCGACGGAAAGCCCCTTGAAAGTCTTCCGCACCTTTCTGCTGACGAGCGGGCGGCTCTTCGGCAAGCCGCTGAAGATCACCGCCGTCGCCGCGCTCGACGTCCGATCGAATCGCAACATCATCCGCAGCGCGCACATGTTGGCGCGCCTTCTCAACTCAAAGCTGCTGGACGGCCGCTTTTATCTGCAAAGCCTCGCGGCGCGGTTCCTCGTCTTCGGAGACGGGCCGGTGACGCCGCTCTCCGAAGAGATTCCGGAGCTCAGGGAGCTCATCAAACTCGACTTCGAAGACGACGCCGGCCGGAGCGCTCTCTATCACGATCCCGCCTTCGAGGCGCGTTTCAAGAAAATGTGGCGCAAAGGCAAGCAGGGCTTTTCGCTCGACCGGCTGAAGCGGCTGCTGCGGCTTGAGGACTACGCCTTCCGCCGCGCGATCGAAGAGATGGAGGTCGCCGACTGCCCGGTCGCGGTATGGCAAGGCGAAAACCTTCACGACATTTATGAACGCGCGAAGGGTTTTCAGTCCTCGGGCGAAGGCGCGCGCACGCTCGAAGAGCGCGCGATGCTGGAAAGCTTCCCGCCGCTCGGCGACGACGCCGACTTCTTCTTTCATCTTCTGAAAAGCTGGGACCGCCGCTTCGTCTGGAGGACGATCAGCGCCAATCATGACGCCCAGATGGTTTCGACACTGACGATGAGCGATCTTTTCCTGCCGGGTTTCGCGGACTCCGGCGCCCATCTCACCAATCTCGCCTTTTATGACGTGAACCTCCGCGCCCTGAAGATCGCGAGGGAGGCGAAGGGCGAGGACGGCGTCGCCTATATGGTCAAACGCCTCACCCGCGACGCCGCCGAACTGTTCGGTATCGACGCCGGTTCGATCGAACTCGGCGCGCAGGCGGACTTCGTTCTCATCGACCCCGAAGCGCTCGCAAAGCATGACGGGGAGAAGAACACGGTGCGCATCTGGCGCGAGGTCCTTCAGAACGACCAGCTCGTCTGCCGCTCCGACGGCGTCGTCAAAGGCGTCTTCATCCGCGGCGTGGAAGTCTGGGACGGGGCGGACTTCACCCCTGCGTTCGAGAAGAAAAAGCTCGGCCGCGTGCTGCGCGCGCGCGAGGCGGAGACGGCGACGCTCGCAATGGCGGCGGAGTAGGGACGCATGGCGTGCATGCCAATAAACATGCGCCGCGCCACTTGGCTGAACCTTGAAAATTTCTTAGCCTGCCGTTGACTGGGTTGTGGGAGAAATAATGAAATTTCCTGCAGCGTTGCTCGGCATTTTGCTTGCGGTCCTGTGTGGTCCGCCCCCCGGCGGGTTCATCGCAGACCAGTTCGGCTGAAGGGGCGACGGCTGACGATGCGTCAGGGTCGGCGGCAGCCGCCGGCGCACGCGGCGACTCGGTGATTGCGCCTTTGCCCGAGGGCGCGAAGGTGACGCTGAAATTCAAGGGGTCAGTGACCGCCGCGCGCATGCTCGCCGATCCCGATCCCTTGGGCCCGAGATCGGATTTTAAGATCCTGCGCAGTTTCGACATCGTCTGCCGCATGGTGGTCCGGGCGCCGCGCGGCATCGGTCCGGACGGGCCGACGCGCGACCAGCAGGTCGTTCTCGACGCGGCGGAAGCGGCAATGAACGCCGCCGCGACCGAAATGGAAGAAGGCTCCGGAACGGACGACATCGAGGCGCGCGCCGGGGCTTGCAACGGCGATTTCGACTCCATCGCGCGCGTCGCGATGGCGGCCGCCAAAGACCCGGCCGCGCGTGGTCGCCTTGAAGCAGCCGAGGAGCGCAATGCAGGCCTCGGCAGCCGGATGGAAGAGGCCGCCGATCGTGCGACCGCTGTGCAGCTTGAGCCCAACTGGCAGTTTCTGGCGCCCGACGTCAGCCCCTATGGCGACGGGCCGCCAGCCTGCGCCGGCACGATCACGGCGAACGACGTCGACAATTTCCGCTTTGGCTTTGATGGCGGCGACATGGGCGAAGGCGTCAAGTCGCGCAGCGGAGCCGCCGACATAAGCGGGTCTGGCGCGCCGGAAGTGTGGTTCGACCTCAAGCAGGGTCGCATCGTCATTGACTCGCAGCTGCGGTCAATTACCGGAACGCTGCCGGCGGCCTGCACGGGCAAGTGCGAATCGCCGTGGTCCGACGCCTTCTCAATCAACGATGACTGGGCGAAAACGGCAAGCGAGAAAACGCGCCTCGAAAAGGGCGGCGTCACCGCAGTCGTCGGCAAATGGACCTTCAGCTCGGACATCCGGCCCGAACAGCACCAGAAATTCAGCGGCGGCGGGGAGTTCGAGCTTGAGATCGCCAGGCCCTGACGCCTTTAGCGGCATGGAGGCGAGGGCGCGGCTAACCAAGCGTTCGCCGCTGAAAAAAGATATGTCCGTCCGCCGCTCCGACGGCATGGTGCGCGACGTCTTCATCCGCCGCGCGGAAATGTGGGATAACTCGGCGCTCACGCGGGCGTTCGAGCGGAAGAACGCTCGGACGGGAGCTGCTGGCGAAGGACGCCGAGACGGCGTCGCCGCTGGCGATGGCAGCGAAATGATTCCTCAACAGTGTTCAGGCGGGCTTTTTCGGCCGCGGCCCGCGCGCTTATCCCGTTTAACCCCTCCTTAACCCTTCCGCTCACGCCGCCTTAACCATAGCCCCGGCAAAATCTGCCGGCTGGTTGAGGGACCGTTGATGTCGGGCGGCGAGCTTCTGGACCTTGCGCGTGAGGCGTTCTGGGTGGCGATCCTCGTCGCTGGCCCGGCGATGATCGCGGGACTCGTCGTCGGCCTGGCGATTGCGCTCCTTCAGGCGCTGACGCAGGTGCAGGAAATGACGCTTGTCTTCGTGCCGCGCATTATCGTCATGTTCCTCGTCATCGCGCTGACGCTGCCCTTCATGGGCGCAACGCTCGGGCGCTTCACAACGAAGATTTTCACCCTCATCGCCGGCGGCGACTTGCCGTGAACGCCGCCGCGCTCCTCGCGCTGCTTCCAGCCGACATCACCGTGCTGGCGGCGATCTTCGCGCGCGTCGGCGCGATGATGATGACGGCGCCCGCTTTCGGCGACTACACGATCCCGGCGCGCATCAGGCTCGCGATCGCGCTCGGCGTGACGCTGGCGCTCGCGCCGACGGTCGCGCCCGGCCTTTCGGCGCCGCCGGCAGGCGATGCGTTCGCCCTTCTCCTCCTTCTCGGCGGGGAAACGCTGATCGGGCTCCTGCTCGGCCTCTTCGCGCGCGCGATCGCTTCGGCGCTCAACGCCGCCGGCGAAGTGATCGCGCTGCAGATGGGCCTTTCGCTCGCGCAGGTGTTCGATCCGACGCAGGATGCGCAAGGCGCGATCGTCGGCGGTTTCCTCGCGATCCTCGGCGCGACGATGATCTTCGCGACCGACGCGCACCATCTCCTTCTCGCCGCGCTCAGCGACTCCTACAGCTTCCTCCCGCCGGGCGGAGAACTTGCGCTCGGCGACGCCGCCCCGGCGATGATCGGCGCGGTCGCGGCGGCCTTTTCGCTCGGCGTGCGGCTTGCCGCGCCCTTCATCGTCTTCGGGCTCGTCTTCTACGCCGGCGCGGGCGTCCTCAACCGGCTGATGCCGCAGGCGCAGGTCTTCTTCATGTTGATGCCGGCGAACCTCGTCATCGGCTTGATGCTCCTGATGCTGACGACCGGCCTCATGATCACCGCCTTTCTCGACCGCTTCGACGCCGAGCTGTCGGGGCTCCTGAGGTAGCGCCGTGGCCGAGGAACAAGACCAGAGCCAGCGGACAGAGCAGCCGACGCCGAAGCGCCTCGCCGACGCGCGGAGGAAAGGCGACGCCCCGAAAAGCGCCGAAATCCCGGCGACGGCGATGATCGCCGCCGGCGGGTTCGCGCTCTGGCTTTTCGCCGATGGGGCCGCCGCGCGCCTTGCGCGCCTCGGCGCGACGTTTCTCGAGCGTCCGCATGAGTTCATGACCGACGCCGAAGGGCTCGCCGCGCTCTATCGCGCGCTCGCCCTTTCGGCGGGCGCGGCGCTCGCCGGTTTTGCGCTTCTCTTCGTCGTCGCCGCGGTCGGCGCCCATGCAGCGCAAGCTGCGCCCGTGTTCGCGGCCGACCGCCTAAAGCCGGCGCTGAAGCGCCTGTCGCCGCTTGAAGGCATGAAGCGCCTCTTCGGCCCGCAAGCGCTGGCAAACTTCGTCAAAGGCCTCGCCAAGCTCGCCGTCGTCGGCGTCATTCTCGTTTTCGCCCTCTGGCCGGATCATGAACGCCTCGCCGGCCTTCCCTTCACCGACGAGCGTGCGGCGCTTGCGCTGACTAAGGAGGGCATCCTCAAGCTCATCGCCGCGACCGTCGCCGCGATGAGCGTCATCGCCGCGCTCGATTACGCCTTCGCGCGTGCGCAATGGATGAAACGCATGATGATGACGCGCGAGGAGGTGAGGCGCGAAATGAAGGAGACGGAGGGCGACCCCCAGATCAAGGGCCGCCGCCGGCAGCAGCGCGAAGCCCGCGCCCGGCGGCGCATGATGAAAGCGGTGCGGACCGCCAGCGTCGTCATCATGAACCCGACCCACTACGCCGTGGCGCTGAAATATGAAAGCGGCAAGACGGCCGCGCCGCTATGCGTCGCCAAAGGGCTTGACGACATCGCGCTCCGCCTCCGGACGGCCGCCGAGGAGGCGCGCGTACCCGTTGTGGAAAACCCCCCGCTCGCCCGCGCCCTCTACGCCGCCGTCGAAATCGACGAGGAAATCCCAGCCGAACATTACGAGGCGGTGGCCAAGGTCATCGGCTATGTGATGGGGAAATCGCGCGTGGCGGCGGCGCGGGCGAACTAGCGTCCGAGCGCGAACAGGGGCAGGGGTGAGGGTCCGCTTTTTGAGAGGCCCCTCTTGGCTGCGACGCCCCTGCGCGCTGATGTTTCCGGAACACCCGAGGCGGCCGCTGAGCCGGCCGCGACCGAATCCGCGCCGCGCCCGCCGGACGCGGCTGACATCGCGGCGATGATGGCCGCGGCCGAGGCGCGCGCCCGCGCGGTCGAGGCCGAGCGCGAAGGGCGCCGGCTCGAGAAGCGCGCGCGCCTTCTCCAGCACGCGCTCTTCGGCGCGCTGTGGGGCGGGCTCGCCGTCGCCGCCGCCGCCGCCGCTTATGTGCTCTCAACCGGCGCCCTTGGCGTCGCCGGTTATGCGCTCGCCGCGCTCGTCGCGGTCTTTGCGGTCATCTGCGCCGCCGCCGCCTTCCGCCCCGGCGCTTCGGCGATGCTGGCGAGTGCGGCCTTGAAGCGCGCCAAGGGCAAATCCTCCGCCGAGGCGGCGCAGCTTGCAGGGTCCGAGATTCTCGAGAGCCTCGGCATTGCGGGGCGCGTGCTCGACGCCGATCCCGATGCGCGCCTTGTCACCCGCCGCGACGGCGTGGTCCTTTATGCGAACGCGGCCTATCTCACGCTCGCGCGCGAGGCCGGCGTCATCGGCCCAGCGGGGCTTCCGCCGCGCATCGACCGCCTGTTCGCGCAGCAGGGCGCGGAAGCGACGAAAGTGTTCAGGCTTTGTCGGGCGGCGAAGAGCGCCGCGCCCGCGGAAGAAATCGTCTACCAGCAGATCGGCCTCGCCGGCGGCGGCGCCCGCCGGCGCTTCGAAGTCTCGACCCGGCCGATCGCGGAAGCGGACGAATTCATCGCCTGGCGCCTGCGCGAACTGCCGATCGAGGAAAAAGAGCACGATGTTCTCGCGGCGTCCTACGCGGATTTTCCGCGACCCGTCTTCGCGCTCGAAAAATCAGGACAGATCGCCTGGGCGAATGCGGCGATGCGCGCGGCGCTCGGCCTTGCCCGGCATGAAATGCATCATGTCAACGACGTGATCCTCGGCGAGACGGCGGACGCGGTGCGGGCGCTATGGCGCGCCGACGGCGCCGCCGTCCCGGCCCTCGTGCGCCGGCGCGACGCCGATCCGTCGGACGCGACCTTCGCCGCATTCCGCCGCGGCGGCGTCGGCGAGGGGTTCGTTTGCGTGGAGATGACGCTGGCGCCCGAGACGCCCGAGGCCGAGGCGACGGACATGTCGGGCGACATTTCCGAGGCGCCGTTCGGGCTCGCCGTGATCGAGGGCGAGATCGGCCGCGACGCGCGCATCATCGAAGCGAACCGCACCTTCCTCGAGGCCTTTGACTGGGCGAAGAAGAACACGCCGCTCGCGCGCGTTTTTTCCGGAGACGCGATCGACGAGATCGCCGAAGAGGTGCGGCGCAGGGCCGTCTCCGGCGGGCATCCGCGGGTCATCGACGCCGTCGTCGGGTCAGGGCCCGCGGCGCGGACCTACGGACTTTACGCGCGCCCGCAAAAACGCAAGCGCGGCTCCTACGGCGTGCGACGCACCTTTCTTTACACCCTCGATATCACCGACCGGAAGCGCATGGAGCAGGATCATGCGCAGGACCAGAAGCTGAAGGCCATCGGCTTCATCGCCGGCGAGGTCGCGCATGATTTCAACAATCTTCTGCAAGTCATCCAGGGCAATTGCGAGCAGCTGATGCTGCGCCACCCGGCCGGCGATCCCGCCTATCAAGATCTCGTCCTCATCCGGGAGAACGCGCAGCGGGCGGCGAACCTGACGAAGCAGCTCCTCGCCTATTCGCGCACCCAGACGCTGACCCGCAAGGTGCAGTCGATCACCGACATCCTGATCGACTTCTCGCGCTTCCTCGACCGCGCCGTCGGCGAGAAAGTGAAAGTCGAATTCGTCAACGGGCGCGGCCTGCCGGACGTCAAGGTCGACCGCAACCAGCTCGAAACGGCGATCATGAATCTCGCCGTCAACGCCCGCGACGCGATGGCGCCGCAAGGGGGCGTGCTGACGATCCGGACGAGCCTCTTTCCCGCCCACGAGGTCAAGGCGAAGGCGATCGCCGGACTCGCCACGCAGGATCATGTTCTCCTCGAAGTCGCCGACACCGGCCCCGGCGTGCCCGCCGACATCATCGACAAGATCTTCGACCCGTTCTTCACGACGAAGGAGGAGGGCAAGGGCACCGGCCTCGGACTTTCGACCGTACACGGAATAATCGGCCAGATGGGCGGCGCGATCACCGTCGAGAACGCCGCGGCCGGCGGGGCCGTCTTCAAGGTCTATCTGCCGGCGCACGCCGGCGGCGCCGAGGAGCAGGAAGCGCCTTCGGAAGCGGCGCCCGCGCCCGCCGGCGATTATTCCGGCTCGGGGCGCATCCTTGTCGTCGAGGACGAAGACCCGGTCCGCGCTTTCGTGGCGGCGACGCTCGAGCGCTCCGGTTATGAGGTGACGGGCGCCGAGGACGGCGCCGCCGCGCTCGAAATCCTGGCCGGCGACCGCGATTTCGACCTCATCGTTTCCGACGTCATGATGCCGGAGATCGACGGGCCGAGCTTCATCGCCAGGGCCCGGGAGGAATTCGGGGTGACAGCGCCGGTCATCTTCATGTCGGGTTATGCGGAAGCCTCGGTCCGCCAGCAGATGGATGCGATCGACGGCGTTCGGTACATCCAAAAGCCGTTTCCGATGGCGGCGCTCGGCGCAAGCGTCAAAGACGCGCTGCAAGCGCGTGCGCGTCGGTGACGCGCCTTTCCGGCGCGCCGGCTCTGGGTTAGGGATCGGCCATGAGACAAGTCGTCTTCGACCTGGAAACGACCGGCTTCCGCTATGACGAAGGCCATCGGATCGTCGAGATCGGCGCCGTCGAGCTTGTTCGCGGCGCCGTCACCGGCAAGACTTTCCACACCTATGTCAACCCGCGGCGTGACGTGCCGGAAGGCGCGGTGAAAGTGCATGGGCTGACCGAGCGGTTCCTCAAGGACTTTCCGCCGTTTGACGACGGGCGGGTCGCCGACGCCTTCCTCGCCTTCGTCGCCGACGCCGAACTCGTCGCCCACAATGGCGAGGCGTTCGACCTTCCTTTCATCAACGCCGAGCTTGAAGGGTCGGGGCGGGCGCGGCTGACGAACCGGCTTGAGGACACGCTGCTGCTGGCGCGGCGGAAATATCCGGGCAGCCCCGCCAGTCTCGATGCGCTCTGCCAGCGTTTCAATATCGACACGCGCGAGCGGGCGCGCGACGGCCACGGCGCGCTCCTCGACTCGCGGCTCCTCGCTGAGGTCTATATCGAACTGACCGGCGGCGCGCAGGCGGGCCTCGATTTCGACGCCTTGCGCGTCGGCGCGGCTGCGGCGGGCGGCGGCGACGGCGGGCGGCGCAACGGCCGTCGGCGCAAGATCGGCCCCCTGCTGACAGAGGCCGAACGCGCTGCGCATGAGGCGTTCATCAAGAAAGAAGTCGCCGCCGGCAGCCTCTGGGAAAGGCTCGGCCTCATCGAGATCGTCGCGCCTTGATCCGCAAACAAGGCGATCTATCAATTCTCCGATTCTCGCGACGTTCTCGCGCAAAAGCGCATGCGCTTTCACGCGCGCCGCGGTAACGGCTTGCCGCGTCAGGCGTTCATCGCCTGCGGCGACGCGCCTGACCGGGCCGCGACATTGCGCTGATAGATCATCAGGAAGTCGATCGGGTCGAGCATGACCGGCGGGAAGTTCCCCGACGTCGTCGTCTCGGCGACGATCTGGCGCGCGAAGGGAAAGAGAAGACGCGGACACTCGATGAGGAGGATCGGCTCTATCTGGTTCTCGGGAACGTTCACGATCTCGAACACGCCTGCATAGGTGGTCTCGACCACGAAGACGATGTCTTGGCCTCGCCGGGCGCGGGCCGACACGGCGAGCTCGACCTCATACTGCCCGCCGCCGAGGCCGCGGGCGTTGACGTCGACGTTAACCTCGATGCCGGGCGCGGCGCCGTTGTCGCGGAAGCTCATCGGCGCGCGGGGGTTCTCGAAGGAGTGGTCCTTCAGATACTGAGCGAGGACGCGCAGGCCCGGCAGTCCGGCGTCCGGCGCCGCGCCGTCTGGTTGGCCGGCTCCATTGGGCGGAGTTTCAGACATCGTTCGTCACCAGTCATGGAAAAGCGAGCGGGGGTCATACACGCGGGCCCGGTCCGCGGCAACCCGCCGCTGCCCGAAGCATCCTGCCGAATCGTAACCGTGCGGAAGGGAATGCTTGGTGTTTTCCTGGTCAAGCTGTCACTATATCAGGAAGCGGCGGCCGCGCCGGCAAGCGGCGGCCGATCAAGCGAGCGTTCATGGATCCCGGCCTCATCATCTTTATCGCCCTTTCGGCCTTCATCGCCTACCGGCTTTATTCGGTGCTCGGCACGCGCACCGGCGAGGAGCGCCATCGGGACGTCGAAGGGCTTCAGCGCGCCCGATCGCGCGAGCCCGCCGAAGAAGCGGCCCCCGCCGCGCCCGCCGAGCCCGAGCCCCCAAGACCTTTGCCGCCCGTCTCGGAGGCGGCCGAGCCGCTGCGCGCCGCCGACCCGGCCTTTGACGAGCGCGCCTTCATCGACGGCGCCAAGGCAGCCTACGAATTGATCGTCGAGGCCTTTGCGTCAGGGGATCTCAAATCCGTTCGCCGCTACATCGCCGCGCCCGTTTATGACGCTTTCAAGGCGGCGGTCGGCGCGCGCGAGGGCGCCGGCCGGCGGATGGATCTGAAATTCGTCGGCGTCGAGAAGGCGCACATCCTTTCCTCGCGGGTTGCAGGCGGCGAGGCGACGGCGTCGGTCGAGTTCCTGTCGAACCAGGTCCGCGTGACCTATGATCAGGGCGGCGCCGTCGTCGAGGGCGATCCGAACCGGATCGATCTCGTAAAGGACCTTTGGACCTTTTCGCGTCCGCTCTCGTCAAATGACCCGAACTGGATTCTGGTCGCGACCGGCGCTTGACCTTTCGCCGGAGTCTTTTGCGTGGTGACGCTGACGCCCCTTCGCCTCGCCCTTCTCGGGCTTGCCGTCACGGGCCTCGTCGTTGCGGCTTACGTTTTAGGAACGCGGCGCGTCGGGCCAAAGCCGGCGGCGCTTGAGTCCGCTTTGGCGGGCGTCAGCTTCGCCGCCGCCGACTTCGCTGCGCTTCCCGGTTGGCAGGATCATGATCCGTCGCCGGCGATCGCCGCCTTCGCCCGCAGTTGCGCCACGCTCGCCGCCGCTTCGGACGACGCGCCAGCCAACCCCCATGAGGCGCTGCAGCGCGACGGGGTAAGCCTAGGCGGGAGGGTCTCCGACTGGCGGGCGGCGTGCGCCGCCGCGGCGAACGTCGATCACGGGGTCGGCCCCGCCGCCGCGCGCGCCTTTTTCGAAAGGCATTTCACGCCGGTCGCGCTCGCCGCGCGGATGACGCCCGGCGGCGATCCCGGCGCCCCGGCGCGCCTCGAGCCGAAGGGGCGGTTCACCGCCTATTTCGAGCCCGCCTATCCGGCGAGCGAGCAGCGCTTGGATGAATTCTCCGCGCCAGTGCTCGCAAGGCCCGTCGACCTCGTCACCGTCGATCTCGGCCTCTTCAGGCCGGGTCTCGCCGGCGAGCGCATCGCCGGCAGCGTCGAGGCCGGCGCGCTCAAGCCTTATCCGGACCACGCTGCGATCGACGGCGGCGCGCTCGACGGGCGCGCGGAGGTCATCGCCTGGATGCGCCCGACAGACCTTCTCTTCCTTCAGATTCAGGGTTCGGGGCGGCTTCTCCTTCCGGGCGGCGCGGTGCGCGTCGGCTATGACGGGCATAACGGTCATCCCTACACGGCGGTCGGCAAGACGCTGATCGAAAAGGGGGCGCTGATGCGGGAGACGGTCAGTATGCAGACGATCAGGGACTGGCTCGACGCCGCGCCGCCGGAAGAGGCTGCGCGGGTGCGCCAGTCGAATCGGTCCTACATTTTCTTCCGGCGCCTGGACGATCTCCCCGACCCCTCCCTCGGCGCCCTCGGCGCCGGCGCCGCTCAGCTGACGCCGATGATCTCCCTCGCCGTCGATCCGCGCTTCACCCCGCTCGGCGCGCCGGTGTTCGTCGACATCGAGGGGGAGGAACCCATCCGCCGCCTGATGATTGCGCAGGACCGAGGCGGCGCGATCAAGGGCCCCGTGCGCGGCGACATCTACGCCGGCTCGGGCGAGGCCGCCGGCGCCTTCGCCGGGCCGTTCAACCGCATGGGCGCGATGTGGGTCCTGCTGCCGAAGGGGGTCGCCGCGCGCCTGTCGCAAGAGGCCGCAGGGTGAAGAAGCGCGATCTGTCGGGGGAGGAGCGCGAGCTCTGGTCGCTCGTCACCCGCGACGTGAAGCCGGCGAAGAAACGCAAGCGCAAGGCGGCTGCGGTTCTGGCGCCGCCGCCTCGCAGCGCCCGCCCGGAGAAATCACCAGATGCCGGCGCAAAAACGCCGCCCATCCCGATCCGTCCGGCCCTATCGCGCGTTGTGAAGGACCAAGCGCGGGCGAGAACAAAGGCAAGGCTGCCGCCGGCCTTCGGCGCCGGCGACCCCAAGGTCGACAAAAAGGCCGCGAAAGGCCTCATCCCGATCGAGGCGCGGCTTGACCTCCACGGCATGACGGAAGCGGCGGCGCACGCGCGCGTGACGCGGTTCATTCTCGGCGCGCATGCGGACGGGCTTCGCCTCGTCCTCGTCATCACGGGCAAGGGCGCTGCGCGTGGCGGGGAAGGGCGCGGCGTCCTGCGCCGGCGCTTTGTTGACTGGGTGGAACTCGACCCCTTGCGCGGCGCGATCGCGCGCGTCGCGACGGCGATGCAAAAGGACGGCGGGGAAGGCGCGTTCTACGTGTTTTTGAAAAGAAAAACGCGGGGCTGAGCCGCCGCGTAATAGTTTCAGTGGGCGAAGGCCTATTTGCCGCCGCCCATAAGCACCCAGACTCCGTAAGCGGCGGCGGCCACGGGCAGGAGATAGACGAGGATCCGGGAGAGGCGGATGAACCAGGTCTCCGTCGCGTCCTTGAGCCACTCGATCGGCGCATCCCACAGCCAGTGTCGACGCTTATGCGCCGGCATCTGCGGCTGCGCGAAGGGCATGGCGGCAAGCACAAGCACGCCGCGGCTCTTCCACCGGGCGAAGGCCTTCTTCAACGCGCCGTTCAGCACTGACCCGCGCAGGCGACGCGTCACGTCCCAATAAAGATCGTCGCATATGAATTCGATATCGAGCACTGCGGCCGCGGGCGAATTACGCTCGCTGTCTTCGTCGATGCGCACGACCTGATGGCGGACGCCGAAATTGCGCAGGAAATTCTCGACGTCGGCGATCGCCGCCGCCGTGCCGGAGCGCTGGAAGGCGAGCAGCACGCGGATGCCGTTCATGTCATGCGCGCCGCCGCCTTCCGTCTTCAGGAAACGCCCAAAGCCGATCAGCGTCAGGCCAACGCCGAGCGCGAGCGCTGCTGCGTCCGACATAGCGACCAATTCCGGCGATCCGGGAATGAGCGGCACGCCGCGCCAGCCGGAAAGGCCGGCGAGTCCGATGGCGGCGAAGAGAAGGCCGGCGAGCGCCAGCGCCGCGCCGACCGGATCGACTGTCAAGTCCGCCCCCGCCTTGCGCGCGGCGTGCAGGCCGTCATGCGCGACGTCGCGCAGGCGACGCATCCAGTAGCGCGTCTTGGCGTCAGTGGTGCGATAGGCGTCCTCGAAGAGCGTCAGGTCGGGATTGTATTCGACCGCCATGAAGCGGGTTTTCGCAGGGTCGGCGTCGGCGAATTTCTCGTCGATGATGAAATATTCAGGTCCCTGCGCAATTTCGCGTGGAATGACGACGCCATAGAGCTTGCGGGCCTGCGCCTGCGTGTTCGGCATCACCGACTGAATGCGGGACTCACCGGAGGTGAAATCGAAGGTCGTCGCCGTCTGCCGCGAATGGTCGAGCACGTCGCGCACACGGCGCGCAAAGTCGCGATGGGGCTCGATCGCTTCCAGCGTTTCCTCGACGAGGACGCCCGCCTGGCGCAAACCATCGAGCTTCGACTTGCAGGCGCGCGCAGCGACCGGCGAGGCGAACACGCACTCGACCCTGTCGCGCAACATGGCCTGCTGCTGCTGGAACAGCATGGTTGAGCCTTCGGGCGTCTTCGGCACGCCGCTCGTCAGGTCGGCGCCGGGATCGCCCGTGCGCGACCACAGATGGCGCCCTGAGCCGCGCATCAACAAGGATAAGGTCGAGCCGGGGTGCGAGGCCTGGACGAAGTCGAGGACCTGCGGTTCGTAGACGGCGAGGACATATTCCGTTTCGCTGGTGATCTGCTCGACGCCGAAGAGAGTGATCTGGCTTGCGAGCGCGCGCAGCGTCTCGAAATCGTAGCCGTAATGCGGGTGATAGAAAGGGACGATCGCGTAGTCGGCCGTACGGGCCTTCACCGCCATCATCGCCTGCTCTTTGGTGCGCAGCGGCTGCTTCGCCGCGTGGCCGAACTCGTAGGACCGCATGGCCCGGTTCTTGTCGAGTTCCTGCGGCCGGGCCGCGGACACGGCGTCGGTGCCGCCGTCCGAAATGCCGACGGTCTGCGCCTTCAGCAGGAATTCGTCGACAGCGCCTGCGCCGAAGCCACGCTCCTCGCCGGAATAGGCGACCCTGACGCGCTGTTTCTGGCCGCCGTGCGAACCGTCCGCCATGGCTTCCCGCCCCACTCCACCTTTGGGCGAAAGCTTAGCCCGGCGTTAACGAAACGGAAAGACCGGCCTAGGCGCTCTATGTGGCGGGGGGGACACGGGGGCGCACCGCCAATGCCGGGCCCGGCACCCTAGAGAATATAACGCGACAAGTCGGCGTTGCGGGCGATCTTGCCGACCCGGGCCTCGACGTAAGGGGCGTCGATGACGACCCGTTCCCCCGCCCGGTCGGGGGCCGAAAAGGAAAGATCCTCGAGAACCGTCTCCATCACGGTGTGGAGACGCCGCGCCCCGATATTCTCGACCGCGGCGTTCACGGCGGCGGCGGCGTCGGCGATGGCGTCCACCCCGTCGGGGGCGAAGTCGAGGCGGACGCCCTCCGTCGCCAAGAGCGCCGAATATTGCCGGACGAGGCTCGCCTCGGTTTCAGTCAGGATGCGGCGCAGGTCGTCGCGCGAGAGCGCCTCGAGTTCGACCCGGATCGGCAGGCGCCCCTGCAGCTCGGGAAGGAGGTCCGAGGGCTTGGCGAGGTGAAAAGCGCCCGACGCTATGAAAAGGATATGGTCGGTCCTGACCGCGCCATAGCGCGTCGAGACGCTCGTGCCCTCGATGAGAGGCAAAAGGTCGCGCTGCACGCCCTCGCGGCTGACATCGGCGCCCCGCGCCGCGTCGCCGCCGCGGGCGATCTTGTCGATCTCGTCGAGGAAGACGATGCCGTCATTCTCCGCAAGCTCGACCGCCTCGCGCGTCAGGGACTCCTGGTCGAGGAGCCGGTCGGATTCCTCCGCGATCAGCGGAGCATAGGCGTCGCGCACGAAGAGTTTTCGCCGCTTCGCCTGGCCTCCGAGCGCCTTGCCGAGAATGTCGGTGATGTTGATGACGTTCATCTGTCCGCCCCCGGCGGCGAAATCGAAGGGCGTGGGCGCCGCCTCGCGGATCTCGATCTCGATCTCACGGTCGTCGAGATCGCCGCGCCGCAGCTTTTCAAGGAAGCTCGCGCGCGTCGCCGCGCCGGCGTTCGCCCCGACAAGCGCGTCAAGCACGCGCGCTTCCGCCGCGCCTTGGGCGCGCGCCTTCACCTCGCCGCGCTTTCGCTCGCGCACGAGCGCCAGCGAGGCTTCGACGAGATCGCGGACGATCTGGTCGACGTCGCGCCCGACATAGCCGACCTCGGTGAATTTCGTCGCCTCGACCTTCAGGAATGGCGCTCCGGCGAGCCTGGCGAGCCGCCGCGAAATCTCCGTCTTGCCGACGCCCGTCGGCCCGATCATCAGGATGTTCTTCGGCGTGATCTCCTCGCGCAGCGGGCCTTCGACCTGGCGCCGGCGCCAGCGGTTTCGAAGCGCGATCGCGACGGCGCGCTTGGCCGCCGCCTGACCGACGATGAAGCGGTCAAGCTCGGATACGATCTCGCGGGGAGAGAAATTCGTCATGCGTTGAGCGTTTCAACCGTCAGCTGATCATTCGTGTAGATACAAATGGAGGCGGCGATCGCCATCGCCTTGCGCACGATCGTCTCGGCGCCGAGCGGCGTTTCGTCGAGGAGCGCTCGGGCGGCGGCGCGGGCGAAATCCCCGCCCGACCCGATCGCGGCAAGACCCCCGGGCGGCTCGATGACGTCGCCGGCGCCGGTGAGGACGAGCGTCGTCATCTTGTCGGCGACGATCATCATCGCCTCGAGCCGCCGAAGATAGCGGTCGGTGCGCCAATCCTTGGCGAGATCGACGCTCGCCCTCGTGAGATTGCCGGGATGCTGGTCGAGCTTCGCCTCGAGCCTTTCAAGGAGAGTGAAGGCGTCGGCGGTTCCGCCGGCGAAGCCGGCGATGACCGCCCCGCCGGCGAGCCGGCGAACTTTCCGCGCATCGCCCTTGACGACCGTCGCGCCAAGGCTGACCTGGCCGTCGCCCGCGACGGCGACGGCGCCGTTCCGGCGCACCGTCAGGATCGTTGTGCCATGCATGGCGGCCATGGATTACTTCCTGTTGTCCGGCGCGGTACTTGGCGCGGCGCGACCGCCATTTCAACAGCGACCGCCTTGCGGCGAATTCAGCCGGGCGCGAAGCCGGCGCGCCTTGACGCCGCCGCAAGGCCCAAGCCACAACCCCGGCGCTGGGAGCTTCAACGCCAAAAAGGGGTCAACATGAAAAATCTGACTGCTGCTGCAGCGGCCGCCGCCGCGCTGTTCTCTGTCGCCGCGGCCGGCGAATGGGCCGACGCTTGCGTCGCGCGGCTCAAGGCCGACGGGCGCGACACCTCGGGCTGCAACTGCCTCGAAGCGGCGATCGCCGCCAATCCGGCGCTCGAAGAGGAATTCCGCGATCTCGCCGAGATCGCCGATCCAAGAGAGCGCTATGAGGCCGCATCGGATGAAGCCAAGGCCGCCATGGACGACTGCACCCGCTGATCGTCAGGAAGGGAGGAAATTCTCATGCTTAAACCCGTTTTCGCCGCCGCCCTCGTTTTTGCCGCCGCGCCGGCCTTCGCCAATGAAACGACGGAGGCGTGCAAATCCTATGTCGAGAAGAACGGCGGCGACTCCTCGGGCTGCGCCTGCCTCGGCGAGGCCGCCTCGGATGATCCCGATCTCGCCGCCGCGCTCGCCGACATCGAAACGCCGGCCGATCTCGAAGCGGCCGATGACGAGACCAAAGCGGCGATTGCAGCCTGTTTTCCGAACGCCGGCTGATCCTGTCGCACGCTGATCGAGCGAGGGCGCTCCGGACCCGGAGCGCCCTTTATTGTTGAGCCGCGATGCTTGCGAGGAAGTCGCCGACGCGCATCTTTGAGTCTGTCGCAGAGGCCTCATCGTAGAAATAGGCGTAAGGCCCGCCGATGAGCGTCGCATCGTCGAAAGCGTGATCGGCGTTCTCATAATCGACGAGGTCGACTGGAACCCCTTCGCGCCGAAGCTTCGTCGCCGCGGCCCTGCAGGCCTCGGGCGAAACGACGGAATCGCGTCCTGCGACGAACATCAGCGTCGGCGGATGCTGGCTCCACGCCGCGATGCGCGACCAGGTTCCTTCGCCGCAATAAGGGTAGAACAGCACCGCGCCCGCGATCGATACGTGGGGCGGGCGCGCTTTCAACGATGTGGGCGCCTTTCGCGCGCCTTCCAGCGCCAGATAGTCCATCACCGACCAGGCGCCGTGCGACCAGCCGGCGAGCACGATGCGGGAAGCGTCAGCGCCTTCCTGCCGCTTTGCGATCTCGATCGCCGCGGCGATGTCGCCGGCGCGCTCCTGCCCGATCAGCTCCTTGCCGGCGCACACCGTCTTCAGCGCGCGCTCGCGGTCGATGCCGCGCGGCCCATTGCTGTCGACGGCGACGGCGATAAAACCGGCCTTTGTCGCAATCTCCGCCCAGGACTTCATCCATCCGGGGCGAAAGCCGGAGCAGCCGTGAAACTGGATGATGACGGGGAAGGGCCCGGCGGCCTCCTCGGGCCTGAACACCTCGACGCCGGGCGCGATCAGCGCGGCCTGCGCGCCAAGATCGCGCTTGACGGAATTGAGCGCGAGCGCGCTCAAGACCAGCCACTCCCGGTTCGCAAAAGCGGCTCCGGCGATGAGCGCGGCGACGATGATCGCCGCGACGACGACATTCCGGCGGCTCATGCGGCGAGAAGCCCTGCTTCGACGGCGAGCTTTTTAAGGTTCGCCTGCGGCCTTGCGCCGAAATGGCTGATGACTTCTGCGGCGGCGAGTGAGCCGAGCGCGCCGGACTTTTCAAGCGGCAGGCTGCGCGCAAGGCCAAAGAGAAGGCCCGCAGCGTAGGCGTCGCCGGCGCCGGTGGTGTCGACCAGCCGGTCGGGCGCAACGGGCGCGACTGTCACGATCTCGCCCTCGCGCGGGATGAGGATCGATCCGCGCTCCGACATAGTGATCGCCGTCAGCGGGCACAGCGAGCGCGCCTTCTCGATCATGACCGAAAGGTTGCTCGTCCCGAACAGCGCTTCGGCCTCCCGCTCATTGGCCAGGAGGACGTCGACATGCGCCTTGGTGAAGGCGATGAGCGCCGTGTGCTGACGATCGACACAGCTCGAATCGGAGAGCGTCAGCGCCGCGCGCTTGCCGGCCCGTTTCGCCGCCCGGCAGGCCTTCACGAACGCCTCGCGGGCGACCGGCTGTTCGAAGAGATAGCCTTCGAAAAAGGTGATCGACGCGCGCTCGATCATGTCGTCATCGATGTCGGCCGCCGAGACGAGGCCCGCGGAGCCGAGATAGGTCGTCATCGAACGCTGCGCGTCCGGCGTCACATTGATGAGGCAGCGCCCCGTTCCGGGCCCATGTTCGAGGACGGGCGCGTCGAAGACGACGCCGAGCGCGCGCAGATCGTGGCGGAAAATCTCGCCGAGATAGTCCCTCGACACCTTGCCCACGAAGCCGCCTCTGCCGCCGAGCGAGGCGACGCAGGCGATCGAGTTCGCCGCCGACCCGCCGGAAACCTCGACGCCCGGCGCCATCGCGCTGTAGATCCGCTTCGCATGCGCCTCGTCAATGAGGATCATGCCGCCCTTCGGAATGCCGTGCGCCGCGAGAAAAGCGTCATCGGCCTGCGCCAGCACGTCCACGATCGCATTGCCGACGCCGACGATGTCGAGAGCGGGAGACAACATGAAAACTCCTTGGCGGACGATTGAAGGGGCGCGCGCATCGCCTTAAAGGTGACGGCTCGGGCCCGCCTTGTCGGGCGTGCGCGATGGTTGGTCAAGGATCGGCGCTGATGCGGGCGCGTGCGTTTGCACTTCTGGCGACAGGCCTCGCCGCGGCGGGCTGCGCGACGACCGCAGGGTCTCCTGCTTCGCCGGCGGCGGGCGCGAAATCGGTCGGAAAGCCCGCTTTTCGCGCCGCCGACTTCGAGAATGCGACCGCCGCGGAAATCGATATGAGGCTCGGGGCGCCGGCCCTGACCCGGACCGAAGGCGCCGGCGAGTTCCGGCGCTACACGCTGGCGCGCTGCGCGCTGATGATCATTCTTTATCCGGACGACAAGGGTGAGCGCCGCGCGGCAAGTCTCGCTGCAGGGGCGCTCGTCTCCGGCGAGGAGCCGCCAAAGCTTGACGAGTGCCTTGCCGCCGGGAAGGCGAATTGACCGGGCGTCAGGCGCTGGCCGACCGTCGATCCGCCGTCTCTTCCTGATAGAGCGACGGCGTCGCCGGTTCTGACGCCGGCATAGGCGCAACCGCGCCAGCGCGCGCCTGCCGCAGCCATTCGAGCGCCGTCGCCGCGACGGCCACGAGACCGAGCGCCGCAGTGAGATAAAACACATAGGCGAAGCCGCGCTCCTCGATAAGTTCGCCGAGAGCGCCTCGGCCGAGCGACCCGATAAGCATCGTCAGCGACGCGAACAGAGCATACTGCACGGCCGCGTAGCGCGGATTCACGATCGAGGAGAGATAGGCGACGATCGCTGCGCTGGCGAAGCCGACGGCGAGGTTCTCCGCGCCGATGACAATCATCAAACGGCTGAGACGCTCGTCGATCGATACTTGCAGGGTCAATGCGTCGGCGAGCGGCTGCAGAGCCGGGAAGATCCCGTAAAGGCCGAAGGTCCGCATGAAGGCGTCGGTCCCGGCGCCGCCGAGCGCGAGATCGGCGAAGAGGAGATTGGTCGCCGCTGCGAGGACGGCGCCTAGAAAAAGGCAGGGCATGCGCCCGAACCGCATGATCGCGGCCGCGCCGATGGTGATGCCTAAGAAGGTCATCAGCGCGCCGAACACCTTCGACGCGATCGCCACCTCGTCATTGGTGTGGTTTAGCGCGCCGTGCTGGTCGCCGAGATAGAAGGGGAAGGCGAAGGCGCCCCAGACGAGGTCGGCAAACCGATAGGAGAGAATGAGGGCGAGCACGAGGATCGCGCCGGCCCCGAGCCGTTTTAGAATATCGACGAGCGGTTCCATCACCGAAGCGAAGACGGCGTCGAACGCCTTTTGCGCCGGCCACGGACGATCTTCGGCCGGCGGGCGCGGCTTTTCCCAATGGCGCAGAAGCCAGGCGGCAATGATGACGGGCGCGATGATCGAGGCGAGAATGATGAGCGGCCCGGTCTCGCGCGTGAAGGCGCCGGCGTTCGCCTTGTCCGGATGCTCTAGCGCATAGGCCATGAAACTGAAGATTGCGGCGAAGGAGCCCGCCCAGAAGATCATCACCGGCGTCACGGCCAGATTGCGCCGACGCGTCGCCGGGGCGGCCACGTCGACCTCGATCGCCTTGCGCCGCGGCGGACCGTCAAGCGCGATGAAAACCCCGGCGATTCCGAGGGTCATCAGGGCGGCGAGCGCGACAAAGGTCGTGTTCCACCCGATGCGCGCCGCCATGATGAGCGCGCCGGCTCCGCCAAGAATGGCGGCGAGGCGGTAGCCGACCTGATAGACCGACGAGAGAAGATCGACGGGCGTTTCCGCGTCGGCGACCTCAATTCTCCAGGCGTCGATCAGGATGTCCTGAGAGGCGGAGGCGAAGGTGCAGATGACGGCGGCGATCGCGATGACGCCGATAGCCTCATGCGGCGAGACGGTCGAGATGACGCCGAGCGCAGCGACGATCGCCGCCTGCAGGATCAAAATGCCGGCGCGCCGTTGTCCCATCCCGAACAGCGGCGGGGCGGGCGCGCGGTCGATCGCCGGCGACCACAGGAACTTGAAGCCGTAGATGATGATGATCCACGAAAAGACGCCGATCGTCTTCACGTCGATCCCGTCATTGGTGAACCAGGCGTTCAGCGTGCCGGTGATGAGAACGTAAGGAAGGCCCGCGGCGAATCCGAGCACAAGCATCGCCAGCGACTTGCGCCGCCGGAGGGCGCGGAGAATGTCGCGCCAGGTCGTTTTATTCGCGCGGGCGGCTGCGGTCATGAGGCTTTCAGCGAGGGCGGCGGGGGCCGGGATAACGACGCAGTCTAGGGAAGTTCGCGGCGAGAAGAAGGCCCCGAGCGCTACGAGGCTTCGACGAGCGCGCCGCGCGGGCCCCATTTGAGCAGCATCGCGTTCAGATCCTCGGGCTCAAAGGGTTTGGAAAGGAAATCATTCATTCCGGCGGCGAGGCATTTCTGGCGGTCTGCGGCCATGGCGTTGGCGGTCAGGGCGACGATCGGGGCCTGCGCGGCGGCCGTTCCGAGCGCGCGGATGCGCCGACTCGCTTCGAGGCCGTCCATCTCGGGCATGTGCATGTCCATGAAGATGAGGTCATAGCCGCCGCCGGTCGCCGCCGCGACGGCCTCGATTCCGTTGACGGCGACATCGACCTTGTGTCCTGCGCGCCGCAGCAGCGTCGTCGCGAGGACGGCGTTGATCTGGTTGTCTTCGGCGAGAAGGATTTTCAGGGAACGGTCGACGGCCCGCGGCTTCGGGCGGCGCTCCTTCGGCGGCTCCGGCCGCCGCTGCCCGCGTGCGACTTCGCGCATCAGCGTCGCATGGCGCACGGGCTTGATGAGGTAGCCCTCAAATCCCTTGAGGCGCATCGTTTCCACGGTCCCGCGCGCCGACGCAGGCGCAAGGACGAGGGCGCGGCTGGCGAGGCCGACCGCTTCGCTGTCGATCGCCTCCGCGACGTCGAAGTCGCACAGGAAAAGCGCGCCCGGCCATTCCTTCAAGGCGAAGGCGGCGTCCTTATGATCTTCGACAACCCTTATCATGGCGGCGCCGAGGGCCTGCGCCTGCAGCCGGGTGATGCGCGACAGGATGGTCGAGCCTGTCGCGATGACGACCGGCGGCGCCTCGATCCTGAGGACTTCCGGCCATTCGCCGCCGGCGCCGACGAGGATTGAAAGCGTGAAGACGCTGCCTTTGCCGGGTGCGCTCTTCACTGTCACGTCGCCGCCCATCGCGCGGGCGAGGCGGCGGGTGATGGCGAGGCCGAGGCCGGCGCCTTCTGATCGGCGTTGCGCGTCGGCGTCGGCCTGTGCGAATTCGTCGAAGAGCGCGGGAAACTGGTCAAGATTGATGCCGACGCCGGTGTCGCGAACCGAGAAGGTGAGCCTGACGCCGTCTGGCTCCGCCTCAGCCGCGGCCTCTATGGCGACGCCGCCGACATCCGTGAATTTGACCGCATTGCCGACGAGATTGATGAGCGACTGGCGAATGCGCGCCTCGTCGCCGATCAGACGGCGCGGCGTCGAGGGATCGACGAAGCAGCCGATCTCGACGCCCTTCTCGGCGGCGCGCGGCGCGAGAAGCTCGGCGACGCCTTGGACGAGCGAATAGGGATCGAATGGCGCTCTTTCGAGATCGAGTTTGCCGGCGTCGAGCTTGGAGAGGTCGAGCAGGTCGTTGATCAGCCGCAACAGGCCGTCGCCGGATTGCTTGACGGCCTCGACATAGGCGCGCTGGTTGGCGGAAAGATCCGTATCAAGAAGAAGCGTCGCCATGCCGAGAATGCCGTTGAGCGGCGTGCGCATTTCGTGGCTGATCGTGGCGACGAACTTCATCTGCGCCGCGTCTTGCGGCGCGCGTTCGCCATCGACGCGTCCGCCGGCCGGCGGCGAAGAAGATCTGCCCGTGTATAGCTTTTCCCCGCCCAGGAGTCGGTCGAGGCGCCAGTCGATGGCGTGTCCGCCGGGTCCTTTAGTCCGGAAGGCGGCGGTCGCGCCGGGCGCAGCGTCGACGCCAGGGGCGAAGGTCTGGCCGTGCCATTGCTCCGGAGCTCGTCCGAAAGCGTCGGCGAAGGCGCGGCTGACAAACCGGATGACGTCGCCGCCGTCGCACAGGACGATGAACTCGTCCGGGCCCGGATCGTGCGGGCCTTCTGTCCGGGCGGCGATCATCGGCGCGCAATCCCCCTGCTGGATGGGGGAGAAAGGTCGCTGAACAGGCTGAAATTTCAGTTAGCCGCGATGGTTAAGGGCGTTCACGATCGCATCGGGCCCCGGGGCGCCGTCGCGGCGGCGATAGCTGACGGCTTCCGCCACATGCCGACGGCGCATGGCCGTTTCGCCTTCAAGATCGGCCAGCGTGCGCGCAACGCGCAGGATCCGGTGATAACCGCGGGCGGAAAATCCGAGCGTCTCGGCGGCGCGGGCGAGAAGGCTTGCGCCCTCGGCGTCGGGCAGAGCGATTATTTCCAGCGCGGCGTCGGGCAGCGCCGCATTGACGGCCTCGACCCCTGTCTCCTTGCGCGCGCGCTCGCGCTGCATCGTGCGGGCGGCGGCGACGCGGGCGGCGACGGCGGCCGATTCCTCGCCCGTCGCCGGCCGGGCAAGATCGGCGGGCGTCACCGGCTGAAGCTCGATCGCGATGTCGATCCGGTCGAGCAGGGGCCCGGACACACGCGACTGATAGATCGCCTCGCAATTCGGCCCGCGTCCGCAGGCGCGCCCGGACGCCTTGCCATGACCGCAGCGGCAGGGGTTCATCGCGGCGACAAGCTGGAACCGAGCCGGATAGCGGACGTGAAAATTCGCCCGCGCGATGAGCACGTCGCCGGTCTCCATCGGCTGGCGCAGGCTGTCGAGCACCTGCGGAGGAAACTCCGGCAGTTCATCGAGGAAGAGGACGCCGTGATGGGCGAGCGAGGCCTCGCCCGGCTTGGCGCGAATGCCGCCGCCGACCATCGCCGCCATCGAGGCGGAATGATGCGGCGCGCGGAAGGGGCGCGCACGGGTGAGGCGCCCGCCCTCAAGCAACCCGGCCATCGACTGCACCATTGAGATCTCGAGCATTTCCTCCGGCGTCAGCGGCGGCAGAAGCCCCGGAAGGCGCTTCGCCAGCATCGATTTTCCCGCACCCGGCGGGCCGATCATCAACAGATTATGGCCGCCGGCGGCGGCCGCCTCGAGCGCGCGCTTGGCGCTTTCCTGACCCTTGACATCCTTGAGGTCGGGACCTGCCGGCGCGGCGTCGAGCGCGCCGGGCGCCGGCGGCGACAGGACCTGTGTTCCCTTGAAGTGGTTGATGAGTTGGATGAGACTTCTCGGCGCGAGGATCGTCAGGTCTTTGCCTGCCCATGCGGCTTCAGGCCCGTTGGCGGACGGACAGATGAGCCCGAGATCATGGGCGTTCGCCGCGATCGCGGCGGGAAGCGCGCCAGCGACGGGCGCGACCGAGCCGTCGAGCCCAAGCTCGCCGATCACCGCATAGCCGTCGGCCGCGTCACGCGGCGCTGCGCCCATCTCGATCAGAAGCGCGAGCGCGATCGCAAGGTCGAAATGGCCGCCCTCCTTCGGCAGGTCGGCCGGGGCGAGGTTGACCGTGATCTTCTTCGGCGGCAGGCCGAGCCCGATGGCGGAAAGCGCGGCGCTCACCCGGTCGCGCGCCTCCGAGATCGACTTGTCAGGCAGCCCGACGATCGCAAAGCCGTTGCCGCCCCCGCCGAGCTGCACCTGCACCGTGACGGCCCGCGCCTCGACCCCGTGAAACGCGAAGGTCGTCAGTTGCGCCACCATGGCCTCGTCTCCCCTCCTGATTGCAGGGAATGTGCAGCATGACAAAGAACATAGCAAGAACAAATTCTTTGCCAAAGATTAAGCCCGGCGGCCGCAGGGCGCCCTTGTGGCGGGCCGGACAATCGCGGAACAAAGGCCGTTGGCGGCGGTCGCGGGGACGTCGCCTGTTTTCGGAAAGCGCCGCCCTTGAAGAGCTCGGTCCGGCTTCTTTTTGCGCCCGAAAACACCGGCTTTGCGGAAAAGCTGGCCAATGCGCTCGCCGAGAGCGGCTACAGCCTTGCCAATGACGACGATCCGGCGGCCGCGGCGCTCGTGATCTGGTCGCAGGCGTCCTCATCCTCAAAGCCGATCCTGTCGGCGGCGCGCTCGGCGCTGGCGCGGCGCGTGCTCGTCCCGGTCGCCCTCGGTAAGACGCCGCCGCCGCCGAGCTTTGAACATCTCTGGCCGATGGACCTTGCCGGCTGGAACGGGCGGCCGGACGATCCGCGCTGGAAATTCGTGCTCGACGAGCTCGACCTTGCGACCCGCCGCGGGGGAGCGTTCCGTTCGGCGGCGGCGAATGATCGCGGCGCGCCGCCAGCGAAAATCGCCAGCCCGCCCCCACCGGCCGCTTCCGACTCCCGGCCCGCTGCGCGCGCCAGCGAGGAGCCGGCGCTTTTCGCCGAAGGCCGCACGGAAACCATCCGGCCGCGGCCCAACGTGCCGCGCATCGCGATCGGTGCGGGCATCATGCTCGCCGCGCTCGCCGGCGCCGGCGCGGCCGCGCTCCTCATCGGCGTGTCGCAAGGGCGCCGCGCCGGGCTGGAGAGCAAGGCCCCGACGGTGGTCCTGGCGCCGCCGCCCCGGGAAGAGCCTCGCCCCGCGCCGGCGGACATTGCTGACGCCGGGGCCGCCGCTGCCGCAGTCCTTTCGGCAGCGCCCGCCGATCTTCGCGACGTCGCGGTCGCCGGCGCGGCGCTCGATGGTCCGCAGGCGGAGCATGAACAGCTCCCCGACGAGCCGGCGCTGCTCGAACAGGCGCCGGTCGCGCCGACCCTGTCCGCCGCCGCCGCCGAAACGCCCCCGCTCGTCGCCGCTGCGCCCCTGCCCGTTGAAAAGGCCGCGCCCGCGCCGGCCGATGACGGCGCCGATCCGATCGCGCAGCTTGCTTTCGCCGCCACCGCAGGTTCGGCGAACGAGCCGACCCCGTCCGGCGGCCGCTATCTTCGCGATTGTCCCGATTGTCCCGATCTCGCCGAGATCGACGCCGGATCCTTCCTGATGGGCGCGGCGGCCGGCGAGCCTGGCGCTGAAGATTTCGAAGGCCCGCAAACGGTGGTGACGGTGCGACGGCCGCTCGCCATGGCGGTGCGCGAGACGACCCATGACGACTGGCGGCTTTGCGTCGCCGACGGCGCGTGTCCCGCGCTCGCGGGGGCGGGCGCGCGCCCCGTCGCCGCCAGTCACGCTGAGGCGGAAGCCTATGCGTCCTGGCTGTCGCACAAGACCGGCCGGCGCTACCGCCTGCCGACCGAGGCCGAATGGGAATATGTCGCCAGGAGCGGCGGGTTCGGCGTCGCCGTTCTTTGCGCCGGCGTTCGCGACGGGCCGGCGGTGGGGGGGCGCGCCCCCCACGCCGGCCGGCCGGCCGAGGCGGAGGCGGTCGGAGGGCTCTGCCAGATGCGCGTCATCAAGGGCGACGCCGGCGGCCGGCCCGCTTCGCGCGACGGCGCGGTCGCTGAAGCGCGGCGGAGCGACATCGGCTTCCGCGTCATTCGCGACCTCAACTGAGCCGGCGGTCGCCGCCCGCGTCCGGAACGATGCGAATACTGCGCATTTTTTCGCGCGCCGCTTGCTGGTTTTTTCAGGCTTTCCGCGGGTCGCAGCCCGAAAATGCGCATTTTCGCCCCGTCGCCGATACGCATATTTTTCCGAGGCCGCGGCCGCGCCCCCGCCGCTTCAGGGGCGCTCCTGCTTCAATCCCGCGCGGCCGGCGCTGACCGCCGAACCGCGCGATGAACCGGACTTTTCAAAGCGGCGGCCTGCAACGACCGCCCCGAAACGACGATCGCGCCGGGCGGAAGCCGCGGCGCGAGTGAGATAAGGATAGCCGAAGCGCTTCCGGAAATCAAGACATTTATAAGGGGAACGCATAATGGTTAATTCCCCGAGGGGTTGTGCGGCTGGCGCGCCGGGCGACGTCCGGCGCCGGGAGGGGCGGGGCAAGGCGCGGGTACGTTTTCGTTAACCCTTCGGCCCCAGATTCCCCGGGCGATGCGGGGCGGGCGCGAAGGGCGCGGCCCCGTCGCCAGGGAGCGCGTTTTGGAACCGCAGAATGAACCGACGAGCCGACGCGAAAGCGGCTGGCCTTCGCGGCTGTCGATCGTCGTTCCCGTCTTCAACGAGGCTGACAGCCTCGAGCCGCTGCTCGCCGAGATCGACGCGGCGGCCGCCGGCCTTGGCGCGCCTTATGAGGTCATCTTCGTCGATGACGGCTCCACCGACGGCTCCTCCGCGACGCTTGCGCGGATCGCGGGCGCGCGCCCCGATGTGCGCGTCATCGAGTTCCGGCGCAATTTCGGCAAGGCCGCCGCGCTCGACGCGGGCTTTCGCGCCGCCGCCGGCGACGTCGTCTTCACGCTCGACGCCGACCTTCAGGACGACCCCGCCGAATTCGTGGCCTTCCTCGTCAGGCTCGCCGAAGGCTATGATGTCGTTTCCGGATGGAAGCATCGCCGCCTCGATCCGCTCGACAAGACCGCGCCGTCGAAAGTCTTCAACTGGGTCGTCGGCCGCGTCAGCGGCGTCAGGCTCAATGACTTCAATTGCGGCTTCAAGGCCTACCGCGCCGAGGCGCTCGAGGACCTGACGCTTTACGGCGAGCTTCACCGCTTCATTCCCGTGCTGCTGCACTGGCGCGGCTTTCGCGTCGGCGAGGTGCCGGTCAATCACCGCGCCCGTCGGTTCGGCAAATCGAAATTCGGCGCCAGCCGGCTCTTCAAGGGCGCGCTCGATCTTGCGACCGTCATTCTCAACACGCGCTATCAGACTCGGCCGCTTCATGTCTTTGGCCTCGCCGGGACGCTGCTCGGCGCCTCGGGCTTCCTGATCCTCAGCTATCTTACTGCGCTTTGGTTCGCCGGCGCAGGACCGATCGGCGACCGCCCGCTCTTCTTCCTCGGGATTCTCCTCGCCGTGTCGTCGCTGCAGTTCTTCACGGTCGGCCTTCTCGCCGAGTTCATCCAGCGGCAGGCGAGCGGCGGAAAGCCGGTCTGGACGGTGCGCTCGACGCGCAACCTGTCGACGGCGGACGCGCTTGCGCCGGAAATCCGCCGCTTGCGCCAGACGGCCGCGCTTTTGCGCGAAACCGACATCACCAATGGACAACGAACATGGTCGCAGACACCACCATCCGCCACGACACCGCAGAGCGTCACCGGCGCAAATACGACGACCGGAACTCGCTTCAGCGCCTGAGCCTCGGCGCCTTCCACGACAGCCTTGCGGGTGCGATCACGGCGCTCGCGCCGTCGAGCGTCCTCGACTTCGGCTGCGGGGAGGCGTTTCTCCTTGACCGGCTCATCGCGCGCGGCGTCGCCCTCAAAGGCTATGTCGGCGTCGATCTCCGCGCCGACGCCGTCGCCGAAGCGCGCACGCGCCATCCGGGCCTTGCCTTCGAAGCGCGCGACATCTTCGCGTTTCCGCCTGCAGGCGCGCGCTTCGACCTCGTGCTCGCTTCGCAGGTGCTCGAGCATCTCCCCGACCCGGATCGCTATCTTGCACGGCTTGCGGAGATCTGCGCCGGCTATTTTCTCCTCACCGTGCCGCATGAGCCCTGGTTCCGCCTCTTAAACCTCGCGCGTGGGCGCGACCTCGCACGCCTCGGCAATCATCCCGAGCACGTCAATCACTGGAACCCGCACAGCTTTGCCGCGTTCGTCGATCGGCGCGCCGCCGTCGAGCGCGTCTGGACCGTGTTTCCCTTCATCCTTCTGACGGCGCGGCCGCGATGACGACGCGCGCGCCGTTCAATTCCGCCGGCGCCGCGGCGTCGGATCGCGCCGCATGAGCGGCGCCCTCGACGCTGCGGCCGGCGTCAAAGCGCGCAGGGCGCCGGCCCTTGATGCCGGCGTCACAGCTTGCCTCGCCCTCGCGGCAGGCGTTGCGATCCTGTTCGCGCTTTTTCCGCTGGGCGTCGCCGGCGATTACGCCAATCACCTCGCGCGCACCCATATCGAGACCGCGCTCGCCGGGGCGGGCGCGCTGTCGCGTTATTACGAGCTGCGATCCGGCCTCATTCCCGATCTCTACATGGACGCGGCGGCTGCGCTTCTTGCGCCGCTTGTCGGCGTCTACGCCGCCGGCGCGATCGCGTCCGCCCTCGCCGTCATGGCGGCGCCCCTCTCAGGGCTCGTGTTGTCGCGGCGCCTTCATGGCGCGGCGGGCGGCTGGCTGCCGGCGATCGGCTTTGCCGGCGTCTTTTCGCTCAATCTCGAATTCGGTCTCATCAACTTCATCGCCGCTTCGGGCATTGCGATTCTCGTTTTCGCCTTGTGGATCGGCGCCGCGCCCGGCTGGCGCCGCGCGCTGATCTTCGCGCCCGTCGCGCTGCTGTTGCTGGCCGCGCATGCGCTCGGCTTTCTCCTTTTCGGCTTTCTCGTTCTCGTATGGGAACTCGCCGGCGCCGCCTCCATCACCGGCCGCGACCGCGTCTTCGCCCTGCGCCGGCTTTTCCTCGTCGATGCGGCCGCGTTTGCGCCGGCCCTTGCGCTGCTTGTGTTTTCCATCTTTAGCGAAGGCGGCGGCCTCAGGCCGGTCGATGCGCCGACGGATTTTTTCGCCTCGCGCCTCGACGTTCTTCTGTCGATGTTCCGCTATTACTCGGACGCTTCGGCGGTGGTCACGGCGGTCGCCTCCTTTGCGGCGGCGGCGCTGGGGTTTGGCCTGGGGCTCGGGAGCGGCGCGCTCGCGATCGACCGGCGGATGGCGGTCGTCTGCGCCGCTGTCTTCGCGCTGATGATGGCGACGCCCGAACATGTCGCCGGAATCTGGGGGCTTCACTTCCGGTTTGGCCCGGCGTTTCTCGTCCTTCTCGCCGCGTCGGTGCGGTTCTCGCCCGGCGCGCGCCAGGCGCATGGCCTCGGCGCCGGAGTTCTCGGCGGCGTCCTCCTTCTCCAGCTCGTCCACGGCGGCGCGAAGATGGCGGCGGCCGACGCCTTCCATGACCGCCTCAGGGCCGATCTTGCGACGCTGCCGGCGGGCGCGCGCCTGCTGCAGGCGTTCGAGCCCGGCATGCGCCTGCGGCTCGCCAACCATGCCGGCGCGCTCGCGGTCATCGAGGCCGACGCCTTCGTGCCGACGCTCTTCACCAACACCTCGCCGGTCAGGGTCAGGGCCGAATGGCGCGCGCGCCATCTGCCGGCGGGCCGGCTGCCCGATCTTGACGATCTCGACACCGCCGCCGGCGCCCCGGCGCCCGCCGCCCTGAACGGCCAGTGGTCGGACGCCTATTTCGACGCCTGGCCGGAAGCATTCACCCATGTTCTCTACATGCGCGCGAGCGGGGGCGCGCTGCCGGCGCTCGTCCGCGCAACGCCGGTTCTCGTCCGGCCGGACTATGTGCTTTACGCGGCTGCGAATAATCCTGCAGGCGCGCCCTGAAGCCGGGTTGCAGGCCCGCCATGACCACCTATATCTCGCCTCGAACGGGCGTCCCGACGGGGCGCTGATCCCGGAAAACAACGCAAAGGGGGCTGTCCGCTTCGACTGCTTGGCGACAAGGATCGATCTAACGGGACGGCCTGCTCATTGGAGACGGAAGCATGGGAAAAGTGATCGGCATCGACCTCGGCACGACGAACTCGTGCGTGGCGGTCATGGAAGGCAAGCAGCCGAAAGTCATTGAAAACGCCGAAGGCGCGCGCACGACGCCCTCGGTCGTCGCCTTCACCTCGGACGGGGAACGCCTCGTCGGCCAGCCGGCCAAGCGCCAGGCGGTGACGAACCCCGAAAACACTTTCTTCGCGATCAAGCGCCTGATCGGCCGGCCCTTCTCCGACCCGATGGTCGCCAAGGACATCGGTCTCGTTCCTTACAAGATCATCAAGGCGCCGAACGGCGATGCCTGGGTCGAAAGCCGCGGCGAGAAATACGCTCCCTCGCAGATCTCCGCGTTTATTCTCCAGAAGATGAAAGAAACGGCGGAAGCCTATCTCGGCGAGCCCGTCACGCAGGCCGTCATCACGGTCCCCGCCTATTTCAACGACGCCCAGCGCCAAGCGACGAAGGACGCCGGCAAGATCGCCGGGCTTGAAGTCCTGCGCATCATCAACGAGCCGACGGCGGCCGCACTCGCTTACGGCCTTGAGAAGAAGGAAGGCAAGAAGATCGCCGTCTACGACCTCGGCGGCGGCACCTTCGACATCTCGATCCTCGAGATCGGCGACGGCGTCTTCGAGGTGCTGGCGACGAACGGCGACACCTTCCTCGGCGGGGAAGACTTCGACATGCGCCTCGTCGACTACCTCGCCGACGAGTTCAAGAAGGATCAGGGCATTGATCTGCGCAAGGACAAGCTCGCGCTGCAGCGCCTGAAGGAAGAAGCCGAAAAGGCGAAAAAGGAGCTGTCGACGACCGCGCAGTACGAGGTGAACCTGCCTTTCATCACCGCGGACCAGACCGGGCCGAAGCACCTCACGATGAAGCTGTCGCGCGCCAAGCTCGAAAGCCTCGTCGAGGACCTCATCAAGAAGACGGTCGAGCCCTGCAAAGCGGCCCTCAAGGACGCCGGCCTCACCGCCGGCGACATCGAGGAAGTCATCCTTGTCGGCGGCATGACGCGCATGCCGAAAGTGCAGGAGACGGTGAAAGCCTTCTTCGGCAAGGAGCCGCACAAAGGGGTGAACCCCGATGAAGTCGTCGCGCTCGGCGCGGCGATCCAGGCGGGCGTCCTTCAGGGCGACGTCAAGGACGTCCTCCTCCTCGACGTGACGCCGCTCTCGCTCGGCATCGAGACGCTCGGCGGGGTCTTCACGCGCCTCATCGAACGCAACACGACGATCCCGACCAAGAAGTCGCAGACCTTCTCGACCGCCGAGGACAACCAGTCGGCGGTGACGATCCGCGTCTTCCAGGGCGAGCGCGAGATGGCGGCCGACAACAAGCTGCTCGGCCAGTTCGACCTCGTCGGCATTCCGCCGGCGCCGCGCGGCGTGCCGCAGATCGAGGTCACCTTCGACATCGACGCCAACGGCATCGTTCATGTCTCGGCGAAGGACAAGGCGACGGCGAAGGAACAGTCGATCCGCATCCAGGCGTCGGGAGGCCTTTCCGACGCCGACATCGAGAAGATGGTGAAGGACGCCGAAAGTCACGCCGAGGAAGACAAGCTGAAGCGCGCCCGCGTCGAAGCCAAGAACCATGGCGAAAGCGCCATCCATCAGACCGAGAAGGCGCTGAAGGATTACGGCGACAAGATTTCCGCCGGCGAGAAACAGGCGATCGAGGACGCGGTCGCGGCCCTGCGCGCAACGCTCGCCGACGAGAGCGCCGATGCGGGCAAGATCAGCGCCGACACGCAGGCGATGCTCACCGCCGCGATGAAGCTCGGCGAGGCGATGTACAAGGCGCAAGGGGCGGGCGCGGGCGAGGGCGCAGCGCCGGGCGGCGATGAGAAAGTCGTCGATGCGGACTTTGAAGAAGTCGACGGCGACAAGAAAGACTAGGCGAATAGCGGGCAGCGAATAGCGAATAGAGGCCACGCCGCTTTCTATTCGCCATTCGCGATCTCGCTGTTCGCTCTAAAGGGGCGGCGATGGCGCAGGACTTCTACTCGACGCTCGGGGTTGAGCGCGGCGCGGACGAGGCCGCGATCAAGGCCGCTTTCCGCAAGGCGGCGATGAAATACCATCCTGACCGCAATCAGGGCGATCCGGGCGCCGAGCAGAAATTCAAGGAAGTCAACGAAGCCTACGAGATTCTCTCCGATCCGCAGAAGCGCGCCGCCTATGACCGCTTCGGCCACGCCGCGTTCCGGAACGGCGCCGGCGGCGGCCATGGCGGCTTCAACGGCTTTGCGGGTGGGTTCGACGCCGCAGCCTTTTCCGACGTGTTCGAGGATCTGTTCTCCGACCTCATGGGCGCGCGTGGCGGCCGCGCCCGAGGCCCGGGCCGCGGCGCCGACCTCAAATACGCACTCGAAATCACGCTCGAGGAAGCCTTCGCCGGCAAGAAGGCGACAATCACCGTTCCAGGCTCGGTCACCTGCGAGACCTGCGCCGGCTCGGGCGCCCGGCCGGGCTCCGGCCCGACGACCTGCAGCGCCTGCCGCGGCGCGGGCCGCGTGCGCGTGCAGCAGGGCTTCTTCACGCTCGAGCGCACCTGCCCGCAATGCGGCGGCGAGGGCCGTGTCATCGCCGATCCGTGCGACGATTGCGGCGGGCAGGGCCGCGTCCGCCGCGAACGCACGCTTGCCGTCGACGTGCCCGCCGGCATCGAAAGCGGCACGCGCATCCGCTTGGCGGGCGAGGGCGAGGCGGGCCCGCGCGGCGGCCCCGAGGGCGATCTTTACATCTTCGTCGAGGTGAAGCCGCACGACCTCTTCGACCGCGACGGCGCTGACCTCTTCTGCGCGGCGCCGGTGCCGATGACGACGGCGGCGTTAGGGGGTTCGATCGAGGCGCCGACGATTGACGGCGGGCGCATCCGGATCGACATCCCCGAAGGCTCGCAGACCGGCAAGCGCTTCAAGGTGAAGGGCCGCGGCATGTCGCGCCTGAACCAGAAGGGGCGCGGCGACCTCTATGTCGAAATCGGCGTCGAGACGCCGGTGAACCTTACCGCCCGTCAGAAGGAGTTGCTGCGCGAATTCTGCGCCGCCGGCGGCGATGACAAATGCCCGCAATCAAAGGGGTTCTTCGACCGGGCGAAGAAGTTCTGGGACGGGCTGGCGTGAGCGGTCGTGACCCGGCGTCTGATCCGGCGCAAGAACCTGAACAGGCGCGGATCGGCGCCGCAGTTCTGGCTTCCGGCGCGACATGGCTTGTCGTTGGTGGCTTGTCAGGGTTCGCTGTTGCGGCGCTTGCGGAACTCCCATCGGGCGCATCAATCGCGGTTGGAATACTCGCCGGCACGCTCGCCGCTTTCGTCGTATGGCGTTCCGCAACCTTGACCAGATTTCTGTTCAGGCTTTTCACAAGCGGCGCATAGGGCGCATCGAAGCCAGCGGCCTGCCGGCGACATCGGGTTGGGGCGCGCCCTACTTGTCCCGCCTCCGATGGGGTAAAAGCCCCCCAAGACAGAAAGTGAGTCGTGCCCTTGACCCTCTCCATCATCGGCGCCGGGTTCGGGCGCACGGGGACAGCCGCGCGCAAGATCGCGCTGGAAACGCTCGGCGTCGGGCCCTGCCGCCACCTGGTACCAAGCTGCACGGACCGGAACCGATCCATGCAGCGCAGGCAAGCGCGACTGCGCGCCGGCGCTTATGCGCCGCATGCGCGGATGAGTCCTCATCCGCGCACACTGGCATGAGCGTAGCGCTCGGCGCGCCCGACTGATCCCGCCGCAACCATCGACTTCCGGTCCTTACACCCCCGCAACGGCCACGCGCTCAAGCCCGTAGGGCGAAAGCCCGTCCTTGCGGTCCGCGAAATAGCGCCGCCCAATATCGGCGGGCGCGGGCAGGTCGAGAAGGCGGAGGTCGCCGCGCGCGACGAGCGCTTTCAACGTTTCCTCCGTGTAGGTCGTATCGGCCGGCTCGCCGAAGCTCGCCGCCATCTTCGCAAAGACGGCGCGCGTCTCGCGGTCGAATGCTGAAAGCCCCGCCGGGTCCGGGCACCAGGAAAAGCCGATCTCCGATCCTTTGGCGCAGGCTGCGACGGTCCTCAGCGTCGCTTCCGTCGCCTCGGTCGTCAGATACATCGTGACCCCGAGCCAGCCGAAGAAAGTCGGCGCCGTCCAGTCGAACCCCGAGCGTTCAAGCGCCGATATCAGCGTCTCCTTCTCGAAATCGATCGCCACATAGGAAACATCCTCGCACCGCGGCAGGCCGATCGCGCCAGCGCGGGCGCGTTTGAAGGCCTGGCTCGCCGGATGGTCGACCTCGAACACCCGGAAACGCCGCACGAGATCGGGGCGGCGCCAGACGAAGCTGTCATAGCCGGCGCCCAGAATGACATACTGAGCGAAGGCGCCGGCCTCGAGCCGCTCTTCGACATAGCGCTGGCGTGCGGCGATGAAGGCGCGCGCGGCCGCCTGCATGGCGGGCGTATAGAGCACATCGCTCTGCGCGACGACGCGGTCCCAGAACTCCCTGACAAAAAGCCGCGCGAAGGGATCGTCCAGCACCCAGGGCGGGTCGTCGCGCTCGCGATGCAGCGCGCGCAGATAGGCGACCGACATCGCCGTCCGGCTCGGTTTTCCTTCGATCATTCAGGCTCTCCCGTAAACGCGCGCAGCCTTGCGCGACGGCGCGCGCCGCGCAATGGCTTTCAGCTGTTCAATAACGGGTCGACTATGCGCGACATGCTGTTTCTGCTGCCGCCCGGCTTTCTCGATCATGGCCGGCGCGAGTTCTGCCCGGAATGCGCGGAGGTCTGGGGTTTCCTCAATTATTTCCCGGCGATCCGGGAGACGCTCGACATCCGCTATGAGGAAATCGCCCATCCGCGCGCAGGGCTCGTCGCGCTTCTTGGGCCGGGGCGCTGGAACTGCCCGACCCTGGTCCTCGCAGAGGATGCTCCGCATCAGGACCTTTCAGTGATTGAGCGGTCGAACGAGCGCGCCTTCATCGGCAAAGCGCGTGACATCGCCCGCTATTACGCCCTGCGCTTCGGAACGCCGATCCCGCGCGGGGGCTGACTCACGCCGACCGGCCGCGCGCCTCGATCGGCCACAGCGCGACCAGTTGGTCGCCGTCGATGACGTGATAGAAATCATAGAGATTGACCGTCGGGTCGCAATGCGGCGCGGCGCAGAGCAGCCGGGACCCGAGCGCGAGCGCCGTGTCCTCGCCGCCGAACGCGACGCCGCCCTGCTCGTCGCCGAAGAAGAAATAGCGCGCGCCGGCGGGCGCGCCGGAATGTATGAACGGCGGCCCGGCTTCCGTCGCGAAGGATTTGAGGCCTGCGTCCGTCGTCACCATGCCGGAAACCGGCGCGCTGATGACCGTCGTCGCGACGAAAAGCGCGGTCTCGAAGGGCAGCGTCGCGGCGTTCCGCCCGCCGACGTCGCGATATTGCCGGTCCATGAAGATGTAGGAGCCCGCCTGGAGTTCGGTGAAAACGCCGGCCTCGGCGTCGATGTCGAAAGTGCCGGTGCCGCCGCCCGAGACGATGGGGCAGGGAAGGCCGGCGCCGAGTATCGCATCGCGCGTTTCAGCCAGCAGCCGCAGCGCGCCGACCGAGGCGCCGCGCCGCTCCCCGAAATCGGCGACATGCTGGAGATGGCCGGCGTAGCCTTGAAGCCCTGCAAGTTCGAGAACGGGCGAGTCGGCGACTTTCCGCGCCAGCGCCAGCGCCGGCCTCCCAGGTTGAGCGCCGGTGCGGTGAAGGCCGATGTCGACGTCGATGAGGACCTTGAGGCGTCTTCCTGAGGCTTCGGCCGCCCCAGCATAGCCTTCGACGCAGCACGCGCTGTCGGCGACGATCATGAAATCATCAAGCGACGCGTTGAGCCGCGCAACGCGCGCGAACGCCGCCGGCGTCACCACCGGCGAGGTCACGAGGAGGCCGTCGACGCCGGCGACGGCGAGCGCCTCCGCCTCACCGAGCTTGGCGCAGCATTGTCCGATCGCGCCCGCCTTGATCTGCCGGCGAGCGATCGCGGATGATTTGTGCGTCTTGGCGTGCGGGCGCAGCTTCAGCCCCGCGCGGTCGCAATGAGCCTGCATCAGGGCGATGTTGCGCTCGAAGGGGCCGAGGTCGATGACGAGCGCCGGCGTCGACAGCCGGCGGGCGCCGTCCGGCGCGCCGATCAGCGCTTCATCAAGATGCGGCATGGGACCAGCCTCGTCGGAACAGTGAGGGGAGGGGCTTTCCGGACGACTATAGCCGCCGAACCGATCGAACGGCGCCTAGTCCTCGTCGCCCGCCTTCGCCGCCCGGTCCCAGGCGCGTTCCTTCCGGCGGTATCTCGCCGCCGCCGGAGCCGGTCCCGCGATTGACGTTTCCGCCGCCGCCTCGGCCGCGGCGCCGCGCGGGCGATAGCGCAGGGCCTCGGCGCCCTCGGCGTAGCGCGGAACCCGGACCCTTTTCGGCTTCTCGGCGGCGCGGACGGCGAACAGCCCCTGCGCGCCGTCCGACCGTTTCATCTCGTTCTCGACATACCAGAAGCCCACGGCGACGAAGACCAGAAGCGCGACGATGAAGGCGAGGGTGTCCATGACGGCCGAGTCCTTAACGCCTCCGGCGCTGCAAGTCGCGTGCAATCGAGGCCATTAACCAGATGGCGCCCGTCGGAGGGGTAAGGAGCGGCCATGAGCATTTCCGTCGCCGCGCCGCCTCCTGCGACCGCCCTCCTGCGCAAGGCCGGATGGTGGCTCGGCTTTACGGTTTATGTCGCGCTCGCCGCTGCGACGGCGGTCATCCTGCCGCCGCTCGCGCTCGTCTTTCTTCTGCCGCCGCTTGCCGTCCTGTGGGCGAAGGCGCCGGAGGCGCGCGCCGCGCCGCGCAAGCTCGCCCTCGCCCTCGTCCTCATCGCCAGCGTCCTTCTCGCGGTCTGGCCGGTCTACATTTTCGTGAAGGTCGGGCCCTCGCCGATTCTGACGCCGCCGCGGCTCATTCTCTATGCGGTGAGCGCGATGTGGCTCTACGACATGGCGGTCTCGCGCTATCGGCGGGCGCAGTTCTCGCTCGCGGTGAGGCGCAGCCGCTTTATCGCCTGGTCTGTGTTCGGACTGTTTGCGCTCGGGCTCCTCAGCCTGCCGCTCGCCGAGGGCCGCGCGCTCGCCGCGCCGGAGTTTTTCCGGCAGACCATGATCTGGCTGCTCCCTTTCTGCGCCGTGCTCACCTATTGCCGGCGGGAACGGGAATTCGAAGCGGTCGTCAAGGCGTTCATCATCGGCGCCATGATCGTCGCCGGCGTCGCCGTCATCGAGGCCGCGACGCAGCAGCTGATGGCGATCGTCCTGTCGCCCTTCATCGGCGATGACGCCGTCTGGCTGCAGAACGTGCAGCTCCAGAAGATCCGCGACGGCTTCTTCCGCGCGCAGGCCTCGCACACGCATCCCCTGTCGCTCGGCGAGCACATGGCGTTCGTCGCCCCCTTCGCGCTCGCCTTCACGGCGCGGTCGCGCGATCCGCGCGCGCGCTGGCTGTGGGCGGCGGCATTCACGCTCATTCTCCTCGGCGCGGTCGCCACGAATTCGCGCGGGGCCGGCCTCGGCATGACGATCGCGCTCGGCTTCATGGCGGCCGTGTTCACGGCGCGGTTTCTCACGAGGCCGCGCGCCCTGCGCTTCCGGCCGCTCGTCGGCCTGGCGACCGCGATCCTCCTCCTGTCCTCGCCGCTGATCGCCGCCGGAACCTACGCCATGGTGGCGGGCAAGGGCGGGGTGTCGGCGTCGAACTCGACGCAGTCGCGCCTCGAGCAGATGGAGCAGGCCTGGCCGAAAATCCTGAAGCGCCCGGTCCTCGGCTACGGCTCGGGACGGTCCTCTCGCATTCTCGGCTTCTGGGGGCAGACGCTCACGATCGATAATTATTATCTGACGCTGGCGCTCGATTTCGGTTTTCCGGGTCCGGCCGCCTTCATCGCGATGCTCGTCGCCTTCGGTTTGGCGGGGCTTAGACGCGCTGCGGACGCATCCCGCGCGATGACGGCGATCTACCTCGCCTGCGCGGGCGCCGCCGCGGCGATCCTCATCAGCCGTACGATCACGTCGCAGACCGGGAACCTGGCGATGATCTTTGTGCTGATCGCCGCCTTCGCCGGGACGAAGGCGGCGTCCGGCGTGCGCCGGCGCGCCTCAGCGAAGCGCAGCGAGGCGTCCGCCGGCTGAGCGGTCGTGCAGCGCCTCAAGAGACGGGTTCGCGGCGTCGGCGACGAACTCATCGAGCAGCGCGGCGGCGCAGTCTTTCTCCGCCTGGCGGGCCCACAAGGGGCGACGCCCGACGGTCGCACAGGCGGCTGCGGCCCGCGCCTCCATGCGCTCATAGAGCGCCTCTGGATCGCCGAGTTCAGCGGCGTGAAAGGAAAATCTGACCTCCGTCGCGCCGGCGCCGCTTGAATGCGCGGCGAAGGCGGCGGCGACGAGGACGGTGCGCAGGCTGAGCGTCTTCATGGCTGGTCTCCGTGAGTTTCTGACGCCCTCTGATCCGGCTTTGCCTGCTGCGGTTTGCGCCGCGGCGCGGATCAGCCGATGAGGCGATGATGATCGACGCGGGCGCTGCTGGCGATCCGCCTCATCTCTTCGCGCGCGCCGGTCGTCGCATCGGCGCACGGTTCGTCGCAAATTTGCCGGAGACAGCTTCTGATGAACATCAAGGGACGTTGGGCGCTCGTCACCGGCGCCTCCGCCGGGATCGGTGAGGCGTTCGCCGAGGCGCTCGCTGCGCGCGGCGCCAATCTTATTCTCACCGCGCGGCGCGCCGACCGGCTCGCCGTGCTTGCATCAAGGCTCGCCGCCGCGCACGGCATTGAAACGGTGACGATCGGCGCCGATCTCGCTCGTCCCGAGGGGCCCGGCGAGATCGCGGCGGCGATCGCGGCGGCGGAAAAGCCCGTCGACATCCTCGTCAACAACGCCGGCTACGGACAGCCCGGCCATTTCGAGGACGTCGCTTGGACGACTCACCGCGATTTCATCGAGCTGATGATGACTTCCTACGCCCATCTCGTTCATCTCTTCCTTCCCGGCATGCAGGCGAATGGCTATGGGCGGATCATCAATGTCGCCTCGGTCGCCGGTCTCGTGCCGGGCGCTGCGGGGCACACGCTCTATGGCGCGGTGAAGGCGTTCCTCGTCAGCTTCTCGCAGTCGCTCGCCGCCGAAAACATCGACAAGGGCGTCAGGGTCTCGGCGCTGTGTCCAGGCTTCACCTATTCGGAGTTCCATGACGTCAACAACACGCGCGGCCTCGTCTCGGCGTTGCCCAACTATATGTTCATGGCCGCGCGGCCCGTCGCGGAAAGCGCGCTCGAGGCGGTCGAGCGCGGCCATGTCGTGTTCGTTCCGGGGCTGTGGAACAAATTCGTCGTCTGGCTGATGAAGGCGCTGCCGAGGCCTTGGGCCGCCGCGATGGTGCTGCAGCAATCGCAGAAGTTCCGGTTGCGCGTTGAAACCTAGCGCGCCGTTTTGCGCCCGCCGCTCTAGGCCGTCGTGTCGACATGCACGCCGCCGGCGGCGGGCTCGCCGGTTGAGACGATGACCATCGCGGCGCGCAGCACCCGGTCGCCGATGACGAACCCGGTCTGCGCCGTTTCGGCGACATGGCCCGCCGGAACGCCCGGCGCCGGCGCCTGCGCCACCGCCTGATGCAGGTTCGGGTCGAACTTCTCGCCTTTGGGGTCGATCTTCTTCACGCCATGGCGCTCGAGCGCGGCGATGAGCGCGCGCTCGGTCATGCGGACGCCGGCGGCGAAGCCCGAGAGCGTCTCGGGGCTTGCTTCGGCCCCCTCGGGCGGCAGGCTCTGCAGCGCGCGGTCAAAGGCGTCGGCGACGGCGACGAGGTCGCGCGCGAAGGAGGCGATGGCGTAGCGGCTGGCGTCCTGCTTCTCCCGCTCGCCGCGCCGACGGGTGTTTTCGAGCTCGGCTGCAAGGCGGAGGATACGGTCGTTGAGCGCCGCAACCTCTTCCTCAAGCGCGGCGATCCTCGCCGCGCCGGCGTCTGCCTCGGCGGCGGGCTGGCTCTCGGCCGCGGGCTGCCCGTCATTGGGGCCGTATTCTTCGGTCGGGGTCATGGAGCGCGATGTACGGGGCCGGCGGGGCTATTTCAACCGCCGGGAGACGACCTCGGCGGCGTAGTCGACGATCGGGATGACCCGGGCGTAATTGAGCCGTGTCGGGCCGATGACGCCGAGAACACCGACAATGTTGTTGCCGCTGTCGCGGTAGGGCGCAACGACGACAGACGACCCCGACAGCGAGAACAAACGGTTCTCCGACCCGATGAAGATCTTGACGCCTTCGGCGTCTCGCGCCGCGTTGAGGACTTCGATCACGTCGCGCTTGCGTTCGAGATCGTCGAACAGCATCCGCACGCGCTCAAGGTCCTGAACCGAGCCCTCGTCAAGAAGGCGTCCGCGTCCGCGCACGATGAGCGAGGTGCGCTCGGCGCTTGAAATCTCCGCAACGCCCTCGGCGACAAGCCGCGCCGTCAATTCGTCGAGCGCGGCCTTGTTGTCTTCGATCTCCTTCAGGATCGCCTCGCGCGCTTCGCTGATCGTCCGGCCCTTGAGGCGCGCAGCGAGATAGTTTCCGGCGGCGGTGACGCCCGACTGGGTGAGGCCGGGCGGCGTTTTCATCACCCGGTTCTCGACGCGCCCGTCCTCGAAGACGAGGACGGCGAGCGCTTCGCCGGGATTGGTGGCGACAAATTCGATATGGCGCAGCGGCGCCTCGATCTTCGGCGCGACGACGAGGCTTGCGGTTCGGGTAAGGCCGGAGAGCCTGGCCGCCGCCTGTTCGAGGACCGTGCCGGCGTTCTCCTCCTCGCCCGCGACGTCGAGCGCGCGGCGCTCCTCGTCCGACAGATCGCCGAGCTGCAAGAGGCTGTCGACGAAAAGACGAAGGCCGAGTTCGGTCGGCAGGCGCCCGGCGGAAATGTGCGGCGCGTGAAGGAGCCCAAGATCGGTGAGATCCGCCATCACGTTGCGGATGGTCGCTGGAGAGACTGCGATCCGGCGGTCATGGCTCAGCGTGCGCGAGCCGACCGGTTCGCCGGTCTCGAGATAGGACTCGACGATCTGGCGGAAAATCTCGCGCGCTCGCGCGTCAAGGTCGGAGAGAACGCTCATGGCCCGTTAGATAGGACCGGTCGGGAATTTTCGCCAATGCGCTGCGCCCCTGTCAGGGCGCGATGATGACCGGCTCGGCGGGGAAGCGCCGCCCGGCGAAAAGCGCCGCCCGGGTTCCCGGATCGGACAGCTGGCCGGCGAGATCGGCGCGGGCGGCGGCGGCGGTCATCGTCCCGCTGTTCGCGCGGTCCCGGGCGATGACAAGCACCCGTCGCTGATAGGCCGTCGCCGCGCCAGTGTCGTCGCCGGCGCTTGGCGCATGCTGGCCGAGATCGACCGCAAAGACGGGCGTGTCGCCGCATTCCCTGTGGCGGGCGAGCCAGCGTCGCGCCGCCTCGGCGGCGGCAAGCGCCCGCGCGCGCGCGCGTTCGGCGTTTCGGTCCGGGGGGCCTTCCTCCGAGGCCGAGCCGGTGACCGCGACCCACGCCTTGTTGCAGAGGAACCCGGCGGCGCCGACTTCGCTGAAGGGCCTCGCGCCCGTCATCCAGACCGCGCGCCCGCCCTGAATGAGGGGATCCTTGTAGGGCCAGTCAAACGCCGTTTCGCCAAAGAAGAGAGCGGGCGGCGCCGGCGGCGTCGACGGCGCGCCGCCCTCGAGCGCCGTCTCGATATCCTCCGCAGGCGGAGCGTCGGGCGCAACGGGAACGGCGACAGGGGCGGCGGCTTCCGGCGCGCCGCCGCAGCGCAAGGCGATCCAGACGAGCGTCAGGCTGAGGACAATGAGGACAAGAGGCAGCCCCTTCGGGAATCCGCGCTTCCTGATCTGCCGGTCATTGTCCTCCTCGCGGAAGAGGAAGGCGAGAAAGCCCGTCAGCACGCCGAGGGCGGCGAGGATGAGCGCGCCCGCGGCCGCGATGAAGCACAAAAGCCCCGGCCCCGGACCCGCCAGCAGGATTTCAATGATGTCGGCGGCTTCGCGCCCATAGAGGCGCGCGACGATGATCGTCCCGGCGAACACCATGATCGCCGCCAGAACCGCCGCCAGAACAGCCCGCACCGGGGTCATGTCTTGCGCCCCAAAATCCCCACGGGAAGGGTAACGCGCGCCGGCGCGATTGCAAGGAACACCGCCGATTGGCTTGGACTTCGCCCCGCGCGGGGGCTAGGGCGTCGTTTCGTCGCCACGGGAGTCCCTCATGCGTCCATCCGGCCGGACCTTCAACGAAATGCGCGCAGTGAGCCTTGAATCCGGCGTCGCCAAGCACGCCGAAGGCTCCTGTCTCGTCAAATTCGGCGACACCCATGTGCTTTGCACCGCCTCATGGGATGAAATGACGCCGCCCTGGCTCCGGGGTCAGGGGCGCGGCTGGGTGACGGCCGAGTATGGGATGCTGCCGCGCTCGACGCATGAGCGCATGAAGCGCGAGGCCAAGGGCGGGCAGTCAGGCCGCACCCAGGAAATCCAGCGCCTCATCGGCCGCGCGCTCAGGGCGGTCGTCGATCTCAAGGCGCTCGGCGAACGCCAGATCCTCATTGATTGTGACGTCCTGCAGGCCGATGGCGGCACGCGCACCGCGGCGGTGACAGGGGCCTGGGTGGCGCTCGCCCAGTGTTTCAAATGGGCGACGGCGAGCGGCGTCATCAGGACGAACCCGCTGATCGATTCCGTTGCGGCGGTTTCCTGCGGGATCGTCAATGGCGCCCCCGCGCTCGATCTCGACTATGCGGAAGACTCAACCGCCGGCACCGACGCCAATTTCGTCATCACCGGCAAGGGCGGCCTCGTCGAGGTGCAAGGGACGGCGGAAGGCGCCCCCTTTTCGGATGAGCAATTTCTGGCGCTCTTGGCGCTCGCCCGGTCGGGCTGCGCCGACCTGTCGCGCCGCCAGCGCGAAGCAGTGCCGGCCTGACTCCAGTCCCGAGGCCACCTGTTTTTATCTAGAAACGAATTAAATTTCGCGCTTGCCCCTTGCGCAGATTTCACTCTCACCCCATATCTTCAAATAGTTGAAGATATGCATTTGCGAAAGGTCGGGGAAAAGAAGAGGTTATGCCAAGCCGCGCCATTCTCGCCCGGGAGCTTGCCGACCTCCTCAAGGTGATGGCGCACCCCGACCGGGTGCGCCTCATCGAGGAACTGCGTGCCGGCAGCCTCGACGTGACGGCGCTGTCTGATCGCCTCGGCATCCCGCCGACGCGCGCCTCCCAGCACCTCGCGCTTTTGAAGGCGCATCGCCTCGTCACCGAACGCCGCGACGGGCGCCACCACCAATACGGTCTCATCGACCGGTCGCTGGCGTCCTGGCTGCTCGACGGCGCGCGCTTCGTGCAGGCGCGCGTCGCCGCCGAAATGGCGGACCGGCAGGCGCTCGACGCCGCAGCCAGCCTCTGGCGCGATCATCAGCCCACGAACCGACTCGAACCCGCATCGGATCAACCTAAAGGAGAACCCCATGGATAAGATCGCCGCCGGCGTCGTCAAGTTCCAGCAGGAAGCCTATCACGAGCATCGCGCCCTCTTCGAAAAGCTCGCCGAGGGGCAATCTCCGGAGGCGCTTCTCATCACCTGCGCCGACAGCCGCATCGATCCCAACCTCATCACGCAGACGGCGCCGGGCGAATTGTTCATCCTTCGAAACGCCGGCAACATCGTGCCGCCGCACTCGCAATACACGGGCGCGATGACGGCCTCGATCGAGTTCGCCGTCGGCGCGCTGCGCGTGCCGCACATCGTCGTCTGCGGGCATTCGGAGTGCGGCGCCATGAAGGGCGCGATGAACCCCGAAGGCCTTGACGATTTTCCGCACGTAAAGGAATGGCTCGGCTACGCGCGCGCGGCGGCGCTCGTCACGAAGCGCCGCGGCGCGAGCCTCAGCGACAAGGATAAGCTCGACATGCTGATCCGCGAGAACGTGCTTCTCCAGATCGCGCACTTGCGCACGCATCCTTATGTCGCTGCGCAGCTCGCCGCGGAAGAAACGCAGATTCACGGCTGGGTCTACGACATCCGTTCGGGCGAGGTTCTCGCTTACGACGAGGGCAAAAACGAATTCGTGCCGGTTTCCGAGCGCTACCCGCAAAGCATCGGCGCGGCGCTCCATACGCATCACAATCAGATCGCCCAGTAATTAATCCGGGCAAGGAGACCCCCATGACTTCAGCGGCGAAATCCTCGCCCGGCGCCGCCGGGCTCGTCAGGAACTGGTTCGACTTCAGCAATCTGCGCGGCGACCTGATGGGCGGGATCACCGCCGGCGTCGTCGCCTTGCCGCTGGCGCTCGCCTTCGGCGAAGCGTCGGGCGCCGGGCCGATCGCCGGCCTCTGGGGCGCGATTTTCGTCGGTTTCTTCGCGGCGCTCTTCGGCGGCACCGGCGCGCAGGTGTCGGGCCCCACGGGCCCGATGGTCGTCGTTTTCGCGGGCGTCTTCGCGTCGCTCGCGGGCGATCCGCGACTCGTCTTTGCGGCGGTGGTGCTCGCCGGCCTTTTCCAGATCGGCATGGGCGTATTGCGGCTCGGGGAATATATCCGGCTCGTTCCCTATCCCGTCGTGTCGGGCTTCATGAGCGGCATCGGCGTCATCATCATCTCGTTGCAGCTGTCGCGCCTGTTCGGCCATGAGCCGGAAGGCGGCGGCACCATTCCGGCGCTGACGGCGATCCCGGGGTCGATCGCCAATCCGGTGCTGCCGGCCGTGCTCGTCGGCGCGCTCGCGCTCGCCATCGTGTTCCTGTGGCCGAAGCGCTGGGGCAAAATCGTGCCAGGCGCGCTCGCCGCGCTCATCATCGGCACGCTGGTCAGCCTTGTCGTCCCGGGCGCGCCCGTTCTTGGCGACATCCCGACGGGATTTCCGGCGCTCGTCATGCCGACTTTTTCGGCGGACACCTTCGGCATCGTGATCGAAGCGGCGATCATTCTTGCCGTCCTCGGCGCCATCGACAGCCTTTTGACCTCGCTCGTCGCCGACAACATGACGGGGACGCGGCACAAGTCGAACATCGAGCTCGTCGGCCAGGGCGTCGGCAACACCATCGCCGGCCTCTTCGGCGCCATCCCGGGCGCCGGCGCGACGATGCGGACGGTGGTCAACATCCGGTCCGGCGGTCATACGCGCCTTTCCGGCATGGTGCACGGCCTCCTCCTCCTCGCCGTCGTCATCTCGCTGGCGCCGCTCGCCGAGAAAATTCCGCATGCGGTGCTCGCCGGCATCCTCGTGAAGGTCGGCTATGACATCATCGACTGGGCGTATCTGAAGCGCGCGCACAAAGGCCCGCGCTGGGATCTCATCCTGATGGCGCTCGTTCTCGGCCTCACCGTTTTCGTCGATCTCATCACCGCGGTGGCGGTCGGCGTCGTCCTCGCAGCGCTCGCTTTCGTGAAGCAGATCGCTGACATCCAGGTCGCCGCGCTGCGCGACGACAAGGGCGCGGCAGCGTTCCTCCCTGAGGAAAAGGCGCTGCTCGACGCGGCGAACGGCAAGGTCTCGCTGTTCGACTTTGCGGGTGGGCCGCTGAGCTTCGGGGCCGCCGCCGATCTCGGCCATCACGTGCGGGAAAAGGCGCGCGACGGCATGGCCGCGATCATCCTCGATTTCAGCCGCGTGCCGACGCTAGATCTCTCGGCGGCGATGGCGATCGACACGATCGCCGCCGACGCCAAGACGAACGGGCGGAAGGTCTACATCACCGGCATGAACGACAAGGTCGCCGGAACGCTCGCCGCGCTTGACGCGGACAAGCATATCGGCGCCGACTATCGCTTCAGGTCGCGCCTTGATGCGCTGCGTCATGCGCTGGGGCTGATCGCCGAACCAAACGGGCGGCAGGAGACGAAGGCGGGGGAGACGTCGCCGCCGCCGTTCTTGGAGCGGTCGAAGGCCTGAGGGACCGCCAGCCCTGTTGAAGATCGGCCCGCATCCGGATCGTCCGGGTGCGGGCTTTCTTTTCCGGATTGTCCCCGGCGCCCGGCTTGCGCCATGGTCTCGAAAAAACGGGGCGGGATGACGGGCGTGAGCGCGAGAGACGCGGCCGATGTCGAGGCGATGGCGCGCGGCAAGCACATCGTCGACATCCTGATCGAAGAGCGGGCGAAGACGCTCATCAAGTCGCCCTTCTGGCCGATCTGGCGCGCCATCCTCTATCCCCTCCTTAAGGAGCCCGAGGCCAAACGCATGGCCGACCGCATCGCCGGCCTTTCGGGCGCGGAAGCGATGGCCCATGTGTGCGCACTTCTCGCGCTCGATGCGCGCGGCGCCGGGCTCGAACACGTGCCGGCGAAGGGGCGGGTGATCATCGCCAGCGTGCACCCGACCGGGATCGCGGACGGGGTCGCCATGCACGACGTGCTGTCGAAGGTCCGCGACGACGTCGTCTTCTTCGCCAATCGCGACGCGATCCGCGTCTCGCCCGGCTTCTCCGACATCCTCATCCCGGTCGAATGGGTGATGGAGAAAAGGACCCGGCAGCGCTCGCGAGAAACGCTCGTCGCGACGAAAAAGGCGTTCAACGACGAACGCTGCGTCGTGCTCTTTCCCTCAGGCCGTCTCGCCATGATGGGCGAGGACAGGAAGCTCATCGAACGCGAATGGATGACGTCGGTTGCGATCTTCGCGCGCAAATATGATTGCCCGGTCGTGCCGGCGCACATCGCGGCGCGCAATTCCCGCCTTTATTACTGGTTCTGGAAGCTCAACACCGAGCTGCGCGACATCACGCTCTTCAACGAGCTTCTCAACAAGAAGGGAAAGCGCTTCGACATCCGCTTCGGGCCCGCTATCCCGTCGGCGCTGCTCGACGGCGACCCGGTCGAGGTCACGAAGGCGCTGCGCGAGCACGCCGCCTATGACGTGCCCGCCGGGCGTCCCTGGGTTCCGCTCGCCGAGCGCTGACGGTCGCGGTTGTAGGTGAGCTCGAGGAAGACGTCCTCGAGGTCCGCCTCGACGGTCGTCAGATCCTTCACCGCGACGCCGGCCGCCGCAAGCCGCTCGAGAATCGTCGCGACTTCGCCCTTCGACGGCTGGTAGGGAATCGCAATGCGGCCGTCCTTACGCAGCTCGGCCGCGTAGGGAAGAAGCGCGGGCGCCGCCGAAATCGGCGTCGCCGGCGTCACGAGCAGCGTCTTGGAATCGAGCGAGGCGAGGAGCTTTTCCGTCGGCTCGCAGGCGACGACGTCTCCCTGGTGGATGATAGCGATAGAGTCGCAGAGCTCTTGCGCTTCTTCAAGGTAATGCGTCGTCAGGACGATCGTCACGCCCTCGCGGTGAAGGCGCAGCACATAGTCCCAGAGCTGCTTTCTAAGCTCGATGTCGACCCCGGCCGTCGGCTCGTCGAGAACGAGAATGGGCGGCGCGTGCACCATCGCCTTGGCGACGAGCAGGCGCCGCTTCATGCCGCCTGAAAGCATACGCACATAGGCGTTCGCCTTATCGTCAAGGCCGAGCGCTTTCAGGATCTCCATCGTGCGGCGGTTCTTCGCCGGCACGCCGTAAAGCCCCGCTTGGATCTCCAGCGCCTCTTTCGGCGTGAAGAAGACGTCCATGTTGATTTCCTGCGGGACGACGCCGATCGAGGCGCGCGCCTGCCGCGGATTGCGGTCGATGTCGAAGCCCCAGACTGAAACCTCGCCCGCGGTCTTGCGGACGAGACCGGCGAGGATGTTGATGAAGGTCGACTTGCCGGCGCCGTTGGGGCCGAGAAGGCCGAAGATCGAGCCCTGCGGAATCTCGAGGTCGATGCCCTTGAGGGCTTCCTTCGCCGGCGCCTTCCTTGTGGCGGCGTAGGTTTTCCGAAGTCCCCGGGCGGAAATGGCGGCGGTCATGAAGGCGGCCTTGGACGATTCGCCGGCTTTGCTAGCACGCCGCGCCGGCGCCCTGCGAGGCTTGACGGCGCGCGCCGGGGAACGACATAAGCGCCGTCCTTCAGAAGGCAGGATCGCCATGACTGACGGCAAGACTGCGCCGCCGCCGCCGGAAGTGATCATCGTCCATGAGCGCCGCGTCGCCTGCGACGGCGGCGGGGGCGCGCTTGGGCACCCGAAGGTCTGGTACGCGCTCGACGACGGCGAGGCCGAATGCCTCTATTGCGACCGCAAATTTGTCTTCGCGCCGGAAAAGGCCGATCACGGCTGAGCTGCGGCCGCTCCAGGAACGGCGCCTGTCGCAAACCGGCTTATCGCCGCTCCTTGCGCGCCAGGCGCACGAGATCGCGCGCCCGCGGCGGCGCCGATTGCAGGATCGCCGACCGGAAGATCCGCCCCATGATCCGGGCAAGGAAGATCGCGAAGACGAGCATCAGGCAGGTCGCGCCGATGATCTCTGCAATCGGCGGATCGGCGGCGGCGCGCATCATCACCGCATAGGGCGTGTAGACCGGAATCCAGGTCAGGATCGACGCGACAAGGCCGTTCGGGCTCTGGAACACCATCGGCATCAGCGGCAAGGGCGCGAAGACGAGGATCATCACCGGCCCCATGAAGCTTTGCGCATCCTGCAGCGAGTTCGACATCGCGCCGATTGCAAGGAAGATCATCGCGAAGATCGCATAAGCGCAGAAGAAATAGAAAAGATAGACGGCGATGAAATGACCGCTGAAGAGCGCGCCGAGCGCCTCGCGCGCCGCCGCGCCCTGGTCGCCGCCGCCGACGGCGAAAAGCGCGCCGGTGATGAGGAAAATCGCCGGCATGGTGAGGCCGACGGCGGCGATGCCGATGAGCTTGCCGAGCATCAGCTGGTTCGCCGTGACCGACGACAGCAGGATCTCGACGATCTTGTTCGACCGTTCCTCGATCGTGTTGGTGAGAAGGAGATTGCCGACGCCGAAAACGACGACGAGCAGCATATAGGTCAAGGCGGCTGGAATGAACGCGGTCCTCAGGCGGTCGGCGTCCTCAAGAACGCCGTCGCCCGCCTTGGCCGGGTCGAAGGCTTCAACAGGGGCGTCGACATCGGCGAGCGCATCAAGCGCGGCGGCGTCAAGCCCGACGCTCTCGGCCAGTTTTCGCCGCGCGGTCGCGGTGAGCGCGCGGCCGACGGCGAATTCGAGGCCGGGATCGGTGAGATTTTTCGACCAGTACTGCGCCGCCGCGCCGCTCGCCTCGCCCGTATACTCAGGCGGAATGATCACGGCGGCGAAGAGCTCGGCGCCGCCCGGCCACTTCTTTTGACCGAGCAGAAAGGGCCGTAGCGCCTCGACAGCGTCATCCGCCGATAGGCGCGCGCCGAGGGCGTCCGCCGCCTCAAGGCGCTCGAACTGTTTCTTTGGCGCGCGGAACAGCGGCGCGCCGGCGCGCAAGGCGGACCGAACGATCTCGATGCCCGCCTCGACGCCGCCGGCCTTCTCGAACGCCTCAATGCGGGCGAAGGTGACCGCGTCGGGCGCAAAGGGCGCGGGCGCCTCGTCCGCCTTCATCTTCGCCGGATCGAGCGCGGCGCCGAGCCACAGGTCCCACGCGTTCAACGTCTCGCGGCGATGCTGGCGGTCGATCTCTTTGTCGATCGCCGCGGCGTAGCCGCCGACTTTGTCGATGACGACGAAAGCGCGGGTCGGCCGAGAGGATTCGATGAAGCCGACGGCGGCGGCGCCGAGAACGACGATCAGCGGAAACATGACGAGAAACGTCAGGAATCCGCGCGAGAGCACATATTGCCTGTATTCGCGCCAGGCGATGAGCAGCACGGGCCTCATGCGGCGCTCTCCTCCTGCGCCGCGTCCTCGCCGGCGAGGGCGACGAAGATGTCGTGCAGCGACGCGCTCGCATGCTCGAAGCGCGTCATACGCACCCCCGCCTCGAAGGCGGCGGAGAGAACCGCGGCGGGATCGGCGCCTGGTTCAAGGTCGATCGCGTATTCCTTCGCCGCGCCGTCCTCGGCCTTGACCGTGATCGCGACGACGCCCGGCGCGCGGGCGAGGGCGGACGGATCGTCGGCGGTGCGGACGAACAGCTTCGGCGGGAACAGCCGCCGCGCTTGTGCGAGCGTGCCTTCGAACTGCTTGCGTCCATGGGCGAGAATGAGGAACCGGTCGCAAAGGCGCTCGGCGTGCTGCATCGTATGGGTCGAGAAGATGATCGTCTTTCCTTGCGCCTTCAGCGCGCGGATCAGATCCTCGAGCGTCGCCTGGTTGATGGGATCGAGGCCTGAAAAGGGCTCGTCGAGGATGAGGAGCTCGGGATCATGGGCGATGGTCGCCAGGAGCTGCACCTTCTGCGCCATGCCCTTCGACAGCGCCTCGTTCCTCGAGCGCGCGAAGGCGCCGAGCCCGAACCGCCCTAGAAGATCGCGCGCACGCGCCTTCGCTTCCTTCCCCGGAACGCCCCTGAGGCTCGCGAAATAGGCGATGGTGTCGGCGGCGCGCATCTTGCGGTAAAGGCCGCGCTCCTCGGGCAGATAGCCGATTCGATGGCGGACCTTGATCGCGGACGGGCTTCCCAAGACGTCGATAAGGCCCGATGTCGGCGCGGCGATTTCAAGGATCATCCGCAGCGTCGTCGTCTTGCCGGCCCCGTTCGGTCCGAGAAAGCCGAGAATCTCTCCCCGGCTGACGCTGAAGCTGAGGCCGTCGACGGCCGTGAAGTCGCCGAAGCGCTTGACGACATTGTCAAGAACGAGCGCCGGCGCGTTCATCGGGACCCCCTCACCAAAGCCGCGATCGTCGGCCGTTTGCAGTTAACAGGAGGTTGATCGGCGGCTCCGGACGACGTCACCGCGCAAGCGCCTCCTCGATCAGGCGCGCCGTCGCGACAGCGCCGTAGATCTTGGCGAAGGGCCCCATGCGCGGGCCCTCCTTGGCGCCGAAAACGACTTCGTAGATGGCGCTGAACCAGTCTCGGAGATTGGTCTCGTACCCGTTCGCCTTGCCGACGTCGAAGGTCGCGGTCTGATAGGCGTCCTCCTCGGCGCCGTCGCCGATCTCGCGGAGACGGGCGGCGAGCGCCTTCAGCGCGGCGCGTTCCTGTCCGGTCGGCGCGCGGAAGACGCGCGTCGGGGCGATGAACCTCTCGAAATAACGTGCGGCGTAAACGGTGAGCGCGTCGGCGGCCGCGAGTTCCCCGGCGCTCGCCTTCGGGCGATATTTGCGGATGAAGCCCTTCAGCACCTCGACATCGCCGCCGACGGCGGAAACGAGCGAGATGAGCATCGCGAAGGAGACGGGGCTCGGGCGTTCCGGCGGGCGGCCGCCGTGAATGTGCCAAACCGGATTGTCGAGCGCCTTGGCGCCTTCCTGCGTCGGATATTTCTCGACATTCATCCAGTACTCGTCGAGCGTTTTCGGGATGACGTCGAAATAGAGCCGCTTCGCCGCCTTCGGGTTCTGGAACATGAACAGCGACAGGCTTTCAGGGCTCGCGTAGGTCAGCCATTCCTCGATCGAGATGCCGTTGCCCTTCGTCTTGGAGATCTTCTTGCCGGTCTCGTCGACGAAGAGCTGGTAATTGAACCCGGCCGGCGGCTCGCCGCCCAGCGCCTTGACGATCCGGTTCGACAGCCGGACGGATTCGGTGAGGTCCTCGCCCGCCATTTCATAATCGACGCCGAGCGCGAACCAGCGACCCGCCCAGTCCGCCTTCCATTGCAGCTTCGCGCGCCCGCCGGTGACCGGCATCTTCACGCGCTCCCCGTCCTCGTCCTCGAACACGATTTCGCCGGTCGAGGCGTTCCGTTCGAGCAAAGGCACATAAAGGACGCGGCCGGTCTTCGGTGATATGGGCAGGATAGGGGAATAGGTCTCTTTCCGCTCGTCGCCGAGCGAGGGAAGCATGATCTCCATGATCGCGTCATAGCGCTCGAGAACGCGGATCAGCGTCGCGTCGAAGCGCCCCGATTTGTATTGCTCGGTCGCCGACAGGAACTCGTAGTCGAAGCCGAACTGGTCGAGAAAGGCGCGCAGCTTGGCGTTGTTGTGATGCGCGAAGCTTGCGTGGCTGCCCCACGGGTCCGGCACTGAGGTCAGCGGCTTTTGCAGATGCCGGGCGAGCAGTTCCTGGTTCGGCAGGTGCGGCGGCACTTTTCGCATGCCGTCCATATCGTCGGAGAAAGAGACGAGGCGCGTCTTGCGGCCGGTCATCAGCTCGAAGGCGCGCCGCACCATGGTGGTGCGGGCGACCTCGCCGAAGGTGCCGATATGGGGCGGGCCCGACGGGCCGTAGCCAGTCTCGAACAGGACGACGCCGTCATGCTTGATGCGCTTCAGCCGCTCGTCGAGTTTTCTTGCTTCCTCGAAAGGCCAGGATTTGGCGCTCGCGATGTCTTCCGGCGTGAAGGGTCGGGCGGTCATGATCGGCATGGAGCGTGGCTGCAAGGCGCTCTTAGCGCGCAAGGCCTGATTTCCAAAATCAGCCGGGGCGGCCGACCCACGCTTTTGACTGGCTGGGGATTTGGCGTAAGGAACGGGCGACCCTGCGAGGAGCCGTCATGTCCGCCGATCACGCCCCACGCCTTACGCCTCAGGAAGCGATCATCTATTTGATGGTCACGGCTTCTGCGTCGGACGGGCGCATGTCGGAGCAGGAATTGCGGTCGATCGGGCGCGTGGTGCGGTCGTTTTCGCTATTCGACAATGCCGACGAGGAGACGCTTGTCGAAACCGCCGAGGCCTGCGGCAGGCTGATGTCGTCCGAAGGCGGCCTTCACAAGGTGCTCGCCTCGGCGGCGGCGGCGATCCCCGCCCATCTCGCCGAGACGGCCTATGCGGCTGCGGTCGACGTTGTGACGGCGGACGGCGGTCTTGCGATGACCGAGATCCGCGTTCTCGAACTCATCCGCACCACGCTGAAGATCAGCGATGACGGCGCCGCCGCGATCGAACATGCCGCGCGGGCGCGCCACATGACGCTCGACGCCGTCTGATCCTTTACGAGGCGGCCTCGTGCAGCGCGCTGAGGCGTTTGTCGCTCGCCGCCGCCACCCATTGCCCGACAAGATCGTCGGCGCAGGCGTCGACCGCCTTCGCTATTTTGTCTCCGCGCGGGTCGCACTTGTTCTCGGCGCGAGCGCGCATGGCGGCGTAGACCTCGCGGGCGCCGGCCTCGGTTTCGAGCGCCGACCGGTCGAAGCGGAACTTAATGAGTTCCTGCGGCTGCCCGGCGAAGGCGGGCGCGGCGGCGAGGGCGGCGGCGATCAGGCTGATGCGAAAACGCATGGCTCATCTCCGGTTTCTTGGTTCTGCGGGCGGGTCGACGGTGAGCCCTTCGCCGTCCCGGCGCGTCGCTTCTTACGACAGATGTAGTATGTCAGTCCCGCGCGCGGCGTTAAAGACGCTTTGGCGCGCGCTTCAAGCGTCTCGCCGCATGGCGAGCGCGATCAGCGGAAAGAGCGCGAAAAGGATCTGTCCGCCAAGGCCGATCAACGCCGGCGCCGTCTTCATGGCCGCGACCTGGGTCTCGAGGGAGCGATGCATCAAGCCGAGCCCGAGCGCGACTTCGGCGGCGACAAGAAGCGCCAACGCCGCCGCGCCCATCACCAGCCGCGCCGACAGCCTTTCGGCGACCTTCACGCGCCGCAGAACGAACAGGCAGGCGATCCATGCGGCGCCCAGAATGACCGGCAGCTCGATCAGCGTGGCGAAAAGATCGCCGATCAAGGGCGCGATCAAGCCGACCCGAAGCGCGCCGAGGACGAACCCTGCCGCGAACACGATCGCAAAATAAAGAAACCCTGCCGCCGCCGCCCGCCTCATCGCAGCGACAAATAGCACACGCCGGCGATGACGAAGGCAAGCAGGAAGTTCAGAATCGCGCCTTCGCGCGCCATCGTGCCGACACTGACGCGCCCGGCGCCGTAGGCGATGGCGTTCGGGGCTGTCGAGACGGGCAGCATGAAGCCGGACGAGGCGGCCATCGCGCAGGGCGCCATCAGGACGGCGGCGGGAAGGCCTGTTCCCTCGGCGGCGGCGGCGAGGACAGGCAAGGTCAGCGTCGCGACCGCGGTGTTCGAGGTCAGCTCGCTCATGAAGGTGACGGCGAGGCAGATGATCAGCATCAGGAGAAACAGGGGAAGCGCGCCCGCCCCGGCAAGCGATGATCCGATCAGCGCCGAGAGGCCGGACTTCTCGAACGCCCCGGCGATGCAGATGCCGCCGGCGAACAGGAGCAGCATGCCCCATGGGATGTCGGAAGTATGCTTCCAGTCGAGCAGCGCCTCGCCCTTGCCGTCCGGAATGAAAAACATCGCCGCGACCGCCAAGAGCGCGACAGTCGAATCGCCGGCGCCCCCGACGCCTAGGAGCGCCGACCAGCCGCCGAAAGGTTCGCTGCGCGTCACCCAGAGAACGACCGCCGCCGCGAACACGGCGAGCGTGCGCCGTTCCGCGACGCGCCAGGGGCCGGGATCGGGAATGGCGACCCTCTCGCGCGTCGTCACGTTGCGAGTCAGCCACAAAGCCGCCAGCGGAATGGTGATCATGACGACCGGAACCCCGATCATCATCCACCGGGCGAAGCCGAATTCCGCGCCGGTCGTTTTCTCGTAAATGCCGGCGAAGATGACGTTCGGCGGCGTGCCGATCAGCGTGCCGAGCCCGCCGATTGAGGCGGCGTAGGCTATCCCGAGAACGACCGGCGCGTCGATCGAACGGTCCGCCGAGCGGGCGAGAATGGCGACCGCGACGGGGAGCAGCATCAGCACCGTCGAGGTGTTGGAGATCCACATCGACAGCAGCGCGGCTGCGATCATGAAGCCCCAGACGAGGCGTTTTCCAGACGGTCCGACGAGGCGGATCATGGCGAGCGCCAGGCGCTCATGGACGCCCGATTTTTCAAGCCCCTTCGACAGCATGAAGCCGCCCATCAAGAGCACGATGACATGATCGCCGAGCGAGGCCGCGGCCGCGCGGGGGGTGGAAACGCCCCCCCACGGGAAGAGCGCGGAGGGAAGGCTCGATTGCGCCCGAAAGGGCAGCGCCCCGCTGCTACAGAAGGCCGCGCCCCGAACGGTGATTGCGATCGTCCACGCAATTTCGGCCGGCTGCCCGGCCCCGGCGGCGAGGAGCCCCCCGATCGCTGCGACGGCGAAGCCGCCCGAAATCCGCGCCCATTTCATCGCGCGGGACTAAAGCGGCGATTGCGCGATTGTGTCCAGCGCGCGTCTTTACTTCGGCGGCCCCTTTCGTTCATGGGGCTAAGATGCGTTTCGGCTGCATTATCGCCGTCCTCCTCGCCGCATTTCCGGCGCCGGCGCACGCAGCGCCCGACCCGGCGGCGGAAGCGGCCTATGTCCGCGGCGATTATGACGGCGCCGTCGCGCTCGCTGAAAGCGCCGGCGGCGCGGAGAATCTCGCCTATGCGGCGAAGGCGGTCAACGCGATCAGCTATTTCGACCGCGACCGAAAAACGACGCGCCGGCGCTGCGACAGGGCGATGGACTACGCCGAAGCCGCCATCGCGCTCGATCCCTCTTTCGCCGAGGCGCATTTCAATCTCGGCGTCGCGATGCTCATCAAGGCCTCGAACATGGGCGCGACGCGGGCGTTCCTGTCGAACCTGCCCGCGCGCGGCCGGCGCAAGTTCGACGACGCGCTGGGGCTCGATCCCGATTTTGCGCCCTTTCTTGTCGCCTCGGCCGCCTGGCGCATCGAGGTCGCCAATCGCGGCGGCGGATTCCTTTACGGCGCCGACGCCAGGGAAGGCTATGCGGAAATGATGCGCGCCCGGGCCCTCGACCCCGTCGACAATGTCATCGCCCATGAATGCGCGGTGCGCCTTCTCGCCGACGGGCGCGCCGAATGGCGGGCGACGGCGCTCGCCTGCCTTGATGATGCGCTCGCGGCGCGGACCGATTCCGTGTTCGAGGCCGCGATCCAGGAGAAATCCCGGGCGCTCAAGGCGGCGATCGACGCCAGCCCTGATGCCGAACGGGCGTTTCTCGCCAAGCGGCGTTGATCTCGCCGGCGCTGCAAGCTAGCTCGCCGTCATGGCGAGCGTGATGAAGATCATGGGCGAGGCCGACTTCGCCGCCTCGAAGGCCGGCGGGTTCGTCGTTCCCGCCGCTGTCGATCGCGCCGACGGCTTCATTCATCTTTCTACGGAGGAGCAGGCGCTCGAGACCGCGCGGCTTCATTTCGCCGGCCGCGACGATCTTGTCTGCATCGCCTTCGACGCAGGCGTCTTGGGAGCGGCGCTGAGGTGGGAAGCCTCGCGCGGCGGCGCGCTCTTTCCGCATTATTACGGCGCGCTTTCGATGGCGCTCGCCGTGAAGGCCGTGCGGCTCGCGCGCCGGCCGGACGGCGGCTATGTTTTCGGCGAGGCGATCGCATGACCGGCCGGCTCGCTGCGACGCTCGGAACGCGCGCCATCCGTCTCCTCGATCCCGAAACCGCCCATCGCGCGACGGTGCGCCTGATGGCCTCGCCCTTTGCGCCGCATCTTCATGTGCGCGCCGATCCTATGCTTTGCATCCGCCTCGCCGGGATCGATTTCCCCAATCCGCTCGGGCTTGCGGCGGGATTTGACAAGAACGCCGAGGTTCCGGACGCGATGCTGCGCCTCGGCTTCGGCTTTGTTGAAATCGGCGGCGTCACGCCGCGCCCCCAGCCCGGCAATGATCGCCCGCGGGTGTTCCGCCTTGTCGAGGACGAGGCGGTCATCAACCGCTACGGCTTCAACAATGCCGGGCTCGACGCCATCGCCGCCCGGCTCGCCCGCCGGCGGCGCAAGGGGATCGTCGGCGCCAATCTCGGCGCCAACAAGGACAGCAAGGATCGCATCGAAGATTATGTGCAAGGCGTCCGGGGCCTTGAAGGCCTCGTCGATTTCTACACGATCAACGTCTCCTCGCCGAACACGCCGGGGCTTCGGGCGCTGCAGGACAAGGCGGCGCTGACGGGACTTCTTCGGCGCGTCATCGCCGCGCGCGACGCACTGAAGGTCAAGGCGCCGGTGTTCCTGAAGATCGCGCCCGATCTCACCGACGCCGACAAGGCGGACATCGCCAGCGCCGTTCTCGACGAGAAAATTGATGCGCTGATCATCTCCAACACCACGATCGCCCGCCCGGACTCGTTGAAAAGCCGGCACAGGGAAGAAAAGGGCGGCCTGTCGGGCCGCCCGCTCTTCGCGCCGTCGACCGCGCTCCTTGGCGAGTTCCGCGAGGCGCTCGGCGGCCGAGTTCCCATGATCGGCGTCGGCGGCGTTTTTTCGGCGGCGGAGGCCTACGCCAAGATCCGCTCCGGGGCCTGCCTCGTGCAGCTTTACACCGCGCTCATCTACAAGGGCCCGGCGCTCGTCGCCGACATCGTCGAGGGGCTGCCGCGACTCCTGAGGCGCGACGGATTCAAGTCCGTCGCCGAAGCGATCGGCGCCTGAAGCGCTTTACAGCGTCGACGCCGCTGCGCGATGCTGCACGCATGAGAGAGGTTGAGAAACACACCTGCCTCGTCGTCGGCGCCGGAGACGCGACCGGGGCTGCGATCGCAAGAGCCTTCGCGCGCGAGGGGCTCATCGCCTGCGTGTCGCGCCGGCCTCGCCATGCCGGGGATCTCGAGGCGCTCGCCGCTTCGATCCGCGCCGAGGGCCATGACGCCCGCGCCTTTCCCGCCGATGCGCGCGAGGAGGAGGCGATGATCGCCCTCTTCGACCGCATCGAAGGGGACGTCGCGCCGCTCGAGGTCGTCGTCTTCAACATCGGCGCGAATGTGCGCTTCGACGTGACCGAAACGACCGCCCAGGTTTATCGCAAGGTTTGGGAGATGGCGGCCTTCGCCGGTTTCCTGACGGGGCGTGAGGCGGCGCGGCGCATGATTACGCGCGGGCGCGGAACCATCCTGTTCACCGGCGCCACCGCCGCGGTGCGCGGCGCCGCCGGCTTTTCAGCCTTCGCCGGCGCCAAGCACGCGCTTCGGGCGCTCGCGCAATCGATGGCGCGGGAGCTGGGGCCTCGGAACATTCATGTCGCGCATGTAATCGTCGACGGCGCGATCGACACGGCGTTCATCGCCGGGCTTGTCCCTGACATCGCGGCCCTGCGCGCCGAGGACGCGGTGCTCTCGCCCGACGCGATCGCGGCGAACTATGTCTGGCTGTGGAAGCAGCCGCGCAGCGCCTGGACGCACGAAATCGATCTTCGTCCGTGGAAGGAGAAATGGTGAAGGCGGAATTCATTTTTGATTTCGGCAGCCCCAACGCTTATCTAGCGTGGAAGGTTCTCCCCGAAATCGAGGCGCGCACGGGCGCGGCGTTCGACCCGGTTCCCTGCCTTCTCGGCGGCATCTTCAAGGCGACCGGTAACCAGTCGCCGATGACGGCGAACGCCGGCATTCCAGCGAAAATGGCCTATGAGATGCTGGAGATGCGCCGCTTCATTGCGCGCCACGGCCTGACGCGGTTTCAGATGAATCCGCATTTCCCGGTCAATACGCTGATGATGATGCGCATCGCTGTCGCCGCCCGGCGCGACGGCCTTCTGGCGCCGGTCATGGAAGCGTTGTTCCCGGCGATGTGGGAGGAAGGACGGAAGATGGACGATCCCGCCGTCATCGGCGAGGTTCTCTGCGCCGCGGGCCTGCCGGCCGAGCGCCTTCTTGCCGCTGCAAACGAGCCGGAGGTCAAGGCCGTGCTGATCGCGAACACCGAGGGCGCGGTTGCGCGCGGGGCCTTCGGCATCCCGACCTTCTTTGTCGGCGGCGAGATGTGGTTCGGCAAGGACCGGCTGGGTGAGGTCGAGGAAGCGCTGCGGGCTTAAGCCCGGATGAGGCGCAAGAACCGCTCCTCAAGGCGCGGCTCTGTGAGGAAGGCGCCGGTGAAGCGCGTCGTCACCGTATCGGCGCCGTGGCGGTAAACGCCTCTCGTTGACATGCAGTGATGCTCGGCCTCGATCATCACCGCGACGCCCCGCGGGTTCAGCGCGGCCTGCAGGGCGGCGGCGATCTGCGCGGTCAGCTTTTCCTGCACCTGCAGGCGCTTTGAAAAGACGTCCACGAGCCGGGCGAGCTTGGAGAGCCCGACGACGCGCTCGGACGGCAGGTAAGCGATATGCGCTTTGCCGATGATCGGCGCCATGTGGTGCTCGCAGGTGCTCTCGAGCCTGATGTCCTTCACGAGCACGATGTCGTCATAGCCCTCGACCTCGTCGAAGGTGCGGGCAAGGATCGCGTCGGCGTCCTCGTCATAGCCCGCGAACCATTCTTCATAGGCTTTGACGACCCGCTTCGGGGTGTCGATCAGCCCTTCGCGCGTCGGGTCGTCGCCCGCCCAGCGGATGAGCGTTCTGACCGCGGCTTCCGCCTCCGCCCGGCTCGGCCGGTCCGACAGGCGCCCGTCCTCGTCGGAATGGGCGCGCGCAAGCGTATCGTAGGCAATGGCGGTCATGGGCCTGTCCTATCGTCAGCGGCGATTACGAATTCGCGGATCTCGGGTGGGAGAGACGCGGCTCTGTTGCGTTGGTTCTTACGCTGGAAAGCTAAGGGCGGATCGCCGCCGCGCCAAGTGCCAATCGCGTGAGGGGTTGGCGGAAAACTGATGTGCGGCGGAGATTTTCTGGAGGGCCTCGCAACATCTGCGGCCTCGGCATTCCGCCGGCGCAAGATTTAGGATAGCAAGCCCCCCGATGGCGCTCGAATTTTACGACAGCCTGACGCGTGAGAAGCGCGTTTTCGTTCCCGCCGATGACAAGCGGGTGACGATGTATGTCTGCGGGCCGACCGTCTACAATCACGCCCATATCGGCAATTTCCGCGCCGCCGTCGTTTTCGACCTCCTCTTCCGGCTGCTGCGCCGGCGCTATGGCGAGGGGCATGTCGTCTACGCGCGGAACTTCACCGACATCGACGACAAGATCATCAGGCGGGCCCGCGAGACGGGGGCGCCGATCCGTGAGATCACGGCCAAATACGCCGCCATCTACGATGAAGAGCTCGCCGCCTTCGGCGCGCTCCCCCCGACGCTGAAACCGACGGCGACCGGCCATATCGGCGAGATGATCGCGCTCATCGAGGCGCTGATGCGCGTTGGGTGCGCCTATGCGGCGGAGGAGCATGTTCTCTTCCGCACCGCGTCCTTTCCCGCCTATGGGCGTCTGTCCGGCGTCAGCCTGGACGACATGATCGCCGGGGCGCGGGTGGAGGTCGCTCCGTACAAGGAAAACCCGGCGGACTTCGTCTTGTGGAAGCCGTCGGCGGCGGATGAGCCAGGCTGGGAGAGCCCCTGGGGACGCGGACGTCCTGGCTGGCACATCGAATGCTCGGCGATGATCGCAAAGGCCTTCGGGCCTACGGTCGACATCCATGGCGGCGGGCAGGACCTCAAATTCCCGCATCATGAGAACGAGATCGCGCAGTCAGCTTGCGCCCATCACGGCGCGCCGCTCGCCCGCTACTGGCTGCATAACGGCTTTCTCACCATGGGCGCCGACAAGATGTCGAAATCGCTCGGCAATGTCGCCCTGCCGCGTGACCTCCTTAAGGTCCATCATGGCGAGACGCTGCGCTTCGCGCTGCTGTCGGCGCATTACCGCCAGCCGCTCGACTGGACGGACGCCCTCATCGAACAGTCGAAGAAGCAGCTCGATCGCTTCTACCGCCTCCTCGCCGAGGCGCCGGGAGGCGAGGCGGAGCCGCCCGAGAGCGTCATCCTTGCGCTCGAAGACGACATGAACACGCCCGAGGCGATCGCGGGCCTCCATGAACTGCGCGACATCGCCATGCAGATGGCGGGCGACGCGAAGAAGCGCGCGGCGGCGCGCCTCAAAGCGGCGGGCCGGCTGATGGGCTTTTTCGCGGCCGAGCCCGAAGCGTGGTTCAAATGGACGCCGCCCGGCGAGGGCGCGCTCAGCGCCGGGGAAATCGAAGCGATGCTGGCGATGCGCGCCGCAGCGAGGAACGCGAAAGACTTCAAGACGTCGGACCGCATCCGCGACGACCTCGCTGCGCAAGGGATCGTCATCGAGGACGGGCCGAACGGCGCGACCTGGCGGCGGGTCTGACGGCGGTCAGCGCGGCGACTCAACGGGTTTCGGATAGGACGAAAAACTGAAAGCGTAGTCATTCGCCTGACTGAAGCCGCGGGCGATCCTGACGATTTCGGTTTGAGACGCGGCGCCCTTGGCGCGATAGATGATCTTGCAATCCGACGCCCGCATCTGGTTGACGAACCGCTTCGCCTCTTCGTCATAAAAGAATTTGAGATGGGCGCCGCGCCCATCGTCACGCCATTCGAGCCCGCCGCAGGCGTAGCGCAGTCCGCCATCGGCCTCGCGTGCGGCGGTGTTGAGAACGATCTTCGCCGGCTTCTTCTGGAAATACTGAACCGTGGCGCGATCGGCATAAGGCGTCAGGACCGACTGGCGCTTGGGCAGCTTGCCGTTCCAAGGATAGACGTCGCACCAGGAGACCTCCTCGCGCGCGCCGCCGCGGCTCCAGCTGCATTCAGCGGCCCAGTTGCCGAAGACGGCGGCGTGCTTCGTCACCTTGGCGCCGGCTGCGACATAGTCCTTGACGTAGACAATGCGCCTGTCGAGCGGCAGCGGGTCAAGCGTCGGCGTGTCAGCGTCGATGGCGACCGCAGCGGGCTCGGCGCAACCGGCCGCCGCCAGCGCTAAGGCGGCGGCGAGGATGAGGCGGATTTTCGGCATCATGTCATCTAAAGCGGTGCGCTCCGGTTTCGCAGGCTTCGATGAATTTTATCTTAGCCGGACGGGCGCGGCCCGATTGCCTTCGCCGCCCAGTCCGGTTCAAATTTGGTCATGATGCTGCCTGAATTCGACGCCGGCGGTTTTGCGGCGCACGCGCTCGCGGGCGCCTTTGACGAGGCGGGCGTCGTCGTCGTTCGCGGCTTTGCGAGCGCCGCGGAATGCGCCGCCTTGAAGGCGCGCGCCTTCGCGCTCATCGATGCGTTCGACATCGACCTTCATCGCACGGTCTTTTCGACGACGACCCAGAGCCATGCGGCGGACGACTATTTCCTCTCCTCCGGCGACCGCATCAGCTTCTTCCTTGAGGAGGAGGCGTTCGACCGCGCCGGGCGGCTGAAGCGGGCCAAGCGGGAGGCGGTCAACAAGATCGGGCACGCGCTCCATGATCTCGATCCCGTTTTTGCAGCCTTCTCGCGCTCGCAGAAGATGAAAGCGGCGGCGGATGCTGTCGGCTTTCTCGATCCGCGGCTCCTTCAGTCGATGGTGATCATGAAGCCGCCCGGCATCGGCGGGGAGGTGACCTGCCATCAGGATTCGACCTTCCTTTTCACCGAGCCTGAAAGCTGCGTCGGCTTCTGGGTGGCGCTCGACGAGGCGACGCTCGAGAACGGCTGCATGGAATTCATTCCGGGCGACCATAAGGGCCCGCTGCGGCGGCTGTTCCGCCGGAAGCCGGAGGGCGGGACGGAGATGGTGACGCTCGATGATGCGCCCTACCCGGAGGATCGCCGCGTCGCGGCGCCCGCCGGCGTCGGCGACCTTGTGATCTTCTCAGGCCGCGCGCCGCATATGAGCCGTGCGAACCGCTCGGCGCGCCCGCGCATGGCCTATACGCTGCATCTGGTCGAGGCCGGGGCCCGCTATCCGGAGTGGAACTGGCTGCAGCGCAGCGCCTCGGCGCCGCTGCGCGGGTTTTGAGCGGCCGCCTTCAATCCGCCCGGTTCCCGCCGCTGGCGCGCCGCCCTTCCTTTCGATAAATACGGCGCTTGCGGCCTCGAGCCGCTTCAAGGGGAACCGTCATGAAGACCGTTTTCGTTGGCCGTTTCGCGCTCGCCGCGGCGTCCGCCGTCGTGCTTGCCGCCTGTTCCGAGGGAAGGAACGATTACGCCGCCGCCCCGTCCGAAGGCATGATGGCGAAGGAATCAGCGCGCGCCGCCTATGCCGGCGACGCCGCGGTGTCGCCGGCGCCGCCGCCGGGTCAGGGCGGGGATGCCGCGAACGCCGGCGTGATGCTCGCCTATTCCTATTCGATGTCGATCGAGGCGCCGAAAGGCGCGATCGCCCCGCTCGCCAAGGCGCATGAGAAAGCCTGCATCGACGCCGGGCCCGCCGTCTGTCAGGTGATGGGGTCCTCGGTCAATTCCTATGGCGAGGATCAGGTGTCCGCCTATCTGAACCTTCGCGCCGAGCCGAAATGGCTCGAAGGCTTCCGTGAAACGATCGTCGGCGACGCCCAGAAGTTCGACGGCGAAGTGACGGCGAACACCGTCAGCGCCGAAGACCTGACTCAATACATCATCGACACCTCGGCGCGCCTCGACGCGAAGAAGACGCTGCGTGAACGGATCAAAACGCTGCTCGAAACGCGCGAGGGCTCGCTCAACGACATTCTCGCCGCCGAACGCGCGCTCGCCGACGTACAGGGTGAGATTGACGCGATGACCGCGCAGCTCGATGCGGCGGAGGCGCGCGTTTCGATGTCGTCCCTGTCGATCAGCTACAGTTCCGACCCCGAGACCTCGGTCAGCATGTGGAAGCCGCTCGCCGAGGCGTTCCAGGGCTTCGGGCGCACCTCGATGCAGTCGCTCGCCGAGGCGGTGACCTTCGTCGCGCGCGCCTGGCCGACTCTCATCCTCGTCCTCGTCGTGCTGTCGATCCTGCGCGTCTGGTGGCGCGGCCGGCGCAAGACGGCGTGACCGGCGATTACAATTGTTCCGATGCGAACCGGCCTTCCTTAATGACTTTTAGGCAATGTTTATGGCGTTACGCCGGGGGTTCGCCATGAAGTCGTTCTCGGAAGTCATCCTCTTCACGACCGCATCGGCGGTCAACGCCGCGCTCGTCATGGCGGCGGCGTTCGCGCTCGGGCTCCTCGCGCGCTGACGGCCAGGCAGGCGCTACTGCGCCGGAGAGAGCCGAAGAAGCTTGCCGGTCGCCGCGCCCTCGCGGTCCTCGGTCGTCACATAGATCGCTCCCTCGGGACCGACGCGCACGTCGCGCACGCGTTCTCCCTCCAGATAGCGTTCCTCGCCGACGACTTTCATGCCGTCGAAATCGACGCGGCGCAGCGACCGCTCAGCGAGCGCCCCGACGAGAAGGTCGCCGTCCCAATCGGCGGGGAACATGGGACCCCGGTAGACGGCGAGGCCGGATGGGCCGATCGACGGCGTCCAGTATTTGAACGGCTGCTTCGTGCCAGCATATTCCGTATACGGTGTGATGCGCGCGCCGGAATAGTCGATCCCGTAGCTGGCGAGCGGCCAGCCGTAATTCGCCCCGCGCTCGATGATGTTGATTTCATCGCCGCCGCGCGGCCCATGCTCATGCTCCCACAGGACGCCGCGCGCCGGGTCGAAGGCGAGGCCCTGGCCGTTACGGTGGCCTTTCGTCCACAGCTCCTTGCGCTCGCCGCCGCCGAAGGCGGGGTTGTCAGCGGGGATCGAGCCGTCCTCGTTGAGGCGGACGACCGAGCCGAAGCTCGACGTCATGTCCTGCGCGCGCTCCTTGTAGCGGGAGCCCTCGCCGATCGTCGCATAAAGCTTGCCGTCGCCGCCCCAGGCGAGGCGCGCGCCGTAATGATGGCCCGTGTCCTTAGAGGGGACGGCGTCATAAAGGACGGTGAGGTCCGACAGGGATGCGCCGTCGAAGCGGGCGCGGGCGATGCGCGTGCCGTTCGCCGCGCGCGTTCCATGAGCGTAACTCAGATAGAGCAGCCCATTCGTCGCAAAGTCCGGGTGCGGAAGAACGTCGAAAAGCCCGCCCTGGTTCCAGGCGAGCACGTCCGGAACGCCGGCGACGGGGTCGGGGACCAGCCTGTCGTCCCGAATGACGCGCAGCCGGCCGGGTCGCTCGGTGACGAGGATAGAGCCGTCCGGAAGGAAGGCGATCGACCAGGGGTTGGCGAGGCCGTCGGCGAGGGTCTCGATCCGCAGCGCGAGCCTTCCTTGCGGCGCGGGCGGCGCCATCATCGTCTGTAGTTTTGCGTCGCCGCCGCCTTGTCCCTTGCCGGGCGCCGCCGCCGCAGGTTCTTTCGCGCCGCAGCCCGCGATGAGCGTCAGCATGGCGCTCGCCGCGAGGAGGGCGAGCCGGGACGGCGACAGGCGGTCGCTCTGAGGCATGTCATTCTCCATGGCGTATCGGTCAGCAGTTGCGTAAACAGGGCGTGCGCGGGGCGTCAACCGCTGACGCCGTCACGATGCATGGAAACGGGGCGGGCGGCATGGCCATCATTCGGGTGCTTGCGGGGTTTCTGGCGGCGCTCGCCGGCGGCTTTCTTCTCTCGGCCGCGTTCCTGACGCTTCGGACCCTGTCGGCCTATCCGGGGTTCGAGGTGACGCCCGCGAACCTCGCGGAAACCTTCGGCATGAATGTTTCGGGCCTTGCGGCCGGCTCGCCTTTCATCGCGATCCTCGCCGTCTGTTTTGCGGTGGCCTTCGCCGTCGCCGCCGCCCTCAAACGCATCGTCAAGCCGCTCGCGCCCGTCGCCTATGTCATCGCCGGGGCGGCCGCGCTGCCGGCGCTCTTCTACCTCGTCGAGAATGTCATGCTCGGCGGCGGCGTCGGGGCCTTTTTCGGGGCCCGTGATCCCGCCGATCTCGCCCTGCAGGCGGTCGCCGGGGCGGCTGGCGGGATCATCTTCACGCTGATTGCGGTGCGCCGGCGGGCGTGAGCTTTCGCTGGCGGGGCGCTTGCGCTAGAGCGCGCCGGTCATGACCGCGCCCCGCCCGAAGGACCCGAAACAGCCGCCGCGCATCGGCGTCGTCAGCCTCGGCTGTCCGAAGGCGCTGGTCGATTCCGAACGCATCGTGACGCGCCTCAAGGCCGAGGGTTACGAGATCGCGCCCGACTACAAGGGCGCGGACGCGGTGCTCGTCAACACTTGCGGCTTTCTCGACAGCGCGCGCGCTGAATCCCTCGACGCCATCGGCGAGGCGATCGCCGAGAACGGACGGGTGATCGTGACCGGATGCCTCGGCGCCGAAGAGGACGTCATCCGCGCCGCGCATCCGAAGGTGATGGCGGTCACCGGGCCGCATCAATATGAAGCGGTGATGGAAGCGGTGCACGACGCCGCGCCGGCGCCGCATGATCCCTTCTTCGACCTTCTGCCGCTGCAGGGGGTGAAGCTCACCCCGCGCCATTACGCCTATCTGAAGATCTCAGAGGGCTGCAACAATTCCTGCTCGTTCTGCATCATCCCCGCCATGCGGGGCCGGCTGAAAAGCCGGCGCATCGACGCGGTGCTGAAGGAAGCCGAGAAGCTCGTCGCGGCGGGCGTGAAGGAGCTTCTCGTCATCTCGCAGGACACGTCGGCCTACGGCGCCGATCTCAAATACGCCGCCCATTCCTGGCGCGGGTTTGAATACGAAACCCGGTTCCTTGATCTCGCGCGCGGGCTCAAGAGCCTCGGCGTCTGGACGCGGCTTCACTATGTCTATCCCTATCCTCATGTCGATGCGGTCATCCCGCTGATGGAGGAAGGAAATCTTCTTCCCTATCTCGACATCCCCTTCCAGCATGCGAGTCCCAAGGTCCTCAAGGCGATGCGCCGCCCCGCGCATCAGGAAAAGACGCTGGCGCAGATTGAGCGCTGGCGGGCGATCAACCCGGCGCTGGTCTTGCGCTCGACCTTCATCGTCGGATTTCCTGGCGAGACGGAGGAAGACTTCGCCTTCCTCATCGACTGGCTGAAGGAAGCGCGTCTCAATCGCGTCGGCTGCTTCAAGTTCGAGCCGGTGAAGGGCGCGGCGGCGAACGATCTCCCCGGCGCTGTGCCGGAAGAGGTGAAAGAGGAACGTTTCCACCGTTTCATGCAGGCGCAGCAGGAGATCTCCGCGGCGCTGCTGCAGGGCTGGATCGGCCGCGAAATCAGCATTCTCATCGACGAAGTCGACGGCGAGGGCGCCGTCGGTCGCTCCTACGCGGATGCGCCGGAAATCGACGGCGCCGTCATCCTCGAAGGGGAAACGGCGCTGAGGCCCGGCGATCTCGTGCGTGCGCGCGTCACGGGCGCCGATGACTATGATCTGTGGGCTGAGCGTAGCGGCTGAAACAAGGGGCGGCGACAATGAAAAGACTTGCACTCGCGATCAACCTGGCCTTCGCCGCGGCGCCGGCTTTGGCGGCGGATTCCCTTGAGTCGGTCATCAAGGATCATTGGGCTTGGTCGCTCGCCCAGAGCCCGACCTTTGCGACCTCGGTCGGCGTGCGCGACTATGACGACCGGCTGCAGGATTCATCGCTTGCCGCTTACGAGACGGCGGTCGAGGATCAAAGGCGTTTCCTCGCCCGCCTCGAGGCGCTCGATGAAAGCGCGCTGTCCGCCGCCGACCGCGTCAATTACGAGCTCTTGAAGCTCGACCTCGAGGACGACATCGAGGCGGCGCGCTTCGGCGGGAAATATCTCGCGATCTCCAACCGGCGGGGTCCGCACACCTTCCTGACCGGCCTCCCGGACGATCTGCCGTTCTTCACCGTCGCCGATTACGAAAGCTATGTGAAACGCCTTAACGCGGCGCCCGCCTATGTCGAAGGCGTCATCGGGCGGCTGGAGAAGGGGATCGAGACGGGCTGGGTGCAGCCTTGCGAAGCGATGACGGGCTACGAGAAGTCGATCCGATTCCATCTCGTCGCCGACGCGCGGGAAAGCGCGATGATGGCGCCCTTCGACGCCAAGCCGGCGACGATCTCCGACAAGGACTGGAAGCGCTTGACCGACGCCGGCCTTCGCGCGGTCGCCGAGATGGCGGTTCCGGCGGTCGCGAGCTTTGCGGATTTTTACGAGAAGTCCTACAAGCCCGCCTGCCGCCCGACGATCGGCGCCTCGGCGCTGCCTGACGGGCGCGCCTGGTACGATCACCGCGCGCGCGTCTTCACGACGACGCCGCTGACGGCGGACGAGATTCACAAGATCGGCCTCAAGGAAGTCGCGCGCATCCGCAAGGAAATGGAAGCGACCATCAAGGCGGCCGGGTTCAAGGGCGACTTCAAGGCGTTCCAGGAATTCCTGCGCACCGATCCGCGCTTCTACGCCAGGACGCCGCTCGAGCTGATGGAGAAGAATTCCTACGTCGCCAAGAAAATCGACGGCGAGCTGCCGAAGCTCTTCGGGCGGCTGCCGCGCATGCCCTACACGCTGAAGGAAATTCCCGCCGATGTCGCGGAAGGAACGACGACCGCGTATTACGAGCGACCGGCCGGCGACGGCACGCGGGCCGGCGTCTATCGCGTCAACACCTCGAAGCTGGAGACGCGGCCCCTTTACGAAGTCGAAGCGCTGACGCTGCATGAGGCTGTCCCCGGCCACCATCTCCAGATCGCGCTCGCCCAGGAGCTCGACCTGCCGGAATTCCGGAAATTTGGCGGCTTCACCGCCTTCATCGAGGGCTGGGGGCTTTACGCCGAAAGCCTCGGCCTCGATGTCGGCTTCTACCAGGACCCCTATTCGAAATTCGGGCGGCTTTCTTATGAGATGTGGCGGGCCTGCCGCCTCGTCGTCGACACCGGGATCCACGCCAAGGGCTGGACGCGCGATCAGGCGATCGCCTTCATGACGGAGAACACGGCGCTCTCCGCGCACAACGTGACAGCGGAGGTCGACCGCTACATCGCCAATCCCGGCCAGGCGCTCGCCTACAAGATCGGCGAGATGAAATTCAAGGAACTGCGCGCGCGCGCGTCAAAGGCCCTTGGCCGCAAGTTCGACATCCGCCGCTTCCACGACGCCGCGCTCGAGAACGGCGCCGTTCCCCTGTCGGTGCTGGAGGCGCGCATCGACCGCTTCATCGCCGAGGAAAAGGCCCGCTGAAAGATGGACGCCGAGGACGAACTCGCTGCGCTGATCCGCCAGGCCGCCGCCGATGTCAGGGCGCGCGACTTCCTCTGGGGGGCGGCGATCGCGGCAGGGGTCGCGGTCGTCATCATGGGGTCGGGCCTCGCCGCCAATCTCTGGCTGCCCGTCGCGGCGTGGGTCGCGTTCTCGGCCGCGCTCGGCGTGCGTTACTGGCTGTCGTCGGGCCGCGAATGGGCAAGGCCCGTCGAGCGTCTCGTCAAGTCGGAGATCGGCGCCAAGGAAACCGAAATCGCGAGCTTGCGCCTTGCCCGCGGGGTCGCGCAGGCGCTGCCGGAGCCGCTGTTCATCCTCGACGCCGGCGGCGTAATCGAGCATGCCAATCCGGCGGCGGAGGAGTTCATCGGCGTCAGAGCGCTCGAAGGACGGCATTTCGCGGCGGCGCTGCGCGCGCCGAATGTTTTTGAGGCCGCTGAGGCTGTGGCGAAGGGAGACGCCCCGCGCGCCGTCGAGTTCACGACGACGGGCGCCGTCGAGCGGCATTGCCGGGCCTTCGTCGCCCCGATCGGTGATGCGCGCCCCGTCGAGCGGGTGCTTGTCTTTGTGCGCGACCTCACGGGAGAGCGGCGCGTCGAGCAGATGCGGGCGGACTTCATCGCATCGGCGAGTCACGAGCTGCGGACTCCGCTCGCCTCGCTGGTCGGATTCATCGAGACGCTGCGAGGGCACGCCAGGGATGATCCCGAAGCGAGGGACCGGTTTCTCGGCATCATGCAGGCGCAGGCCGAGCGGATGCAGCGCCTCGTTTCCGACCTCATGTCGCTGTCGCGCATCGAACTGCACGAGCATGTGCCGCCGCGGGACGTCGTGGACGTCGGCGGCCTTTCGGAAGACGTTCTTGACAGCTTGCGCCCGGTCCTCGACCAGTCGGGGGCGATCGTCGATTTCGAAAACTTGTCCGCCGGTCCCCTGCGCGCCGTCGGCGACCATGACGAGCTGTTCCAGGCCGTCCAGAACCTCATCGACAACGCGCTGAAATATGGCGGCGATCCGGCGATGATCAAAATCAGGGCCGGGCGCGGGCAGTCGCCGTCGATCTCGGAGGCGGGCGGCGAGGTTGCGCACCGGGCGGGCGACGGCGCGGCGCAGGTTGCAGCGCGGCTCGGCGTGCAGCCCGACGACCTCATTTTCGTCCAGGTGCGCGACTTCGGCCCCGGCATCGAGCGGTCGGCGCTGCCGCGCCTCACCGAGCGCTTTTATCGGGTCAATGTCGATCGCAGCAAAAAGGCCGGCGGCACCGGCCTCGGCCTCGCGATCGTCAAGCACATCATGAACCGGCACCGCGGCGGACTGCATCTCGAAAGCCGGCCTGGGGGCGGCACCGCGTTCACCTGCTACCTTCCCGCCGCCAGCATCGGGTCGGGGATTTCATGGGGTTCGCCCGAAAACGCTCGTGGCGGACAAGAATCTGTCACATAATTCGGCGCAGGACAGCGGCGCTCTCAAGGACCGGATGACGTTTTCATGACGATGGCCTCGATCGCCCCCCAGTCGGCCGCCGCGCAGCTGCGGGCGCTCGGGGGCGAGTTCGCCCAGATGGCCGCGCTCGTGGAGACCCAGCTCAGCGAGGCGATCGGCGCGCTTGAACGCCGCGACGTCGCGCTCGCCGAGCGGGTGGTCAGGACCGACGCCAAGATCGACGCCTTCCACGTGCGGGTCGATGACGGCGCCATGGCGATCCTGCGCGCCGGCTCCCTCACCGACAAGCAGTTCCGCGAGGCGGCCAGTCTCATGAAACTCGCGGCCGAGCTCGAACGCGTCGGCGACCTTGCGAAGAACGTCGCCAAGCGCACGGTGGCGGTCGCGCTCGAGACGCCGTCCGCCTCTACGGTGTCGAGCGTGGCGCGCATGGGGCGGGCGAGCCTGAGGCAGCTGTCGGACATTCTCAACGCCTACCAGGCGGGCAATATCGACGCCGCCGCCGCGGTCTGGCGCGGCGACAACGACCTCGACGAGCTCTACAGTTCGCTCTACGGAGCCGTGGTCTCGGCGATGTCGACCGACCAGAAACAGATCAGCCCCGGCGTCCATCTCCTGTTCATCGTCAAGAATTTCGAACGCATCGGCGATCATGCGACCAACATCGCCGAGGCGATCCACTTCGTGGAGACCGGCTCCTGGTTCGCCGAGGAGCGGCCGAAAGGCGAGGAGCCGGGCGCGCCGGCGAGAAAGCCATGACCAGAACAAAAGTCCTGATCGTCGAGGATGAAGAAGCGATCGCAACGCTCCTCGACTACAATCTGTCGAAGGAGGATTGCGACACCCGCATCGCCAAGGACGGCGAGGACGCCCTCCTCAAGGTCGCAGAATATCATCCCGACATCGTCATCCTCGACTGGATGCTGCCGAAGATTTCCGGCATCGAGGTCTGTCGCCGGCTGAGGCAGGCGCCCGATACGCGCAACCTGCCGATCATCATGCTGACCGCGCGGTCGGAGGAAGCCGATCGCATCCGGGGCCTTGAAACCGGCGCGGATGACTATCTGACCAAACCTTTTTCCACCGCTGAGCTTGTCGCGCGCCTGCGCGCGGTCCTGCGGCGCATCCGGCCGGCGCTCGTCGAGGACGTCGTGTCCTACGGCGACATCAGGGTCGACCGGACGGCGCATCGCGTCTGGCGAGACGACAAGGAAGTTCACCTCGGCCCGACGGAATTCCGCCTTCTCGACCATCTGATCCAGCACCCCGGCAGAGTGTTCTCGCGCGAGCAATTGTTGAATGCGGTCTGGGGATCGGACGTCTTTGTCGAGGTGCGGACGGTCGACGTTCATGTCGGGCGCCTCAGAAAGGCGCTGACGAAGCACGCTCACGCCGACCCGATCAGGACGGTTCGGGCGGCTGGTTATTCCCTCGACTTTTCATAGTCGCCGCCGAAAAAAAATCCGCCGCGGATCGCGGCGGATTCTTCTTGCTCCCAGTGAACGGCGCCTTTGCCGGTCAGCCGGCGATGCGGCGCTTGGCGTCCGCGATGATGCGCTGCGACGCCGCCGCAGGCCGGTCGGGACGGCGCTGCGCCGGCTGGAAGGCGAGATTGGCGTGATAGGCGCAATAGGGCTTTCCGGTCGGCGCCGACTGTCCGCAGAAGTGGAAATCGTCTTTGGCCGGATCGCCGATCGGCCATTTGCACATGTTGCCCTTGAGCGTCGCCACCGTCGTCATGTCGCCGGACGACAAGACGACCGGCGCCACGAATTCCGGCTCTTCAATGATGGTCTCGATCGCCTTGCGGGCGTAGGCGACGGGCGCGGGGTCGCTGATCGCGACGGCGGTGTCGCATCCGCGCTGGGGCTTGGCCGGCGCCGCCCTTCCTGAAAGGCCAAGCCGGTGCACCTTGCCGATCACGGCGTTGCGGGTGACCCCGCCCATCTTCGAGGCGATCTGGCTCGCTGACAGCCCTTCCGCCCAGAACTTCTTCAAAAGCTCGACCCGCTCGTCATTCCACGCCATCGCGCCGCTCCCTTTTGGTGGTTGTCGAAACCCGACGCCTCGGGTCCGATCGGCTGGCCGACCCCGCCAGTCCTTGGCCTCTTCAGATCACAATATCTTGCGGCGCCTCGTATCTGCCCGTCGGCGCACGCAAGATATAGTAACTCAGGGCCTAAAAATTACAACATGGCGCCTGCCGTCAATTTTGCACACTAGATCTGGTAGCCCGGTTTGCGCTGCGATCACGCTCCTTGACCCCCGGTTCCCGCCCGCGCAACAGGACCGCATGACGGAAACAACGATGGCGGCCTCTCGCACACAGACGATCAGCGCGGGGCCGGAGCGAACCCTTGCCTTCGGCGAGCGCCGGTTCGGGCGCGTAAACTGGCTGGGCCTCTGGACGCTGCTCGAGAAGGAAGTGCGGCGTTTCCTGAAGGTTTCTTTCCAGACGATCGTCGCGCCGGTCATTTCGACGCTGCTGTTCCTTCTCGTCTTCATGCAGGCGATGGGCGGTCGCGCCGACATCGACGGCGTGCCCTATGTCGAGTTCCTCGCCCCTGGCCTCATCATGATGGCGATGCTGACGAACGCCTTCGCCAACTCGTCCTCCTCCATCATCATCGGCAAGGTGCAAGGCTCGATCGTCGACGTGCTCATGCCGCCTCTGTCGCCGGGCGAGCTGACCATCGCTTTCGTCGTCGGCGCCGCCGCGCGCGGGCTTCTCGTCGGCGCCGTCACCGCCCTGACCTCGGCGTTCTTCATGTCGGGCTCGCCTTCGCCGATGCAGGTGGAGAATCTCGCCGTCATTCTCTTTTACGGAACGCTCGCCTCGCTGATGTTCGGGTTTCTCGGCGTCGTTGGCGGCGTCTGGGCCGACAAGTTCGACCAGCTCGCGGCGGTCAACAATTTTGTCATCACGCCGCTGACGTTCCTGTCGGGCACTTTCTATGCGATCCGCGCCTTGCCGGAGCCGTTCCTGACGTTCAGTCATTTCAATCCGGTTTTTTACCTGATCGACGGATTCCGGTCCGGGTTCACCGGCGTCGCCGAGGCGCCTCTCTGGCTCGGGGCGGCGGTCTCGCTGTTTGTGACGGCGGCGCTCGGCGCGTGGAGCTATCTGCTTCTCAGGTCAGGTTACAAGCTCAAAAGCTGATGCGCGACGATTTCATCCTGCCCTTCCAGGTCGGCGACGGATCGGTCCGTGGGCGGATCGTGCGGCTCGGGTCGGCGATCGATGCGGTGCTGACGGCGCACGGCTTCACAAGCGCCGTTTCCGAACTCCTCGGCGAGGCTGCGGTTCTCGCCGCGCTGATGGGCTCAGCGCTCAAATTCGACGGCAAGCTGATCTTCCAGGCGCAAGGCGACGGCGATGTCAGGATGCTCGTCGCCGATTACGCCTCGGACGGCGCGGTCAGGGCGACGGCCTCGGTCGGCGGCCTCACCGCAGGACGCGGCCTCGCGGCGCTGATGGGCAAGGGACACCTTGCGATCACTATCGACCAGGGTCCGGACATGGAGCGCTATCAGGGCGTGACGCCGATCGAGGGCCGGACGCTGGAAGAGGCCGCCATCGGCTATTTCGCGCAGTCCGAGCAGATTCCAACCGCGGTGCGTCTCGCCGTCGGCAAGGTCTTCCGGCCGGGCGGCGAGCAAGCCTGGCGCGCTGGCGGCGTCATCGTGCAATTCATGCCGGGCGAGGGAGGCGCGCGCGAGCGCGGCGAGGCGATCCTGAAATCGGCCGAGGACGAGGAAGCGTGGAACCGCGCGGCGTCCTTCCTCAACACGACGCAGGCGGACGAACTCCTCGATCCGGCCCTGACGGCCGAGGATCTCCTTTACCGCCTTTTCCACGAGGACGGCGTCAGGGTGTTTGAAGCCAAGGCGCTGCGCGCCGAATGCTCCTGCAACGCCGGCAAGATCGCCGCAGTGCTCGCGCGCTATGCGCCGGAAGAGCTCGCCGACATGGCCGATGCGGGACGCATCACGGCGAGCTGCGAATTCTGCCGCCGGGAATATCTTTTCGGCGTCGACGGCGAGGAGATCGCGCGGTGAAGAAAGAGCAATTCGAGCGGGAGCTCGACGATGTCGAATTCGAACTCGCGAAGCTGCAGGAAACGGTCGCGAGGAAGGGGCTGAAGGTCGCGATCGTCTTCGAGGGGCGCGATGCGGCCGGCAAGGGCGGCGTCATCAAGACGATCATGAACCGCATGAATCCGCGCATCTGGCGGGTGGTCGCGCTCCCGAAGCCCTCCGACCGCGAATCGACTCAATGGTATTTCCAGCGTTATGTCGCGCATCTGCCCGCCGCCGGCGAAGTCGCGCTCTTCGATCGCTCCTGGTACAATCGCGCCGTCGTCGAGCCGGTGATGGGCTGGTGCACGCCGGCGCAGTACGACTCCTTCATGAAAGAGGTCCCGGAGTTCGAGCGCATGCTCGTCTCGTCGGGAACGATCCTCCTGAAATACTGGATTCACGTTTCGGCGGACGAACAGGAAAAGCGCTTTCAAGAACGCGCCTCAGACCCGCGCAAGCGCTGGAAATTGTCGCCTGTCGATCTCGAGGGGCGCAAGCGCTGGGCGGAGTTCTCGAAATTCCGCAACCTGATGCTCGAAAAGACGCATACGGAACATGCGCCGTGGCGCTCGGTCGACGGCGACGACAAGGAGAAGGCCCGTCTCAACACGATCCGCTCGATCCTCGATTGCGTGCCCTACGAATTCAACGAGGAGGCGTTTCGTCCGATCCCCCTGCCGCCGCGCCAGACTGCGGAGGAAGGCGGCTACAGGAAGTCCGGGATTGAGGAAAAGCTGTTTATCAAGGACTATTATCCGGGCTGATTGAGGCATCGCCCCTCAAACGCGGGCGAAGACCCCGTTCCGTCCGGTGCGCAGGATCTCGCGATAGCTTTCCGCGGCCAACATGGCGGTCGCTCGCGAGTCCGAATGCGACATCTCCATGATGATGAACGCCGGGCGGAAGCGCTCGCCGGCGGCGGCGAAGAGGCCGTCGAGCGCCGCCGTCTCGCCGCCTTCGATGTCGATCTTCATCGCGTCGATCCGCGGCGCGCCGGCCTCGTCGATGATGGAGGCGAGCGTCCTGACCTCAACCTCCAGGCCGCCTCTCGCGGCGATGCGGCTTTCGCCGCGGTTTCTTTCGTTGACGCTGAACGCGGCGGCGCCAGAACGCGCGCCGACGGCGCAAGCGACGACGCGCGCCTCGCTCGCAGCGCCCGACGCCTCCAGATTGAAGCGCAAGCGCGCCAGCATCTCGGGCGCCGGTTCGATGCAGATCGCCTGAAACGGGCGTCCGCTCGCGCGCGCCTCAGAGCGCGCAAAGAGCGTATAAAGCCCGGCGTTCGCGCCGACGTCGAGAAAGCGGAAATCACCGCTTCCGCTGGCGATGAACTTCGCGAGCGCCGCGCGCTCCTCGCCTTCCCAGAACTGCGGCGTGATGTAGACGCGCTTTTCGCTGATGTTGTCGTAAGGGTGCAGACGCGCGCGCTCCGTGCCGAAAACCGGCACATCGAAGGCCCGTCCTGACTTTCCGCCGGCGGCGCGAAGCAGCAATGACGCTGCGCGTTTGCCGATCGCAGTGTTGGAAAGGCCGCGTGCCGCGCGCCGGACCGCCTCCTCGAAGGGCGAGGGCGCAAGCGCGCCAAAGGGGGCCGTCATCGCCCGCGCTCACGCATCACGCGCTCATACATTTTAACATCGCGCAGCCAGCGCCCGAACCCGGACATCATCGAAAAGGCGAAACCGTAAACCCCGCCGCGAAAGAGGCCGTCGAGCAGATAGCGCTTGCCGACATAGAAGGGGAGGCCGAAGAAAATGCGAAGGACGAGGACCGGCAAGGGCTTTGGATCGAGCTTGGCGGCGCGTGTCGTTGAGTTGCGGTTGAGCTTGTCGATGAGATGGGCGGCGTCTGCGAAGGCGTAATGAAGGATCGCCTCTTTCAGAACGCCGACGGGCTCGCCCGGCGGCAGGTCGAACTGGTCCCAGGCTTCGTGGTCGGGCGCGCGCACGACGCGGCGGTCGTAGAGCTTGTGACGGATGACGCCGCCGAAGCCCGCCCAGGGCTCGCCCACCGGGGGCGCGATCGCGACCGGCGTCCGGTAGACGCCGCATGGCGGCGCGCCGACGGCGAACAGCGCCGCGATCTCGGCGGCGAGCGCCGGCGTCACGACCTCGTCGGCGTCGAGGTCGAGAAGCCAGTCATGGCGGCAGAGGTCTTCGGCGAAACGCTTCTGCCGGCCATTGCCGAGCCAGGCTTGCCTGATCACCCGCGCACCCGCGGCCTCGGCGATTGCGACGGTATCGTCGGTCGATCCTGAATCGACGACGACGACCTCGTCGGCGGCCAGCCGCGCCGCGCGCACGACTTCGCCGATCATCCGCGCCTCGTTCCTTGTCCGGATGAAGGCCGAGACGGGCGGCGTGTTCATAATCGCCTTCAGGCCCTCTTCTTGGCCGCGATCCAGACGTCGATGTTCTCCTCGAGGATGGCCAGCGGCACGGGACCGTATTTCAGCACCTCGTCGTGGAACTCGCGCACGTCGAACTTCCGCCCCAGCTTTTTCTCGGCGCGGGCGCGCAGTTCCTGAATCTTCAGCATGCCGATCTTATAGGCGGTCGCCTGGCCCGGCATCACGACATAGCGTTCAATCGAGCTTGTCGCGTCGCCTTCGGCGTTCGGGGTGTTCTCGATCAGCCATTCGATCGCCTGGTCGCGCGTCCACTTCTTGCGGTGGATTCCGGTGTCGACGACAAGGCGGCCGGCGCGCCAGAGCTCCATCGCGAGGCGCCCGAAGTCGGAATAGGGGTCGGCGTAGAAGCCGAGCTCCTTGGCCGTCCATTCCGAGTAAAGGCCCCAGCCCTCGGAATAGGCCGTGAAGCCGCCGAAGCGCCGGAAGCTCGGCACGTTCTGAAGCTCCTGCGCGATGGCGATCTGCATGTGATGGCCGGGAATGCCTTCGTGGTAGGCGAGCGCCTCCATCTGGTAGGTCGGCATCGCCGCCATCTCATAAAGGTTGGCGTAATAAATTCCGGGCCTCGATCCGTCCGGCGCGGGCCGCTGGTAGAACGCCTTGCCGGCGGACTTTTCGCGGAACGGCTCCACCCGCTTCACGATGATGTCGGCCTTCGGCTTGGTGATGAAAAGTTTGTCAAGGCGCCCGCGCATCGAATCGATCATCGCCGTCGCCTCGGCGAGATAGCGCGCGCGCCCTTCCTCCGTATCGGGATAGGTGAAGCGCTTTTCCGTGTCGTCGCGCATATAGGCGAAGAAGGCCTTGAGGTCGCCCTTGAAACCGACCTTTTCTCGGATCGCATCCATCTCGCGGTGAATGCGCGCGACTTCCCTGAGGCCGAGATCGTGGATCTCGTCCGCCGTCATCGCGGTCGTCGTCATCCGCTCAAGCTGGGCGTCATAATAGGCGTCGCCGTCCGGCAGCTTCCAGGCGCCGTCGTCGTTCGAGGCCGCCGCCATCTGCCGCTCGAACATGGCGATGAGGTCCTGATAGGCGGGTTTGACGGACATCAGCAGCGCCCGTTCCGCACGCTTCTTCAGCGCCGTCTTCGCCGCCGCCGGCGCGTCGAGCTTCCCGATTTTTTCGGAGAAGTCGGCGAGGATCGTCGAAGGCTTGCCGCTCCTGTCGAAGGGTGTGCCGACAAGGACATTCTTCGCGGTCTCGATCATCTTCTCGAACGACCATTTCGGCGGATGGATCCCGCGCGCGAACTGGTCCTCCGCGACCTTACGGTGAGCGGCGAAATTCGCCTTCAGCCCCTCAAGGCGCGCGATATAGGCCTCGGCGTCGGCGACCGTGTCGATGCGATGCTGGTTGATGAGGAACGCCGGCGCGCCCGAATGCGGGCCGCGGAAATGGCTGAACCGATACCAATGGTTGCGGTAGGGATGGAATTTCTCCGCGCGCTCGGCCTCATACTCGAAAAGCCGGTAGGAAAGGCGGGCGTTCGCATCCAGCTTTTCGGGATCGAAGCGCGCGCGCATGTCGGCGAGGTTCGCCATCAAGATGCGATGCTCCTCCTCGGCGGCCGCTTCTGAGGGGTCGTCCCATTTGTCGTAATTGGTCTTCCGGCCGAGGAATGTCTGCTGTTCAGGCGAGCGCGCGACCTCAGCCTCCCAGACCTCTTCGAACCATTGATTGAGCGCCGCGCTCTGGTCCTCGGCCGGCGCCGCTGCGGCGACCGCGGGCGCCGCGGTCCGGGCGTGGCTGCAGGCGGCGAGCGTCAAGACGGATGCGGCGAGTAGGAGCGTCAGCGAGGCGCGAATCGTCATGGCGGGTCCCTTCAACTTCGGCGGGACCCTAAAGACCCGGCCCGCGCCGGATCAAGGCGCGCCTTCAGTCGAAGGCGAAGCTGAAGGGTGCGGCGAGCCTGTTGTGCTCGTCGATGACAAGCCGGCGTTTCAGCGGCGGATGGGCGCGCGCCGCACAGTCGGTCCGCTCGCACAGGCGGCAGGTGAGGCCGATCGGCGTCGCCGGCGTCGCGCCGAGATCGAGACCTTTCGCATAGACGAGGCCGCCGGCGTCCTCGAGCCGGCAGCCGAGGGCGACGGCGCGTTCGGCGACCGGCGCGCCATAGCCGCCGGCGCCGCCCTGCACCGTCCGGGCGATTGAAAAATAGCGCGATCCGTCCGGCAGCTCGATGATCTGCGTCAGGATCCGGCGCGGCAGCCGAAAGGTCTCGTGGATGTTCCACAAGGGGCAGGAGCCGCCATAGCGCGCGAACGGGAATACGTCGCCCGAATAGCGGTTCGACATGTTCCCCGCCGCGTCGACGCGCACGAAGAAGAAGGCGATCCCTTCCGCGCCCGGTCGCTGCATGGTCGTCAGCCGGTGAGCGACCTGCTCGAAGCTCGCGCCGAACCGCCGCCCGATCGCCTCGATGTCGTGCCGCAACTCCCTCGCCGCCTTCAGGAACGCGCCGTAAGGAAGGATGATCGCCGCCGCCGCATAATTGGCGAGCGCCGCCCGCGAGAGGCGCCGGCCGGCGTCCGAGGTGAAGCGCGCGGCGTTGACGCTGGCGTCGAGAGCGCCCTGAAGTTCGAGAAGCGAGAGCTGCAGCGCCAGCTGAAAGACCCGGCTTGCGATGTCGAGCCGCTCCGACAGCGAGAGGTCGCCGGCGTGGCGGTTGAGCCGGCGATAGGCGCCGAGCATCACCTCGTCGGGAAGGAACCGCACCCGGACGCCGTGCTTCGACTTGAAGCGGGCGAGGAGCGCGTCGATGAGACTTGCTCCGCTCGCGGACAATTCAGCGGCGATCGCCTCGGCGGCGGCGTCGATTTCGGGAAAATGGTTCCGGCGCTCCTGCAGGAAGGCCCGCGCCTCCTCGACCGGGTCGTCGGCGAGCGGGGAGCGCCCGGCCCGCGCCTCGACAAGGTCGGCCTGCGCCGCGCGCCAGGCGCGGTAGAGCGCGGCGACCGCTTCGCCGAGGACCGGGTTGCCGGCGGCGAGATCGAAAGCGTCCTCGCGCGTCACGCCGGCGCCCCTGAATACAGGATCGGCGAAGGCGGCCGCCAATTCTGCGAACAGCGCATCCGATCCGCCGCCGCCAAGGTGCGACAGGTCGAGACCGTAGACAGCCGACAGGCGAACAAGAAGGTCTGCCGAAACCGGACGTTGATTGCGCTCTATCAGATTTACATAAGAGGACGAGATCTCGAGATCGGCGGCCATCTGCGCCTGGGTCAGGCCGCGCTCGCGCCGGAGCCGCCTAAGGTGCGGGCCGATATACAATTTCCGGCGCTGTCGGTCGTTGGCCACGCGCTGAATCCCACGATCAGCAGCGTCTTATACGACAAAACACACAAAACGACAAGATTAACTGTATATTTTTCAACATTGCGACGCGGCATTTCTTTCTTCGCAAGCGCAAAAATGCTCTCCTTGCAGCTCCTTGGGGGCCGCTTCCGGCCACTGAAGCGAAAGGACTTGCCGTGGTGACTTTTGACGACATCATCCCGCATGCGCCGAAAGGGCGGTTCGACGGGATCAGGCGCAATTACTCGGCGGCCGAGGCGCTGCGCCTGCGGGGCTCGATCGACATCGCCTATACGCTCGCCGAGCGCGGCGCGAACAAGCTGTGGGAGCTGCTGAAGACCGAGCCCTACATCAACGCGCTTGGCGCGCTCTCCGGCAACCAGGCCGTGCAGATGGCGAAAGCGGGCCTTAAAGCAATCTACCTTTCCGGCTGGCAGGTCGCGGGCGACGCCAATACGGCGGGCCAGGTCTACCCTGACCAGTCGCTTTATCCCGCGAACGCCGGGCCGGAACTCGCCAAGCGCATCAACAACGCCTTGCGCCGCGCCGATCAGATCGAGCATTCCGAAGGCAAGGTGAAGCGCGACTATTTCCTGCCGATCGTCGCCGACGCGGAAGCGGGCTTCGGCGGGCCGTTGAACTGCTTCGAGATCATGAAAGCTTATATCGAGGCGGGCGCGGCGGGCGTCCACTTCGAGGACCAGCTCGCGTCCGAGAAAAAGTGCGGCCATCTCGGCGGCAAGGTCCTCATCCCGACCAAAGCGCATGAGAGGAACCTCAACGCCGCGCGGCTCGCCGCCGACGTCTGCGGCGTGCCGACGCTCATCGTTGCACGCACCGACGCGGAGTCAGCAAAGCTCATCACCTCTGACGTCGACGAGCGCGACCACCCGTTCATCGACTTCGATCAGGGCCGGACGCCGGAAGGCTTCTATCGCCTGAAGGAAGGAACGGGCGTCGATCACTGCATCGCGCGCGGGCTTTCCTATGCGCCGTATGCGGATCTCATCTGGTGGGAGACCTCGCACCCCGATCTCGACGACGCCAAGCGCTTCGCCGAGGCGATCCAGAAAGCCCATCCCGGCAAGATGATGGCCTATAACTGCTCGCCGTCGTTCAACTGGGAAGCCAACCTCGACAAGCAGACGATCGCCAAGTTCCAGCGCGAGATCGGCGCAATGGGCTACAAGTTCCAGTTTGTGACGCTCGCCGGTTTCCACGCGCTCAATTACGGCATGTACACGCTGGCGCACGGATACAAGGATCGCGGCATGGCGGCCTATTCCGAACTCCAGCAGGCCGAGTTCGCCGCCGAGAAAATCGGCTATGAGGCGACGCGCCACCAGCGCGAAGTCGGCACCGGTTATTTCGACCTCGTCGCCGTGACGCTGTCGGGCGGCCAGTCCTCGACGACGGCGATGAGCGAGTCGACTGAAACGGCGCAATTCAAAGCCGCCGAGTAGCGCCGCAAGTTTCTGGGAGGAAACAAAGGCGAAATCGCCCCGCGTGGAAGCGCGGGGCGGTTTTTTCGTTCGATTGCGTCGCTCGCCGACCACGCCATGAAGGTCAGAAGCGGATGTTGAGACCCGCCCGGATGATGCTGAAATTGACCGAGCCGAAATCGCCCGTGAACGACGCCGGCGTCGTTCCGGCGAAGCTGTCGAGCGCCGTCATCACGCCGCTTTCGTCGCCGAGATCGACATAAAGATATTCAAGCTTCATCGTCGCGCGGGAGGAAACCTCGACCTCCGCGCCGGCACCGACCGTCCAGCCAGTTTCCCAGCCCGAGGCCGCGCCGTCGAAGCAGGGCGGTCCGCCCGCCGAGCAGCGGTAGGAGAAACCGCCGGTGATCTGGCCGCCCGTGCCGACGGTCACCACGTTCGGGACGCTCAGCGTGTTCTCGACATGGCCGACGGCGAGGCCGCCGGTCGCATAGACAAGGACCGAGCCCGCCATCACCCCGGCGCGGGCTCTCACGGTGGCGAGCCAGTCGACGCCGAGCGTCGCGTCCGCGGTTCCGGTCTGGGTGCTGCCGAGATAGAAGGGCGATTGCGCCGCATCATCCGAATCCATCCAGTTGAAGTCGGCTTCAAGGCCGAGGACCACCGACGATCCGGCGCGCCAGTTGTAACCAAGCTGGGCGCCGACGAGCGGCCCGTCGAGATCAAGACCCGCCGGCGGGATGCTTGTGCCGCCGCCGATTCCGCCCGTGGTGCCGTCAAAAGCGGCGCCGTCGTTCGGCGTGTAGGCGACGGTGTTATCGCCCCAGCCATAGCCGGCGTTGACGCCGACATAAGGCCCTTCCCAATCGGCCGCTGCGGCGCCGGCGCTCAAGGCCGTCGACGCCAGAAGTCCGACCAAAATAGCTGTCGCATTCTTCATAGGAGACCCCTCCGCCTGGTCCTCATTTCTTAGCGCTGCACCGAAGGCGCCGACAACGGGTGGAGCTGTTTTCGGTTCAAAAGTTGCGCATGTGCAACGCCGCGCGCCCGCTGTTCGCGGCGCTGAAATCATGAGGCGCCGTCGATGACGCCCGGGCGGCGCGGCCGCGCGCCGGGCGGCGGGCCTTGCAGGCGTTTGGGTTTTTCCGCCGCCGGCGCTTCGAATTTGGCGAGCGGCAGCGGCGCAAAGCCTGACGCGAAGGCTTCCGCCTCTGCGATCTGCGTTGCGGAAAGTGATGACTTCAACCCCGGGATCAGCGTTTTCGGTAGTTCCTTGAAACCATAGAGATCAGCAGTCGGATTCTTTTCATAGACGAGCGCCCACCGGAGGGCGCCCTTCGGGTCGTGCAGCGCATTCGCAGGCGCCGCCATGTCGAGGACAAGGCGACGCTGCGCGCGCGCGTTGCCCGCATAGGCCGCGCGCGTCAGCCAGAAGCGCGCCTCCTCGCGGAAAAGCGCAGTCTCGGTCGGATTGGCGCCCTGCATTTCCAACAGGCATTCGCCAAGCTCGTGTTGCGCGGCCTCGTTGCCTTCGCCCATCGCGGCGGCGACGCGGAACGCCGGCGCTGCGGCAAGGCACCCTTTCTCGGCGCGAACCTTGCGCGCGAAAGCGGTCAGCCGCCCGGCGTCATCCTGATGAACACCCGGGGCCTCGGGCGGCGGCGCGTCGCTGGGCGCTTCCGCGGGCGGTCCGGCCGGCGGCGCGTCGCGCTGGGCGTGGGCTGAGGTTGCCAGAACCGCGGCGGCGGCGATCAGAACGAATGATTTCATGACGGCTCCCGGATGCGTCGCGGCCCCGCCGCCACGCTAAACGAAGCGCCGGGAAAAATCCGTCGGAAATTTTTCCGGCGTGCGACGGGATTGCAAGCGCGCGGCGTTTGACCGGTCAGCTGTGCGCGACGCCGGGGATTTGACAGGCCCCGGCGCGCCCTCCCTGACGCGCGCGGCTATCGCGCCTTCGCCTGTGACTCCCCTTCGGGCAGACGCGATCTGAAGCAGCGCCGCGGATGAGGCCGCCCCCCTCGTCTGCGGCGCCTATTCCTCGCGAGGCGCTCGGATCGACTGGCGAACAGCCGCGGCGGCGTCGGGAAAATCCGTGAACAGGCCGTCGACGCCGAGGCTGAAGGCGCGTTTCAATTCGGCCTCCGCCCCGTCAGGCGGCGCAGCGTCCAGCCGGAACGTCCAGGGGTGCACGGCAAGACCGAGGGCGTGCGCCTCGCCGATGAAGGATGCATCGTTGAAAATTATCGCCTTCGCCGGCCCCACACCATCCGCATACGGTGCAATCTCCGCTAGGGAGATGTTCGACCCCGCGCCCGGCGTCGCCTCGAACACCAGCTGCACGAGCCTGGCGGTCGTTTTCCCCTTCAGCCGCTGCAAGATCTCCGGTTCGAAGGACTGGATGAACACGGGCCCGGCGTCGAAGCCTTCGAGCGCCTTGAGGAGCGGCGCCTCGAAATCATGGCCGATCGAGGCGAAAAAGGCGGGATGCTTCGTTTCCGGATAGACGCCGACCGGACGGCCCGCTTCTTTCGCCTTCGCCGCGACGAGCGCCAGCATCTCGGCGAAGGTGGGAATCTCGAACTTGTCGTCATGGTCTTTCGAACGGGCCGGAAAAGGCTGGCGCGCGCGCAAGGTCTTGAGCTCGGCGAGCGTGAAATCCTCGACCCACCAGTCGACGCGGGTGCGATTGTCGGCGTCGGCCGGATCGTTGTTCGGCCGTTTGCGGCGCGCAAATTCTGGCTTGTCGGCGACATTGGTCGTCGTCGAGAGGTAGCGGTCGTGCCGCGCGACAAGGACGCCGTCTTTCGTGAAAACAAGATCAGGCTCGACGACATCGGCGCCCTGCGCGATCGCCAGCGCGTATGCTTCGAGCGTGTGCTCGGGCAGATGGCCGCTGGCGCCGCGATGGGCGATGACGAGGGGCAGTTTGCCGTCGAGCGTTCCCCAGCTCATCGCCGCCTCCTTCCCGCTCGCGCAGGCCGCGATCAGCGTGCACGCCGCCAGAACCGCTCGCTGCATGCCGCTCCCCTCCCCGCGATTGAGGGTTTATGCTTCGCGCGTGCAGGCGATGGAGGCAAGCCATGTCCGAAGCTGACGACCTCGAGGCGGAACTCATGGAAAAAGCGAAGAGGCTCGCGGCTCTGCGCCGGGCTGAACCGCAGGCTGACATCGATGACTACCTTTTGGAGACAGTCAGCGGTCCGACACGCCTCTCTGCGCTCTTCGGCGGACGCGACACGCTGCTCGTCATCCACAATATGGGTCAGGCGTGCCGCTATTGCACGCTGTGGGCGGACGGGTTCAACGGCCTCGTGCCGCATCTCGAAGACACGATTGCGGTTGTGCTGCTCTCGAAAGACCCGCCCGAAACGCAGCGGCGCCTCGCGCTTGACCGCGGCTGGCGATTCCGCATGGCGAGCCATGGCGCTGGACCCTACAGAAGCGAGCAGTGCGAGGACTCCGGCGGGCGCTATCAGCCAGGCGTCGTGATCTATGAGCGTCGCAACGGCAAGATCGTTCGCCGGGCGCGCACCGGCTTCGGCCCCGGCGATCTTTATTCGCCCATCTGGCATCTGCTTGCGCTCGCCGGGGTCGGCGCCGATGAATGGACTCCGCAATTCCATTACTGGCGCCGGCCGCAGGCGATGGAGGACGGCGGCCAGAACCTGCGGGACTGACCTGCGGAACCGGGTGGGGCCGTTACTGACCGAACATCGCGCCGAGCTTTTCGCCGAGCGCCTGGCATTTCTGCATCTTCGCCATGTCGGGCATCTTGCCGGCTCGGGCGAGTTCCATCGCTTCGGCGCCGATGCGCATACATTCGCCCATGTCGGCGACCTCATAGTCGGCCGGCGGCGCGAATTTCGCCGCATCCTGGCGGCCGCGCTTGATCGATTTTGCGAGCAGCACGGTCTGGCCGCCGGTGATCGCGCGGGTGACGATGCCGTCCTTGGTGACGCAGACGTCGCCAGGCGCTTCCCCCGTCGCCTCGTCGGGCGCCATTTCCCAGACGGCGCAGCGCTCGCCGGCGATCGTGTCCTCGCCCGTTTTCCGTCCGCGCGCGGCGGCCTCGGTGTCGACGCCAAAGGCGCCGGCGAGATTCATCACGTCGCTCCGGGCGAGCGCGGCGGCGATCTTCGGCGCGCCTTGACCTTCCGGCCACATCAGCATTTTCTCGCCGTTGTTTTCGCTCACCATCACTTGCGACCAGGGCGATGCCGGCCCTGCCGCGCCCGCGCCCGGCGGAAACTCGATCCGCTGACGCCCGCCCGCGCCGATGATCCTGACCTCGATGGTCTTGCCGCCAGCGCCCATGTCATAGACGCCTTCGAAATCGGCCGTCGGCTTGGGGAAACCCGGCGGCAGAAGCTCGGCCGGGGCCGGCTTGTCATCGGCGGCCGGGACCGGTTCGGCGCCCTTCTGCGCCAGCGTTTCGATCTCAGCGTCCTTTTTCCCGCAGGCGGCGACAGTGAGCATCGCAGCCATGGCCAATGTTTGAATTCTCATCGAAAAACCCCAAAGCGGTCGCTGCAGGACCCTAAAGCCGTTCGGGCGCCGCCGCCGCCCCGAGGTGGGTAATATTGCCAAAAAGTAATGATCTGAAAAGCTCCGCGGACGGAACAAGTTGAAGCATTATTTGAAAGACTTTCGATTCGTTAACCCCGCCAACCCTTTGACCCTAAAAAGGAAATCTGACAAAACGCGCGCGATTTCGCCGCCGAATTCGCGGTCGGGCGAGCAGGGGTTACTGGATCATGAGCAAGAAGTGGTTGGTTTTGTTGGCGGTTTCGGCGGGCGCGATCGGCCTGACCGCCTGCGCGAAGAAGGAAGAAGCCAAGACCGACGCCGCGGCGGCGGTTGAAGAAGCGGCTCAGGCGGTCGACGAGGCCGCGGACGCGACGGTCGACGCCGCCGCTGCGGTCGCTGACGACGCCGCGGCTGCGACGGGCGAAGTCATGGACGACGCCGCCGCCGCCGTCGAAGGCGCGGTCGATGACGCCGGCAACATGATGGACAAGGCCGCTGATGAAGCCGGCGCCATGATGGACAAGGCCGCTGATGAAGCCGGCGCCATGATGGACAAGGTCGAGGAGATGGTCGAGGAACCGACCACCAACGCTCCGGGCCAGCGCTAAGAATTGCGCTCCGGGCCGCGCGACGCGGCCGGCGTTGATCGTTCCGGAAAGCCGTCCCGCGTTTTTGCGGGGCGGCTTTTTGTCTTTCGGCCGAAACTCCTTGCCGCGCCCGGCGGCGCTTGCAATGACACGCCGCCATGACGCCCCCGCTCAATCCCGTCTTCGCGTCGCGCCCGGTGACGATCTTCGCCGTGATGTCCGCGCTCGCGCGAAAGCATGGCGCGATCAATCTCGGCCAGGGCTTCCCGGATGAGGACGGGCCCCAGGCGCTGAAAGAGTTGGCGGCGCAGGCGCTTCTTTACGGGCCCAATCAATATGCGCCGGTCGGCGGCGTTCCTGAATTGCGCGCGGCCGTTGCGGCGGCGAACAGGCGCTTTTACGGGATCGATGTCGATCCGGAGACCGAAACGCTCGTCACCGCCGGGGCGACGGAGGCGCTCGCCGCGGCGTTCATGGCCTTTCTTCAACCTCGTGATGAAGCGATCCTTTTCGCGCCCGTCTATGACTGCTATGCGCCGATCGTCGAAGCGGCGGGCGCGATCCCCAGGGTCGTGCGCCTCGCCCCGCCGCATTGGCGGATCGATCGCGCCGCAGTCGACCGGGCGCTGTCGCCTGCAACGCGCGTCATCGCCGTCAACACGCCGCACAATCCTACAGGCCGCGTGCTGACGCGGGAGGAATTGCAGATCATCGCCGACATCGCCATCGAGCGCGATCTCGTCGTCATCTGCGACGAGGTCTATGAACATTTGACTTTCGACGGGCGCCCGCACCTGCCGCTGATGGCGTTCCCCGGCATGCGCGAGCGCACGGTGAGGATCGGCTCGGCCGGCAAGACATTTTCGATGACCGGCTGGCGCATCGGATACATGACCGGGCCCGCGCTGCTCATCGACGGCGTCATGAAGGCGCACCAGTTCATCGCCTATACCTGCCCGCCGCACATCCAGAAGGCGGTCGCCGCGGGCCTCGGCTTTCCCGACAGCTATTATTCGGATTTCATCGCCGGGCTCGAAGCCAAGCGCGACCTGATGGCGGCGCTCCTCGCCGAGGCGGGCCTCGATCCGATCCCGTGCGAAGGGACTTATTTCGTCAGCGCCGATATTCGCGCCGTCGGCGGCGTCGATGACGCGTTATTCTGCCGCGAGATCACCGAAAAGGCGGGCGTCGCCGCCGTGCCCGTGTCGGCCTTCTATCCCGAGGGCGATCCTGAAGCGCCGCGCACCCTCGCGCGCTTCTGTTTCTGCAAAAAGCGGGAGGTCCTCGAGGCCGCCGGCGAGCGCCTGAAGCGTCATTTCAAGGCCCGCGCCTGATGCGGCCGCTCGTCATCGTGCTCGCGCTTGCGTTCATCGGCGGCGTTGCGGCGGCCGAAACGGACTTTTCCGCTATTGATCGCGGCTTGCAGAAGATCGTCTCCGGCGAAGGCAAAGGAGATCCTTTGGCCGGCGCAGCGCTTGCGGTCCTAAGGGGCGACCGTCTCGTCTACGCCGGCGCCGCCGGTTGCGCCGAGTTTGAAACGAATGGCGAGACCTGCGCGCGGCCGCTCACGCCGGAAATGAAACTTCGCGTCGCATCGATCTCAAAAATGGCGCTCGCTTTGGGGCTCGCGCCGTTGATCGATGAGGGCCGCATCGATCTTGATGCGGATGTTTCGACCTATCTCGGCTGGACGCTGCGCAATCCCTCCTTTCCTGGCCGCCCGATCACGGTGCGCCAGCTTCTCGCGCATACCTCCTCGATCCGCGATCCCGAAGAATACTGGGTCAGCGCGCCGGGCCGGTTTCAGGCGCTGTTCGACGACCCTGCGGCGTTCGCGGTCGCCGATCCCGGCTCCGATCGCGGGCCGGGGGCGTGGTTCGACTATTCCAACCTCAATTACGGCGTCCTCGCCGGCGTCATCGAAGGCGTCACGCGCGAGCGCTTTGATCGCTATATGAACCGCGTCCTGTTCAAGCCGATGGGGCTCGACGCCGGCTACAACTGGTCCGGCGTCTCGCGCGAAGCGCGCCGGGACGGCGCAGCGCTTCATCGCAAGGCGGAGGGGCGCTGGCGCGTCACGGTCGATGATGCGGCGATGCGGCTCGCCGAGCCGCCGCCCTTTATCGCCGCGGATACGCTCGATCGCGAAGCGTATCTCCGCGGCTATGCGCCGGGCGACAATCCGACGTTGTTCTCGCCGCAAGGGGGCCTTCGCGCCTCGGTTCTCGATCTCGGACGCCTCGTCGCCCGCCTCAGAAACGCTCAATCCCTGACACAGGCGCAATGGCGTTACGACCCTGACAGGCCCAATGGAAACACCGATGAGGAATATTTCGGCGCGTTCGGCCTCGGCGTGCAGGTCGTGCGCGGACGCGGCGGCTTCTTCCGTAACCGGACGATCATCGGTCATCCCGGCGAGGCTTACGGTCTCTACAGCGGCGCCTGGCGGGTGAGCGCTGATTCCGGCGCCGGTTTCCCGGACGATCTTGTCATCGCCTTCGCCGTCACCGGCACGGAACAGGAGCCGGCCAAGGGCGTTCACCCCTCGTTCAATATTGTCGAGGAACAGCTGATGCGGCTCGGCATGCGCGCAGCCTATAAGGCTGATGCGGCGGCGCCGGCCCCATTCGACGAGAGGGCCGACGCGCGCGCCGAGGTGGATGCGGCGCTCGCCAGGGCGAGGGCGGATGGACGACCGGCGCTGATGATCCTCGGCGGGAACTGGTGCCATGACAGCCGCGCGCTCGCCGCGCGCCTTGCCGAAGAGCCGCTGGCGGCGTTCATCGCGGATAATTTTCACCCGGTGTTCGTCGATGTCGGCCGGCGCGACCGCAATCTCTGGCTGCCGCGCCGCTTCGGGCTCGGCCCGCTCGCCGGCACGCCGACGATCCTGATCGTGTCGCCGGACGGCGCGCTCCTCAACCAGGAGGAGGTCTTCGGCCTGATGACTGCGGATGCGCTGCCGGCCAAGGCGGTGGCGGATTATTTCCGGCGCTACGCAGACATGGCGGCGGGAAGGCCGCCCCTCGGGTCAGAGTGAGGGTTTTGCCTCAATGAGCGTTGGACAGGCCCTGCGCGCGCGTTCGTGAAGCCGGGACCTCTCGATCTCCTGAAAACGCGTCTCATATGCCGTTCGAACAATCCCCCGAAAGGAAGGCGTTTCATGATCCTCATCCGCAAGGGCGTCGACCGCGGTCATGCCGACCATGGCTGGCTGAAGGCGCGCCATTCATTCTCCTTCGCCAATTACTATCACCCCGATCACATGGGCTTCAGGGCGCTGCGCGTCATCAATGAGGACGTCGTTCAGGGCGGAGCGGGTTTTCCCCCGCACAGCCACCGCGACATGGAAATCATCACCTATGTTCTGTCCGGGGCGCTCGAGCACAAGGATTCAACCGGCGGCGGCGTCATCCGTCCCGGCGAGGTGCAATACATGGCGGCCGGAAGCGGCGTGACGCACAGCGAGGTCAACGCCTCGCGGGAAGAGCCCGTCCATCTCTTGCAGATCTGGCTCTTGCCGGAAGCGGCGAACCATCGCCCGCGCTATGAGCAGAAGTCCTTCGGCGAGGAGCGCCGCAACCGCCTGCGCCTCATCGCCTCGCCGACGGGCGAGGACGGATCGATCGCGATCAATCAGGATGCGCGCGTCTACGCCAGCATCCTTGACGAGGGAGCGACGCTTGAGCGTCGCTTTGCGCCGGTACGATTCGGCTATCTCCAGCTCGCCAGAGGCGGACTCGAGATCGGCGGCGCCGTCATGCAGGCGGGCGACGGCGCGAAGATCGCCGAGGAATCGGCGGTCGCGGTGAAAGCGCTCGCGCCGGACACCGAATTCCTTCTGTTCGATCTGAACTGACGCGGCCCCCGCCTCGTTTGCGCGCGTCGCCTCGCGGCGGTATCACCGCGGCCGATGCTGAGCGATCTTTACAGCGACCGGATCCTTGCCGCTGCGGCGGCGATACCCCCGGCGCGTCGGCTCGCCGCGCCGGATGCGAGCGCGCGCAAGGTGAGCCGTGTCTGCGGCTCCGAGGTCGTCGTCGATCTTCGGATCGGAAACGGCCGCGTCGCGGAGTTCGGCCTTGAGGCGAAAGCCTGCGCGCTGGGACAGGCGTCCGCCTCGATCCTCGCCCGCAACATTGTCGGCGCGACGCCCGAGGAGCTGTTCACCCTTCGCGACGAGATGCGGGCTATGCTGCAGCAGGGCGGTCCGGCGCCGGCGGGGCCGCGTTGGGCTGACCTCCAGGCGCTCTCGGCGATCCGCGATTACCCGCAGCGCCACGCGTCGACGCTGCTGGTCTTCGAGGCGGTCTGCGAGGCGCTAGCCGCGCTCGGCCATGGGCCGGGCGGCGCGACATCACATCGTGTCACGCCGGCGTGACGCTTGGACTTGTGAGATTGAAAGAGGCTCAACTTGCCCTATGTCTTCGCGAGCAGGAGCGGCCCTTCTCTCTCCCCTTTGGGCCACTTTTCGCTGAGGCCGTCCGCGCGTCTTCTCTCTCCCCCCAACGCGCGGACGGCCGATTTCCTTGCGGCCGTCACGGCGCGGCGTTGAAGCCCACCTCGCGCGCGCCCGTGGTCTGCGCCGCTTCCTCGCGCAGCCATTTCTTGAACGCCTTGACGGCGGCGCTGCGCGATTTCGACGCAGGGTGCACGAGATAATAGGAAAAGGACGACGGCGTCGTCAGATCGAAGGGCGCGACGAGCCGGCCGGCTTCGAGGTCGGCGAGCGCGATTGTCGACTTGGCGAGCGCGACGCCCTTGCCGGCGACGGCGGCTTCGATGACGAGGCTCGACTGGTTGAACTTGGCGCCGCGTTTGGCGTCGACGCCGGAAACGCCCGCCGCCTTCAGCCACATCGCCCAGTTGGGGCTTGAGAGCTCGTCCTGGTCCGGGCTGCCGTCATGCAGGAGCGGATGAAAGGCGAGATCTGCCGGCGTCCGCAAGGGCCGCTCGCCGGTCAGAAGCCGCGGGCTGCAGACCGGCAGGATCGACTCCTCCATCAGCAATTCGACTTCAAGTCCGGGATAGCGGCCGCCGCCATAGCGGATCGCAAGATCGATATCATCGACGGCGAAATCGACCACCTCCATGTCCGCCGAGATCCAGACTTCGATTTCCGGATGGCGCTCCTGAAAGCGGTCGAGCCTCGGCACCAGCCATTTGGCGGCGAGCGAGGGTGCGACCGACACCGTCAGCCGGCGAGAGTCCCCGCGCGCGGTCAGGATGCGCGCCGCCTCATCGAGCTTGTCGAACGCCTCGCGCAGGATCGGTAGGCTCGCCTGCGCCGCGTCGGTGAGGAGGAGCGCCCGCTTGGTGCGGCGGAACAGGCGCCCACCGATATAGTCCTCCAGGGTCTTGATCTGCTGGCTGACCGCGCCCGGGGTCACATGAAGCTCGTCCGCAGCTTTAGTGAAACTCATATGCCTCGCGGCGGCCTCGAAGACCTTCAGGGCGTTCAGCGGCGGCAAGCTCTTCATAAGAGGCCAAATCCAGTGGTTTCCGTAATCGCCTCTACGCCAGCATCATCTTCTTGTCATCAGAAAAACTTACACACGATCGTGAAGGAGGACCTCCGCCGCAAGGAAGGTCGAATTCTCAGGCTAGCCGACTGTAATATAGGCCAGCTTATGATCGCCTCAGCACGAATCGCTTCCATTCTTGCGAAATAGCTGGCTTTTTCGTGCCTCCGGAATGTGGCGTTGCAACAAGTCCAACCGATGTAATTTAGACAATCTCACATGAAATTCTTCCCCGCCTTCTTCGACCTTCGCGGCCGCCGCGTCGTCATCGCCGGCACGGGCGAGAACGCGATCCGCAAGGCCCGCCTTCTTGCCGACGCCGGCGCGGCGATCGAGATCGCGGGCCCGGCCTTTGATCCGGCCGCGCGCGCCGATTTGGACGGCAGGGCCACCTTCGTCTTATCCGCCCCCGACGCCGCCTTTCTGCGGGGCGCGGCCCTCCTGTTCGTCGCGGTCGAAGATGCGCAGGAAGCGGCCGCCTGGGCCGAGGCCGGGCGCGCCGCCGGCGTTCCCGTCAACGCGGTCGACCGCCCGGCGCTCTGCGATTTTGCAACGCCCTCAATCATCGACCGCGGCGCTGTCGTCGTCGCGGTCTCGACCGGGGGCGCAGCGCCGGTGCTCGGCCGGCGCCTGCGCGAAAAGATCGAGGCGCTGCTGCCGCACCGCCTCGGCGCCCTCGCGAGCTTCGCCGGCGCCTTGCGGGAAAGGGTCGCTGAGCGCCTCGCGCCCCCGCATCGGCGCGCCTTCTGGGAAGAATTCTTCGACGGGCCCGCCGCCGCGCAGGTTCTCGCCGCGGACGAGGATGCCGCGCGCGAGACCGTCGCCGCCATGCTCGATGCTCCGCAGACGGCGCGATCGCAAGGCGTCGTTCACATCGTCGGCGCCGGACCTGGCGATCCGGAGCTCCTGACCCTCAGGGCCTTGCGCCTCATTCAGGACGCCGACGTGATCCTTTATGACCGGCTGGTCGGCGACGAGATCCTGACGCTCGCGCGCCGGGATGCGATCCGGCTCTATGTCGGCAAGGCGAAGGCCGATCACGCCGTGCCGCAGGAGGAAATCGAGGCGCGCCTCATCGCTTTTGCGCTCGAGGGCAAACGGGTCGTGCGCCTCAAAGGCGGCGACCCTTACATTTTCGGGCGCGGCGGCGAAGAGCTGGAGGCCGTCAGGGCCGCCGGCGTCCCTGTGTTCGTGACGCCCGGCATTACGGCGGCGACCGGCTGCGCGGCGGCGGCGGACCTGCCGCTCACCCATCGCGGCGCTGCGCAGGCGCTCACTTTCGTCACCGGCCACGCCGCCGGCGAGGCCGAGCCCGATCTCGACTGGGCGTCGCTCGCGCGCCTCGGCCACACGCTCGTCGTCTACATGGGCGTGACGAAGGCGGCCGCGATCGCGCGCCGGCTCATCGCGCACGGTCGCGCCGCGACGACGCCCGTGGCGGTCATCGAGAACGGAACGAGGCCGGGCCAGAAAGTCCTCAAGGGAACGCTTCTCGACCTCGGCCGGCTCGTGCGCGAGGGCGGCGTCGAAGGCCCGGCGATCCTCGTCGTCGGCGAGGTCGCGGCGAAGGCGACGGGATCCCTTCTCGACGACATCGCGCCCGCGCTCGAGATCGCAGCATGAAGGCCGTGACCGCCAACCGCCTTTCCGACGGCGTCGTCGTCTGGCTGGGCGAGGACGATCGCCTCGTCGAGCGCTTCGAGGATGCAGCTCTTTATACGGAGGAAACAGCGGCGGCGGCGCTCTTGCGTCTCGCCGCGCGGACGACCGTCGTCGCCGGCGCTTACCTCATCGACGCTGATGCGGCCGGGCCCCGCGGGCGCGAGGCGCTGCGCGAAACGATCAGGCGCTACGGCCCGACGGTGCGGCGCGATCTCGGCAAGCAGGCGGAGGCCGGCCATGAGCGCTTATAAGATCTACGGCGACAGCATCAGCGGCAATTGCTGCAAGGCGAAGTGGACCGCCGACCTTATCGGCGTCGGCTATCATTGGATCGAGACCAGCGTCCTCAATGGCGAAACACGCTCGCCAGGCTTCCGCGCGCTCAATCCCGCGGGGCAGGTTCCTGTGCTCGTCACTGACAAGGGCAGGGCGCTCGCGCAGTCAAACGCGATCATTCTTTATCTCGCTGAGAAGCACGGCGGCGATCTCATTCCGGACAAGGCCTTCGCCCGCGCGAAGGTCTACGAATGGCTCTTCTGGGAGCAGTGCAGCCACGAGCCCTATGTCGCCGTCCGCCGCTTCCAGAAATTTTATCTCGGAACGCCGGACGATCAGCTCGATCCGAAGCTCTTGGAGCGCGGCCTTGCGGCGCTCGCCCTCATGGACCGTCAGCTCAACGAGGAACCCTTCATCGCCGGGCCCGAATTCACGCTCGCCGACATCGCGCTGCTCGCCTACACGCGCCTTGCGCCTGAAGGCGGGTTCGATCTCGGCGCCTTTCCGGCGTTGAGGGCCTGGATCGCGCGCGCCGAAAAGCGCCTCGACATCGGAGCGGCCTGATGTACCGGTACGACCAGTTCGACGAAACCTTCGTGCGCGAGCGCGTCGCGGAGTTCCGCGGCCAGGTGGCGCGGCGCCTGTCGGGCGCGCTCACCGAAGAGGAGTTCAAGCCGCTAAGGCTGATGAACGGCCTCTATCTGCAGCTTCACGCCTACATGCTGCGCGTCGCCGTTCCTTACGGAACGCTATCCTCGCGCCAGTTGAGGAAGCTCGCCCATGTGGCGCGCGTCTATGACAAGGGCTACGGCCATTTCACGACGCGCCAGAACATCCAGTTCAACTGGCCGGCCCTCGTCGACGTTCCGGACATTCTCGCCGAGCTCGCCGACGTCGGCATGCACGCGATCCAGACGTCCGGAAATTGCATCCGCAATGTCACCTCAGATCCCTTTGCGGGCGCGACCGCTGACGAGATCGACGATCCCCGGGTTTACGCGGAAATCATCCGGCAATGGTCCTCGCTGCATCCGGAATTCTCCTTCCTGCCGCGCAAGTTCAAGATCGCCGTCACGGCGAGCGACGACGACCGCGCCGCCGTGCGCGTGCACGACATCGGCCTGCGGCTCCACCGGAACGCCGAAGGGGAACGCGGCTTTGAGGTGATCGTCGGCGGCGGCCTCGGCCGCACGCCTTACATCGGCGAAACGGTCAGGGAGTTCCTGCCCGAGCGACACCTCATTTCCTATCTCGAGGCGATCATGCGCGTCTATAACGCGCGCGGCCGCCGCGACAACAAATACAAGGCGCGCATCAAGATCCTTGTCGCCAGCGACGCCATCGACAGCTTCCGCCGCGAAGTTGAAGAGGAATGGGAAGCCTCCGGCAAGGAGGGTCTGGACTGGCCGGCCGAGGAAGTCATCCGCATACGGACTCATTTCACGCCGCCGGCCTTCGAAAGGCTGCCCGGTCGAAGCGCCGCGCTTGAGGCGGCGCGCGCATCCGACCCGGCCTTCGATCGCTGGGTCCGGCAGAATGTCGCCGCCCATCGCGCCCCGGGCTACGCCATCGCGCAGATTTCGCTGAAGCCCATCGGGCGGCCGCCGGGCGACATCACCGCCGACCAGCTGGGCGCCGTCGCCGATCTCGCCGAGCGCTATTCCTTTGATGAGGCGCGCGCGACGCATGAGCAAAACCTCCTGCTGCCGCATGTCAAGCAGGACGATCTCTTCGAGGTCTGGCGCGCGTTACGCGCAGCAGGGCTCGCCGAAGCCAATATCGGGCTCGTCAGCGACATCATCGCCTGCCCCGGCCTTGATTATTGCGACCTCGCCAACGCTCGCTCGATTCCGATCGCCGAACGCATCCAGGAGCGCTTCGCCGACAGCGCCGCGGCGGCGGATCTCGGCGAGATCAAGATCAAGATTTCAGGGTGCATCAACGCCTGCGGCCATCACCATGTCGGCCATATCGGCATTCTCGGCGTCGATAAGAAGGGCGAGGAATTCTACCAGATCCTGCTCGGCGGTTCAGCGGCGTCGGATGCGAGCCTCGGCGAAATCACCGGGCGCGGCTTCTCCGCGGACGAGGTCGTCAGCGCCGTCGACAGTCTCATCGGCTTTTTCAGGTCCGTGCGCCTTCCGGGCGAGCGGTTCCTCGACGCTTACCGGCGCCTCGGCCCCGATCCCTTCAAGGAGGTTCTCTATGGCGAGTCTGCATCTCACTAGGCGCGGCGCGGCCGCGCCGGCGGAGGAAATCACGCTCGCCGCCTTCCGCGACGGCGTGCGCCCGGAAGCCGGCCGCTTCGCGCTTGTCATTCCAAATACGGAGGATGTGCGCGGCCTCGGCGAGGCGACCGCGCTCTTCGCCGCAGCAATTCTTCAATTCCCTGACTTCAAGGACGGCCGCGCCTACAGCCAGGCGCGGCTCCTCCGCGAGCGTCTCGGCTTTGCGGGCGAAATTGTCGCGCGCGGCGAGGTGCTGCCCGATCAGGCGCTGTTCATGGCGCGCGCCGGATTCACGACTCTCGAGATTGGTGAGCGCGATCCGGCGCCATATGAGGCGGCGCTTCGCGCCTATTCCGTTTTCTACCAGCCCGGCGCCGACGCCGCGCTTACCGCTCACGCCCGCCGCGCCCGCCGGCGCGAGGCCGCCTGAGGGGCCGGGAATCGATGTCCGCGCGCGCCGCTGCGCAGCCCGCTGTCGCGCCTTCGCGCGCGTCCGAGACGCTTGAAGAGCGCGCAGCGCGGCTCGACCGCGAGGCGCAGACGCTGCCGGCCGAGGCGATCATCGCGCGCGCGATCGAGGAGTTCCGGGGCCGGATCGCGCTCGTCTCTTCCTTCGGCGCGGAGGCGGCGGCGCTCCTCCATCTCGTCGCGAAGGTCGACCGGCGCACGCCTGTCATCTTTATCGAGACCGGAAAGCATTTCGCGCAGACGCTCGCCTATCGCGAGGATCTTGCGCGCGCTCTCGGGCTCGAGGATGTTCGGGACATCCGTCCGTCAGCGGAGGAAGCAGCGCTCGCCGACCCGAGAGGCGATCTGTGGCGGCGCGACAACGACGCCTGCTGCGCGTTGAGAAAGGTCCGCCCGCTTCAGCGCGCGCTCGCCGGCGTCGACGCCTGGTTCACCGGCAGAAAGCGGATGCACGGCGCCTTGCGCGCCTTCCTGCCGATCGTCGAGGCCGCGCCCCCGCATGTGAAGATCAACCCGCTCGCACGCTGGTCCGGCGCCGATGTCGAGGCCTACGCCGCCGCGCACGCCCTGCCGCCGCATCCGCTCGTCGACCAGGGCTTCCGGTCAATCGGCTGCTGGCCCTGCACGGCGCCGACCTCGGCGGCCGACGATCCGCGCGCGGGGCGCTGGCGCGGACTTTCAAAGACCGAATGCGGCATTCATGGCGGCGTCAGGCCAGGGCCTGAAGGAACGGCCTGATCGCAGCGAGCGCGTCGGGTTCGGTCAGCATCGGCGCATGACCGACGCCGGCGACCTCGCAATAGGAAAAGCCGGGATAGGCGCCGCGCATCTTCTCGATGATCGGCGGCGTGAGCAGATCGCTGATCGCGCCGCGCACCACCAGCGTCGGGACCGTCCGCATCGCCGCAAAGGGCCCCCAGAGATCGGGCGCCGGCCCGACTTCGAGGAGCGCCTTGCCGATGCCGGGATCGTAGTCGAGCATCCAGCGCCCGTCCGCCTGCTGACGAAAGGTGCGCCGGGCGAAAAGCCGCCAGAAATCCTCGTCCCGACCAGGGAAAGCGGGCTCGTTGATCGCGCGGATGCGGCGTGCGGCCTCATCGAGATCGTGCGCCGGTTCATCGGGCCCCGCCGCGCGCGCGCCGACATAGGACGCGATGCGGGCGATCCCTTCCGGCGCAAGATCGGGTCCGATGTCGTTGATGACGGCGCCGGCGACCCGCTCGGGCGCGGCGGCGGCCGTCAGAATCGTCACGAGGCCGCCGAGCGAGGTGCCGACAAAGATCGCGCGGGCGATCTTCTGGCGGTCCATGAAGGCGAGAATGTCCCGGCGATAGGTGTCCGGCTTGTAGTTCAGATAATCGCGATCCCAGGCGGAACGGCCGCGCCCGATCAGCGACACGGCGTAAACATCGCGCCCCGTCGCGGCGGCGACTGGCGCGAAGTCGTCAAAATCAGAGGCGTTGCGGGTGAGGCCCGGGATGCAGATGACCGGCGTCGCGCCGCCGCCTTGCGTGCGATAGGCCGCCATGGCGAGGCCAGGCCTGACTTCCACCGAGAACGAGGTCGCGTCGCTCATGCTGGAACCTTTTGAAGACCCGCGGTCTATCGCCTATCGAGAGGGCAGGCACAATGTGCAAAGGACGTCCGGTTGACTTCCTCACCCCATCTTCGCCTGCAGGAGGCCGCCGCGCTTCTCCAGCGCGGCGAGGCGGCGCGTGCGCTCGCGCTCGCCGAGGCGGCGGCGGCTGAGCATCCGAAAGACCCGGAAGCTGCGCATCTTCTGGCGCTGGCGCTGTCGGCGACCGGAGAAGTCGATCGCGCGGCGGAGGCTTTCGAAACAGCGGCGGCGCTCCATCCGCGCCGGGACGTCATTCTCGCCAATCTCGGCCGGCATTTGAGCCGCGCCGGCCGGCATGAAGCGGCGGCGGCCGCTTTCGAGCGGGCCGCTGCGGCGGCGCCGGGGTCAGCGGATGCATTCGCCGCGCTCGGGTCGGCGCGCGCAAGGCTCGGCGAGACGGCGGCGGCTGACGCCGCTTTCAGGAAGGCGCTGGCGATCGATGCACGCCATGCCGGCGCGCTCAACGGCCTTGGGAATCTGGCGGCCGTGCGCGGCCGCGACGAGGACGCCGCGGCGCTCTTTGCACAGGCTATCGCCGCCGCGCCCCAATCCCTCGCGGCGCATGTCAATCGCGGCGCCGCCTTGCGAAAGCTTGGCCGGCTCGAGGAATCGCTCGCCGACCTTGACCGCGCGGCGTCGATCAACGCGGCCTCGCCCGATGCGCAGTTCCAGCGCGCCGCGACCTTGCGCACGATGGCGCGCTTCGATGAGGCGGGCGCGGCCTATCGCGCGGCGCTGGCGCTCGCGCCGTTGCGCGCCGACATCCACCGCGAATATGCGGGCATGATGTTCGAAGCGGGCCGCGGCGCTTCGGCCTTCGACCTCATCGACAAGGCGATCGACGGGGCGCCGGGCCCGATCCTGCTCGTGACGCGCGGCGAGCTCTCCTTGCTGTTCGGGGACATCGCTGGCGCGCAGGCGGCCGCTGCGCGCGGGCGCGCCGTCGCGCCGGGGGGCGCCGCGCGCCGCGCCCCCCTTGCTGGGGGGGCCCTCGGCGGCGGCGCGGGGGGCGGCGGCCCCCGCGCTCGCCGTCGCGCCGGAGGACGCAAGGGCGCTCGCCCTTGCGGCGAACGCCGCGCGCCAGACCGGCGCCATGGACGAGGCGCTCGCCCTCTCCCGGCGCGCCGCGGCGAGCGCGCCCGATGATTTCGCGATCCTGCATCTGTGCTGTGAAATCGAGCTTGCGACCGGGCGTGCTGCTGAAGCGGCGCGCCACCTCGCGCGGCCCGCCCCCCTATCGCATCTTCAAAAGCACATCGCGCTCAAGGCGACGGCGATGCGCGCCGCCGGCGATCCCGATTATCGTCGATACTATGATTATGACCGTTTCACCGCGCAGATCGCGATCGATCCCCCAGCCGGCTTTTCATCGATCGCGGCGTTCAACGCGGCGCTTTTCGCCGCAATCGCGCCGCTCCATCGCACCAAGCAGCGGCCGGCGGAGCAGACGCTTTACGGGGGCACCCAGTCGCCCGGCCGGCTGTGGAACGAAAATCACCCGATCATACGGCTCTATGCCGAAACGATGCTCGCCGCGGCGCGCCGTTTCGCAGCAACGCTGCCGGATGATCCGGCGCATCCGTTCCTGGCGCGCAAATCCCTCAGTCTTGAATGCGCCGGCGCCTGGTCGGTGATGCTGTCGTCGGGCGGCGGTCATGTCGATCACATCCATCCGGCGGGCTGGATCAGCGCTTGTTATTATGTGGAAAGCCCTCCCGAGATCTTTTCCGGCGACCGGGGGGGCTATCTGCGCCTCGGCGCCGCCGGCGTGGCCGGGCTTGACCTGCCGGCCGAGCGCTATTTTCCGCCAACGCCGGGGACGGTCGTGTTCTTTCCCTCTTATATCTGGCACGGAGTCGAGCCGTTCTCGGGATCGAGCCCACGGGTGACCGCGCCCTTCGACCTCGCCCCTCGCTGACCGGCGCAGGTGAGGCGCCTTTAACCTTCTGGTAACGGACTTTTCCGGCCTCTTAACAAAATTGTTGCTTTCGGGAGACGGTCGGAAAACGCCTGCAAGACGGGCGGTTATCTTTGTTGACGTGCGTTCTTTCGCTGACCTAGGGTCCTCTCCGACTGGGTCAAACCGGCTCAGACGCGGCGTTCTCAGCCTGTTCCGGGAGGGGGAGTCGCGGCAGTGTGCGCCTACCTGAGGGCGGCGAATTCTTTCGGGCGGCGCGGTTCATCTCTGGAGGGATATCAATGAGAAAATCGACACTGGCGGCGCAACTGATGCGCTCGACGGTACTGACGGGGGCGGCGGTCGCCATTGCGGCGCCGGCGTTCGCGCAGAGCGACGAAATCGTCGTCTCCGGTTCGCGCATCTCGCGTGACAATTTCGAAGCGCCGAGCCCAGTCGCGTCGGTTCAGGCCGAACAGCTCGTCCTGACCAACACGGTCAACTCGGAAGAATTTCTAGACGCCCTGCCGCAGGTCATCCCGTCCTTCGACTCGACGTCGAACAACCCCGGCACCGGCACGGCGACGGTCTCGCTCCGCGGCCTCGGCACCGGCCGCACGCTCGTCCTCGTCGACGGGCTGCGTTTCGTCGGTTCGGGCGCGGGCGGTCCGGTCGACCTCAACAACATCCCGGCTTCGCTCGTTGACCGCGTCGACCTCGTCACCGGCGGCGCCTCGGCCGTCTACGGGTCGGACGCCGTCGCCGGCGTCGTGAACTTCATCCTCAAGAATGACTTCGAAGGCGTTCAGCTCGACGTGACGAACCGCCTCTCGGCTGCCGGCTGGGACGCCAACACCTTCCAGGCCTCGGTCACCATGGGCGGCAATTTCGCCGACGGCCGCGGCAATGCGGTGTTCTCGGCCTCCTACACCAACCGCGAAGCGCTGTTCCAGGGCGACCGTGCGTTCTCGGAATTCACCTTCTTCGACCCGGGCGCGGGCAACACGGCTACGGGCTTCATCCCCGGCGGTTCGTCATCCGTTCCAGGCACGCGCATCCGCGGCCGTACGACCAACCATTTCGGCCTTTCGACCGCGGCCGTGCAGGCGATCGACCCGCTCTGCATCGGCAACACCTGCGCCGGCTTCTTCTTCCCGGACGGCTCGGGCACGCTGCGCGGCCTGCGCTTCGGCAATCCGAACGATCTCTACAACTACGCGCCGACGAACTACCTGCAGCTGCCGCAGGAACGGTATTCGATGTTCGGCCGCGCCTCGTATGAGATCAACGACAGCATCGAGGTCTACGCCCGTGCGCTGTTCGCGACCAACGTCGTCGACCAGCAGCTCGCGCCGACGCCCTATGGCTTCACGATCGCGATCAACAACACCAACCCGTTCATCCCGGCCTCGCTGCTGCCGATCTTCCTCGGCGACCCGGCGTCGAACGGCGTGACGATCGCGACCGTTCCCAATTCGGGCCCGGGCTTCACGACCTTCCGCTTCAACCGCCGCGGCGTCGAGCTCGGCACCCGGAACAGCCTGCGTGACTCCTCGACCTTCCAGTTCGCTGGCGGCGTCAAGGTCGATGTCGGCAATGACTGGGTCTGGGAAACGGAAGCCCAGTTCGGCCGGTCGGGCATCTCGACCATCCAGTCAGGCAACGTCTCGATCGCGGCGGTTCGTCAGGCCGTCCTGACGACAGACGGCGTCAACTGTATCAACCCGTCGGGCGGTTGCGCCCCGCTGAACCTCTTCGGCGGTCCGGACGGCGTCAGCCCGGAAGCAGCGGCCTTCATCAGCCGCACCGGCGCCATCGTCGAGGAAGTCGAGCAGACGCAGATCATCTCGACCCTCGGCGGCGAGATCGCCAGCCTCAAATCGCCTTGGGCCGATGCGGGCGTCGCGCTCGTCGTCGGTGTCGAATATCGTGAAGAATCCGCGCGCTCGATCCCGGACTCGGTGCTCGGGCCGGACGTCCTCGGCTTCAACCAGGCCCCGCCGGCGGCGGGCAGCTTCGACGTCTATGAAGCCTTCATGGAAACGCAGATTCCTGTGTTCCAGGATACGGGCATCGGCGATTTCGGCATCAACGGCGCGTTCCGTTATTCCGACTACTCGACGGCCCAGGTCGGCGGCACCATCAGCTACATGGTGGGCGGCGACTGGGCGCCTGTTGATGACATCCGCTTCCGCGCCAACTACCAGCGCGCGGTGCGGGCGCCGAACATCGGCGAACTCTTCACGGCGATTTCGAACGGTTTCCCCGGCGCGCAGGACCCCTGCTCCGGCGGCGCCTTCGGCAGCTTCGCGCTCCCGAATCCGCTCGGCCCGACGATTGCCGCGACCTGTATCGCGACGGGCGTTCCGCCGGCGCAGGTCGGCGCGGCCTTCCAGTCAAACGGCCAGATCGAGGCCCTGTTCGGCGGCAACCCGAACCTCTTCGAGGAATCGGCCACCACGCTGACCTTCGGCGCGGTGTTCCAGCCTTCTTGGGTTGAAGGCCTCACGGTTCAGGTCGACTGGTACAACATCAAGATCGAAGACGCGATCGCGACCGTCAGCCTGCAAACGATCCTCGACAGCTGCCACCGCCTCAACAGCGCGTCGGCCTGTGCGATCATCGTTCGCGATCCGTCGACGGGTGAAATCGCGTCGCCGTTCCTGCCGAACCTTGGCGCGTCGAACATCGCCCGCCTGCAGGAGAAGGGTATTGACTTCCAGGTCAACTACAACTTCGACATCGGCTCGCTGGGTTCGATCAACACGGTCTACTATGGCAACTACCGCCTGAAGTCGAACGCGATCCCTGATCCGGTCACCGGCCTCGTCGAGTGCGCCGGTCTCTTCGCCGGCCGCTGCGGCGAGCCGACGCAGAACTACAAGCACACGATGCAGACGTCATGGGTCTACGGCGCTCTGACGACCAGCCTTCGCTGGCGCCTGATCGGCGGCGTCGAAGCCGAACCCGGCACCGGCGTTTCCGACCTGTCGGACGATATCGGGCTGTTCAACTATCTCGACGTCACCGCGCGCTACGCGGTGAACGAGAACCTCGACCTCACGGTCGGCGTGACGAACATCCTCGGCAAGGACGCCCCGATCCTCGGATCGACGGTTTCCGAACAGGCCAACACCTTCCCGGCGACTTACGACACGCTGGGCCGCCAGCTCTTCTTCGGCGCTTCGCTGAAGTTCTAAGCTGGTCGAAAGACCGAACGGGGGACGGCGGGCCTTGCGGCCCGCCGTTTTTTTTGCCCGTTCCCTTTCCGTCGAAGCAAGGCTAACGCACGGGCTGCGGTCAATGGCGAACGGATTTGGCGCAAGAAAAGGCCTGGCAAGACTATTGGACGGGCGGCGACGGCGATGAAGCGGTCGGCGGCCCGCACCGGCACAAGCTCGCCGCGCGCTGGACCGACTTTTTCGCCGCCTTGGCGTCCGCCGCCCGCGCGCCCTTGGTCGTCGATATCGCCGCCGGGCGCGGTGCCGCGCTCAGGAATGCGATGACGGCGCTCGGCGGATCGGGGATGTTTCTGGCGCTTGATTATTCGCCCGCGGCGGCGGCTTCGGCGCAGCGTGCGCTGTCGCCCGCGATGGCGGCGGCGGCTGACGCCGGCGCGCTGCCGCTCGCCGACCGCTGCGCGGACGCCGTCATCAGCCAGTTCGGCGTCGAATATGCCGGCTTCGTCGCCTTCGCCGAGGCGGCGCGGATCCTCGCGCCGGGCGGGCGCTTCTGCTCGATCTCGCATTATCGCGGCGGCGCGATCGACGCTGAATGCGCCGAGAATGAGCGCCTGATCCTGGCCGCTTGCGCGCCGCCGCTGTTCGAAGCGGCGCGGCGCGCGCTTGCGGAAAGCTTCCGTCGACGCGCCCGCGGCGCGCCGGATCTCGTTGATCCGGCGCTTGAGCGTGCGCTTGCCGAGCAAATCGGCGCATCCGCGGCGACGGTTCGAACGGCGCCGCCCTCCGCCGCGCGGGCGACGCTGGAGCGGTTCTTGCCCGACCTCTCGCGGCTTTCAGCGCGCCGTCTCGCCTTTGAGGCGACCGACGCGCTCGGCTGGCTCGACGGCATGGAAGCCTCGCTCGGCGCCTATCTCGGGCGCATGACGTCGATGCGCGCCGCCGCGCTCGATCAGGACGCCGTCGCCCGCGTGGCGTCGAGTTTTTCCGACCGCGGTCTTGTCGATGTCCGCGCTAACCCGCTTTTCCTCGACGACAACCGTCCGCCGGCGGCCTGGGTGATCGAGGCGGGCCGGCCGTGAGCATTGGATTGCGCCGTTTCGCGCGCGCTGCGAGTCTCAGGAACGACATCGGGGTCGCTGATGACGTCGCCCGCACATGACCTGATCGCCGCCGGCAACGCCGCCTACAGGGCCGGGCGCTTCCACGAGGCGATCGACCTTGGGCGCCGCGCCGTCGCGGCGGACGGCGATAATCCGTGGGCGCACAATCTCCTCGGCGCCGCCTGCGCGGAGGAGATGGAGTTCGGCGAGGCGAGGCGCGCCTTCGCCGCCGCCGTCGCCGCCGGCCCGGAAATTGCGATCTCGAGAATCAATCACGCCTATGCGCTGATCCTCGACGGCGAGTTCGCCGAGGCGGAAGCGGAGCTTCGCACGGCGTTGGCGCTCGAGCCGATGTCCGGGCCCGCCTTTCTGAACCTTGCCTGGATCCATAAGGCCGGCGCCGGCGATCCCTTGATCGCAAGGCTCGAAGAGGCGCGCCGGCGAAGCGCGGACTCTTCCGATCCGCAAGCGCGAGTTCAGTATGCGTTTGCTCTTGGCAAGCTCTATGACGACATCGGCGATCATGATCGCGCCTTCGCCTGCTTCCGCGAGGGCAATGATCTCTCGCATGTCGCATGCGACATCGAAGGCCATGTGCGCCGGACGGCGGCGATCAAATCCATCTTCAGCCGTGATTTTGTTCGCGAGGCCCGTCGCTGCGGCCATAAGGGCGACAAGTTCGTTTTCATCGTCGGCATGCCGCGGTCGGGATCCTCGCTCCTTGAAGACCGTCTCGCGCGCCATCCCCTCATCGGCGCTCTCGGCGAGCGGCCGGATGTGGGCCGCATCGTCGGCCTCATCAGCGCCAATCACCCGCTCGGAAAGAAATACCCCGACTGGGCGCCGGAACTGCCGCGGCCGGCTTTCGCACGGTTCGGCGGGCATTATGCCGCTTCGATGGAGGCGAAGTTTCCCGCCGCGGCGCGCCTCATCGACAAGAATCTTTTGAATTTTCGCTTTCTCGGCATGATCGCCGGCATGCTGCCGGAGGCGAGAGTTCTCCATTGCCGGCGCAATCCGGTCGACACATGCCTCTCCTGCTATTTCCAGCTTCTGCGCCCGGACCACGACTACAAGTTCGATCTCGCCGCCCTCGGCCGCTATTATCGTCTTTATGCGGACTTAATGACGCACTGGGAGGAGGCGGTCGGCGACATCGCCGCCTTCGATTATGAGGCGTTCGTGGAAAATCCGGACGGCGAATATGCGCGCGCGCTGGCCGTCCTCGGCCTTGACGATGCGCCGACCGCCGCCGTGGCGGCGCCGCGCAGCATTCAGACTTCGAGCGCCTTCCAAGTCCGCCAGCCGATCACCTGCGCTTCAAGCGGGCGCTGGCGAAACTATCAGAGGCACCTCGGGCCGCTCATCGACGCGCTGGGCGATCTCGCCCGCTCATGAGGATGAAGCGCCGAGCGCTTCCTCGCCGGTCATGACGGCCGCCGCCGCGTGGACGGCGGCGGCGATCCTGATCGCGGCCTGCACCTGATCGACGGAAAGACCGGCCTTGCGCACGACCTTTTCATGCGCGTCGAGGCACATGCCGCAGCCGTTGACCGCTGATACCGCCAGCGACCAAAGCTCGAAATCGACCTTATCGACGCCCGGATTGGCGATCACGTTCATGCGCAGCTTCGCCGGCATCTTCTTGTAGTCTTCCGCGTGCATCAGATGCGTCGCGCGGTAATAGACATTATTCATCCCCATGATCGCAGCGGCGGCCTTGGCGGCCGTCGCCGCCTCTGGCGACAACTTGTCGGCGACCTCCGCGGCGATCGCGCGAATGACGGCCGCATTGCTGGAGGCGAGCGCCGAGGCGAGGAAACATCCCCATTTCTGCTGATCGCTGAGGGTCGACTCCGACGCCAGCGCGCCGAGATTGAGGCGGATGTCCTTCGCATAATCGGGAATCCGGTCGCGCAGCGCGTCAAGGCTCATCGTCTCTTCCTTTCGTGTCATGAATCATCGTCGGGGCGGCGAAGCGCGCCGGTTTCAAGATCGACGCCGAGCGCCTCCAGCGCTTCAATGAGCGGCGCGAGTCGGCTCATGTAAGGCCCGGCTGATGACAGCCTTGCCGCCGTCGGACCCTCGCGCACCTGGGCGGCGCTGAACGTGAGCACGGCGCGGTCCTTTTCGTGGAAGCGCAGGCATTCATCGCTCCAGCCGAGTCCGCAGAACGCGACAAGACGGCGCAGACAGCCCTCGAAATCTTCGACCAGCGCCTCGTACTGAACGAACGTGAACCGGTCCCGGCAGGCGTCAGCCCAATGTTCGGCGACCCTTGAATGTTCCGCGTAGTAATGCGCGATGTCCGCGAGATCGGTGGTGAACGGCCAGGCCTGCGTAAAATGGCGGCGAAAGATCGAGAACCCGGTTTCGACGGGATTGCGCCGGATATGAATGAAGCGCGCCGAAGGAAAGAGGCGCGCCGCGAGTCCGACCGAAAAGATGTTCGACGGCTGCTTGTCGGTGACGAAAGGCGCGCCCTTCCAGCCGAAGCGGCGGCACTGATCGAGATATCCGGCGCGCCATTGGGCGAACAGGGACCTGTTTGCGGCCGCTTCGCCGCCGGCGGCGAGGAACTGGTCGAGAAAGAAAGGCATGGCGGGCACTTCGCCGGCGCCGTCGACCTTGGGATGGGCGCAAAGCGCGCTTTCGAGCAATGTCGTTCCGGACCGCGGCATGCCGACGATGAAGATCGGCGTCGGCCCGTCCGGCGCCGCCTCGTCTGCCTCCGCCTTCGGCGCCGAAAATCGCCGGATCACGGCTTGCGTCCGCTCAGCCTGCCGGCGCCGGTCATACCCCGCGCCCACGGCGACCGCGCGCGATCTCTTAAGGCGGTTGGCTTCAGACCAGGCGTCGAAGGCGGCCGCGTGGTCCTTTCGGGCGTGCAGCGCGTCGCCTCTCGCAAAAAGGAGTTTGATCCGGTCGTCGTCAGCGGTCGCTGTCGCCAGCGCACGCTCAAGCGCGTCGATGTCGGCGTCCGACAGTCGCCCACCGGTCGCCTCAGCGAGCAGTCCATAGGCTTCCGCATGCGCCGGCGCAGCGGAAATCGTGCGCCGGCACCACGCTTCGGCCTCCTCCAGCCGGCCGAGAAACATTGCGCGCCGCGCGAGACCGAAATTGGCGTCGATGTCGGCGGCGTTCGCCTTCAACGCGCGCTGGAACCACGACGCCGCCTCATCGAGGCGGCGCCCGCCGAGAAGGTAGCGCCCCATGGCGGCGAGTTTGTCGGCGCCGGCGTCCGCCGCCGCGGCGATCGGCGCGAAAGCCGCCGCAGCGCGATCGTAATAACCCTGCTCGGCGAGCGCGTAGCTGAGCGCGATGCGGGCCTCGTCGTCAGCGGGCGCCGCCTCAAGCCATTCCTTGGCGAGCGCTTCCAGCGCGGCGGCGTCGCCGCGCTTTCGCAAGAGATGCGCCGTCAGCCGGCGGAGGTCGCGGGATGGGACGCCAAGCGCGCGAGCGGCCTCGATCGCCTCGGCGCAGACGGTGAGCCGGCCGGTCTCCAGCGCGGCGGTCGCAAAGAGAAGAACGACCCCGGGGTGATCTGCGCGGATCTTCATCGCCTGTTCAAGCGCCGCGAAGGCTTCGGGGAATTTTTCGCCCTTGCCGAGCAGCTTGCCGAGCTGCGCCCACGCCTCGAAGGATTGCGGGTCGGCGGAGGCCGCCGCGTTGGCGCTGGCGACGGCGCGGCGCAGGTCGCCTTGGCGTTCCCGCAATATTGAAAGATTGAGAAGCACGGCGGCGTTGCCGGGCGCCGCCTCCGCCGCTTGTAATATCCTCGCTTCGCCTTCGCTGCGCCCGGTCTCGATTTCGCAAAGGCCGAGCAGGCTCTCGGCCTCGGGCGATCCCGGATTGACGTCGAGGAAGGCGCGCGTCAGCCGAAAGGCGCTCGCATAGTCGTCCGCGAGCCGCGCCTTGCGCGCTTCCTTGAGAAGGTGATCGAGCGCCATTTATCTCAAAAAATGAGACGGGCGCCGCGCGGAATGCGCGGCGCCCCTTCACCTTAAATCAAAGCGTTGCGCCGCCGACAGGGCGGTTGCAGGGGCAAAGTTCATCCGTCTGCAGCGCATCAAGCACCCGCAGCGTGTCTTGCGGATTGCGGCCGACATTGAGATTCGTGACGTAAACATGCTGGATCACGTTGTGCGGATCGACGATGAAGGTCGCGCGCAGCGCGACGCCCTGCGGCGCGCGCACGCCGAGACCGTCGATGAGCGAACCGTTGGTGTCGGCGAACTGCCAGGCCGGATGGCTCTTGAGATCGGGATGGTCGCGGCGCCAGGCGAGCTTGCAGAACTCGTTGTCGGAGCTGCCGCCCATGACGACGGCGTCACGGTCAGCGAACTCCTTGGCGAGCCGCCCGAACTCGGCGATCTCGGTCGGGCACACAAAGGTGAAATCCTTCGGATAGAAATAGATGACCTTCCACTTGCCGGGGAAGCTGTCCTGGGTGAGCTCCTCGAAGGCTGACTGGCCGTTCTCCTCATGGCTGTTGAACTTCGGCTTTACGCCGGTGACCCGGAAATCGGGAATGCGATCGCCTACGCCGAGCATGAATGTCTCCTTCTGAACACAGGAATGGGGCTGGCGGGACCCTGATCGGGCGCCGCATCCTCGTCACTAGGGCAGGGTTGAAAATTTATCAAATAGATTATATCAGCCACAAAGATCAATTTTTCCGATTGCACGGCAATGCAGGCCCTGCCAACCCTTCGCCAGCTCCAGTTCTTTTTGGCCCTCGTCAGGCGCCAGTCCTTTTCAAAGGCCGCAGCGGATTGTTTGGTGTCCCAATCGACCCTGTCCTCGGCGATCAAGCAGCTCGAGACAATCCTTGACGCCCATCTCGTCGACCGGTCGACGCGGCGATTCGCCCTGACGCCGGCCGGGCGCGACGTCGCCCGCCGGGCGGCGGTGATCCTCTCCGAGGCGGAAGATCTCGTCCGCTCGGCGGCGGCGCGAAAGCCGCTCGAGGGGCCGTTACAGCTTGGCGTCATCCCGACCATCGCGCCCTTTCTGCTGCCGCGGGTCGCGCCGGCGTTAAGGCGCGGTTTCCCGAAGCTCGAACTTTACCTCCGCGAGGATCTCACCGCCGCGCTTGTCGAGCGGCTGGTCGACGGCGCCATCGACGCGGCGCTGATCGCGCTTCCCTACGAGCTGCCGGGAATTGAGTGGATCGCGGTCGGGGAGGATCCATTTTATGTCGCCGCGCCCCCCGGGAGCCCGCTGGCGGCGAAGAAGACAGTTGAGGCGGGCGACCTCAAGGGCGCCCCGTTGCTTCTCCTCGAGGACGGTCATTGCCTGCGAGAGCATGCGCTCGACGCCTGCCGACTGCATGACTCAGACGTCTACGGATCGTTCAGCGCCACCAGCCTCTTCACCCTGACGCAGATGGTGCGCGCCGGTCTCGGCGCGACGCTGCTGCCGAAAATGGCGATCGACGCGGGACTTGCTGCGAACGATGATCTCGTCGTGCGCCCGCTCGCCGCTCGCGACGCCATGCGCACCATCGGCCTCGCCTGGCGCAAAGGCTCCGGCCGGCGGGAGGAATGCGAATTGCTGGCGGGCGCGATCAAAGGCGAGATGGCGAAGGAAGCGGATCCGAAGAAGGAACGCCCGCGCCGGCGAGCGTCCTGATCAGGCGGAGGCGGCGGGCCGCAAGGGCGCGTGATTGATCGCGGCGATCTCGCCGTCGTCCGACAACAGGATCGCGATCGGCCGTGTCGATTCGAACTGGGTGAGGATGATCATGATCGTCACCGTGATCGGCATGGCGAGCAGCATGCCGGCGAAGCCCCAGAGCGACCCCCAGACGGCAAGGGAAATCAGAATGACGAGCGGCGAGAGATTGAGGCTTTTGCCGACGAGCCGCGGTTCGACGCCTGAACTCATCGCCTGCTCCGTCCCGACGAGCAGGACGAGGGCGAGGAGCGCCGTCTTTGCGCCGCCGCCGTCAGGCTGCACCAGCGCCAGCAAGACAGGCAGGCTGATGGCGCTGATCGCGCCGACGATCGGGATGAAGTTGAAGACGAAGATGAGGAGCGCCCAGAAGCCGGCGAAATCGACGCCGACGACGCGCATGATGACATAGCTGATCGCGGCGGTGATGAGGTTCATGACAGTCTTCAACGTGATGTACTGACGCACCAGCGCGGCGATGTCGCGCATGGTCTCGTTGACAGCCGCGCGCTGGACATGATCCGCGCTGAGGAGGTTGATCTTTTTGAAGATGCGTCCGCGCTCGAGCAGCAGAAACACCGTATAGAGAAAGATCGTGACCGAGTTCCCGGTGATGGCGCGCACGGCGGCGCCGGCTTCTCGCAGGACGGGGTTGATCATCGAAAGTGCGGCTGAGCGAAGCTGATCGACGCCGCCGGCGAACTCCGCCGGCAGAAGGCCGGACTCGCGCAGGAGCCGGATTCCCTCCTTGCTGATGTCGCGCAGGCGCTGTTCATAGTCGGGCGCCGCCGCGACGAGCGCATCGATATTGATGCGCACGATGTCGATGAGCAGCACGAAGACCGAGATGATCAGCGCGAAGGCGAAGGCATAGCAGAGCCAGTGGGGCAGAAAGCGCCCGACGAGCGGGCCGCGGCGGATCGTCTCCTTCAACGTAAAGATAAGGAAGCTCATGAAGCAGGCGGCGACGATCGGGATGAAAACCGCCCTGCCGAAATAGGCGATGGCGGCGAGGAGGGTTGCAAGGCCGAGGCCGTAAAAGAGCCGCGCCGACCCGCGCGCCCGCACGACCATTTCTTCGCCGCCGGCCCGGGCGGCTTCAGGAACGCTCGTCACTCTCGCCTCGTGTCATGCGCCGATCGATCCGCTAAGCTGATTTGCTGGACCCAACAAAAGGGGCGGCGGACCAGCTCATGATCGTCAGGGAGATCGAATGGCGCGATCCCATCTCCGCCTTTGCGCCCCTGGCGGGCGAACCCTTCGCTCAATTTCTCGGCGGCGGCGCCAAGGCGGACGGCGCCCGATGGTCGTTCCTCTGCGTGCGGCCCGCATCCCTGATCGAAGTCCGGCGCGGCGAGACGAAGGTCGACGGCGCCGAAGTCGCAAAGGCGCCGTTCGAGGCGTTGCGCGATCTCCACGAACGCCGCCGGCGCAATGTCGACTCCGCGGCGGTCCCGCTCCTTTCCGGCGTCGTCGGCTTTGCGGGCTATGAGTGCGGCGGCGTCCTTGAGCCCAGCGCCGCGGGACCGCCATCGACGGGCGCGGCGCCGGACTTTCTCTTCGCCGCCTATGACGCCGTCGCCGCGTTTGATCGCCAGGCGCGGCGCGCCTTCATCGGCGCGCCTGACCGGCCCCGCGCGCTGGCGCTCGAGGCGCTGCTAGGCGACGCGCCCTACGCGCCTTCGCCGCCGGCGCTTTCCTTTTCAGGATCGACCTTTTCGGCCGCGCGCTATCGCGACGCCGTGCGCGACGTCATCAACCGCATTCTCGACGGCGCCGTCTATCAGGCGAACATCTCGCATCGGCTGCGCTTCAAGGCGGACGAGCCGGTCGACGCCTTCGCGCTCTTCGCCGCGGCGGCGGCGCAATCGGCCGCCGCTCACGGCGCCTATCTCAATCTCGGCGCGACGCAGATCGTCTCGCTGTCGCCCGAGCGGTTCTTCTCCATCAATCATGATGCGTATGGCCGGACGATCCGCGCCGAACCGATCAAGGGCACGCGCCCGCGCGGCGCAACGCCTGAGGAAGACGCGGCCTTCATCCGCCAGCTTGAAGAGAGCACGAAGGATCGCGCTGAGAACATCATGATCGCCGACCTGACGCGAAACGACCTGTCGCGTATCTGCGTCGAAGGATCGATCCGGGAGGAAGCCATCTGCGAGCGCCTCACGCTTGCGACCGTGCATCATCTTGTTTCCCGCATCAGCGGGCGCCTCCGCGAGGATGTCGGCGCGCCGGAAGCGCTCGCTGCGCTGTTTCCGTGCGGATCGATCACCGGCGCGCCGAAAGTTGAGGCGATGCGGATAATCGCGGCGATCGAAGGCGCGCCGCGCGGCCCCTATTGCGGGGCGATCGGCTACATCGACGATCGGGGCGGCGCCGACTTCTCCGTCGCGATCCGCACCGCTCTCGTGGAGGAGCGCCGCGTGACGCTGCCCGTCGGCGGAGGCGTGACGCTCAGGTCCGACCCCGAGGCGGAGTATCAGGAAACGCTCGACAAGGCGGCGTGGTTCCTGAGGCTTGTCGGCGCCGAACGCGCATCCCTCGCATGATCCTCATCATCGATAACTACGATTCCTTCGTGCATAACCTCGCCCGCTATGTGCGCGAGGAAGGCTTCGCAACGAGAATCGAGCGCAATGACGCAAGAGCGGCGGAAGACCTTCTTGAAGAAGAGCCCGAAGCCGTCATCATCTCCCCCGGCCCGAACGCGCCGCGGCAGGCCGGCGCATCCATGGACGTCATCCGCCTCCTGCCCGACCATGTGCCGCTGCTCGGCGTCTGCCTCGGGCATCAATGCCTGGTGGCCGCTTATGGGGGAACGGTGGAGCGCGCGCGCGAGCCGCTGCATGGCGAGGCGAGCCTCGTCCGGCATGACGGGCAGGGGCTCTTCGAGGGCTTGCCGGACCCGATGCCGGCCGGGCGCTATCATTCGCTGATCGGCGTGCTGGGGTCCTCGCCGGAGCTCGCCGCTTGCGCGTGGTCGCTCTCCGGCGAATTGATGGCGGTCCACCGCCGGTCTGCGCCATGGCACGGCGTGCAGTTTCATCCTGAATCCGTGCTGACGCCGGGCGGGCGCGCCATCATCGGCAATTTTCTCCGCCTGGTGCGGAGGCGCCGATGATCGTCTGGCGCGACGGCGAGTTGGTCGAGGCCGGCGGCGCGCTGTCGGCGGCGGATCGCGGCTTTCTCATCGGCGACGGCGTTTTCGAAACCCTCCTCGTCGAAAACGGCAGGCCCGCCTTCCTCGGCGCGCATCTGGCGCGCTTGCGTCGCGGCGCGGCCGCGCTCGAGATGGACGCCGACCTTGACGAGGCAGACTTGCGGCGGGCGTTCAGGGACCTCGCCGCGCGCATCGGCGGTGCAGGTCGCGCGGCCGGCCGCATCACCCTCAGCCGGGTCGGCGGCGCGCGCGGGTTGCTCGCCTCGCCCGACGCCCGCACGCAGAAGCTGGTCACGCTGGCGCCGTTGCGAGCGCCGCCGCGCGATGTGCGCGCCGTCATCGCGGAAGGGCGACGGTTTTCAGGGGCGCCGACGAACGGCTTCAAATGCGTCGGCGCCTATGCGGCGAACATGCTCGCCAGGATGGAGGCGGCGCGCGCCGGCGCGGGCGAGGCGATCATGCTGAACGAGCTCGGCCGTGTCGCTTGCGCCAGCGCGGCGAACCTCTTCCTCATCGACGGCGAGGCGCTCGTCACGCCGCCCGAAAGCGAAGGCGCAATGCCCGGCGTCACCCGCGCCCTTCTGATCGCGCTCGCGCAAGAGCTTGGCGTCGAGGTGCAGATCAGGCCGATCGAAGCCTCCTCGCTCACCGGCGCATCGCTGCTGTTCACAAACTGCCTCATCGGCGTCGCTCCGGGTCGCATCGGCGACTCGCGACCGCAGTCCGACCTCGCCATGCGCCTCGGCGCGGCCTACGAGGAAATGGTGAAGTCGGAATTCTCGGAGCCGGCCCCGTGAAGGCGTATCAGCTCGCCGAAGAACAGGTCGCGGCGGTGACCGCCGCGCTCTTCCATGACGTCCTCGCGGCCGAATTCTCGAGGCAGGTCGGCGCGGCCGCGCGGGCGGGATGGACCGCGGCGGCCTCGCTCGGCGAGGGCGGGCTCGATCTCGCCGAGGATGAGCGGGCGGCTTGCCTTGCGCGCGCCGGCGCCTTTTTCGGCGCGCCGGATCTTTTCGCGGGCTCGGCGCCGGCGACATTCGGCGACGTCGCGGCTGCGATCACAGCGGCAACGCAGCGGCGCCTCGTCATGTTCCGGTTCACCGCTGCCGGCGGCCAAGGCCGCAATTTCGATCATCCGGCCGACCGGATTTTCGGCGAGGCGGCGGCGTTGGCGAATCTCATCTACGGACGCCGACGGATCGTCTCGCTGGTCGCTCCCCACAGCCTCATCGGATTCTCGCTCGCCGTTCTTGCGCCCAATCTTCTCGGTCTCGCCGCCGTCGACGCCCGTGGATTGGCGCCGGAAGAATTGCAGGCCGCGCTCGCCTTCGGAGACGCCGTCGTGGCGACGCCGAGCCTCTGGCGCTATCTGATCGCGCAGGGCGTCAAGGCGCCCGATAACGCCATGGCGGTCACCTTCGGCGAAGCGCTGTCGCCGGAGCTGTCGGCTGAAATCAGAAAATCAGGCTTCGGCGCGCAACGCGAAATCTACGGTTCGACCGAGACCGGCCTCGTCGGGTGGCGCGACACGCCGAGCGATCCCTTCGCGCTGTTCGAGTTCTGGCGCCGCGACGGCGATAGACTCGTCAGAACGGCGCCGTCGGGAGCGACCGCCGTCGTGGAGCCGATGGATTTCTTGACCTGGGAAGGCGACCGGCGGTTTCGCCTTGCGGGGCGCCGCGACGGCGCCGTGCAGATCGGCGGCGTCAACGCCTTTCCTCAAGAAATTGCAGCGCGGATCGCGGAGCATCCGGCGGTCGCAGACTGCAGCGTGTCGCTGTCGCGCCATCCGGGCGGCATGGATCGCCTTGTCGCGACCATCACGCTCACCGAGGGCGTGGCGAGCGAGTCCGTCGCGCGCTCGATCGACGCCTGGTGCCGGGCGAAACTTCGCCCGCATGAGCGGCCGCGCGTCTACAGCTATCGAGCAGCGCAAAAGAAATAAGGCCCGGCGCCGCCGGGCCTTCATTCCGGGCTGCGGCGCGGCGTTCTATTCCGTCGGCGTGTTCGCCGCCGTCGCTTGTTGATATTTCTGCTGAACCTGCTGCGTGACGACGCCGAAAGTCGCTTCATTGTCGCCGATCGTGATCGTCGGCTCGCAATAGGTCATGCAGTTATAGGTGTGGCGCTGGCCGCCGCGATGGAAGGTGAGCATCTCTGCGCCGACCGAGCGGACGCGGACGATCAGATTCTCGATCTCTTTGCCCTCGGAGTCGAACAGAAAGAGGTTGGTGACGCCCGGCGCCTTGCCGAAAATCAGGACGTTGTTCTTGTCGCGGACGGTGATGTCAGCGATGCCGGGATTGCCGACGACGATCTGGTCGACTTCCTGCTTGAAGCTGTAGGGCGCGACCTGGTCCATGGTGACCCAGACCTGATCGGCGTGTGCGGCGGTCGCGGCGGCGACGCTCATCGCCAGGGAGAGGAAGAACATCCGCATCAGGATCGCTCACTTTCTTGCGTTCGACGAATTCCTATCGCCGCCCGGTCAAGAAAGGCTTAAGCGCCAGCTTCAACCGGCGCCGTGATTGATTCAACTTTAGCTTTTACTTGCACTTAAAGGTTGCAAAGTCATTCTCCGTCCGCCGCCGTCCGAGAGCCGCCGCCTTGACTCGTCCATCCGAATCTTCGCCGGACCCGCGCGATCTGCTCGCGGACGCGCCGCTGTTCGCCGATCTCCCCGCAGGCGACCTCGACGCCGTCGCAGAGGTCGCCGGCGCAAGGCGCTTCGGCGCCGGCGAAACGGTTTTCTCGACCGGCCAGTTCGATGGATCTGAAATCATCTATGTCGCTTCCGGCGCAATGAAATCGGCCGGGGCCGATCCCCGCACCGGCTCCATGGTCGTCGAGACGATCGGGCCGGGCGCCTTTTTCGGGCTCGCGCTCGCGGCGATTCCGCCGGAAGGATGTCGCCTGATCGATGCAACGATCACCGCCGAGGCCGACACGCTCGCCGTCTTCATCGAGGCGGAGGCGATGCGTGCGCTCGTCGCGCAGAGCCCGATGCTCGCCCGCGCGATGCTGCTGCACTTCGCGAAGGCCGCCCTCGGCGGCGGTTCCGCCGAGGAATCCGGGCCTGAGCGGCGCGTTTTCGCCGCCATCGCGTCGCTCGTGAAGCGGGACGCCGTCGCGGCGACCTGGCGCATCGACCGCATGCCGAAGCACCGCGATCTCGCCGATCTCGCCCATGTCGCCGAAAGCGACGCGGCGAACGCCGTCGCGCGCCTGATCGCGAGCGGCGTCGCAAGACGCGATTATCCGGGGCTCATCATCGACGACATGGGCCAGCTCAACCGCCTCGCGCGGTGACTGCGGCCGGCGCGAAGCGGAGCGTCCGTCGTCGGCTGCGATCCGTTAACCATGATCATCAGCCTACAAATAAAAATGGCGGCCGACGGCGTTTATTCAGGAAAAATTTACGCGGACGCCGCATAAATGACATGGTCTGAGGGGGGGAAGCTCCCGTTCAGCGGTGCAAGAGTAAGCAAGCAGGAGTCGACTCGAATGAAAGCGCTTATCAACAAGTTTCTGAAAGATGAAGATGGCGCGACGGCCATCGAATACGGCCTGATCGCCGCGCTGATCGCGGTCGCCATCATCACGGCGGTCACGGCGGTCGGCGACAACCTCGACACGACCTTCTCGGAAGTCGCGAGCGCGCTCAACTAAGCGCCCACCTAACTCAAAACGAGCGGAAAAAGGAGGCTTCGGCCTCCTTTTTTTTCGGCTGCGCGCGTTAAGTCTAACTCTCTCTTAAGCGCGAGGCCCCTAGCCTCCGCCGGCTGGAGCGGCGTGAGGCGAGATTAATGGTTCCGATGGTTTTTCTTTCTGCGTTTCCGGCGGCGCTCATTATCGCGGCCCTCAACGACATTTACGAATTCAAGATCCCGAATTGGGTCTCAATCGTGCTTTTCAGCGCCTATTTCGTCGCCGGTCTCGGATTGGGGGCCGGCGCGGACATTCTCATCGAAGGCGCGCTCTTGGGCTGCGCGGCGCTCGTCGCGGGATTTTCGCTGTTCGCGCTCCGGATCGTCGGCGGCGGCGACGCGAAACTTCTCGCCGCCTGCGCGCCCTGGATCGGACTCTCCGCGCTGGCGCCGTTTCTCGTCTATGTCGCGCTCTCCGGCGCAGCGCTCGCTGTCGCGCTCCTTCTTTTCCGCAAGATGCCGGCGCTGCCGATCTATGCGCAGGCGCCATGGCTGATGCGGCTTCATCAAAGGCCGAAGGACATTCCCTACGGCGTCGCGATCGCCGCAGGCGGACTCCTTAGCTTTTCGCAAACGCCGCTCTTTCAATTGGCCTTCGGCGGTTAATGAAAGCGGTTAATACAGTTTTGAGAACTTCTTTCTACAAAATATCCGGCAAATTCAGAGCGCGCGCTCTGATTTTCGGGCGAGGAACAGCATGAACGTGACGCGGTTGGCGATTCTGGGCGTGGCCCTCCTTGCGGGCGTCGGCGCCTTTTTCATGATGATGACCGGACGGCAGCAGCCGGCCGCCCAAGTCGTGCAGACGCTCCAGGAAAAGACGGTGCGCGTTCTCGTTGCGGACCGGGACCTTCCGCGCGGCCAGCGCTTGACCGCTGACGCCGTCAAGTGGGTCGACTGGCCGGAGAAGGCGCTTTCGGAATCCTACATCACCGAAAAGAGCGGCGGCGACCCGGCCGAGCTTGAGAAGGCCGTGGCCCGCTTCGGCCTCATCAAGGGCGAGCCCGTCACCGAAGCCAAGATCGTGCGCGTCGGCTCCTCGGGGCTGCTCGCCGCGGTGCTGTCGCCGGGAATGCGCGCCGTCACCATGCGCATCACGCCGGAGACCGGCGTCAACGGCTTCATTCTCCCAGGCGACCGCGTCGACATCTATTACTCGGAGTCGGGCGCGACTAAGACCCAGACCGAACTTCTTTTCGACAACGTCCGTGTCCTAGCGATCAACACCGTCTACACCGAAAATCCCGAGACGCCGACCGTCGAAGGGGCGAACGCCACCGTCGAGCTTTCGCCCGCGGATGCGGAGTATTTCATCAATACGCGCGCGTCTCGCGGCCAGATGAGCTTCGCGCTGCGCAGCGTGTTCACGCCCGACGAAGAAGCGGCCGAGCGCCGCAATCAGAGCGTCCGTATCATCCGCTACGGGCGGTCGTAATCGAGATCCTAGGGGACAAAGATGTCGTCATCGAACAACTCAGGCTTCAACGTCAGACGGCCGCAGACGCTGCTGGCGGCCGCGCTCGCCGCGCTCGCCGCGCTCTCGCCGGCGCTCGCGCAGCAGCGCGGCGGCGCTGCGCCGCGCATCAGCCTCGGCGGCGACGGGGCGGCCTCGCGCAGCATCGTGCTGCCGCTCAACAAGGCGGCGATCGTGGAGCTGCCGACGGCGGCGGCGGACGTCCTCGTCTCGCAGCCGTCGGTCGTCGACGCGGTCATCCGGTCGTCGCAGCGCGTTTATCTCCTCGGCCTTCAGGTCGGTCAGACGAACGCCTTCTTTTTCGATTCGAACGGGCGCCAGATCCTCAACCTCGAGATTCAGGTCGAGCGCGACGTCGACGCGCTTTCAAGCCTCATTTCCCGCCTGATGCCGGACTCGCGCATCACCGTCGAGGCGATCAACGACAATGTCGTTCTGCGCGGCACGGTGGCGAACGGCGTGCAGGCCGCCAACGCCTCCGACATCGCCGGCCGCTTCATCGGCGACCCTGCGAAAGTCGTCAACATGGTGTCGATCCGCGATCGTGAGCAGGTGATGCTGAAGGTGCGCGTCGTCGAGATGCAGCGTTCGCTCATCAAGCAGCTCGGCATTGATCCGTCGGGATTCACGTCGATCTCGAACACCGTCTTCGAGGCGACGGCCTCGACGCTCGCTTCCGGCGTCGGCGCCGGGCTCACCGGCTCCTTCACCCGTTTCTTCGGCGGCGGGGAGTCGGGTTTCAACGTCAATTTCCAGGCGCTCGAGCGGGTCGGCCTCGTCAAGACCCTCGCCGAACCGACCCTGACGGCGGTTTCGGGCGAGACCGCGAGCTTCCTCGCCGGCGGCGAGTTTCCGATCCCGATCGGCCAGAACGACGGCGTCATCTCGCTCGAATTCAAGGAATTCGGCGTCGGCCTCGGTTTCACGCCGATGGTGCTGGGCAAGGGCCGCATCAACATCAAGGTCTCGACCGAGGTCAGCGAAATTTCGTCGCTCAACAACTTCTCGCTGAGCGGCTCGTCGGTGACGATCCCCGGAACGCCGCCGCCGCCCGACGAACTCATCCCGATCGACACCGACGGCGACGGCAATCCTGACTCGGTGTTCAACGTCACCGAGGCCGCCGGCGAAACGCTGCAGGGCACCGATCCGACGGTGATCACCCAGACCGGCCTCACTGTCCCTTCGCTCACCGTTCGCCGCGCGAAGACGACGGTCGAGCTTCCCTCGGGCGGCAGCCTCGTGATGGCGGGCCTCCTGCAGCAGAACATGCGCCAGACGATCTCCGGCGTCCCCTATCTCAAGGACGTCGCCGTTCTCGGCCAGCTTTTCCGCAGCCGCGACTATCAGAACTCGGAAACGGAGCTCGTCATCATCGTGACGCCCTATCTCGTCGATCCGACGCATGAATCGAAGCTCACCGACCCTGCGAAGGGCTTCGTGGCGGCGAGCGACATGCAGACGATCCTGCTCGGCCAGATCGCGGCGCAATACGGCGTCGCCGGGGCGCGCGTACAGGAAAAGACGCTTCAGGGCCCGATGGGCTTCATCCTCGACTAGGAAGGATCAACGCTGATGGTTCGCTCAATGAAATCCGCCCTGATCTGCATCGCGGCCGCCGCCGCGGCGGGGTGCGCGACGAAGTTCAACACCGCGGAGCACGCACTAAGCATCGCCGAAGAACATCCGATCTCCGTCGACAGCCAGACGGTGACGATGACGATCGCCCCGGGCGCCGGCCTCAGCGGCATCGACAAGGCGAGGCTTCGCGCCTTCGCGGACTCTTATATGCGCAACGGCCACGGCTCGCTCACCCTCACGGCGCCGGGCGGCGCCGGCGGTCAGAGCGAGGCGGTGAGCGCCGCGCTTTATGAATTCGGCGTGCCGACCGAGCGAATCGCCGCGTCCGCTTATGGCGCGGGCGCTCCGACGTCGGACCTCATCCTTTCCTATACGCACTATGTCGCCACCCCCAGCACGTGTGGCATCTGGGAAGGCCAGGCCGAGCGCGATTTCCGTAACATGCGCTCGCCGAATTTCGGCTGTTCGGCGCAGAACAATCTCGCCGCGATGATCGGCGACCCGCGCGATCTCATCGAACCCGCCGAAATGTCGCCGCCTGACGCGGAAGCCCGCATTCGCGGCGTCAGGCTGTTCCGCGCCGGCGAGACGCCGGCGAGCGCGACCGACGGCGAGCTTCAACAGACGATCGCCAACTAACAAATCGGCAGGGGATCGGGCGCGGCCCGTGAGGAGCATGTCAATGAGGAAGCCCGCAGGAGATACGATCGACTTCGCCGACGACGAAGAGGGCGTCGCCGCCGGCGCGGCGTCCCTCGGACCGGACGGGGGACCGCTCCTGTCCGCGACCGTCCGCTATCAGGCCGCCAAGCCGGCGAAGGCCGGCGAGGCGTGGCTTGACGACGAACTGACGGACGAGGAACTCGCCGCGCTCGGCGAGGAGGATTTTGACGAAGCCCTGCTTGCCGACGAGCTTGGCGCGGCGGACACCGACGACTTCAGCTTCGATCCGAACGAGATCGCGCCGGTGATCGAGCGTCCCGCGCCGAAGACCCCGGCGGCGCCGCTCGTCGCGACCGCTCCGGCGATCGTTCGCAGCCAGCCGGTCGCCGTCGAAGGCGACGAGGTCGGCGATTTCGGATCAAGCGACGACGATCACCGTCCGGTGCCGCGCATTTCGATCCATGCGTTCTGCGAAACGCCGGAAACGACGGCCTTGCTCGAACGCGCGGCGGTCGATCGGCGCCTCGCCAAGACGCACATGACCATGCACATGGGCGGCCTGCCCAAGGCGGTCGACCACTTCCAGTCGGCTTCGACGCCCAACCTCATTCTCATCGAGGCGCTGGACGGCGGCGAGACCCTGTTCGCGCAGCTCGGCGAGCTCGCCGAAGTCTGCGATCCTTCGACGAAAGTCATCGTCATCGGCCGCGCCAACGATATCGGCCTTTACCGCGAGCTGATGCGGCAGGGCGTCAGCGATTACATCGTGCGGCCGAAATCGCCGCTGCAGATCATCAAGTCGATCGCCTCTCTTTACATCGATCCGGCGGCCCCGCCGATCGGGCGCACGATCGCTTTTGTCGGCGCGCGCGGCGGCGCCGGCTCTTCGACGCTCGCCCACAACGTGGCGTGGTGCGCGGCCGAAGAGATGCAGAGCGACACGGTGATCATCGACCTCGACCTGCCCTTCGGCACGGCGAGCCTCGACTTCGAACAGGACCCGACCTCCGGTCTCATCGAGGCGCTGACCTCGCCCGAAAGGCTTGACGACGTCCTTCTCGACCGCCTGCTGCAGAAGCACACCGAGCGGCTCAGCCTGTTCACGGCGCCGAACCTTCTCGACCGCGACTACGACATCGACGACCAGGCGTTCGAAACGGTCATCGACGTCGTGCGCGGCGCGGCCCCGACGATCATCATCGACGTTCCCCATGTCTGGACCGGCTGGTCCCGGCGGCTGCTTCAGTCCGCGGATCAGATCGTCATCACGGCGACGGCGGATCTCGCCTCGTTCCGCAACACCAAAAATCTCGTCGACATCGTTTCAGGCGCGCGTCCAAACGACGCGCCGCCGCTCCTCGTCATCAATCAGTTCGACGCCAAGCTGTCGTCGGTGCAGCCTCAGCAATTCGCCGAACATGTCGGCCTGACGCCGTCGGTGATCTTCTCCTGGGAGCCGCAGCTCTTCCATACCGCGGCGACGAACGCCGCGCCAATCGTTCAGGTCGGGGCGAAGACGAAGACGGCGCAATCCATTCGCGACCTTTCCGCCCTCGTGCTCGGCCGCACGCAGGCCGCAGCGAAGAAGAGCAAGTTCAGTCTCGCAGGTCTCGTGAAGAAGAAAAAGAAGTAGGTTGAGCGATGTTCGGACGTAAGACTGCGGACGCCGACCTGCCGCAAAGGGAAGCGGCCAAGACCAAGCCAGCCGCGTCGGCGCCGAAGCCCGCAGCGCCCGCGGGCTCTGTCGCCGCGCCGAAAAAAGCGCCGACGCCGTCGGCGCCGCCGCGCGTTCCGGCCTCCGCCTCCAAGGCCCAGCCGATCGAGATCGGCGGCCGGTCGGACGAATATTTCCAGACCAAGACGACGATCTTCAACGCGCTCATCGACACCATCGACCTGTCGCAGCTCGCCCAGCTCGACACCAAGTCGGCGGCGGAAGAGATCCGCGACATCGTCAACGAGATCATCTCGATCAAGAACGTGCAGATGTCGATTGCGGAGCAGGAAAGCCTGCTTCAGGACATCTGCAACGACGTTCTCGGCTATGGCCCGCTCGAGCCGCTGCTCGCGCGCGACGACATCGCCGACATCATGGTCAACGGCGCCAACCGGGTGTTCATCGAAGTCGGCGGCAAGATTCAGCTGACCAACGTGCGCTTCCGCGACAACGCCCAGCTGATGAACATCTGCCAGCGGATCGTCAGCCAGGTCGGCCGCCGGGTCGACGAAGCCTCGCCGATTTGCGACGCGCGCCTGCCGGACGGCTCCCGCGTCAACGTCATCGCCCCGCCCCTCGCGATCGACGGCGCCGCGCTCACCATCCGGAAGTTCAAGAAGGACAAGCTCCGCATCCAGGACCTCGTCAATTTCGGATCTATTTCTCCCGAAGGCGCGAAGGTCCTCGAAGTCATCGGCGCCTGCCGCATCAACACCCTGATCTCGGGCGGCACGGGCTCCGGCAAGACGACTCTGCTGAACTGCATGACCGGCTTCATCGAGCATGACGAGCGCGTCATCACCTGCGAAGACGCCGCCGAACTGCAGCTCCAGCAGCCGCACGTCGTCCGCCTCGAAACGCGCCCGCCGAACCTCGAGGGACAGGGCGAGGTGACGATGCGCGACCTCGTCAAGAACTGCCTGCGCATGCGCCCTGAACGCATCATCGTCGGCGAGGTGCGCGGTCCTGAAGCCTTCGACCTCCTGCAGGCGATGAACACGGGTCACGACGGCTCCATGGGCACCTTGCACGCCAACAGCCCGCGCGAGGCGCTGCAGAGGATCGAATCGATGATCACGATGGGCGGCTACGGCCTGCCGTCGAAGACGATCCGCGAAATGATGGTCGGTTCGATCGACGTCATCATCCAGGCGGCGCGCCTGCGCGACGGTTCGCGGCGCATCACCCACATCACCGAAGTGCTCGGCACCGAGGGCGACACGATCATCACGCAGGACCTCTTCGTCTACGAGATCACCGGCGAGAACGAGAACGGCAAGCTCATCGGAACCCATAAGTCGACGGGCATAGCAAGGCCCGCATTCTGGGACCGCGCGAAATATTACGGCAAGGAACAGGAGCTCGCCGAGGCGCTTGACGCCGCGGCGCAGTGACGGGGCTGATGGACCAGCAACTGATCATCACCGCCGTCCTCGGGCTCGTCGGGTTCGGCGCGCTCGCCTTCGTCGTGCTCGCGCCCACCCAGAGCGACAAGGCGAAGAAGCGGCTTTCGACGCTGGAAACCCGCAAGAACGCCAAGCGCGCCGGCGCGGCGCGCGAGAACGAAAACGCCAACAAGGACAGGCGCCGGAAAGTCCAGGACGCGCTCAACAAGGTCGACCAGAAGACCAAAGAGCTCAAAAAGAAAAAGAAGATCACTCTCGAGCAGAAACTCGAGCAGGCGGGCCTCTCGTTCGGGGTTCGCGAATTCTACATCGGCTCCTTCATTTGCGCCCTCGTGCTCGGCTTCATCGGCTTCGTGTCGGGGCAGCAGCTGCCGGTGACGGCCGGCCTCGTCTTCATCGGCGGTTTCGGGCTGCCGCAGTGGTTCGTCGGCTTCGCCATCAAGCGCCGCCAGAAAAAGTTCGTCGACGAGTTTTCGAACGCCATCGACGTCATCGTGCGCGGCGTCAAATCAGGCCTGCCGGTCAACGAGTGCCTGAAGATCATCGCCGCGGAGGCGCCCAAGCCCGTCAATGAGGAATTTCACCAGCTCGTCGAGGGGTTCCGAATCGGGCTGACGCTCGAGCAAGGCATGACGCGGATGTATGAGCGCATGCCGCTGCAGGAAGTGTCATTCTTCGGCATCGTGCTGATGATCCAGCAGAAGACGGGCGGCAACCTCGCCGAGGCGTTGTCGAACCTTGCGGGCGTGCTGCGCGGCAGGAAGCTCATGGAAGGCAAGATCCGCGCGCTGTCGTCCGAGGCCAAGGCCTCCGCCATGATCATCGGCGCGCTGCCCTTCCTCGTCATGGGCGCGGTCAGCGTCGCCTCGCCGGGCTATCTCGAGCCGCTCTTCACGACAAAGGAGGGCAATTTCATCCTGCTCGGCGCCGGCGTCTGGATGTCGATGGGCATCTTCGTGATGAAGCAGATGATGCAGATCAAGGTGTAGAGCGGAAGCATGGACGCCGTCATCAACCTCGTCACCGACCGGCAGTTCCAGATCTCGCTTCTGGTCGCGCTCGCCGCGATCGGCACGATCTACACCATCGCCGAGCCGTTCTTCGTCACCGACCGCCTGAAGGAGCGGATGAAGAGCGTCAGCGAGTATCGCGAGCGCCTCCGCCAGCAGCAGCGCGACAGCTTCGCGCGGAAATCGAACACGACGCTCCGCGCGGCGTCGGCGCAGGGCGTTCTGAAGGAGATCGTCGAAAACCTGAAGCTCTTCGAGGTCTTCGACGCCAATGAAGCGCGCAAGCAGCTGATGATGGCGGGCTATCGCGGGCAGCGCCCGGTCTTCATCTTCATGGCGGCCCGTCTCGGCATGCCGTTCGTCGCCGCCGGCGCGACAGCGATCTATGTCTACGTCTTGAAGAGCGTCGATCTCGACAGCCTCGGGCGCCTGTGCGCCTGCGCTTTCGCGTTCTTCGCCGGATTCTACATCCCGAACGTCTACGTCAACAATCTCGTCACCAAGCGCAAGCAGAAGATCCAGCTTGCCTGGCCGGACGCGCTCGACCTTCTCCTCATCTGCGTCGAGGCGGGCATGTCGATCGAAACCGCGCTGCAGAAGGTGAGCCAGGAGATCGGCTCGGGCGCGCCCGAGCTCGCCGAGGAACTGGGGCTCACCGTGGCCGAACTCTCCTATCTGCAGGAGCGCAAGTCGGCCTATATCAATCTCGCCGAGCGCACCGGCCTTGACGGCGTGAAGGGCGTGACGACCGCGCTCATCCAGTCGGAGAAATACGGAACGCCGCTCGGCCAATCCCTGCGCGTCATGGCGCAGGAGAACCGCGAGCACCGGATGCAGGAGGCCGAACGCAAGGCCGCCGCGCTGCCGCCGAAGCTCACCGTGCCGATGATCGGCTTCTTCCTGCCGGTGCTCTTCGCCGTCATTCTTGGCCCGGCGATCATGGGCATCATGGATATCCAGAAATAGGCTCGCCTGCGCCGGCGCGCGCGCGGCGACGCCGGTCCGCCTCGGGCGCGTGCGCCTGCGCGATCGCTGAATGACGATCAACCGACGGCCGCGCGATGCGGCCGCAGCCGACAGCGCTGGGATCGAGGCGTCAAGGGCGACCCTCGCCCGCGCCGCGCGTCAGCGCCCGCCCGCGCGCGCGCCGGAGATTTCATCAAGCGCGTCATAGAGCGGCAGCTGGCCGGAGGCGACGCGGTCGCGGCTTAACGGCGGCAGGCCGAGGCGCTGGCGGTAGATCCAGTAATTCGTCAGCACCTTTTCGACGAAATCGCGGCTCTCCGGATTGGGAATGCTCTCGATGAATAGAAGCTGATCGTCGATCGCGACCTCGCGCTTCCAGCGGCGCAAATTGCCAGGCCCGCCATTATAGGCGACCGCCATGTCGAAGAGATCCCCGCCCGCCGTCGTCTCGATGAGATGGTTCACGTAATCCTGCCCGATGGCGAGATTGAGCGCGGGGTCGTAAAGCTTGTCGCGGCCCTTGTCGCTGTGCAGCGATTTGTCGCCTGCCATATAACTCGCGGTGCGCGGCATCAGCTGGAGAAGACCGCGGGCGCCGACGCGGCTCGTCGCCTCGACCTTGAATTTCGATTCCTGGCGCATCAGCGCGTAGATGAGCGCCGGGTCCGCCGTGAAGCCCTTCTCCGGCTGGAAGGAGGGCAGGGGGAACAGCCCCGGCTCGAAATTGCGCCCGCGATAATGCAGCGCAAGATCGAGCTGCGCGGCCGGAAGACCGAGCGCATGCTCAAGCGCGAGCAGCTTTTCGGCGAGCGCATCGTCGATGCGGCCGTTGATCCAGCGGAATTCGAGATCGCCTTCATTGACGCGGCCGGCCTCGACCAGCGCGACCGCGCGGCGGATCGCCGGATCGGCTTCGACGAGCCGGGCGAAATCGGCGGACGACGGCGCCGGCATGTCCCAGTTGAAATCGTAGCGCCGCCCAAGCTGGGCGAGCGCGAGCTGGCCGTAGAAGGTGAGCGGGAAATTCGCCGCGATCTCGAGGCCTTCGGCGACCGCCTTGGGTTTTCCGGCGGCGAGCGCCGAGCGCGACGCCCAGAAGCCGGCCGCCGACCGCAGCGCGTCGTCCTGTTCTTTCACGCGCGCCATCGCCATGAAGCGCTCATGCGCGGCGGCGAGGTCGCCCTCGCGGTAATGGATGAGGCCGGCGATCCAGTAGGCGAGCACCGCGCTGTCGCCGTTCCGGTCGGCGACGGCGACGGCGAGGTCGCGCGCGCGCGCCATGTAGCCCTGGTAATAGAGGCTCGCCGCGATCCATGACCGCATGCGGTCATATTGTCGTTCAGTGATCACGCCCTGCTTCAGATGCGCGTCGATTTCCTTGAGCGCGAGCGAGGCCTCTTCATTCTTCGCAAGATGACGCACGCGCCCTTCGATCTGGGTGAGGCGCGGGCGGCTCGTCTCGGCGTAATCGCGCTCGAGCGCGGGATGAAGCGGCGGCGAATACTCGGTCCGCCATTTCCGGCGCACGGGCGCCAGCGGAGGAACGCCGCCCTTCGGACGGCGCTTCAGGGCGAGCGCGTAGATTTTGTCAGCGTCCGGATGATCCGCGTAATAGGCCATCCACTCGCGCAGTTCGTCATAAGTCGCGCGGCGGGAGGGATGGAGAAGGCGATCCATCCGCACATAGCCCATCAGGGCCTTGTCCTTGACCGCGGCGATCTTCTCGTCGGCGGCGCTGAAGCGCCCGTCCGCCTGCAGCGCGAAGATTTCGGCGTAGAGGGCGGCGTCCTCGGCGGAGAGAACCTGATAGGGGCGCGCCGTCTCCGCCGCCGCTGGGACGAACGCCATCGCCAGGAAGGCGACGAGGACGGCGCAAAGACGCATCATTCGGCGGCCCTTTCGGCTGACGGCGACAGCCTAGCTTTCCCTGCGTTAATCTGTCGTTAACCGGGCGGCAAGCGACTGCAGATCGCGCCAGGCGAGACGCTTCTGGGCGGGCTGACGCAAAAGATAGGCCGGGTGCAATATCGGCATCGCCAGGACCCTCTCGCCGGAGCCGAGTTCAATCTCGCGCCAGACCCCCCGTACGCGCATGATTCCGCTCACATTCAGCAGCGCCTGCGCCGCTGCGCCGCCGGCCAGCATGACGGCCTTCGGCCGCGTCAGCGCGATGAGGCGTTCGACGAAAGGCTTGCAGACGGCGATCTCGGCCTGGGTCGGCGTGCGGTTGCCGGGCGGGCGCCAGTAGACGACATTGCTGATCAGCGTGTCGCGCGTCCTCGACCGGCCGATGGCGGCGAGCATGCGGTCGAGAAGCTGGCCAGCGCGCCCGACGAAGGGCTTGCCCTGCTGGTCTTCTTCCTTGCCGGGCGCCTCGCCGATGACGAGGAGCGGCGCGCCATGGACGCCGTCCGCGAACACCGTCGTCTTGGCGCCGGACTTCAGCGGGCAACCGTCGAAGGCTGCGACGGCGCGCGCGAGGTCCTCGACGGTCAGGCAGAGGCTCGCCAGACGGCGCGCTTCCGCGGCCGCTTCATCGACGCTGACGGCGAACGCAGGCGCGATCGGCGTGACGCTCGCATTGTCGCTGCGGATCAGCGCCGGCCTTGCGGCCGGTGGCGCCGCTGCGCGCTCGAAAAAACTCGCCGGCTCGGTCAGCACGGCCTCGTCGACGCCGGATTCCGCATACCAGCGGAGCAGCGCGCGCGCGGCCTGGAGTTCATCGGAACGAGGCATCGGGAGACCGGGCCACAGAAGACCTGCCCTGTCAAACCGCCGTCGCGATCAGCAGCTGCGCCCCGTAATAGAGCGGCAGTCCCCAGGCGCGGTTGAGGAAGTCGCTCTTGCCGAACCGGTCGCGCGCAACCGCGAGGTCCGAGGCGGCGAAGGCCGCCGCGCCAATCGCGAGCTGCAGGCTTCGCGCCGAGGGCGCGCCCGCGTAATGAGCGAGACTGAGCCCCACCATCGCCGAAATGATGAGCACGTAAACGCCGACCGGCGTCGCGAGGGCCCCCATGCGCGCTCTCATGGGCCCGACGAAGAAAAGGCCGGCCCCGAGGGTGAGGCCGGCGGCGGACGCCGCCTCGAGGCCGAAGCGCAGGCCGCCGATGAGGAACGCGCCCGAATAGGCGAGGTGACCAAGCGCGAAGGCGGCGACGCCGGCAAGGAAGAAGCGGTCGCCGCGCGGGATGAGGAGCACGTCGCCGGCGGCGGAGAGCACGAGGCCGGCGAGCAGGGCCGTTCCCATCGGGCTCTGAAGCGCGCCGGCGGCGAGGGCCGCGCCGATGAAGGCGAGCGAGGCGACCGGCTTGAAGATCGCCCGGAGCCGCGCCTCGTCGAGATAGTCGGCAATGAGGAGGCCGGCGCAGGCGGCGATCGAGACCAGAACGAAGGCGGCGACAGACATCGGGGATCCAGCGGCTGGCGGCGGGGGTGCGGCGACCGCCTCAATGGCCTTTGGCGATGAATTGAGCCAAAAGGCGAACCCTGCCGTCACCAATCCCGTTTATAGGCTGATTTCAGGGAGCAGGAATGACCACCGACGCCGAAGAGCGCGAACGCATGGATTTCGACGTGGTGATCGTCGGCGCGGGGCCCGCCGGGCTTTCCGCCGCGATCCGCCTGAAGCAGCGCGCCGCCGAGGCCGGGTCGGACCTGTCGGTCGTGGTCGTCGAGAAGGGGTCGGAAGTGGGCGCCCATATCCTTTCAGGCGCCGTCCTCGACCCGTCGGGCCTCGATGCGCTCTTCCCGGACTGGAAGAACAGGGGCGCGCCGGTGACGGTGGCGGTGACCTCCGAAAGCTTCAGGCTCTTCGGCCCTTCAGGCTCGCTGCCGCTGCCCGTCTTCGCCATGCCGCCGATGGTGAAGAACCACGGCAATTACATCGTCTCGATGGGCAATGTCTGCCGCTGGCTCGCCGGCGAGGCGGAGAGCCTCGGCGTCGAGATCTATCCCGGCATGGCGGCGTCAAAGCCGCTCTGGCGCGAGGACGGATCGCTCGGCGGCGTCGTCGTCGGCGAGGTCGGGATCGGGCGCGACGGCGAAAAGACCGACCACTACCAGCCCGGCATGGCGCTGTGCGGCAAGTATGTTTTCATCGCCGAGGGCGCGCGCGGCTCGCTCGCAAAGCTCATCATCGCGCGCTTCGGCCTCGACCAGAATTCAGAGCCGCAGAAATACGGCATCGGGCTCAAGGAGCTGTGGGAGATCAGGCCCGAGAATGCGCGCCCCGGCCATATCCAGCACAGTTTCGGCTGGCCGCTCGACAATGCGACGGGCGGGGGATCGTTCCTTTATCATTACGACGACAACACGATCGCGCTCGGCTTCGTCGTCCACCTCAACTACAAGAACCCGTATATCTATCCGTATGCGGAGTTCCAGAAATTCAAGACGCACCCGGAGATCGCAAGACTCCTCGAGGGCGGCAAGCGCATCGCCTATGGCGCGCGCGCGATCACCGAAGGCGGCTACCAGTCGGTGCCGAAGCTCGTCTTTCCGGGCGGCGCGCTGATCGGCTGCGCGGCGGGCTTCGTCAACGTGCCCCGCATCAAGGGCAACCACAACGCCATGCTGACGGGCATGATGGCGGCGGACGCCGCCTTCGACGCGATCGCCGCGGGCCGCGAGGGCGACGAGCTGCAGGCCTACACGGCCGCCTATGACGTCTCGTCGGTGAAGCGCGAGCTGAAGAAGGCGCGCAACGCCAAGCCCTTATGGTCGAACTTCGGCACGCTCTTGGGCGGCATCGGGCTCTCGGGGCTCGACCTCTGGACGAACACTCTCATCCCCGGTTTTTCGTTTTTCGGCACGCTGAAGCACGGCAAGACCGACGCGGCGGCGACCGGCGAGGCGTCGCGCTTTGCGCCGATCGATTATCCGCGCCCTGACGGCGTTCTCACCTTCGACCGGCTGACGAACCTCTCCTTCTCCGGCGTCAATCACGAGGAGAACCAGCCGCCGCATCTCGTTCTGAAGGATCCCGCCGTGCCGATCGCGGTGAACCTGCCGCGCTATGCAGAACCGGCGCAGCGCTACTGTCCGGCCGGCGTCTACGAAGTGCTGAACGCCGACGGCGCCGATCCGCGCTTCCAGATCAACGCGCAGAACTGCGTTCACTGCAAGACGTGCGACATCAAGGACCCGTCGCAGAACATCACCTGGACGACGCCCGAAGGCGGCGGCGGGCCCAACTATCCGAACATGTGACGGCGAAGTCAGGAGCGTTTGTGTTGAAAGGGGTGTTCTTCGGGTGCGCATGCGCCGTGGTTCTGGGGGCGTGCGCGACGGCCGAGCCGCCGCCGTTGTCGAGCGGCGCCGGCGATTACCTTTCGGGCCGCGTCGCCGCCGGCGTCAACGACATCGCGGCGGCGGCCGACAAATACGCCGTCGCCGCTGCGATCAATCCTGACGACAAGGACGCGCTGCGGCAGGCGTTTCTTTACGGCCTCGCCAGCGGGCGCATCGACCGTGCGATCCCGTTCGCCGAGCGCCTCGCCGCCGACATTGAAAGCGACGGCCTGGCGCGGATCACGCTGGCGAGCGCGAAGATCAGGCGCGGCGATCTTGAGGCGGCGAAAACCTATCTCGCCGACGACTTCAATGAATCCTTCTCGAAATCGATCGCCTACATCGCCGGGATCTGGATCGCGGCCGAACAGGGCGGCCCGCAAAAAGGGCTCGACGCGCTCGCCGGCGGCCCGCCTGACGTTTTCCGGGGCTTTAATCCGATGATTGCGGCGCTGCTCGCCGAAGCGGCGGGCGACCGCGACGCGGCGCGCGCGGCGCACCAGCTTTCGATCGCGTCTTTCGCCGGGCCGGCGGGCCGAGAAGCGTTCGGGGCCTTTCTCGAGCGCGCGGGCGACGCGGATGCGGCGCGCAGCTTCTACCACATCCTCGAGCGCGATCGCGGCGCCGGACGCCGTGTGGCGCGCGCCGGCCTTGCCCGCCTCGACCGCAAGACGCCGAGCAAGGCCTATCTCAACCTGTCGGCGGCGCAGGGAACCGCGATCGCGTTCTATAATTTCTCTGGCAACATTCTCGAGCAGTCGGCGGGAGAGCGCGCCAGAGCCGCCGACGCCGGCTTCAAGGTCGGCGAGCCGCAATTCACCCTGCCGCTGGTGCTGGCGCAGCTTGCTCTTTACCTCGACCCCGACTTCGCGCCGGCGCGCCAGCTCGCCGGCTCGATTCTCAACATCTACGGAAATTATTCGGCCGCGCGCGCCGTGCTGGGGCGGGTGCCCCCGTCATCTCCCTATTACGAACAGGCGCAGATAGACATCGCCGCAAGCCTCGCCGCCGAAGAGAAGGTTTCCGAGGCGATCGCGCTGATGCGCAAGGCCGCGCGCGCCGACCGGTCGTCGGAGGAGGTGCGCCTGACGCTCGCCGGCCTCTACGCCGACCAGGGCCGGTTCGGGGAGGCCGTCGCGGCCGCGAGCGAGGCGATCGCGCTGCTCAAGCCCGAGACGCCGCAGGATGCCTGGCGATTCTTCGTCGGCCGCGCCGCCGCGCTCATCGAGCTGAAGCGCTGGCCCGACGCGGAAGCCGATCTCAAGCGCGCGGTCGAGATCGCGCCGGAGGAGCCGACGACGCTCAACTATCTCGGCTACAGCTGGGCCGAGCGCGGCGAGAATCTTGAGGAAGCGTTCGGGCTCATCGAGAAGGCGGTGGCGCTCGCGCCGAATTCGGGCGCCATCATCGACAGCCTCGGCTGGGCGCATTACCAGCTCGGCCGTTATGAGGAAGCGCTGCCGCATCTTGAAAAGGCGGCCTCGCTCGAGCCCGCCGATCCGACGATCACGGATCATCTCGGCGATGTTTACGCCCGGCTCGGCAGGACCGTGGAGGCCGGGTTCCAGTGGCGGCGGGCGCTCGAGCTGAAGCCCAACGAGGCGACGCGGGCCGCGATCGAGAAAAAGCTGAGCGAGGGTCTTCCGCCGGCGTCAAAGGCGCCCCGCTGATCCGACCATGATCGAGGAAATCGCGCCGGCCAAGATCAACCTCTACCTCCATGTCGGAGGCGTGCGGCGCGACGGGCTTCATGAATTGAGAAGCCTCTTTGTCTTCGCCGACGCCGGCGACGTCGTCGCCGTCGAGCCGGCGCGCGATCTGTCGCTCGAGATCATCGGCCCGTTCGCGGCGCCGCTGCTGAACGAGCCCGCCGACTGCAATCTCGTGATGCGCGCAGCAAGGCTCCTACGGCGGGAAGCGGGCGTCGCGGCGGGCGCGCGCATCGTTCTCGACAAGCGCCTGCCGATCGCTTCCGGAGTCGGTGGCGGCTCGGCGGACGCAGCGGCGACGCTCCGGGCGCTGATGAAACTCTGGCGGCTCGATCTTCCCGCCGCGCGGCTCGCCGCGCTCGCCTTTTCGCTGGGCGCCGACGTGCCGGCCTGCCTTGCGAGGGCGCCTGTGCTCGTCAGCGGGGCCGGCGAAAGGCTGCGCCCTGGCCCACCGCTTCCCCCGCTCGCGGTCTGTCTCGTCAATCCGCGCGTCGCGATGCCGACCGGGCCTGTCTTCCGCGCTTTCGACGCCCGCCATCCGTCGCCGGCGCCGCCCGGCGATCCCGATTTCTCCGGCGCGGCGAGCCTCGACGGCCTGGCGGCGATGATCGCGCGCACGCGCAACGATCTCGAGCCTTTCGCCATCGCGCGCGAGCCGGTCATCGCGCGCGTCATCAAGCGCCTCGCCGCCGCGCCGGGCGCTCTTGCGGCGCGCATGTCCGGGAGCGGCGCGACGGCGTTCGCGCTCTTTCATTCGCAAAGCGCGGCGGCGCGCGCTGCGAGCGCCATGCGCGCCGAGGGCTGGTGGGCGCTCGATGCGCGTCTTTACGGGAGGGCGGGCGCATGAGCGCCGCGCTCCTCCTCGCCGCCGCTGCGTTCGCCGCAGCGGCGCTGTCGTACTTCTCAGGGCGGTTCCTCGCGCGTCGAGGCTGGGTCGCCGACACGCCGGTCGCGCGCTCGAATCACAAAACGCCGACGCCGCGCACCGGCGGCGTCGCTGTGATGGCGGGCTTTCTCCTCCCGGCGCTCGGTCTCATTCTCTTCGAAGCGGACTTCTGGAAGTTTCTGGCGCTCGTCTCGTGCGCTTTCGCCCTCGGGTTCGCCGACGATATCCGCGCCATGCCCACGGCCCTCAAGCTCATCGGTCAGGCTGTCCTCGCGGCGCTGTTCGTCGTCCTCTTCGGCGCCGTCGACACGGTTCCCGCGCCGCTGACCGGCGCGGCGCCGCTCGGGCTCTTCGCGCCGGCGCTCACCGTGTTCTGGATCGTCGCCTTCATGAACGCGTTCAATTTCATGGATGGCGCGAACGGGCTTGCGGCGACGGCCGCGATCTTTGCGCTCTCCGCCCTCGCCGTCGCGGCGGCGGCGGCCGGCGCGGGCGCCTATGGCGCGGCGGCGACGCTTCTTGCGGCGGCCCTGTTCGGTTTCCTGCCGCTCAATTTCCCGAAAGCGCAGCTCTTTCTTGGCGACAGCGGCAGCCAGTCGATCGGCTTTGCGATCGCCGCGCTCGCCGTGCTGGCGGCGCGGGCGCCGGGCGCGGTATCGCCGCTCTTCGCGCCGACGGTCTTTCTGCCGTTCCTGTTCGATGTCGCCTTCACGCTCGCCCACCGGGCGATGCGCCGCCAGAATGTTTTCCAAGCCCATCGCGAGCATCTCTACCAGCTGCTCATCGGGCTCGGCGCGCGCCACGCGGCCGTGACGACGCTCTATCTCGGCCTCGTCGCGCTTTCGACCCTTGCAGCGATCGTCGCGGCGGGGCTGCCGCCAGCGTTTCAGTTCCTTGCGCCCGCGGGGCTCGTTGCGCTCTTCATGGCGCCGGCGCTCCTCCTTTACCGCCGGGCCGCGGCAAGGGGGTTGCTCGTCGCCGCGACCGCGCCGCGCGCATCCGCCCCGCTCGCCAAGGCGGCGGAATAGGTTTCAGGAAATGCGCGCGACCGATTGCGCCGCGACGGCGGCGAACTGCGCCGAATAGGCGTTGGCGGGGGTGAGCGCGAGATCGTCAAGCGCGCGCGCGGCGTAGCGCCGGGCGCAGGCGAGGGTGTCGTCGAGCGCGCGGGTCGCGGCGAGGATCTCCCGCGCGCGGTCGAAATCGCCCGGGCGCTGGCGGCCTTCGGCGATCGTCCGGCGCCAGAAGTCGCGATCGGCGGGGCTCGCGCGGTCGATGGCGTAAACGACGGGCAGCGTCATCTTGCCCTCGCGGAAATCATCGCCGACGCTCTTGCCGAGCGACTGCTCGCGGCCGGCATAGTCGAGCGCGTCGTCGACGAGCTGGAAAGCGACGCCGAGATTGCGTCCGAAGCTGCGCAGCGCTTCTTCGCCGCGCGCGTCCGCGCCGGCGATGATCGCGCCGGCCTGCGTCGCGGCGGCGAACAGCGCCGCCGTCTTCGATTCGACGACGGCAAGATACATCTCGAAAGTCGCCTCGAGGTTCTTCTGCGTCGCAAGCTGCAGCACTTCGCCTTCGGCGATGACGCCGGAGGCGCGCGAGAGCACGTCGAGCACTTTGAGGTCGCCCGCCGCGACCATCAGCTCGAAGGCCTGCGCGAACAGGTAATCGCCGACGAGGACGCTTTCCTTGTTGCCCCAGATGACATTCGCCGTCCGCTCGCCGCGCCGCAGCGAGGAGGCGTCGACGACGTCATCATGGAGGAGCGTCGCGCCGTGAATGAGCTCGACCGCGGCGGCGAGCCTGACATGATCTTCGCCCTCATAGCCGTAAAGGCGCGCCGCCGCGAGCGTGAGCAGAGGGCGCAGGCGCTTGCCGCCGGAATTGATGAGGTGGCTCGCGATTTCGACGATCATCGGCGCGCGCGAGCGCATCGCGCCGAGAATCGTCGTGTTGACTGACGCGAGATCTTCGCCGCAGAGCGCGCGCAGGCCCGCCACGGCTTCCGCAAAGCCCTCGTTTCGAAAAGGCGCCGCAGAGACGGAGGTGAGTGCGAGATCCAAGACGCCTCGGATGAAATGCGCTATCGACAGCCGAAGATGGCGGCTGGGCCCCTTGCCGGTCAAGGCGCGCCGCCGCGACCGATTGCGCCGAAGCGACATTGTGATGCGCTTTGGCGCCCGCCGCGGGGTCGGCGGCTTGTTGCAGGCGCGTCGGCGTCAACGCTAGAATGTCGGACGCTGCGGGGCGGGGCGATTTGGGAGATCGACGACCATGAATTCAGCCGCCGGGATCATCGCAGGGTTTCTGTTCATCGGTGGCGCGGTCGCGCTTTACCGGTTCGGCGCGCGCAAGGCCGGCGAATGGCGCCGGGCGATCGACGCGCTGCGGGGCGAGGCGCGGGGGCCTGACGGCGAAATTCTCGATTTCGAGCGCGATCCCGCGACCGGCGTCTTCCGGGCCAAGCCCTGACGCGCGGGCGGGCTGGCCGGCCGGGGCGGCGCGCGGCTAAACTCTGCCACGATGGTGAAGTCGCGGGAGGCGACGCTTGGGAGACCGCTCTGCGCCGCCGCGTTTTGCTTTCATCGATTTTGAAGCCTCGGGCCTCGGGCCCTTTTCCTGGCCGATCGAGGTCGGCTGGGCGCTCGACGACGGCCTCACTGACGCCGTGCTGATCAATCCGGCGCCGTCCTGGTCGATGGAGGCCTGGGACCCTAAGGCCGAACGCCTGCACGGCATTTCGCCGCGGATGCTGCGCGACCTTGGAACCGATCCTTCCGACGCCTGCAAACGCCTCGAAACGGCGCTTGAGGGCCGCACCGTCTATTCCGACGCGCCCGACTGGGACGGATTCTGGATGCTGCGGCTCTTTCAGGCGGCAGGCCGGCGCTGCGGCATCAGGCTTCACGATTTTGCGCGGGCGATGCCGCCCTTGTCGGACGCGGCCAAGGCAAGGCTTCTTCAGCAGGCGGATCGTCTGGCGCCGCGCCGACACCGCGCCTCCGAAGATGCGCTGCACCTTTTGACCATCTATCGCCTCGCCGCGGACGGGCGCGACGAAATATGAGGGCGGCGACGGCGATGAACGCGGCGCAGCGCTGCTGCGTGGCGATCGACGGCGGCGAGGTCGCGCTTCTTCGGTTCGGGCGCGAAGGCGCGCCGCCGCTCCTGTTCGCGCACGCGAACGGCTTTTGCGCCTCCGCCTACCGGCGCATGCTGGAAGCGCTCGGCGACCGGTTCGATGTCTTCGCCGTCGATCTTCGCGGCCATGGCCGCACACGCCTGCCGGCCGAGCCGGGCGGCCATCGCAGCATGGCGGTTTTCGGAGAAGACCTGCGGCGCGTCAGGGCGGCGCTCGCCGCCCTGGCGGCGAAGGGTCCCTGGACGCTCGCCGGGCACAGTCTCGGCGGCGTCGCCGCGGCGACGGCGGCGGCCGGCGAAGCCGACGTCGCGGCGCTTCGCCTCATTGAGCCGGTCGCGATGCCGAAACGCTGGTCGATGCTCGCCGCGTCCCCGGTCTGGCCGCTGATCGCGCCGCGCATTCCGCTGGTCAGGGCGGCCGCGCGGCGGCGCAGCCGCTGGCCGGACCGGCGCTCGGCGCTCGCGAGTTACGCGGCCAAGCCCTTTTTCGCGGGCTGGGCCGAGGGGATCATCGAGGACTATCTCGAGGACGGCCTCCTCGCCGACGGCGAGGGCGTGCGCCTTGCCTGCGCGCCGGCCTGGGAAGCGGCGAATTTCGCGGCGCAGGCGAATGATCTCTGGGGCGCGCTCAAGCGCTGCAAAGCGCCGATTTCGGTCCTCGCCGCAGCCCATCCCTCCTCAACCGTGCCGGAAGGCTCGGAACGCCGCTTCCGGCGCCTCGGCGCACGGGTCGATCGCCTTGCCGGCGTCACGCATCTCGTGCCGTTCGAAAAGCCGCAGGTTGCAGCGGCTTTTCTTGCATCGCCATCTTAAGCCTTGGACGGGGCGGGGGCTTTTGCTATGGGGCGCCGTCTTTCGCGGGTCATTGGGCAGCGCCGTCCGAAGGGGCGGACCGCGGCCGGCGGCCCCTCTTCGCCCTTCAATGAGGTAACGCGCCCATGAGCCAGACCGCCCCGTCGATGCAGATTTCGGGAACGATGTTTCTCTTCCAGCGCCCAGAACTGCTCAACACCCAGTCCCATGGCGATCTCGGCGTTCGGGCCGCCGCTAAACCCTTCCAGTTCTGCGCCAATGTGCGGGCGATTCCGCTGACGATCTCGGAAATCGCCGAAGCAAGCCGCCATTACCCGGTCGTGTTCGGCTCGCTCGAGGACCTTCAGCCGCTCGCGATCGTAGGCCTTCTCGACGACGTCAACCTGTTCGTCGACGAGAACGGTCACTGGGACCCTTACGCCTATATCCCCGGCTACATCCGCCGCTATCCGTTCGGCCTCGCCGCCGAGCAGGGCGGGGATCGCTTCGCGCTTGTGATCGACGCCGGCTTCGAGGGTCTTGACCGCAACGCCGACGCCAAGCTGTTCGCCGGCGGCGAGCTCAGCGAGCTGTCGAAACAGGCGATGGAATTCACCAAGACCTATGAATCGGACCGCCGCCTCACCGAGCAGGTCCTCAAGCAGGTCAAGGAACTCGACCTCATCTCGGGGCAATCGGCGCAATACACGCCGACCGCCGGCGGCGCGCCGCAAGCCTTCGCGCAATATTTCGGCGTCGACGAACGAAAGCTGGCGGGGCTTTCCGACGAGGAATTCCTCAAAGTCCGTAAGCTGAACGTCCTTCCGATCCTCTATTCGCACCTGCTTTCGCTCGGAAACTGGCGGAACCTGATCCTGCGCCGGATGCGGCGGTTCAACATGACCGAGACCGAGGCCGCGAGCGTCCGCCGGTTTTCGTGACGCCTTCACGTCTCGGCGAGCGCGGCGGGAGGGCCCGCCCCTTTTGCTTGGCGTCAACGAAGCCCGCCCTTAATGAGGCGGCATGAAGGCCGCCCTCGCCGCCGCCGCCCTGTCGTCCGCGCTCCTTGCGCCGGCCGCCGCGCAATCAGTCGCGGTCACGGATCATGCGCGCTCCGAACTCCTCGCCGAACGAACCGGCGTCGCGCCGGGCGGGACCGTCCGACTCGCGCTGCATCAGGTCCTCGAAGACGGCTGGCATGTCTACTGGAAGAACCCGGGCGATTCCGGCCTGCCGCTCGACACGGTCTGGACGCTGCCCGACGGCGCGTCGGCCGGCCCCGTCGACTATCCCGCGCCGCATCGCATCGCCATCGGCCCGCTCGTCAATTACGGCCATGAGGGCGAACCGGTCTTCCTGGCGAGGCTGACCGCGCCGGCCAACGCCCTCGTCGGCTCGACTCTCGACGTCGGCCTTGAGGCGACCTGGCTCATCTGCGCCGACATCTGCGTGCCCGAAACCGGCGTCTTCTCGCTGTCGCTGCCGGTCCTCGCCGAGCCTGCCGCGAACAGGGACGCAGCGGCGATCTTCGCCGCCGCCGACGCCGCCGCGCCCGTTCCCGCCGAGGCCGCCTACAACAGCGCCGAAGGCGAAATCGTCATCGAGGCCGCAGCGCTCGGCGCCGGGGCGACCGGCGCCTATTTCTTTCCGGAGGCGGACAATCTCGTCGCGCCCTCAGCGGCGCAGCGCTTCGAGCGGCGCGGCGACGTCGTGCGCGTCTCGATGCCGGCGCTGAAGGCGCCGGAGGGCGCGCTCAAAGGCGTCCTCAGCGTCGACACGGCGACGGGCGCGAAGAATTTCGCGCTCGCCGCGACGCCCGATCCCGCGATCGCGCTCGATGCGCCGCCGGGCGCGCGGGCGACGAGGGGGGCGCCGGCGCCCGCGCTGCAATCGCTGCCCGGGCTTCTGCTCGCCGCCTTCCTCGGCGGCGCCATCCTCAATCTGATGCCCTGCGTGTTCCCGATCCTGTTCGTGAAGGCCGCGTCCTTCGCCGCCGCCGGCGCGGAGGCGCGGACCATGCGGCGCCATGGAACGCTCTACGCCGCCGGCGTCGTCGCGACCTTCGCCGTTCTCGGCGCGACGCTCATCGCCTTGCGCGCCGCGGGCGAGGGGCTCGGCTGGGGCTTTCACCTGCAGTCGCCGGTCGTCATCGCGCTGTCGGCCTATGTGCTGTTCGCCGTCGGCCTCAATCTCGCCGGCGCCTTCACGGTGGGGCAGGGCTTCCAGAATGTCGGCGGCGGCCTCCTGGCGTCGGCGCAGGGCGACATGGCCGCCTTCCTGACCGGCGTCCTCGCCGTCTTCGTCGCCGCGCCCTGCGTCGGTCCGTTCCTCACCGCGCCGGTCGGCGCCGCGGCGCTGCTGCCGCCGGCGGGCGGCATAGCGATCTTCATCGCCATGGCGCTGGGGCTCGCCGCGCCTTACGTCGCGCTCTCCTTCTCGCCGGCCCTTGCGCGCCGGCTGCCGAAGCCGGGGGCTTGGATGGACCGGTTCCGGCAGCTTCTGGCGTTTCCGGTCTTCGCGGCGAGCGCTTATTTCATCTGGGTGCTCAGCGCCCAGACGGATCGCGCCGGTCTGGCGCTCGCACTCACGGGGCTTGTGCTCCTCGCGCTCGCCGCCCGGCTCTGGGAATGGGGGCGGACGGGCGGCGCCGCGCGCGCCGCCGCGCTCGCCGCCCTTGCGCTCGCCGTCGTTCCAGTGGCGCTCCTTCGCCCAGCGAACGCTGTCGCGGCGCAGGCGCGCTATGCGATCGGCGAGGCCGTGCCCTTCGACGCGGCTGATATCGAACGCCGGCGCGCCGGTGGCGAGCCGCTCTTCATCGACTTCACGGCGGCGTGGTGCGTCACCTGCCAGGTGAACAAGCTGACGGTTCTGTCGTCGAAAAATGTTGCGAACGCCTTTGCCGCCGCCGACGTCACCTTCGTCGTCGCGGACTGGACCAACCGCGATGACAGGATCGCCGAGGCGCTCGCTTCGTTCGGCGCCAATGGCGTGCCGCTCTACGTTTATTATCCCCCGGGCGGCGAGGCGGTGGTGCTGCCCCAGCCGCTGACGGAGGCCGCGATCCTCAAGCTCGTAACCCCCGCAGAAAAAGGAGTCTGGCGATGAAGAAACTCTTCGCCCTCGCCGCCGCCACGGCCGCGCTCGCCGCGGTCGCCGTCGCCGGCCCCGCGGTCGATGCGCCGGCGCCGGCTTTCTCGGGCCCGACCGCGAGCGGCGAGACCATCTCGCTCGACCAGTTCAAGGGTGAGACCGTCATCCTCGAATGGACGAATGACGGCTGCCCCTTCGTCCAGAAGCACTACGAGACCGGCAACATGCAGAAGACCCAGAAGGCCGCCAACGCGGCCGGCGCGGTCTGGATCACGGTGATGTCGTCAGCGCCCGGCAAGCAGGGCCACGCGGACGCGACCCGCGCCAACAAGCTGATGAAGGAATGGGCCTCCGAGCCCGACTATATCCTGCTCGATCCGGACGGCGTCGTCGGCAAGGCCTATGACGCGAATACGACGCCCCAAATGGCGCTGATCGATAAGGACGGGGTGCTGCGCTATGCCGGCGCGATCGACGACAAGCCGTCGGCGAACCATGCGACCGTCGAGGGGGCCTTCAACTATGTGCTCGCGGCGCTGTCGAGCGTCGGCAAGGGCGAACCGGTCGCCGTCAAGGAAACGAATCCCTACGGCTGCGCGGTCAAATACAAGTCGTGAAGATCAATGCGCGGCGATCGCGACCGGCGCGGGCGCCGCGAGGGGTCCGCGTTCGGCCGCCTTGAAGCCGAAAACCGCCGTCGCCGCGATCACAACGAGGGCGTTGCGGAGAAGACGCCGGGCGAGAGCGGTGCGATCTGATGCGGTCATGGAACGTCCCTTACGACGTCGTCATTAAGATCGGTTGAGGCGCCTCGATAAAATCTTTATCAACGCGCGGGGCATCCTTGATGGTTAATCCACGATGAGCCTTTCGGAAGACGCCTCGTGGGCGGACCTTGAGCGGCTTGGGGCGAGCCTTCGCAAGACGCGCACCATCAACCTTTTCGAGACCGATCCGGCGCGCGCCGCCGATTTCTCGCTCGAGGCGGCGGGGCTCTTCCTCGACTATTCCAAGAACAAGATCTCGCGTTCGGCGCGCGCCGCGCTCCTCGACCTCGCCCGCGCCGCCGACCTCGAAGGCGCCATCGCGCGCATGGTCTCGGGCGCGAAGATCAACGCGACCGAGGACCGCGCGGTTCTTCACGTGGCGCTGCGGGATTTCTCCGGCCGTCCCTACAGGGTCGACGGGGCCGACGTCGCCCCGCTCGTCGCCGCCGAAAGGGCGAAGATGAAGGCCTTCGCCGACCGCATGGCGGCGGGCGCGCTGAAAGGCTTTTCGGGCCGTCCGCTCGACACCGTCGTCAATATCGGCATCGGCGGCTCGGACCTCGGGCCCTTGATGGCGGTCGAGGCGCTGCGGCCCTTCTGGCTGAAGGGCCGGCGCGCCTTCTTCGTGTCGAATGTCGACGGCCAGCACCTCGCCGACACGCTCGCCGCCGTCGATCCTGAAACGACGCTGTTCATCATCGCCTCGAAGACCTTCACGACCGAAGAGACGATGACCAACGCGGCGAGCGCGCGGGCGTGGTTCCTCGCCCATGGCGGCGACGAAGCCTCGATCGCAAAGCATTTCATCGCGCTGTCGACGAATGTGAAGGCGGTGACGGATTTCGGCATAGCGCCGCAGACCATGTTCGTCTTCTGGGACTGGGTCGGCGGTCGCTATTCGCTGTGGTCGGCGATCGGTCTGTCGATCGCGCTGCAATGCGGCTGGCCGGCTTTTGAGGCGCTCCTCAAGGGCGCCCATGGGATGGACGAGCATTTCCGCTCGGCGCCGCTCGAGCGCAACATGCCCGCGCTTCTCGCGCTCGCCGGCGTCTGGAACCGCAACATCATGGGCGCGGGCGCGCTCGCGGTCCTCCCTTATGACCAGCATCTTCACCGCCTGCCGGCCTTCCTCCAGCAGCTCGACATGGAATCGAACGGCAAATCCGTCTCGATCGCGGGCGCTCCCCTCGCGCGCGCGAGCGGGCCCGTCCTTTTCGGCGAGCCCGGCACCAACGGCCAGCACGCCTTCTACCAGCTCATCCATCAGGGTACGGATCTCATCGCCTGCGATTTCATCGCCGCCGCGCTGTCCGCCGCGCCGATGGGCGACCATCACGAGAAGCTCCTTGCCAATTTCCTCGCCCAGCCCGAAGCGCTGATGCGCGGGAAGGACGAGGCCGAAACGCGCGCCGAGCTCGCACGGCAAGGACTTGCCCCGGACAAGATCGCCGCGCTCCTGCCGCACAAGCTCTTCCCGGGCGACCGGCCGTCGAACGCGATCCTGATGGAGCGCCTGACGCCGGCGACGCTCGGCGCGCTGATCGCGCTCTATGAGCACAAGGTCTTCTGCCAGGGCGTGATCTGGGGCGTGAATTCCTTCGACCAGTGGGGCGTCGAGCTCGGCAAGGCGCTGGCGAAGGGCATCCTGCCGAAGATTGCGCGGGCGGGAGAGATGAAGGGCGCGGCGAGCGGTCATGACGGATCGACGCGCGCGCTCATCGACCGGATCAACGCGATCAGGGCGAAGGCCCGAGATCGCCTCGAAGGGGAATGACGATGCGATTTGTCGCCCGATCGACTTGCGCGGCGCTCGCCGCGATGGCGCTCGCCGCCTGCAGCGGGAAGGAAGACGCGCCCGCCCCGGCCTCCGCCGCGCCTTCGTCAGCGCCGGCGGGCGAGGTCGTCGAAGAGACGGCGCCGCCGCCGGCCGAGACGGTGGTTCCCTCGCCGCCGCCGACCCGCGCCGACGACTTCGCCTGGCCGGCGGCGACCGACTTTGCGCGCCTGTCGACCTCGAAGGGCGACATCATCGTCGAGCTTTATGGCGCGCAGGCGCCAAAGACGGTCGCCAATTTCCTCCAATATGCGGCGGACGGCCATTACGACCGCACCATCATCCACCGCGTCGTCCCCGGCTTCGTCGTGCAGGGCGGCGGCTACGGCGTCGCCTATAACGAGCGGCCGACGCGCGCCCCCGTGCCTTACGAAGGCGACAACGGCCTTCCGAACTACCGCACGACGCTCGCCATGGCGCGCATGCGCGATCCGAACAGCGCCGGCGCGCAGTGGTATGTCAATCTCGCCGACAACAACGAAGCGCTCGACCATTTCGTCAACGACCTTGGTATCCGCTACGGCTACACGGTGTTCGGGCGCGTGATCGACGGCATGGACGTCGCCGACGCCATCGGCGCGGTTCCAACCGGCCCCGCGGGCCCCTTCGAGGCCGAGGTCCCGCGCGAGGCGGTCATCGTGACGCGGGTCGAACGCCTCAGCGAGCGCCCCGCCGCCGATTAGAATTTGCGGCCCCGCGCGGCCTCGGCTATCCCGCCCCTCATGGCTGAACAGCGCAAACCCCCGCGCCCGAAAGCGCGCGTTCCCCGCGGCTTTCGCGACCGTTTCGGGGCGGAGATCGCCGCCGAGCGCGCGATGCTCGCCCGCATTTCCTCCGTCTACGAATCCTTCGGCTTCGATCCGCTCGAAACGCCGGCCTTCGAATATACCGACGCACTCGGCAAGTTCCTGCCCGACGTCGACCGCCCGAATCAGGGCGTCTTCTCGCTCCAGGACGACGACGAGCAGTGGATGAGCCTGCGCTATGACCTCACCGCGCCGCTCGCCCGTTATGTCGCCGAACATTACGACGCGCTGCCGAAGCCTTTCCGCCGCTATGCGGTGGGGTCCGTCTGGCGCAATGAAAAGCCGGGGCCGGGGCGCTTCCGGCAGTTCACGCAATGCGACGCGGATACGGTCGGCGCGCCGGCGCCGCACGCCGACGCCGAATGCGTCGTGATGCTCGGCGCGGCGCTCGAAGCTGCGGGCCTTGCGCGCCGCGATTTTCAGATTCGCCTAAACGACCGCAACGCGCTGACCGGGCTTCTCGACACGCTCGGGCTCAGCGACGCGGCGCACGCCTCGACCCGCCTTGGCGTCCTCAGGGCGATGGACAAGCTCGACCGCCTCGGCGAGGCGGGGGTCGCCCTGCTGCTCGGGCCGGGGCGCAAGGATGATTCAGGCGATTTCACCGAGGGGGCGAAGCTCGCCGACGCCGACATCGCGCGCGTCATGGCCTTCATGAAGGCGACCGCGGCGACGAATGCGGAAACCTGCGCGCGGCTTTCAAACGTCGTCGGCGCCTCGGCGGCGGGCGCGAAGGGCGTTGAAACGCTCGCGGCGATCGCCGCGCAATTGAAGGCGCTCGGTCTTGATGAGGCGCGCGCCAAGATCGACCTCTCGGTCATCCGCGGCCTTGAATATTACACCGGCCCCGTTTTCGAAGCGGAGCTGCTGAGCGCGATCGCGGATGAGAAGGGCCGGCCGGTGCGCGTCGGTTCGGTCGCATCGGGCGGGCGCTATGACGGCCTAGTCGAGCGCTTCAAGGGCGTCGAGGTTCCAGCCGTCGGCGCGTCGATCGGCGTCTCGCGCCTGCTCGCCGCGCTCGAGCTCCAGGGCGCGGCGACGCGTACGGCGAAGGGGCCGGTCGTCATCCTCGCGCTCGAGGATGATCAGTTGGCGGACTATCAGATGATGGCCGCCGAGCTGCGCGCCGCGGGCCTGCGCGCCGAGGTCTATGTCGGCGGCTCCGGCATGAAGGCGCAATTGAAATACGCCGACAAGCGGGGAAGCCCCGTCGCAGTCATCGTCGGCGGCGATGAGCGCGCGAAGGGCGAGGTCACGCTCAAGGACCTCGCGCGCGGGGCCGAACTCTCGAAGGAAATCGGCGACAACGCCGCCTGGCGCGAAGGCAAGCCGGCGCAGATTTCGGTGAAGCGCGCCGAGCTCGTCGCGGAAGTGAAGAGAATCCTCGGCGGCTGACGCCGCTCCAGCTACGAAGGCTGCTCCATGAAGATGAAACTGATCGCCGCGTCCCTTCTTCTTGCGCCGCCGGCGCTCGCCGCGCCGCTCGAGGATCCGTCGCTCGAAGCCAGGGTGCGCGCGATCCATGACCGCGTGATGACGCTCGATACCCATGTCGACATCCCGCTCGACTATGCGACGCACAAGGCCGATCCCGGCGGCTTCACGGAGCTCCAGAACGATCTGCCGAAGATGCGCGCGGGCGGCCTCGATGCGGCGTTCTTCATCGTCTACACGCCGCAGGGGCCGCTGACGGATGAGGGCTATGCGAAGGCGCGCGAGATCGCCTTCACCCGCCTCGCCGCCATCCACCGCTTTGCGCGCGCTTATCCGGCCGAGATCGGTCTGGCGCGCAGCGTGAAAGAGGCGCGCAGGATCGCGAAATCGGGCCGCAAGGTCGCTTTCATCGGCATGGAGAACGCCTTTCCCTTGGGCCCCGATCCGCAGCAGGCTGATGTTGACCGCCTTGCTCGGGACGGCGTGCGTTATGCCGGCGTCACCCATTTCGGCCACAACCAGTTCGGCGATTCCTCGAACCCTGACACGGAGGCGGGCGAGGTCGAAGGCCCGAACGGCGGGCTCACCCAAAGGGGCCGCGATCTCGTCGCGATGCTCAATCGGGCGGGGATCATGGTCGACGTCAGCCATGCGAGCCGCGACGTGATGATGCAGGCGGCCGCGCTCTCGACCGCGCCGATCATCGCCTCGCATTCCGGCGCGAAGGCGATCGCCGATTCCCCGCGCAATCTCGACGACGAACAGCTCCGCGCCCTCAAGGCGAACGGCGGCGTCGTGCAGATCGTCGCGCTCGACGTCTATGTGAAGCCCCTAAATGCGGCGCAAATGGCGCTGCAGGACAGGATCCGCAAGGAGATGAAGCTCGAGACCTCGGCGGCGCGCGCGGCGATGAGCCCGGAGAGGGAAGCCGACTATGAGCGGCGCATGGCCGAGCGCTGGACGATCAGCCCGCGCGCCAGCGTCGCCGATTTCGTCGATCACATCGATCATGTCGTGAAGACGATCGGCGTCGATCATGTCGGCATCGCGTCGGATTTCGACGGCGGCGGCGGGGTTGTCGGCTGGGAAAACGCCGGCGAGACGCTCAACATCACGCGCGAGCTCGTCCGCCGCGGCTATTCCGAAGCCGACATCGCCAAGATCTGGGGCGGCAACCTCCTCCGCGTCCTCGAGGCGGTGGAAAAGGAAGCGGCGCGGCTCGCGAGGGGCTGACCCCGCTTCCGCGCGAGCCGGCGAGCGCCTATCACCTGCTGATGCGATCCTCGCCCGCGACAACGGCCGCGCTCGGCGCGCTCTGGCTTTACAAGCGCACGCTGTCGCCCGTCTTCTACGCGTTCGGCGCGCGCTGTCGGCACCTGCCGACCTGTTCCGACTACGCCGCCGAAGCGTTCCGCCGTCACGGGGTCCACAAGGGCGCCTGGCTCACCCTGTCGCGGCTCTGCCGCTGCCACCCCTTCGGCTCGCACGGCTTCGATCCCGTGCCCGATCAGCTCGTCGATCAGGGCTGGCGGCTCTGGCGCTATGGCGACTGGGCATGGACGGAGCGGGGCGTAAAGTCGCCCAAGGCTTGACCTTCGCGCCTTCCTCATGGAACTCCCGGCCCCTGCCGAGGCCCGGTTGAAAGTCGCTCCCATGGTTCAGATCACGCTCCCCGATCAGTCCGTCCGCCGCTATGAAGGCGCGGTCACGGGGACCGAAATCGCGGAATCGATCTCGAAATCGCTGCTGAAGCGGGCGATCGCGATGCGCGTCGACGGGGTGCTGACCGACCTCTTCGAGCCGCTGGCCCGGGACGCGCGCGTTGAAATCGTCACGCGCGAAGCCCCCGAGGCGCTCGACATCATCCGTCACGATACGGCGCACCTCCTCGCGCAGGCGGTGCAGGAGCTTTTCCCCGGCACGCAGGTGACGATCGGGCCGAACATCGAGGACGGGTTCTTCTACGACTTCGCCCGCGCCGAGCCCTTCTCGACCGACGACCTCGCGGCGATCGAGAAGCGCATGGCCGAGATCGTCGACGAGGACCGCCCGACCCGCAAGGAGGTCTGGGCGCGCGACCGCGCGATCGCGCATTTCCGCTCGATCGGCGAGACCTACAAGGCCGAGATCATCGCCGACCTTCCCGAAAGCGAAGCGATCAGGATCTACTGGCATGGATCCTGGCACGACCTTTGCCGCGGCCCCCATCTTCCGTCCACGAAGCATATCGGCAAGGCGTTCAAGCTGATGAAGGTCGCCGGCGCCTATTGGCGCGGCGACCACCGGAACGCCATGCTCCAGCGCATCTACGGCACGGCGTGGAAGGACGAGAAGGACCTCAAGGCCTATCTGACGCGGCTTGAGGAGGCGGAAAAGCGCGACCACCGCCGGCTGGGGCGCGAGATGGACCTCTTCCATCTGCAGCCGGAAGCGCAAGGCTCGGTCTTCTGGCATCCGAAGGGATTCATCGTTTGGCGCCAGCTCGAGGCCTATATGCGCCGGCGCATCGACGAGGCCGGCTATCTGGAGGTCAAGACGCCGCAATTGATGGATGCGCGCCAGTGGGAGCAGTCCGGCCACTGGGGCAAATATCGCGAGAACATGTTCGTCGTCCCCGACGAAATTCCGTCCACGGACGATGACGCGCCGGTGCTTTCGGGCAAGGCCGACCTGATGGCGCTGAAGCCGATGAACTGTCCGGCGCACGTCCTGATCGTCAAGCAGGGCACGAAGAGCTATCGCGACCTGCCGATCCGCCTTTTCGAGCATGGCTGTTGCCACCGCAACGAGCCGCATGGGGCGCTGCACGGGCTGATGCGCGTGCGCCAGTTCACGCAGGACGATGCGCACATCTTCTGCCGCGAGGACCAGATCGTCGACGAGGTCATGAGCTTCTGCCGCCTCGCCGACCGCGTCTATCGCGATCTCGGCTTCGAAAAATATTCGATCAAGCTGGCGCTTCGCCCCGAAAAGCGCTTCGGATCGGACGCGGACTGGGACATCGCCGAGGCCGAACTCAGGAACGCCGTCGCCGCCGCCGGCCTCGCCACGCCCGACTATGGCTGGGAGGAACTGCCGGGCGAGGGCGCGTTCTACGCCCCGAAACTCGAATGGCATCTGACGGACGCGATCGGGCGCACCTGGCAGGTCGGCACGATCCAGTCGGACCGGGTGCTGCCCGCCCGGCTCGATACGAGCTATGTCGGCGAGGACGGCGCGCGCCGGCGGCCGATCATGCTGCACCGGGCGATCTTCGGCAGCTATGAGCGCTTCATCGGCATTCTCATCGAGCATTACGCCGGCAAGCTGCCGTTCTGGCTGGCGCCGGAACAGGCGGTCGTCGCGACGATCACCTCGGAAGCGGACGCCTATGCGGAGGAAGTCGCCGCGGCGATGGGCGCGGCGGGCCTGCGCGCCTCGGCCGATCTCCGCAACGAGAAGATCAATTACAAGGTGCGTGACCACTCGCTGGCGAAGGTTCCGGTGATCGCCGTCGTCGGCGCGCGCGAGGCGGCCGAGCGAAAGGTCTCGCTGCGCCGGCTCGGCAGCGAAAAGCAGGAGATCATGGCACTCGAAGACGCGGTCGCCGCCCTTCGGGCGGAGGCGACGCCGCCCGATCTCCGCGGACGCTGAGCCTCGGCCGTGAAGGCGCCGTCAGCGCTCCGGCTCGATCGGCTGATCGACGCGACCTTTCTCCTGACCATGCCGGCGCTCGCCTGGTTCGCCGTTTTCGGCCATCGCGGCGCGGCGGTCGTCGCCGCGCTCGCCGCACTCGCGATCGCGCTGCGTCCGTCGATCTGGCGCGAGGGCCTGCCGCTGCTGAGGCCTTCGCACATCGCACGGGCGCCGCTGCCGCGCGCCGCGCTCGCGGGGCTTGCCTTCGTCCTCTGGATCGCGCTGACGGCGTTCTGGTCGCCGGTTCCGGGCGCGCCGAAGCTCGCGCTCACGGTCGCCGTCTATGGGCTCGCCGGCGGCGCGCTCGTCTTTGAAGCCTCGCGCGCGAGCCCCGCAAGGGCGCGCCGGACGGCGGCGCTCTATGCGGGCGCAGTGACGGTCGCGGCGGCGGCGCTCCTCGTCGAGGGCGTCACCGGCGGCGCCCTGCGGGCGATTGTTCCGCCTACGGACTTATCCCCGCTCCGCTTCAAGGACATGACCGCGCTCGCCCGCGGCGTCACGCTCATCGCCCCGCTCGCTTTTCCGGCGGCGGCGATCCTTTATGCGATGTTCGGCGCGCGCGCCGTCGCCGCAGCGCCGATCGCGCTCACCTTCGCCGCAGCGATGCAGTTCAGCGTCGCGGCCAATGTCGCGGCGATGACGTTCGCCGCGCTCGCCGGCGCCGCCGCGCTTTGGCGGCCCCGCGCGGTTCTCATCGCGCTCGGCGCGCTGTTTCTCTTTTCCCTTCTCGCCGCGCCGCTCCTCGTTCTGGCGCCGGCCGATCTCGTCGCCGGCGCCGACGGCGCGCTGTTGCCGGCGTCCTGGGCGCAGCGCGTCATCGTCTGGAAAGCGGCGGCGGAACGCATCTTCGGCGCGTGCGCGGGCTTGGGCTGCGGCGCCGACTACACGCGCGCGCTGATGGCCGAGGGCGTGATGATCGACGTGCCGGCCTCGCCGATCCCCCTGCAGGAAGCGCCGACGCATCCGCATAATCTCTTTGTGCAGGTCTGGCTGGAGCTCGGCCTTCCCGGCGTCATTGCGCTGGCGCTCACGCTCTGGTTCGCGATGCAGCGCCTCGTCGCGGTCCCGCTCCGGCGCCTTCCTTTCGCCGCAATCGCCGCCGCCGCGGCGGCGACTTACATTTCGTTCATGTTTGAAGCGAGTCTCTGGCAGGCATGGCGGCTCGCCATTCTGTCACTTGCCGCTTTTGGCGCCGCGCTGTCATACTCGTTTAACCGATCAGGTCAAAATTATCGGTCGCGGAGTTCTTGACGCCAAAGTGCGAACGCCGGTTCGTTCGGTGACGCCTTCAGTTTGTGGTTCGCTTTCGCCATGGGCGCGATTTCAGCGGTCGTCGTCACCTATCACACGGGCCCAGTGCTGGCGCGTGCGCTGGACGCGCTCCGCCTGCAGGAAGGCGTTCGCGAGATCATCCTCGTCAACAACGGCAATCCGGACGGCGCCATCGCCGCGGCGATCGGGTCGCAAGAAGACGGTCCGCCGGTGCGCGTCGTCGACGGGCACGGCAATATCGGCTTCGCGGCCGCCTGCAATCTCGGCGCCCGCGCCGCCGCAGGCGACATCCTTCTCTTCATCAATCCGGATGCGATCCTTCCCGCCGGCGGCGCCATGCGGCTCGCGGTCGACGGCGCGCGGGCCGGCGGCAAATGGCTGATCGGCGCCAAGATCATCGATCCTGACGGCGGCGAGCAGCGCGGCTCGCGCCGCGCCACGCTGACGCCTTGGCGCGCTTTCGTCGAAGCGACGCAGCTTTACCGGGTTGCGCCGCGCCATCCCTATTTCCGCCGGTTCAATCTCCACGGCGATCCGTGTCCGCAGAAGGTGACGCCGATCCCCGTCATCTCCGGAGCCTGCTTCTGCGTGAAGCGCGAGGATTATTTCTCGATCGGCGGCATGGACGAGCGATATTTCCTGCATGTCGAGGATGTCGATTTCTGCCTGCGCTTCGCCGACGCCGGCGGGACCGTTTATTTCGACCCGGATGTGTCGGTGCTCCATTTCAAGAGTTCGAGCGCCGTCGATCCGATCATCGTCGACGTCAGGAAGACGATCAGCCTCAACCGCTATTTCCGCGCGCATTTCACCGAGCCCTATCCGGCGCCCTTCCTGTGGCTGCTCACCCTGCTCCTGTGGGCGCAGCTCGCCGCGCGGACGGCGGCCCGGCTTGCCGCGCGCGTGCTGGCGCCCGTTCGCCGGCGCGCGCCGGCCCGCGCGTCAGCGCGCCGCGTCGCGATAGGCTGAAATCTCGAAAAGATAGAGCGTGCGCTCGCGGGTCGCCGTCATGCGCGCGCGGCTGACGCCGATGGGCGTCACGCGGGTGAACGCGCCGCCAAGCGGGGCGGCGTCCGGCGCCGTCGTCACATAAAGCAGCCGGCGGTCGCGCGCCGGGTCGAACGCTGCGAAGGCTTCATAGTGATTGTCGATGCGCCCGTTCGGATTCCAGGCGACGATCGGCGGGCCCTGCCGCGCATAATAGACAAGGCCGCTCATCACCTCGCGGTCGTCCGCCAGCACCGCGTCATAGCCTTGCGCCCGAGCCGCGATGTCGGGCCCGAGCGTCTCCCAGCCGCGCAGCCGTTTGAAGGGGCCTGAGGCGCCGACGGCGTCGGCGAGCGCAAAACTCGAAAAGGCGAGCAGGAAGCCGGCGCCGGCGAGGAGATGGAGGCCAAGGCTCGCTTTCAGCGCCAGATTTCCCCGCCGCCAGCGTCCGGCGAGGATCGCGGCGGCGATGACGGCGGAGGGATAGGTGACGGCCGCCCAGTTGGCGTGGGCGCGCGAAATGAACGCCTGCGCCGCGACGATCAGGAGCGCCGGCAGCGAGAAGGCGATCAGCATCCGCAGATCGCCGTCCGATGCGTCGCGGCCGCGACAGGCGAGGGCGCCGGCTGCGATCATCAGCAGGAGAAGGATCGGGCCGGCGACGCCGAACTGGTCGCCGAGAAATTTGAGGAGCTGGTCTGGATGGCCGAACGATCCCGACCAATCGGCGTTGGCGGCGGTGTGGGCGATGGTCTGGAAATCGTTCTCGGCGTTCCAGACAAGATTCGGCGCGATGAGCGCGCCAGCGATCAGCGCCGCGAGCGCTGCGGGTCCGGCTTTCAGCAATCGCCGGCGCGCAGGCGCGACGAGCAGCGCGAGCGCCGCGCCGGGCAGGAAGAATAACATCGCGTATTTCGACAACAGGCCCAAGCCGATGCTCGCGCCAAGCAATGCGCCCCACAGGAAGCGGCGCGGCTCGCCGTCTGCGGTCAGCCGGATGAAGCCGTAAAGCGCCAGCGACCAGAAAAAGAGCAGCGGCCCATCCGTCGTGATGAGCTCGGCGGACAGGAAGACGCCCGGCATCGTCAGCCAGGAAACGCCGGCCCAGAAGGCGGCGCGCGCATCGGCGATTCGCCGGGCCGCGAGAAAAAGAACGACCCCGGCGCCGAGCTGGAAGAACGGCGCCGACAATCTCACCGCCCATTCAGCGTCGCCGAACAGCGCCGTCGTCGCTGCGATCGCCCAGGCGATGAGGGGCGGCTTGGAATAATAGCCGACGTCGGGCGCCTTGCTCCAGAACCAGTATTGCGCCTCATCGGGGCCGAGATTGGGATCGCCGGCGACGAGCGCCGCGACGCGCAGCGCCGTGATGAGGACCGCCAGCGTCAGGAAGCGCCGCTCGGGCGTCGCGAAGAAAAATCCGCCGGGCGTCAAGGATCGGGTCCCTCATCGGCGCGCCGGAAGACGGTGAGGCTCGCGCGCTTGCCCTTCGAATAGTTGAAGCCGTCGATCACGGCCACCGCCTTTGCGCTTGCGCCGCGGCGTGCAAGCTGCGCATCGAAATCGGCGAGCGTGCGCGCTTCGACGACGGCGACGCCGCCGCGATCGACGAGCGCGTCGGCCGCGTCAGCGCCCGTACCAAGCTGCGTCCCCGTGCCGAGCAGGAAAACAGCGGATGGTTCGTAATAGCCGGCGAGCGCGGCCGGCGGCCCCCCGTCGCGCAAGGGATGCAGCCCCGCCATGTCGAGCGCGGCGGAGATCCGCGCAGAGAGCGCGAGCGGGGCAAGGCCCGGCAGGACGGCGCCAAGGAGCGCAAGGCCGAGAATCGCGGCGGCGGGAATGGAGAGCGCGGCGCCCTTGAGCGGCGCGGCCCGCCAATAGTGGCGCGCGGCGGCGAGCGCGAGCGCGGCGACGAGGGCGGCGGCGACAATGCCGGCAAGGTTTGCCCCGGCGCCGACGAGGAGCGGCAGCGTCGCGGTCGCGCCGGCGAGGAGAAGCCCTGCGGCCGCGTAAAGAACGGCGCCCGCGCGCCAGGCCGCGCGCGGCGCCGCGCCGGGCTCGAACGCGGCGATCGCGCTGAGGCCGGCGAGCGCCGGATAGAGCGGCAGCACATAGTGAGGAAGTTTCGTCGCCGCGATCTCGAAGACGAGCCAGCCGGGGACGAGCGAGGCGAGCAGGAAGAACGC
>JBKBLR010000001.1:0-53414 GCA_046296195.1 Parvularculaceae bacterium | reverse complement strand
AAAAACCGCCCGGGCGCCCCCCGGCGGCGCCGAGCCCCGCCGGGATCAGCGCCGCGAAAGGGAAGGCGAGGAGCGGCGCAAGAAGAAGGTGATAGCCGGGCGGGCCGGCGTGGCTTTCCTGCGCGCCCGCCGCCTTGGCGAGCATGTCGGTCCCGACGGCCTCGTCATAGAATCGTCCCTCGGTCGCCGCGCCGATCGCATAGGCCCACGGCCCGATCATCAGCGCAAGGATCAAAAGGCCGGACAGGGGCCGCAGCCTCCTCAGAAGCCGGAGTTCTGGAAAACGCAGCGCCGTCGCGGCGGCGAGCGGGGCGACGGCGAGGAAGATGATCGGCCCCTTGATGAGGACGCCGGCGCCGATCGCGATCCAGAAGCCGATTGCGGGCGCAAGGCCGCCGCGCACGCCCGCGCGCGCCGAGCCGGCGAGCGCGGCGAAGGCCCACGCCGCGCCGGCGACGCCGGCGAGGAGGAGCGCGTCGGTCTTGGCGATCATCGATTCGGCGGCGAAGACGGGCGCCGTCGCCAGGAACAGCGCCGCGAGCGTCCCCGCCGCCGGACCGGCGAGCCGCGCGATCGCCGCATAGGTGAAAAGCGCCGCGAAGAGGGCGCCAAGGAGCGAGGGCAGCCGGTACGCCCATATCTCTCTCGAGCGCGCGTCGGAGAAGGCCGCGACGCTCGCCGCCTGCAGCCAATAGGCGCCGGCGGGCTTCTTGTTGCGCTCCTCCTCCTGGAAGCGGATGACGATGAAATCGCCGCTTTCGAGCATCTGCGCGGAGGCCTGCGCAAAGCGCGCCTCGTCGCGGTCGAGCGGGGGCAGGCTCAAGGCGCCGGCAAGTCCCGCCGACAGGGCGGCTGCGGCGACAAGGCCGATGCGCCGCGCGCCGGCGCCCGGCCCGCGGTCAGTGAGGAAGCGCGCAAAATCCATGCTGCCCGAGCCTACCGGGCCTTGCCCGTCCTGTCTTGCCGGAGCGCGGCGGCGGCGTTTGCATTCAGCAGGTTTTTCCGCGATGGACGCCCCTCGCCGAAGCAGCGAGGACGCCCCTTGCCCAGCCAGCCGACCCCGGCGCCGATCTTCGCCCTTGACCGCCGTCGACCGCCCGCCGGCGGCCCGGCCTTGAGCGTCGTTGCGCCGATGTTCGATGAGGAAGGCGGCGCGGCCGCGCTCGTCGCCGAGATCGCCGCCGCGCTCGCCGGCATCCCGCATGAGATCATCGCCGTCGATGACGCCAGCCGCGACGGCACAAGGGCGGCGCTCGCAGCGGCGCAGCGGGCGACCCCGGCGCTGCGGGTCATTCTCCACGGGGCCAATGCCGGCCAGAGCCGCGCCGTGCGCACGGGCGTCCTTGCCGCGCGCGCGCCGGTCATCGTCACCATCGACGGCGACGGCCAGAACGATCCCGCCGACATCCCGACTCTCTATCGCGCCCTGACGCGGCCGGACGCCCCGCCGCTCCTCGCCATGGTCGGCGGGGAACGGGTCAACCGCCAGGATCCGGCGTCGAAGAAGGGCGCCTCGGCGCTTGCGAACCGCATCCGGCGGCGGATCCTCGACGACGGTGCGGCGGATACGGGCTGCGGGCTCAAGGCGTTCTGGCGGGACGCCTATCTCCGCCTCCCTTATTTCGACCACAACCACCGCTATCTGCCGGCGCTGATGCGGCGGGAAGGGTTTGCGGCGGAATTCCTGCCGGTCAACCACCGGCCCCGGGCTCATGGGCGGTCGAAATACACCAATTGGGGGCGCCTTGCGGTCGCGTTCCGCGACCTTGCGGGCGTGGTGTGGCTGAAAGCCCGCGCCCGCGCCCCTGTCACAATTTCGGAACTGGAGCCCGGCGCAGGCTATGGTATGAAGCCCTCAGAGTAAGAGCGCCGCCCCGGGGGGCCGCGAGAGAGGGAGTTCGGCCGTCATGGCGTTGCAGGTGTTTCCGCTCCTCACCATCAGCCTCATCATCTACTCGGTGCTGACCGTCACCGGCATGGGCGGCGCGCAAGGCGCTCCCTGGCACGAGGTCGTCGTCGTCAACCTGCCGATGTATTCGGGCGATGTCTGGCGCGTGACCTGGGGCACGATCTTCCTTCTCGGCAGCGTCGGCCTGCTCTTCGTCGAGCTCGTTCGCGCGACCAAGGTTGGAACGGCGTCGATCACCAACCATCTGCTGTCGTTTCTCGTCTTCGTCGTGGCGCTGCTGTTGTTCATCCTTGCGCCGGGCTTCGGGAATTCGACCTATTTCCTGTTCCTCGCGATGACCTTCCTCGATCCGATGGCGGGGCTCGTCGTGACGACGGTGTCAGCGCGCCGCGACCTCGCGGTCGGCGATCCCGCCGCCGTCAAGCGTTAGGCCCCCGCCGGCGGGGCGTATTTTCGTCAGACCAGCCTGTCGATGATCAGCGCCGGCCGCCGCCGTTCGGCGTCGCGCAGGCGCTGGTAGGCGCGCGCCGCCTCGAATCGGGACAGCGCCTGCCCGCTTCGGCGCAGCGCCGTCAGGGTAAGAAGGCGCGCCGAGGGGCTTTTTTTCACAGGCGTCCTGACGACAAGGCTGCGGGATTGAGCGCGCATGGCCTTCGCAAGGCAAAAGCCCTGCCGCGGCCGGTTCGGCGGTGTTTTAAGTTTCTTTACGCGTCATCTTTTAGATGACCCGGCAATTTCCGGGCTGATATCGACATGGTGGAGCGGGTGGAGGCGTTGTTTCGCGGAGCGGAACCGGCGGCGGGCGCCGCGTCGGCGGGCCGGCCCTCGTCCGAGCCGCAGCTTCAGGCCCTGTTCGAATTCGATCCGGCGACCGGCCGCGTGTCGTGGTCCGATCCCGCCCTCGCCGCGCGCCTCGTCGGCGGCGCCGCGCCGGCGTCACGCGCGGCGTTCGATCGCGCCATCATCAGCGGCGACGTCGCGGCGCGAACGCTCGCCTTCGCCGGCGGCGCGCAGAATTATTCCTGCGAATATCGCATCGCGCATGACAGCGGCGCGCCGCACTGGATCGAGGAACGCGGCGGCTGGGTCGGCGAAGGCGCCGGCCGGCGCCTCATCGGCGTCATCCGTTCGATCGAGGCGCAGAAGGGGCGCGAAGCCCATCTCGCCTGGCTCGCTGCGAATGACGAGCTGACCGGGGTCATGAACCGCGCGCAGATGCGCGTGCGGCTCGATGAGGCGCTCGCCGAAGCGCGGGCGGCCGGCGCCTCCGGCGCCTATCTCCTCGCCGGCGTCGACGATGTCGGCGCCATCAATTCGGACTTCGGCTTCGACGTCGCCGACGAGGTGATCGTCGAGTGCTCGCGCCGGATCCGCGCCGTCCTCGAGGACGACGATCTCGTCGGCCGCGTCGCCGGAACGAAGTTCGGGATCTTCCTCAAGGGCGCCGACAGCGAGCGCGTGCGCCAGGTTTGCGTGGCGCTCCTCAACGCCGTGCGCGAAAGCGTCATCGAAACGCAAAAGGGCGGCGTCGCCTCGTCGCTGTCGATCGGCGCCGTCGAAACGCCGGCGGGCGCCGACAGCGCTCACAAGGCGATGGCCTGCGCCGAGATGGCGCTCGATCAGGCCAAGCGCCTCGGCCGCTCAAGCTGGTCGGCTTATTCGGAAAAAACCGAGACCATGACGACCCGCCGGCGCAACACCCACATGTCGGATGTCATCCTGACGGCGCTCAACGACCGCCGCGTCCGCCTCGCCTTCCAGCCGATCGTCGCCGATCTCGGCGAGTCGCCGACGAAATTCGAATGCCTCATCCGCATGCGCGGCGAGGACGGGCGCGAAATCCCGGCGCCCGAATTCATCCCGGTCGCGGAAAAGCTCGGCCTTGTCCATCTTCTCGACCGGCGCGTTCTCGAACTCGCCATCAACACGCTCGCCGCCTGTCCGAACGTGAAGCTCAACGTCAACGTCTCGATGGAGACGGTGAAGGATCCGGTCTGGGCGGACGGCTATCTTGCGGTGATGCGCGCCAATGAAACGCTCGCGCGGCGCATCACGGTCGAACTCACCGAGACGCAGGTCATCGACGCCATCGACGCCTCGATCGAGTTCGTGTCTGAGATCAAAAAGCTCGGCGCCTCGTTCGGCATCGACGATTTCGGCGCCGGCTACACTTCGTTCCGGAACCTGAAGGCGCTCGACATCGACATCTTGAAGATCGACGGCTCGTTCGTGACGGGCGTCGCCCAGAGTCGCGAAAACCAGCTCTTCGTCCGCACGCTCCTCGACCTTGCGCGCAATTTCGGCATGAAGACCGTCGCCGAATGGGTCGACAACGAGGCCGACGCGATGCTGCTCAAAGGGCTCGGCGTCGATTTCCTGCAGGGCTATCTGATCGGCAAGCCGGAAACGGCGCCCGCCTGGCTCCCCGACGGGGCCCCGAACGAAGCGCCGCTGATGCAGATCCGGGCGATCGGCTGATCAGCGCTCGCGGTCGAGCTTCGACAGCTGGCGCTTCAGTTCCGCGACCTCGTCTTTCAGCGCCTGCATCTCGCTCGCCGCGTCATCGGCGCCGCTGCGCGCTCCCGGATAGAAGCCGCCGCGCGGCGCGAACATCTTCATCGCCTGGTCGAAGAGCGCCATGTTCTGGCGCGCCATGTCCTCGAACATCTGGTAGCCGGGCGCCTGCCCGAAGGTTTCCCGCATCTGGCCGCGCAGGCGCTCCTGATTGCGGGCGAAGGCGTCCATGCTCATTTCAAGATAGGACGGCACGAAGGCCTGAAGATTGTCGCCGTAGAACTTGATGAGCTGGCGCAGGAACTGGATCGGGAGGAGGTTCTGGCCCTTGTTTTCCTCCTCGAAAATGATCTGCGTCAGCACCGAATGGGTGATGTCGTCATTGGTCTTGGCGTCGTAGACGACGAATTCCTGGCCGTTCTTGACCATGTCGGCGAGGTAATCGAGCGTGACGTAAGAGCTCGTCGCCGTGTTGTAGAGCCTGCGGTTCGCGTATTTCTTGATGACGACCGCGTCGTGTTCGCCGCGTCCCTTTCGTCCAGCGCCCTTCGCGCCGCTCTCTTCGCCGGTTGCCGACACGCGAATTCCTCCCAGGTTTTTTTGCGCAGCATGGATTTTCATGCTGCAGTGCACAATTTTGTGCACCCGCTAAAGTTTCTATAGCATGAAAACGCCCTCGGGCCATGGCGGCTTTCGCCCTTGCGAAGCCTTGCGTCGCCCCATAAAGCCCCAACCGAGCGGCGCTGCCTGTCAGGGTCGCGCAAGGCTTCAACCAGGGAGGTTTTGATGAGCGGCGTTGTCATCGCGTCGGCGGCCCGGACGGCGGTCGGTTCCTTTGGCGGGGGGCTTTCGGCCGTCCCGGCGGCCGTGCTCGGCGAAACGGCGATCAGGGCGGCGATGGCGCGCGCTCATGTCGGCCCCGAAGACGTCAGCGAGGTCATCATGGGCCATGTGTTGACGGCGGGGCAGGGGCAGAACACCGCCCGTCAGGCGGCGATGGGGGCGGGCATCGCGAAGGAAAAGCCCGCGATGACCATCAACCAGGTCTGCGGCTCGGGGCTCAGGGCCGTCGCGCTCGCCGCGCAGGCGGTGAAGACGGGCGAGGCGTCGGTCGTCGTCGCCGGCGGGCAGGAGAGCATGTCGCTCTCCCCGCATGCGATGTTCCTCAGGACCGGCACGAAGATGGGCGACGTCTCGCAGGTCGACACCATGATCAAGGACGGACTCTGGGACGTCTTCAACAATTACCACATGGGCCAGACGGCCGAGAATCTCGCGCAGAAATACCAGATCAGCCGCGAGGAGCAGGACGCCTTTGCCGTCGCCAGCCAGAACAAGGCCGAAGCCGCCAAGAAGGCCGGCAAGTTCAAGGACGAGATCGCGCCGGTCACCATCAAGTCGAAAAAGGGCGATGTCGTCTTCGACACCGACGAATATATCCGCGACGGCGTCACCCGGGAATCGATCGCCGGCCTTCGGCCCGCCTTCACCAAGGACGGCACGGTGACGGCGGCGAACGCCTCGGGCATCAATGACGGCGGCGCGGCGCTCGTCGTCATGTCCGAGGATGAGGCCCGGCGGCGCGGGATCAAGCCGCTCGCCCGCATCGCGTCAGCGGCCCATTGCGGCGTCGACCCCTCGATCATGGGCATCGGCCCGGCGCCAGCCTCGCGCCTGGCGCTCGAAAAGGCTGGCTGGCGCCTCGCCGATCTCGACCTCATCGAGGCGAACGAGGCGTTTGCGGCGCAGGCCCTCGCGGTCGGCAAGGAGCTCGGCTGGGACCCCGCCAAGGTCAACGTCAATGGCGGGGCGATCGCGATCGGCCATCCGATCGGAGCCTCCGGCGCGCGCATCCTGACGACGCTCCTCTATGAAATGCAGCGCGGAAACGCCAAGAAAGGCCTGGCGACGCTGTGCATCGGCGGCGGCATGGGCGTCGCGATGTGCGTGGAAAAAATCTGAATTTGAAAAAGATGGCGGGAGGATTTCATGACCAAAAGAACGGCGATCGTCACCGGCGGCACGCGCGGCATCGGCCGCGCGATCTCGCTGGCGCTGAAGGAAGCAGGCTGCGCCGTCGCGGCGACCTACGCCGGCAATGACGAGGCGGCGAAGGCCTTCACCGCGGAGACCGGCGTCAAGGCGTTCAAATGGGATGTCGGCGACTATGAGGCGTGCAAGGCCGGCGTCGCCGAAATCGAGCGCGAGCAAGGCCCGACCGACATCCTCATCAACAACGCCGGCATCACCCGCGACGGCTTCTTCCACAAGATGAAGCCCGAGCAGTGGCGCGAGGTGATGCGCGCCGATCTCGACAGCGTCTTCAACATGACGCACCAGGTGTTCCCGGGCATGCGCGAGCGCGGCTTCGGGCGCATCGTCAACATCTCCTCGATCAACGGCCAGAAGGGCCAAGCGGGCCAGGCGAACTATTCCGCCGCCAAGGCCGGCATGATCGGCTTCACCCGGGCGCTGGCGCAGGAAGGCGCCTTCAAGGGCGTCACCGTCAATGCGATCGCGCCCGGCTACATTGCGACGGAGATGGTCGCGGCCGTCGACAAGGCGGTGCTCGACAAGATCATCGCCGGCATTCCGGTCGGCCGGCTCGGCGAGGCGGAGGAGATCGCGCGCTGCGTCGTCTTCCTCGCCGCGGATGAGGCCGGGTTCATCACCGGCTCGGTGCTGACGGCGAATGGCGGGCAGTATATCGCCGCCTGAGGACGGGAGCGCCGCAGGGCCCGCGCGCAAAAGCCTTGCGGGGGCCGGGCGAACGCCCGGATTTCGCCTAAAAGGCGATCTAAAGGACGGGCGGAGGCGCGGCGCGGTCCGCCGGCGCCCGAAGGACTAGGCCCGAAGGACTAGGACGGTGAAGAAAGCGTTGACGGGCGGGCTTGCCGGGCTTGGCGCCGTTGCGGCGGCGATGGGCCTTGCCCTCGCGCAGACACCGCGCCCCGTCGCCTTTTCCGCCGATCCGTTCTCCGCCCTCGTCGGCAAGCGCAGCACCAAAGCTGCGCGGCTTGTCGAGTCGGCGGCCGTCGACCGCTATGTCGTGGCCACCGATGATCGCGTCTTCCTGTTCCAGGGCGGCGAGCGCGAGGGAAGACTGAAGTTCCTGTGCGGCGAGCGCGATACGCGCATGGATTGCGTCATCGACGCAACGACGCCGGCGGAGGAAATCCATCTCGTCGCCCCGACGCGCGCGCCGCGCGGCGACACCGTCTGGCGCGACCGCAGCGGCGAGGCGCTGCTGCGGGTTTCCGCCTATGGCGGCGCGACCGTGTTCTGGCCGGGCGATCCGCGCGGCCATGCGGCGTCGAAATCCTTCGGCGAAGATCCGCCGCTGACGCTCGGCTTCGTGACGATCAGTGCGGCGCGCGCGCGCGCGGGCCGCGCGACCGCGCTCATCAGCGCGCAGGTCGGCAAGCCGATCCTGTTCGAGGTCGGCGATCCGGGCCCGGATGAAGCGGGCGGGGCGAGCGTTCTTGCCGACGCTGTCGCGCGCGCGGCCAAGGGGATCGGCCGGGTCGCCAATGATCCGACCGGCGCTGCGATCATCGGCGACCGGGTCAGGCGGGTCGACTTCATCGTCGGGCGTCCGCCGGCTGTGAGCTTTGCGGCCGGCGTGCTCACGGTCCGCTACGATCCCGCCGCGGACGCGGAGGGCCGGCCGTCCTCGTCGGAAATCGCCCGCTTCTTGGAAGAATCGTTGTGACGCGCCGGGCCTTAATCCGCCCGAAACCCTGAACGGGGAAGATCAGCGCCCTGAGGCCTCCCCATTTCGGCCCCATTGCCGGGCGAAACACATCTCATGGCCAGACGGTTGGTCCCTGCCTTTCTCGCTTTCGCCGCCCTGCTGTCGGCGGCGGGCGCGTCGGCGCAATCGCTGAAGGACCTTCGCGCGCGCGAGCGCGACAACCGCGAGCTCGCGCGCCAGGCCGCCTTTACGAGCGAGGTCTGCGGACGGACGATCGTCGCTTCGATCGACTGGTCGACGGCGGAGGACTGGCCGGCGCGCGAGAGCATCGCTGAAGTTTGCGACGGCGCGCTCGGCGCGGTGGAGACGATCTGCCGCCGCGGCCGGACCAATGTCGTCCACCGCTTCATCTGCGCCGGCGACGGGTCGGGCGCGGAGCTTTCCGGCAAGACGCTGCGCTACGGCGCCTCCCCCGGCGGCAACGGCTATGCGCAGACGCTCGCCGAAATCGGCGCGGCGGAATGATCCTTTGCCGGATTGAAACGGCGGCCGGCGGGGTCCACATCCTCACGCATGAAGAAATTCGCCGCCGCGCTCGCCCTCCTCAGCCTCGCCGCCTGCGGGCCCTCGGGGCGGCATGAGGAGGTCGGCGAGTTCAAAAACGACCTCATCGGCAATGAGATCAAGCTCGAGGCGTTGAAAGACCCGAAGGTCGAGGGCGTCACCTGCCACCTCAGCTATTTCGACCGCGCGGTGTGGGACCGCCTCGCGAAGGGGAACTGGTTCGAAAACCCGTCGAACTCCTCGATCGCCTGCCGCCAGACCGGGCCGATCACGATCGGCGCGATCGACCTCGACAGGAGCGGGGAGGAAGTCTTCTCCCAGCAGCAGAGCCTCATCTTCAAGCAGCTCGCCGTGCGGCGCATCTATGACGCCGCGAACGACACCCTGATCTATGTCGCTTACACCCGCAAACCGGTCGAAGGCTCGGCGAAGATGTCCATTTCCACGATCAGCCTCTACGGTCAGAACGTCGCGCCGCCGCCGAAGTGAGGGGTGATGTCGAAACGCCTCGCCGCCGTGCAGGAAAAGCTTCGCCGGCACGGCCTGTCCCTGCCGGAAGCGGTCGAGGACCATCCCTGGGGCCACATCGCGCTGAAAGTGAGAAAAAAGGCCTTCGTCTTCATGAGCGGGGCTGAGTTCCACGAGGGAAAATTCTCGATCACCGTCAAGCTGCCGCGCTCGGGCGAGATTGTGAAAGCGACCCTCGGCGAGGTCGAGGCGGCCGGCTACGGGCTTGGAAAGTCGGGCTGGGTGACGGCGCGCTACGCGCCGAAGGACAGGATCGACATCGCGATGCTGTGCGACTGGATCGACCAGAGCTATTGCGCGATCGCGCCGAAGAAGCTCGCCGCGCTTCTTCAGTCGGCCTCGCCGCGCCCCTGACCGACCGCGGCAAGACGATCCGCGCTGCGCCCTGACGTCAGCCGCGAAACTGATCCTTCCGCCTGCGGATTTCCGCAAAGACCGCGACGTCCGGCGCGTCCGCCATGCCGAGGGCGGCCTTCACCGAGGGCGCGCCGGCGCGCAGGAACGGGTTCGTTTCAAGCTCTTCGGCGAGCGTTGATGGCACGGTCGGCTCGCCGCGGGCGCGTTTTGCGTTGACGTCCGCAATGCGGCGCTGAAGCGCCGGGTTGCCGGGATCGACCGTCGCCGCGAAGCGGGCGTTCGCAGCCGTATATTCATGCGCGCAGTAGAGCATCGTCCCGGGCGCCATCGCGGCGATTTTGCCGAGCGAGGCCCACATCTCGTCCGGCGTTCCCTCGAACAGGCGCCCGCAGCCGAGCGCGAAGATGACGTCGCCGACGAAGGCTGCGGCGTCGTCGGCGAAGTGATAGAGGATGTGGCCGCGCGTGTGCCCCGGCGTGTCGATGACGCGCGCCCGCGCCGCGCCCAGCATCACGGCGTCGCCTTCGCCGACGCCTTCGTCGATTCCGGGAATCTTCGCCGCTTCGCCTCTGGGCCCGACGATGCGGCAGCGCCAGCGCTCCTTCAGGGCGAGGTTTCCGCCGGCGTGATCCGGGTGCCAGTGGGTGTTGAGGATATGGGTCAGGGGCCAGCCCTCGCGGGCGAGCGCTGCATTGATCGCGGCGGGGTCCGGCGTGTCGATCGCGGCGACGGCGCCCGTCGCCCTGTCGCGGACGAGATAGCCGTAATTGTCGGAAAGGCAGGGGAACTGGCGGATATCGAGCGGCATGACGCCAGCCTAACCCGCCGCCGGCCGTCCGTCGCCGATTGATTTAGACCAAATAATGGACTAAAATAAGGCTATGAAGGTCTCCGTTTCCGACGCCAAAAGCCAGCTGACCGAACTCGTCCGCCGCGCCGAAAGCGGTGAGGAGATCGTGCTGACCCGCCATGGCGCGCCGGTCGCCAGGCTGACGCCGGTCGCCGCGCCCCTCGGGGCCGCGCGCCGGCGTCGTGCGATCGAGGCGGTGCGCGCCGCGGCGGCGCGCAAGCGGCTTGCGGGGCCGGATGCGGCGCGCAGCCAGGACTTTCTTTATGGCGATGACGGGATGCCGCTGTGACCGTCATCGACACCTCCGCCCTGATGGCGGTCCTGCTCGACGATCCGAGATCGGCGGCGGTGGCGGAGAGCCTTGCGACCGCGTCGTCGCTGGCGGTGTCGGCCGGCACGCTCGCCGAGGCGCTCATCGTCGCGCGCCGGCGCGGCGTCGGCGCGGAACTCGCCGCGCTCATCGACGGGGTCGGCGCGGAGATCGTGCCGGTGACCCGCGATTTCGCGGTCGCGGTCGCGGACGCCTATGACCGCTGGGGCAGGGGCGTTCACCCCGCGGCGCTCAATTTCGGCGACTGCTTCAGTTACGCGCTGGCGCGGGAACGCGAGGCGCCGCTGCTGTTCGTCGGCTATGAGTTTCTGCATACGGATGTTCAGCCCGCGCTGGCGCCGGGATGAGGCGCGAGCGCCGGCATGCGCACCGACATTCTCGACATTCACGATTTTTATGAAACCGCGCTGGGGCGCGCGGCGCGCGGCTTCCTCGCCGGCCGCATCGAGGAAGCCTGGCGCGATCATGCGCGCCTGCGCGTCGCCGGATTCGGTCATGCCGAGCCTTACCTCGCCTTCTTTGACAAGGCCGAGCGCACGCTCGCGATCGCGCCGGGCGAGCAGGGGGTCGTGCGCTGGCCGGCGGGCGCGCCGAACCGCGCGCTGCTCGCCGGCGAGGCCTGGCCGCTTCCCGACGCCTCGATCGACCGGCTCCTCGTCGTGCACGGGCTTGAAGAGGCGGACGATCCCAGGCGGCTCCTGCGCGAATGCTGGCGGGTGCTGACGAGCGATGGGCGGCTCATCATCGTCGTCGCGCACCGGCGGGGCCTGTGGTCGATGATCGACACGACGCCCTTCGCGCATGGCCGTCCTTACCTGAAGCGCCAGCTCGAGAAGCTCTTGCAGCAATCGATGTTCCGGCCGCTCGCCTGGTCGTCGGCGCTTTACTTCCCGCCGATCGGCGCGCGCTTTCTGCTGCGCGCGGCGCGCGCCTGGGAACGGGCGGGCGCCCGGCTGTGGCCGGCGCTGAGCGGCGTCATCCTTGTCGAAGCGGCGAAGGACATGGCGCAGCCGGTCGCCGTCGGGGCGTTGAAGCGGGTCCGCGTCGGCGGTCCCGCAGCGGCGCGGCCCGCCATTCTCGGCGCGCGGATTTCAGAACGGAAAGAGAGATCCTCGTGACGCTTCGGTTCGACCGCGCCGCCATCATCGGCATCGGCCTCATCGGCTCCTCGCTGGCGCGCGCCTGTCGCGCGCAAGGGCTCGTCGGCCGCCTTGTCGGCTTCGATCTCGATACGGACGTTCGCAAGCGCGCCCTCGGCTGCGGCGCCGTCGATGAAGCCCCCGCAACGCTCGAGGCGGCCCTCAACGGCGCCGGCCTCGTCATCGTCGCAACGCCGGTCGGCGCGACGCCGGCGGCGCTCGCCGCGGTCGCCGCCAAGGCCGATGAGGGCGCGCTCGTCATCGACGTCGGCTCGGTGAAGGGCGCAATCGTCGAAGCGGCGGCCGCGCTTTCCCCGCGCGTTCATATCGTTCCGTGCCATCCGGTCGCGGGGACGGAGCAGTCAGGGCCCGAAGCGGGCTTTGCAACGCTGTTCGAAAAGCGCTGGGCGATCATCACGCCGCTCGCGCGTGAGGATGCGGCCTACAAGGCGGCGGTCGACCAGGCGGCGGCGCTGTGGCGCGCGGTCGGATCGAATGTCGAGTTCATGGATCATCAGCACCATGACCTTGCGCTCGCCATCACTTCGCATCTGCCGCACCTCATCGCTTTCACCCTCGTCGGCGCGGCGGACGATCTTGAAAGCGTCGCCGAGGCGGAGATCGTCAAATATTCCGCCGGCGGCTTTCGCGACTTCACCCGCATCGCCGCCTCCGACCCCGTGATGTGGCGCGACGTCTTCCTCAACAACAAGGCGGCGGTTCTCGAAGTGCTCGGGCGCTTCTCGGAAGAGCTCGCGCTTCTCCAGCGCGCCATCCGCTGGGGCGACGCCGAGACGCTCGAACGCGTGTTCCGCCGCGGGCGCGAGCTTCGCCGCGCGATCGTCGCGGCGGGGCAGGAGAAGGACGTGCCGAATTTCGGCCGGGACGCGAAGACCTAGCGCACGTTTCAAAAGGCGCGAAGCGGTTTTCGGATGAAACGCGCGCCAAACCGGGACTTGCGACCCCGTTCTGCGAACCGCAGATCGGCGAACCTGGTCTAGGCCGGCTCCTCGTCCAGCTTCACCTTGTGTCCCCACAGGCGGTGGACGTGCCAGAGCACCTCGTCGCGGGTCTTCACGTCGAGCGTGCGGCCCGCATGCGTGCCGTGGCGCAGCGTGATCATGCGGTCGCCTTCAAGATCCGCGGCGACGACCTGGATGTTCGGCTCATGCATGCCGAGATCATACTGGCGTGCGAGCGTTTCGCGCACGCGCCGGTAGCCGTAATCGTCGTGGATCGCCTCGACCTCGATATGGCTTTCGCTCGCGTCGTCCTCAAGCGCGAACAGGCGGAAATCCCGGATCACTTTCGGCGAGAGATATTGCAGAATGAAGCTCTCGTCGCGATAGTTCGACCACGCGTCCTTGAGGACGTCGCGCCACTTTCCCGATCCCGCGATCGACGGGAACCATTCGCGGTCCTCCTCCGTCGGCGTCATGCTGATGCGGCGGATGTCCTCCATCATCGCAAAGCCGAGCGCGTAGGGATTGATCCCGGAATAGCGCGGATCGTCGAAATCGGGCTGGAAGACGACCGAAGAATGCGAGTGCAGGAACTCCATGATCGCGCCCTCGGTGATGAGGCCGCGGTCATATAGGGCGTTCATGATGTAATGGTGGACGAAGGTCGCGCAGCCCTCGTTCATCACCTTGGTCTGCTTCTGCGGATAGAAATATTGCGAGATGTTGCGGACGATGCGGACAAGCTCGCGCTGCCACGGCTTCAGGATCGGCGAGGCCTTCTCGATGAAATAGAGAAGGTTTTCCTCGGGCAGCTTGATGTTCCGGACCTCGAGCTGACGCTCCTCGGCGTCCTCGTCCGGCTCGACGACATTGGGGAGCGTGCGCCAGATGTCGTTGAAGGTCTTCTGTTCGTGCTCGGCGCGGAAGGCGGCGCGGGCGAGCCGGTCGGCTTCGGAAAGCCGCGGCGGACGCGCATAGCGGAAGACGCCCTGATCCATCAGCGCATGGGCGCTGTCGAGGATCTTTTCGACCTCGTCGAGGCCGTATTCGTCCTCGCACCGGGCGATGTATTTCTTTGCGAAGTCGAGATAGGACAGGATTCCTTCGGCGTCCGTCCACTGGCGGAAGAGGTAATTGTTCTTGAAAAAGTGGTTGTGGCCGAAACAGGCGTGCGCCATCACGAGCGCCTGCATCGTCATCGTGTTCTCCTCCATCAGATAGGCGATGCAGGGGTCGGAGTTGATGACGATCTCGTAGGCGAGGCCCTGATAGCCCTTCTGATACATCATCTGGTCGCGCGCGAAATGCTTGCCGAACGACCAGTGGCGATACATCAGCGGCATGCCGTGGCTTGAATAGGCGTCGAGCATCTGCTCGCTTGAAATGATCTCGATCTGGTTCGGATAGACGTCGAGCTTCAGATCGTTGAGCGCGATGTCCTCGATGGCGTTGTAGGTCGCCTTCAGGCGGTCGAACGACCATTCGCTGTCGGTGAAGAGAAGGGCGCTCACGCCGCCTCCCGCGCGTTCTTCGCGAACAACTCTCTGAAGACGGGGAAAATATCCGAGGGCTTGGCGATGCGCGTCTGCGCAAACGTCTTCCATCGGGGCGCGAAGGTGCGGTAGGCGCGCCAGAGTTCGGCGCCCGAGTCCTTATCGGAGAATACCTCCAGCTCGCGTTCGTCGAGGATCTCGATATAGGCGTAGTACTGGCTGATCGGCATCACTTCTTCATCGAGGATCTCGACGCAGCGCTTGGCGTCGCCCGATTGGGTGTAGCCGTCGGAGGCTTGCGCGACATAGATGTTCCATTCGCCCGCCGAATAGCGCTGCTTCTGGATCTCGAGCATCTTTTCAAGCGCGGTCGAAACGACGGTGCCGCCCGACTGGCGCGAATAGAAGAAGGTCTCCTCGTCGACCTCCTCGGCGTGGTGGGTGTGGCGGATGAAGACGACGTCGACGCGCTCATAGCGCCGCTTCAGGAACAGGTAGAGAAGCATGTAGAAGCGTTTCGCGAGGTCCTTCTCGCGCTCGCCCATCGAGCCCGATACGTCCATCAGGCAGAACATGACGGCCGCGGTCGTCGGCGCCGGCGTCGGCTCATAGGCGTTGTAGCGCACGTCGAGCGGGTCGATGAACGGCGCCCAGCGGCGGCGCGCCTCCATCTCCTGAAGCCTTTCGAGCAGCGCCTTCCTCTCGGCGATCTCGGCCTCGCTCGGCTCGGAAATCCGCTCGAGGTCGAAGAGGCGCTCTTTCAGCTCGTTCATCTCCCGGGTCGACGGGCGCTTCAGGGCGAGCCGCCGGCCATGCGCGTTGCGCATCGTGCGCAGGAGATTGATGTTGGTCGGCGAGCCCGCGACGGTGATGCCGGCGCGGCGATACTGCGTCGCCTTCGTCTCCTTCAGCGTGCGCTTGACGAGATTCGGCAGTTCGAGGTCCTCGAAGAAGATGTCGAGAAATTCTTCTTGAGTCAGCGTGAACTGGAAGCTGTCTTCGGCGTCGCCGGAATCGGAAGCGTCCTTGCCCTGACCCTTGCCGCCGCTTTTGGGCGGCTTCTTGATCTTGTCGCCGGCGCCGAATTCCTTGTTGCCGGGCGCGACCCATTCGCGCTTGCCGGCGTCGGGCGACAGGCGGAAGCGCGGCTCGGCGGTCGATTTCGACGGGATCGAGATTTTCTCGCCCTTGTCCATGTCGGAGAGCGAGCGGTCGCGAAGGCTTTTGTTCACCGCTTCCTTGATCTGCACCTTCGCGCGGCGAAGGAAGCGCTGGCGGTTGCCGAGCGACTTGCCCTTCGGGTTCTTGCGGCGATCAATGAAGTGGAAGTGATTCATAGGGATTAGGGATTAGGCATTAGGGATCAGGACGAGCAAGCCAAGTCCCAAATCCCCAATCCCCGATTCCTCCTAACCTGCCTTGTTGACCCGCATGTACCATTCGACGAGGCGGCGGACCTGGCGGGGCGTGTAGCCGCGCTCGACCATGCGCTCGACGAAGCTTTCGTGCTTCTTCTCGGTCTCGCTGTCCTTCTTGGAGTCGAAGGAGATCACGGGAAGAAGATCCTCGACCTGGCTGAACATCCGCTTTTCGATGACGTTGCGGAGTTTTTCGTAGGACGTCCAGGCGGGATTCCTGCCGGCGTTCGCGGCGCGCGCGCGCAGCGTGAATTTGACGACCTCGTTGCGGAAGTCCTTGGGGTTGGCGATGCCGGCGGGCTTTTCGATCTTCGACAGCTCGGCGTCGAGCGTCTGGCGGTCGAGAAGCTGGCCGGTGTCCGGGTCCTTGAAGTCCTGATCCTCGATCCAGGCGTCGGCATAGGCGATGTAGCGGTCAAAGAGGTTCTGGCCGTATTCCGAATAGCTTTCGAGATAGGCCTTCTGGATCTCCTTGCCGATGAAGTCGGCGTAGCGCTTCGAAAGATCCTCCTTGATGAATTCGAGATATTTCTTCTCGACTTCGTCGGGGTGCTGCTCGCGCTTGATGGCGTTTTCGAGAACATACATCAGGTGCACGGGATCGGCCGCGACCTCGTCGGTGTCGAAATTGAAGGTCTCCGACAGCACCTTGTAGGCGAAGCGGGTCGAAACCCCGTCCATGCCCTCGTCGATGCCGGCGGCGTCGCGATATTCCTGAAGCGTCTTGGCTTTCGGATCTGAGTCCTTCAGCTTCTCGCCGTCATAGACGCGGAGCTTCGAATAGAGGTTCGAGTTCTCGTGCTCTTTCAGGCGCGTCAGCACCGAGAAGCGCGCGAGGAGGTCGAGCGTCTCCGGCGCGCAAGGGGCGTCGGCGAGCTCGGAATTGTTGAGCAGCTTGGCGTAGATTTGCCGCTCCTCGGTGACGCGCAGGCAATAGGGGACCTTGATGACGCTGATGCGGTCGAGGAAGGCCTCGTTGTTCTTGTTGTTGCGGAACTGGATCCATTCGCTCTCGTTCGAGTGCGCGAGGATGACGCCGTTGAAGGGGATCGGCCCGAGGCTCTCGGTGCCGACATAGTTTCCTTCCTGCGTTGCGGTGAGGAGCGGGTGGAGGACCTTGATCGGCGCCTTGAACATCTCGACGAATTCGAGAAGCCCCTGATTCGCGCGGCACAGCCCGCCGGAATAGGAATAAGCGTCCGAATCCGACTGCGAGAAGTGCTCGAGCTTGCGGATGTCGACCTTGCCGGTCAGGGCGGAGATGTCCTGGTTGTTCTCATCGCCCGGCTCGGTCTTGGCGATGGCGATCTGGCGCAGCTTCGACGGGAACAGGCGCACGACCTCGAATTTCGAGATGTCGCCGCCGAATTCGTCGAGGCGCTTGACCGCCCACGGGCTCATCACGCTCGACAGGCGGCGCTTCTCGATGCCGTATTTGTCGGCGAGGAGCGATTTCAGCTCCTCCGACTGGAAGAGGCCGAGCGGGCTTTCAAAGACCGGCGAAATCTCCTTGCCGGCCTTGAGGACATAGATGGGGTTGACCTCCATCAGCTCCTTGAGGCGCTCGGCGAGCGAGGACTTGCCGCCGCCGACGGGGCCGAGCAGGTAGATGATCTGGCGCTTTTCCTCGAGCCCCTGCGCGGCGTGGCGGAAATAGGAGACGATCCGCTCGATCGTGTCCTCCATGCCGTAAAAGCCGTCGAACGCCTTGTAGCGGCGGATGGTGCGGTTGAAGAAAATGCGCGACAGGCGCGGATCCTTCGAGGTGTCGATGAGCTCGGGCTCGCCGATCGCCTTCACCATCCGCTCGGCCGGCGAGGCGTAGAGCATCGCGTCGTCGCGCGCGGCGAGGAGATAGTCGCGCAGGCTCATCGTCTCCTGCTTCACCCGCGTGTAGCTCTCCGAGAAGAGGTCGAAAACGTCGAACCGGTCAGTCATGTCGATCTCACTCACTTGCCTGTGCGCGTCCGCTCACGCGCGTTTCCCGCCGCCGAAGAACCAGCCGCTGGCGAGCAGCGTCCGGAAATAAAAAAGGCGCGGATCGTCCTGATCCCCGCCCCAAGCCGTCCCTCTCCTGCGCGCCGTCCGGATGTTTCTCCGGGTCGCCGCCGTCCCGTCGCCGCCGCGCCATGCTGCAGGCTCGCCCGGCGCCGCATCGCTGATGTGGGCGCCGGCGTCTGGTCCGCAAGGCTCCGCCGTCGAAAGGGCGCCGTGCGTCTGGCGAGATGTCCCAGCCATGTCAGACCCGCAATTACTTGTTACTTCAGCGTTGAAACGCTTGCGCTTTTCGCTCCGTGACCGTCGCCGGAAATCGCCCCATGGACCCCGAGGGCGCGCGTCCGGCCGCCCGCCCTTGGGACATAGTTAACGCCGAGGCCCTTAATTTTGTTTTGAAGATCGCCCCTCTCCGGCGAAATTCCGGGCCTTGCGAGTCGTCGAAATAATGTAACGCGATTGCGGCGCGCGCGCGATAAAGTTCGGCGGCATTGCGACGCTTTTTCACGCTTGCGCTATTTCCGCCGCAGCGCGGGCGCGACGCTCGCCGGCGGTCCCCGGAAGGAGGATGACGGATGCCTGACTGGCTTGTTGCGGCGGCGGTCGCCCTTGTCGCGCTCGGCTTTTCCGTCGCCGTCGCCTTCGGCCGCAAGCGCCAGCCCTGCGCCGTCGATCCGCGCATCAAGGATCATCGCCGTTAAATTTCGCGCTCGCGGCCCCGTCTGATCTCGATCACGCGGTCCTGCGGCGCGGGAAGATGCGGCGCGCGCGAGGGCTTCACGCCCAGGAGATAGGCGCGCAGGATCCGCCCCGAGGCGCCATGGCCGGCGATCACCGCCGGGCGGTCGAGCGCGAGAAGGAACTCACGCACGCGCGCCGCCGCCTCGGCGTAGCTTTCCCCGTCCGGGGTGCGGAACGCCCATTTCTCCGTCGCGCGGCGCGCGTGGACGCCGGGGTCCTCGGCGGCGACCTCGTCATGGGTCTTGCCGTTCCAGCGTCCAAGATCGATCTCGATGAGCCGGTCGTCGATGGCGTAGCGCTTCCGCGGCAGGCCCATCGCCTCGCGCACGATCTCGAGCGTTTCGGCCGCGCGAACGAGCGGGCTCGAAACGAAGAGGGCGTCGCGGGCCTCCGCAAGCCATGCTCTCAGCGCGGCGCCGTTGCGGGCCGCCTGCGCGCGCCCGGTCTCGTTCAAGGGGATGTCGGCGTGGCCCTGATAGCGCCGTTCAGCGTTCCAGTCGGTCTGCCCGTGGCGGATGAACCAGACCGCGTGCTTCAGCCGCACGCGCCCCCCCGGCATGCCCCGTTCGAACCATCCCCGCATGGTGCGCCGAGCGTATCGGGATCGGGGCGGGACGACCAGATCGTCGCGCCTTTGGTCGAAATCACGGCGCGCGATCCGGTTTCCGGCTGTCGCAGCGTTTCGGCGCAAAACCGCGCAGTCTTTTGCGAAACGCCGCTCAGGCGTCGAGGGGGTGCTGGCGGCTCACTCCCGCGCCGGCGCCGCCGCAGAGCCGGCGAGGATCCCGCCGTCGATGTGGATCTCGGAACCGGTCATATAGGCGGCTTCATCCGAGGCAAGCAGCACGGCGATCGCGGCGACTTCCTCCGGCGTTCCAAAGCGCTTTAGCGGCGCCTCGGCGACGAACTCTTTCATGCGCCGCTCCCGATCCGCGCCCTCGCCCAGCATCGGCTCCCACATCGGGGTCAAGATCGCGGCGGGGTGAATCGAGTTGCAGCGGATATTGAGGCCTTGGCCTGCGCAATAAAGCGCGACCGATTTCGTGTGGTTGCGGATCGCGGCCTTCGACGAGGCGTAGGCCGACGCGCCGGGGACGCCGACGATGCCCGAGCGCGAGGACATGTTGATGATCGAGCCTGCGCCGGTCTTGCGCATGGCGCGGATGGCGTGCTTGCAGCCGAGGAACACGCCGTCGAGATTGGTCACGTGGACGGCGCGCCAGTCTTCAAGGCTTGCATGTTCGGGATCGTGCGGGCGCGGCTCGCCTTCGAAACCCGTGACGCCGGCGTTGTTGACGAGGATGTCGAGCCGGCCCTCGCGGGCGAGGACCCCGTCGATGACGCGGATCCAGTCCTTCTCCGCGCGCACGTCGAGGGCTTCGGCGCGCTGGCCGATCCGCGCGGCGGCGCGGGCCGCGCCCTCTGCGTCGATGTCGGTGAGGATGACGGCCGCGCCCTCGCGCGCGAAGGCGGCCGCAACCGCCTCGCCGATGCCGCGCGCCGCGCCGGTGACGAGGGCGATCTTGCCTTGAAGTCTCATCAGGCGCTCCCTCTGCGTCAGCGCGGCGGCGGGAAGTCGATGGCGTCGTTGAAGGTCATGCGGTCGAAGGCGAGGTCCTTGAACTCGCCCTCGGCGTCGACCCAGAACAGGAAGAGATGCGCCGACCAGCGGTTGGGGTTGGGCTGCATGCGCCCGTGGCGGAGGTTGACGCCGCGATAGAGCAGCGCGTCGCCGGGCGCGAGCATGACCGTGCGATAAGCGTCCTCGCCGAAGGTCTCCGCCTTCGGGCGGTCGGCGATCTCGGCGAAGTCGTAATGCTTCTCCCCGAGCTCGAGCGGCCAGACGATCCCGTCGGAATAGCCGAGCGCCAGCGACAGCGCATATTCGCACGACTTGCGGTCGGAATGGACGAGCAGGCGGTCGCCGGTCATGTAGACGCGGAAGAACGAGAACGAGGGAACGATCCGCCTGCCGACGATCGCGGCGATATGGCTCGTGAGGCCCCAGTGGAAGGTCATCACCGAGGGCAGGCGCGGCCCGTAAAACTCATAGCCGACCTTTTCGTTGACCCGCGGCTCGGCGAGCTCGAATTTCTTGAGGCCCTTGGGGTCGCGGATCATGCTGCCGTGGATGACGGAAAGGAAATTCCGCGCCATCGCGGCGGGCGCCGCCTCGCGCAGGACGGCGTGGCCGTCGGTCGCGAAGGATTGGCGGAGCGCGTCGGTCATGGGGCGGAGTATTGGCGCGGCGGCGACGGTGTCAATTCGCGCCCCGCGCCAGCGCCACCTTGCCGCCGGGCGGGCGCGAGAGTTCGCCGGAAATCCAGCGGCTGATCGCGACGACCGCATCAAGGTCGGCGCCGGTTTCAAAGCCCGACCGATGCAGCGAATAGATGACGTCCTCGGTCGCGACATTGCCGGAGGCGCCCTTCGCATAGGGGCAGCCGCCGAGGCCGGACACGGAGGAATCAAAGATGCGCACGCCTTCCTCGATCGAGGCCCAGATATTGGCGAGCGCCTGGCCATAGGTGTCGTGAAAATGCCCGGCGAGCGCGGCGACGGGAATTTCGGTCGCGACGGCGCGGATCATCGCCCGCGTCTCCTCATGCGTCCCGACGCCGATCGTGTCGCCGAGCGAAATCTCGCAACAGCCCATCTCATAAAGCGCCCGCGCGACGCTGACGACGTTCTTCAGCGGAACCGCGCCCTCATAGGGGCACCCCAAGACGCAGGAGACATAGCCGCGCACGCGCACGCCGTCGGCCTTCGCCGCCTCGACGACGGGGCGGAAGCGCTCGAGGCTTTCCGCAATCGAACAGTTGATGTTCTTCTGTGAAAAACTCTCCGACGCCGCGCCGAAGACCGCGACCGTGTCGGCTTTCGCAGCGCGAGCGCCCTCGTAACCCTTCATGTTCGGCGTCAGCACCGGATAGGAAACGCCAGGCAAACGGCGGATGCGCGCCATCACCGCGTCCGTCGCCGCCATTTGCGGCGTCCATTTGGGGCTGACGAACGCCCCCGCCTCGACGGTCTTGAGGCCGGCGTCCGCGAGCCGCTCGACGAGCAGGACCTTCGTCTCGACGCTGACGACCGCCTTCTCGTTCTGCAGCCCGTCGCGCGGGCCCACTTCGACGATGGCGATGCGTTCTCCCATGGATGCATTGTCGCGCCGGGCGCAAGGCCGCGTCAACCGCGCCGCGCCGCGTGCGCCCGGCGTTCCCGGCCGGACGCGACTCCCCTTAAACAGCGGCCGATCGACGGGAGCCCGCCATGATCGACGATGCGACGCTGAGGATGTGGGAGATGCTGAGCTACCTCGTCACGGTGCTCGGGCTTCCCTTCGCCGCCTTCGCGCTCTGGCGCGAGATGCGGGCCGAGCGCGCGAATGAGGAGAAGGAGCTCGAACAGCGCGAGGATGAAATCTACGTCGCGCTGTCGCAGCAATATTCGGCGATCCTCGAGGCCGCGCTCGCCCATCCCGAACTCGACGCGCTCGATTCGGCCGGCGGCGCGCCGCTCACCGGCGAGCAGCAGCGCCGCCAGGCGATCTATTACGAGATGCTGCTCGCGCTTTTCGAACGCGCCTTCATCCTCCTCCATGAGGACGCGCCCTCGGGGCAGGGCGGGCGGCGCTGGCAGTCCTGGGCGGACTTCTTCGCCTATTGGCTGAAGCGGCCCGACTTCGCGCGCTATGTCGAGAACAACCTCCAGGGCGAGGACCCGGCCTTCGTCGCGTTCGTGCGCGGGGAGCTCGCGAAGCGGGCGCAAGGCGGCGTCTGACCGCGCGGCGTCTCGACCGAACACCTTGTTTCGCGTCGACCAACACGATCCTGACCGGGGTCTCGCCCATGTTCTCGACATGACGCCCGCCGCGCGCGCCGTCCCAGGACGCGGCGACGGCATCCCTTCCGCCAAGCGCCGCGGGCGCTGCGTCGGCATGCGCGCAGCCAGCCCCTGCAAGCGCCAACAGGATCAGGCCGGCCAATCGGCCCCATGTGGGGCTATCGTCCTGGTCCTCACGAGGTCTCCTCGAACTCGACGAGCAGCGCGCCGTCCTTCACCTGCTCGCCGGGCGCTGCGCGGAAGGCTTTGACGACGCCGTCATGGGGGGCCTTGATCGCGTGCTCCATCTTCATCGCCTCCATGACGAGGAGGACGGCGCCGGCGCTGACGCGCTCGCCGGGCCTGGCCTTCAGAAGAGTGACGACGCCCGGCATTGGCGCGTTGAGGGAGCCTTCCGCCGAATGGCCGCCCATCGCGCCGGAAAGCACGTCCGGATGATCGACGTTTGAGCATTCGGCGCCGATGAAGACGCGGCTGCGGGTCCCGTGCGGAACGACGCTCGCCAGGAAGGTTTCCTCATCGACGGTGAGGCGGATGTCCTCGCCGATGCGTTCGGCGGCGAAGCGGATCCGGCGCGCCGCCTGCGGTCGCGCCGCGGGCGAGGCCGGCGCGTCCGCCCTTTTCCGCCGGCCGGCCGCGGTCGCGGCCCGGTCGATTTCGGCCTCGAAGCCGCCCCCGGTCCTGAAGACGCGCGCGATCGCCGCCTCGCCCTCGACCGCGATCCAGAAAACCCATTTTCTCGGCTTGTTGAGGCGAAAGCCTGAGAGAGACTCCCAGGGGTCCGGCGAGGCCGGCGCGCGGAGCACGAGATCGGCGAGCGCGGCGGCGATGACGCGGTCGTCGTCGGCGCGCTTTGCAAACAGCGTCTCCTCATGCTCGACGATGTAGCGCGTCGAGACCTCGCCCTTGATGAAGTCGATGTCGGAGGCGAGCCGGTGGAGGAAGCGCGCGTTGGTCTCGAGCCCCGCGACGCGGATTTCGCAAAGCGCGGCGCGCAGGCGCGCAAGCGCCTCCTCGCGCGTTCGCCCGTGGCGGATGATCTTGGCGATCATCGGGTCGTAGAAGGGCGTGATCTCCTGGCCTTCCTCGACGCCGGAATCGGTGCGCGGGCCGGCCGGCAGGCGCAAGGTCGTCAGCGTCCCGATCGACGGCGCAAAGCCGTTGTCGGGGTTCTCGGCGTAGAGTCGCGCTTCGAAGGCATGACCTTGCTCGCGGATGTCCGCCTGCTCGAGCGCGAGGTCCTCGCCGGCGGCGACGCGCAGCTGAAGTTCGACGAGATCGACGCCGGTGATCTCCTCCGTGACCGGATGTTCGACCTGAAGCCTCGTGTTCATCTCCATGAACCAGACGCCGTCTTCGCCATCAAAGAGGCACTCGACCGTGCCGGCGCCGCGATAATCGACCGCCTTGCCGGCGTTGACGCCGATCGCGTGGAGACGCGCGCGCACCGCTTCGGGAAGGCGCGGCGCCGGCGCCTCCTCGATGATCTTCTGGTGGCGGCGCTGCACCGAGCAGTCGCGCTCGAAGAAGTGCAGCACCTTGCCCTTGCCGTCGCCGACGATCTGGACTTCCAGATGGCGCGCGCGCTGGATGTATTTCTCGACCAGCACGCGATCATCGCCGAAGGAATTCTTCCCTTCGCGCTGCGCGGAGCTGAGCTGCTCGGCGAGATCAGCCTCGCGCTCGACGATCTTCATGCCCTTGCCGCCGCCGCCGGCGGTCGCCTTCAGCAGCACCGGATAGCCGATGCGCGCGCATTCGCGGCGGAAGGTCTCGAAGGATTGATCCGCCCCCTGATAGCCGGGCGTCGTCGGCACGCCGGCCTTCGCCATCAGGTCCTTCGACGCCGATTTCGAGCCCATGGCGCGAATCGTCGCGGCGGTCGGCCCGATGAAGACGAGGCCCTCGGCCTCGAGCGCGTCGGCGAAGCGCTCATTTTCGGAAAGGAATCCATAGCCGGGGTGCACGGCCTCGGCGCCGGTGCGCTTCATCGCGTCGATGATGCGCTCGATCCTGAGATAGCTGTCGGCGGGCGCCGCGCCGCCGATCCTCACCGCCTCGTCGCAGGCCCTGACATGGGGCGCTTTCGCGTCGGCGTCGGAATAGACGGCGACGGTCTCAACGCCCATCCGCCGGGCGGTCCTTGCGACGCGGACGGCGATCTCGCCGCGATTGGCGATGAGGATTTTCCTGAACATCAATCCCTGATCCAGTTCGGCTTGCGCTTTTCAAGGAACGCCGAAACGCCTTCCTTGCCCTCCTCGCTGGCGCGCACGCGCGCGATGAGGCCGGCGGTCTCCTCCACCACGGCCTCGTCGATCGGCCGGTGCGCAACGAGACGGATGAGCGCCTTTGCTTCCTTCTGCGCGTTCGGCCCGCAGGCGAGAAGGTTGTCGACGACGCCCGCGAGCGTCGCCTCGAGCCGGGCCTTCATGGCGACCATGTGGGCGAGGCCGATCTCGCGCGCTGTCGCCGCGTCGAAGCGCTCGCCGGTGAGGAAATAGCGCCGCGCCTGGCGGACGCCGATCGCGCGCACGACGAAGGGCGAGATGACGGCGGGCACGAGGCCGAGCCGCACCTCCGAGAGCGCGAACAGCGCTTCCTCCGCCGCGATGACGATGTCGCACGCGCTCGCGAGCCCGACGCCGCCGCCCATGCAATGCCCGTTGACGAGCGCGACGACCGGCTTCTCGCAGACGTAGATCGCATGCAGCATGTGCGCGAGCCGGCGCGCATCCTGCTTGTTCTCCGCCGCCGAATAGCCCGCGACGCGCTGCATCATCGACAGGTCGGCGCCGGCGCAGAAGGCGTCGCCCGCGCCGGTCATGACGACGACGCGCACGGATTTCTCGGCGTTGAGGCGCCCCATCGCATCGGCGATCTCGCCGATGAGGTCCTCGTTGAAGGCGTTCTTCACCTCCGGCCGGTTGAGCGTCAGGCGCGCGATCCCGCGGGAGTCAATTGTGAGGGTGAGGTGCTTGGCGGTCATGGCGTTTTCCGATCCCTTGCTTCGACGCCCTACATCCTGAACAGGCCGAACTTCGTCTCCTCGACGGGCGCATTCAAACTCGCCGAGATGCACAGCCCCAGAACGTCGCGCGTCTCTCGCGGGTCGATGATCCCGTCGTCCCAGAGCCGCGCGGAGGAATAATAGGGCGAGCCTTGCGCGTCGTAATCGGCGCGGATCTTCGCCTTGAAGGCTTCCTCCTCGCTCGCGCTCCACTCCTCGCCTTTCTTGAGGCCCTCGCGGCGGACGGTCGCAAGGACGCTCGCGGCCTGTTCCCCGCCCATCACGGAAATGCGCGCATTCGGCCACATGAAGAGGAAGCGCGGCGAATAAGCGCGCCCGCACATGCCGTAATTGCCGGCGCCGTAGGACCCGCCGACGACGATGGTGAATTTCGGCACGCGCGCGGTCGCGACCGCGGTGACGAGCTTGGCCCCGTCCTTGGCGATGCCGCCCGCTTCCGCCGATTTGCCGACCATGAAGCCCGTGATGTTCTGCAGGAAGACGAGCGGGATTTTCCGCTGGCAGCACAGCTCGATGAAATGCGCGCCCTTGTGCGCGCTCTCGGAGAAGAGGATGCCGTTATTGGCGAGAATGCCGACCGGAAAGCCGTGAATATGCGCAAAGCCGGTGACGAGCGTTGATCCGTAAAGCGGCTTGAACTCGTCTAAGACCGAGGCGTCAACGATGCGGGCGATCAATTCGCGCGCGTCATAGGGCTTCCTGATGTCGCGCTCGACGACGCCGTAGATTTCCTCGACGGGGTAAGCCGGCGGCCGCGGCGCCGCCATCACGAGCGAGCCCTGCTTGACCCAGTTCAATCGGGAGACGATCTGGCGGGCGAGGCCGAGCGCGTGGTCGTCATCCTCCGCGAGATGATCGGCGACGCCGCTCTCGCGCGTGTGGACGTCGCCGCCGCCGAGCTCCTCGGCCGTCACGACCTCGCCGGTCGCGGCTTTGACGAGCGGCGGGCCGCCGAGGAAGATCGTGCCCTGCCGGCGCACGATGACCGCCTCGTCCGACATCGCCGGGACGTAGGCGCCGCCGGCGGTGCAGGATCCGTGCACGACGGCGATCTGCGGAATGCCGGCCGCCGACATGTTGGCCTGGTTGTAGAAGATCCGGCCGAAATCGTCCTTGTCCGGAAAGACCTCGTCCTGCATGGGCAGGAACGCGCCGCCCGATTCGACGAGATAGACGCAAGGCAGGCGGTTTTCCGCCGCGATCTCCTGCGCGCGCAGATGCTTCTTCACCGTCATCGGGTGATAGGTGCCGCCTTTGACCGTCGGATCGTTGGCGACGATCATGCAGGTGACGCCCGCGATCGCCCCGAGGCCGGCGATGACGCCCGCGGCGTGGAGGTCGCCGCCATACATTTCCCACGCCGCGAAGGCGCCGATCTCGAGAAAGGGCGCGCCCGGATCGACGAGCCGCTCGATGCGCTCGCGGGCGAGCAGCTTGCCGCGTTCCTTGTGGCGTTCGGCGTAGCGGGCCCCGCCGCCTTCGGCGACCTTGGCCGCGTTGGCCTTCAGCGTCTCGACGAGGGCGCGCATCGCCGCGTCATTGGCGGCGAAGGCGTCCGAGCGGACGTCGATCTTCGATTCGATTAGGGGCATGGCCCTCCCGCGGGATTCGTTTGTTTTCCGGGACTTAGCAGAGGCGCCGCGGCGGCGCCACCAAGGCTCGCGCAGAGGCCGCCGCCGGCGTAGCATGGCGGCCATGAGACGCCTTCGCATCGAACCCTCAGGGCAGGCTTGCGGCGCGGCCGTCGCCGGCGTCGATCTCTCGCGGCCGCTGTCGGACGACCTCGTCGCCGACATCCGCGCGGCGTGGCTTGACCATCTCGTGCTCGCTTTCCCCGGCCAGCAGATGAGCGACGATGATCTCGAACGGTTCACACTCTATTTCGGCCCCTTCGGCGCCGACCCGTTCATCGCGCCGATCAAGGGCCGCAAGCACATCATAGCGGTCGCGCGCGCCGCAACGGAAACCGGCCCCATCTTCGCCGAGGCCTGGCACACCGACTGGAGCTTTCAGGAAACGCCGCCGGCGGGCACATGCCTTTACGGCATCACCATTCCGCCCACGGGCGGCGACACGCTGTTCGCCAACCAGTATCTCGCGCTCGAGGCGATGCCGGACGAGCTGCGCCGGCGCATCGAGGGAAGGCGCGCGATCCATTCAGCGCGCGCCGGCTACGCCCGCGCGGGGGCTTACGGGGACAACGACAAGGGCCGCGCGATGGACATCCGTCCGTCCGATGATGCGCTGGCGACGCAGGTTCACCCGTTCATCCGCATCCACCCCGAAACGGGGCGCGCGGCGCTCTTCGGCTGCGCGGGCTACATCATCGGCGTTGAAGACATGGACCCGGTCGAAGGCATGACGCTGCTCGTCGACCTTTACCGTTGGCAGACGCAGCATGCCTTTCAATACCGCCACAAATGGAGCCCCGGCACGCTCTTGATGTGGGACAATCGCGCGCTCCTCCATATGGCGACCGGCGGCTATGCGGGCCACGACCGCCTGCTGCACCGGACGACGATCGGGGCGACGATCTAAACCGCGATCGCCTCCAGCGCGCGCCGGAACGCCTCGGGCAGGGGAACGGGCCGGCGGCTCGCGCGGTCGACATAGACGTGGACGAAATAGCCTTCCGCCGCCGGCTTGTCCGCGCCCGCCTTGAAGATCGCGAGTTCATAGCGCACGGAGGAATTGCCGATCCGCGCGACACGAAGCGCGCCGTCGAGCCTTTGCGGAAACTCCAGCGGCGCAAAATATCTGCATCCCGTCTCGACGACGAGGCCGATGACCGCGCCCTTGTGAATGTCGAGCGCGCCCGCGCCGATCAAGTAGTCGTTCACGATGGTGTCGAAATAGCCGTAATAGGCGACGTTGTTGACATGGCCGTAAGCGTCATTGTCCGCCCAGCGCGTCTGCAGCGGCAGGAAATGCCTGTAGGCGGCGCGCACGGCGGACATCAGAGGACTTCCCCATACATCCTCAGCGCATCGTCATAGGTCACTTCGCGCGGGTTGTTCTGCATCACCCGCTGGGCCTTCATCGCATCCTCCGCCATGCGCGGCAGGTCGTTGTGCGAAATGCCGAGCCTTGACAGCCGCCGCTCGACGCCGGTCGCGGCGACGATCTCCATCAGTTTCGCGATGAAGGCGTCAGCGCGCTCCGCATAGCCCCCGGTCGCATTCGCGCCGATGACATCGCCGAGCTCGGCGTAGTGTTGCGCGGCCGCCGGCGCGGAAAAGCGCAGGACGGGTTCGAGCATCAGCGCGTTCGACGCCCCGTGCGGAATGTGGAAGAGCGCGCCCAAGGGGTAGGCCATGCCGTGCACCGCGCCGACCGGCGAATTGGTGAAGGCCTGCCCGGCGAGCATCGCGCCGAGGAGCATGTTCGCGCGCGCCGCCTTGTTCGACGGATTGTCGCACGCCTCGACGATGTTGGCGGCGAGGAGCCTCAGCGCCTCGCGCGCGAGCGCGTCGGAGACCGGGTTCTTCTTCCAGCGGTTCGTGTAGGCCTCGATCGCGTGCACCATGGCGTCGACGCCGGTCGCGGCGGTGACGGCGCGGGGCAGGCCGTAGGTGAGCGCGGGATCGAGGATCGCGACATCGGCGAACATCGGATCGCCGAGGACGCCCATCTTCTGGTCATCGTCGGTCGTGACGACGGCGATGTCGGTGACTTCGCTGCCTGTCCCGGCGGTCGTCGGCACGAGGGCGAGGGGCGCGCGCCAGCCTTTGATGTTGCCCGTGCCGTAAATGTCTTCGAGGCGCTGCGAAGAGTTGAGGAGGACGGCGATGATCTTCGCCGTGTCCATCGACGAGCCGCCCCCGAAGCCGATGACGCCGTCCGCCTGGCGCCGCCTCGCAACTTCGACGGACTGCCGCACGACGCGCGCCGGCGGGTCCGCCTCGATGCCGTCGAAGAGGTGATAGTCGAGCCCCTCGGCCTTGAGGCTTTGAAGCGCCGCCTCGATGAGGCCGGCGTTCACGACGCCCTTGTCGGTGACGACGACCGGCCGCTTCATCCTTGGGCTGACGATGGCGCCGAGGCGCGCGGCGGCGCCCGTTTCAAAGATGACGTTGGGGACGGTGCGGAAGGTGAATTGCATTAGTTGAACCTTATGAGCCGCCCGGGCCTTGCGTCCGTCACCTGGTCGTTGTGCACCACCTCGACGCCCGAAACGAGCGTCGAGCGGAAGCCGTGCGCGTCCTGGAGGAGGCGCTGGCCGCCGGCGGGGAGGTCCCTCACCATGCGCGGGGCTTCAAGCCGCAGGCGTTCATGGTCAATGACGTTGATGTCGGCTTTGGCCCCGACCTTCAGGCGCCCGCGATCGGCGAGCGAGAGATAATCCGCGGGATCGGCGGTGAGCATCTGAATGGCGCGCGCCAGGGGAATGCGGCGGTCGGCGCGGTCGCGCGCCCAGTAGGAAAGGAGATAGGCGGGAAAGCTCGCGTCGCAGATCGTGCCGACATGGGCGCCGCCGTCCGAAAGGCCGAGCATCGCGTTCGGATGCGTCAGCATCTTGTGGACATTGTCGTAGGAGAACTCGGTGTAGTTGTAGATCGGGAAATAAATGAGCTGCTTACCGTCGCGCTCAAGCAGCACGTCGTAGAGCTTCTCCATCACGGAAACGCCGTCGCGACGGGCCTCGGCGCCGAGGGACCCTTCCGCTCCCTGATCATAGTCGGGCGTCTCCCCCAGGCGGTAGAATTTGTTGGCGACGAGGCCGAGCCCCGCGATCAGCGCATCGACGATCGGCGGCACCGAGGAACCCGGCCCCGCGAGCTTCAACGGCGCCTCGGCGAGGCAGCGGCGCTTGAAGTCGGGATCGCGCATGAGGCGGACGCGCTCTTCCAAAGGCTTGTCCTTTATCGTCTGGTAGAGCGGCTGCGCCATCAGGGGGTGCATCGTGCATTGCAGCCCGTTGAAGACGCCGATGCCGCGCGGGGCGACCTGCACGCGGAAGTCTACTCCGTCGGCGTTCAATCGTTCGGTCTCGGCGAGGATGCGCTTCCACTGCTCGGGCGCGAAATCGCGCTGCATGAGCGAGATCGAACAGGGCCGCCGGCCCGCCTGCGCAAAGGCCTCGACGAGCGCGAATTCCTCGGCGAACTGGTCGCCCCCGTTTTCCAAAGGAGGCCGTTCGAGGTTGAAGTCGTTGACGATCTGCAGGACGCCGCGCCCCCGGCCGTTCAACACGGAGGCGAGCGCGACGAGCTCTTCGCGCCCTGCTTCGGAGGAGGGCGTCCAGTCGCCGTCGGCGGTGCGGTGAATGTCGCTGCGCCCGATCGAGAATCCGGCGGCGCCGGCGTCGAGCGCCTCCTTCAGGAGCGCCTGCATCAGGCGGATGTCGTCCTCGCGCGCTTGTTCGCGATAGCTGGCGCGCTCGCCCATGGCGTAGACGCGGAGGGGGTCGTGCACCGCCATGGCCGCGAAATCGATGGTGTGCGGCAGGGCGTCGATGGCGTTGAGGTAGTCGCCGAAACTCTCCCAGCCCCAGCGGATGCCTTCGTGAAGCGCCGTGCCCGGAATATCCTCAACGCCCTCCATCAGCCGGATGAGGCGGTCATGGTCGCGCGCGCGCACGGGCGCAAAGCCGACGCCGCAATTGCCCATCAGCACGGTCGTGACGCCGAAATTGACCGAGGGGCGCATCTCCTCGTCCCAGGAGATCTGCCCGTCATAATGGGTGTGAAGGTCGATGAAGCCGGGCGCCACGATCGCGCCTTCGGCGTCGATCACGCGGTCCGCCGCGGCCGCGCATCGGCCGATCTCGGCGATGCGGCCGCCTTTGACGCCGATGTCGGCGCGGAAGGGCTCGCCCCCGTCGCCGTCGAAAACGAGGCCGTTCCTGATCTTGAGGTCGAAGGTCATCGCGCTTCCGGCTCCTTTGCGGCGACGATAAGGCGGTGACCGCACGCTGAAAACAGGCGCGCGCAGCCGGCAGGCGTCAGGCGGCGAGTTCGTCGATCACCAGGCTCGGCCGCTTGCTGATCAGCGCCAGAAGAACGCGGGCCGCGCCTTCCGGACGGCGCCGTCCCTGTTCCCAGCCCTGCAAGGTGCCGAGGGCGACGCCGATGCTGCGGGCGAACTCTTTTTGCGTCAGGCCCGTTTGGGCGCGGATATCGGCGACGTCCGGCGCCTCGATGCGGACTTTGCGCACATATGCGCCCACGTCGCGCCCCGAGGCGTGCTTGCGCGCCTCCACCAATCCGCGGCGAATGCTGTCGAACGCCGAAGGCCGGGCCGCAGCCTGTTTGGCGTGCGCGCCGCGCACGGCCTTCTTCGCTTTCCGCTTCGTCTTGGTCATGTCTTGCTCCTCTTGCTCCCATAGCGCGCCGCGATCTCGTCGCAGATCGAGATCAACAAACGCTTCTCCGCAGCCGAAATATTCGCCTTTTCGTTTTTGGCGAAAACTGAAAGCAGGAACAGCGGCATGTCGTCCCGTCGATAGAAGTGCAGCGTTCTGTAGCCGCCGCTCTTGCCTTGGCGTGCGACACGCACCTTCCAAAGCCCGCCGCCAAGCGGGACCCCGGACTCAGGGTCCTCGGCAAGCCGGTCGATCAGCGCCGCGCGCTCGGCCTCGGAAAAGCCGAGAGCAGCCGCGCCTTGGCTTTCATGAGCGAATATATACGTCAATGACGGATAAGTCAATGACGTGTTTCGGCTCGGACGTCAACGCCAGATGCTCTTGCCCGTCCCAGGCAGGCCGAGGTCCTTCCACAGCGCGTCGACGCGGTCGATGACCTCATCGCTCATGCGGATCTTGGTCCCCCATTCGCGATGCGTTTCGGGGGGAACCTTGTTCGTCGCATCGAGCCCGATCTTGGAGCCGAGGCCCGATTCGGGGCTCGCGAAGTCGAGATAGTCGATCGGCGTCGATTCGATCACCGTGATGTCGCGCGCCGGGTCCATGCGGGTCGAGATCGCCCACATCACGTCCTTCCAGTCGCGTGCGTTGACGTCGTCATCGACGACGATCACCCATTTCGTATACATGAACTGGCGGAGATAGCTCCACGCCCCCATCATCACGCGCTTGGCGTGGCCGGGATAGGCCTTCCGCATGCTGATGACCGCGATGCGGTAGCTGCACCCCTCGGGCGGCAGCCAGAAATCGACGATTTCCGGGAATTGCTGCTGGAGAAGGGGGATGAACACCTCGTTGAGCGCCTCGCCGAGCACCGAGGGCTCGTCGGGCGGGCGGCCCGTGAAAGTCGAGAGATAAACGGGATCGCGGCGCATGGTGATCGCCGAGACGGTGAAGACCGGGAACTTCTCGACCGAATTGTAATAGCCGGTGTGATCGCCATAGGGGCCCTCGTCGGCATAGTCGTCGAGGCTGACATGGCCCTCGAGCACGATCTCGGCCTCGGCCGGCACTTTCAGCGGCACGGTCTTGCAGGTGACCAATTCCGCCTTCTTCCCCCGCAGCAATCCGGCGAAGTGATATTCCGACAGAGTGTCGGGAACCGGCGTCACCGCGGCGAGAATGACGCCGGGGTCGGCGCCGAGGACGGCGGCCGCGGGCAGGGGCTCGCGCTTCTCGCCCTTCCAGCGCCGGTGGTGTTGCGCGCCGCCGCGATGGGCGAGCCAGCGCATGATGGTTCTGTCGCGGCCGATCACCTGCATGCGGTAGATGCCGAGATTGAAACCGTCCTCACGGCTGTCCGTCGGGCCTTTGGTGACGACGAGCGGCCAGGTGATGAGGGGCGCGGGCTCGCCCGGCCAGCAGGTCTGGACGGGCAGCATGCCAAGGTCGATGTCGGCGCCCGTCAGCACGATTTCCTGGCAGGGCGCGGCGCCAAAGCTGCGCGTTCCGGGCCGCATCGCCATCACGGTCTGCGCAAAGGGGATGAGGCCGAGCGCATCCTTCAGCCCCGCCGGCGGCTCGGGCTGGCGCAGGAAGGCGAGCGTCCTGCCGACCTCGCGCAAGGCTTCGGCGCTGGTGCGCTCTTCCCCGCCGAGCGTCACGCCCATGGCGACGCGCTTCACCGTGCCGAAAAGATTGATGAGCACCGGAATGGAGGAGATCCGCCCGTCCGGCATGACGGGCTTTTCGAAGATCACCGCCGGGCCCTTTTCGGCGAGGAGCCGCGTCTGGATCTCCGTCATCTCAAGAACGGTCGAGACGGGGTGCGACACGCGGACGAGCTCGCCGGCGGCTTCAAGGCGCGCGATGAAATCGCGAAGGGATTTGTAGCTCATGGGCGGGTTTTAGCCGGCGCCGCGGCGAAGTCGATGCGGCATGCCCTCGCTGGGCGCCTTGCGCCGGCCTCTCCCGTCGGGAGCGGAGAGAAGCGGCGCGGGCTTAATCCTTCATCCCAAGCAAATTCGCGATCAGGAAGAGGCAGGTCGCAAGGCTCGCTGCGCCGAGAAGGACGAGGCGCCGGCGCTTCGCGGCCGCTTCCGCCGCATCCTTTTCGGCGGCCGACGCGAAATAGCGCTCCTGCAATTTCCCTTGCAGCGTGAAGGCGGCGTCGATCGCCTCGCGCTCGAACTCGCCGATCGCGGTGAAGCTCTCATAGTCGAGGCCGTCCATCGCCTTGCCGCGAAGCTCATTATACTGATCGTTAACGGTCTTGAAGTCGATCGCGCCGGCGATCGCCAGCTCGCCGAGGATCGAGCGGAACGGAAAGCCGCGATCGGTGAGGGCGAGCTGGTAAAGGTTCGCGACAATCCCCTTGTTGACGCTGCGGTCGGCGGGGTTCAGCGCAAACAGCATGTTGCCCTGCACCTGCGCGTTGAAATAGGCGTGCTGGGCGTTGCGCAAGGTCTCGGTGCGGGTCTCGATGTCGCGCATCTCCTGCGCGCGCGCCTTGGCGGTGTCTTCCGGCTCGCCGACGAAAAAGAACTGCCCGACCGTGCCGAACAGCGACAGAAGCGTCGCAAGCGTGATGAAGAGCGCGCGCAGCGGCCCGCGCCGGCGGGCGATGAGGGTCGACAGGCGCAAGCGCGCCGGTGAGACGGGCGGTGAGACGGGCGGGGCGCCGCCCGCCGGCGCCGCCGCTTCCGGTTCCGATGTTGCGTCCGTCATCGTGCTCCCCCCCGGCTTTTTCGCGGTGCGACATTCGGCGCGCGCCGCAGCGGGCGTCAAGCGCGCGCTCCTCTCGCCGCCGTCCCGTCCTCGGTTCGGCGAATCGCGGCGCTTTCTCGCGGTTTCGTCACTTGCGGGCGCCGGCCGTCAAGGCTAGCTCTCCGGTCCGAGGCAGGCGTTGAGCGGCGTTCCCGTTCGAGTCGCATGCGGGAACAGGAAGGCGCCCCCGGGGCGCAGAAAGTCGCCGGTCGCGTCATGCTGCCGATCTTCCATCAGGTCACGGGGTCGATCCTCGTCGTGGCGGGGCTCATCCTGACGCCGACGCCGATTCCCTTCGGCCTCATCCTCCTGACGATCGGCCTTGCGCTCCTCGCCCCTTACGTGAAGCCGGTGCAGCGTCTCGTGCGCACGATCCGCCGCCGCTGGCCGAATATCGACGCGACGCTGCGCCGGAACCGCGAGCGCTTTCCGCCGGTCATCCGCCGCACCATCGACAAGACCCATCCCGATCTTGCGCCGGCGGAATAAGGCCTTTAGGGCGCGTTCCGAAAAGTGCGAAGCGGTTCTCGGATGAAACGCGCGTCAAATGAAGCCTCCGGGTCACGTTCGCCGATTGGCATTTCGGCGAAGGTGGTCTAGCGGGGCGTTCATGCGCATCGCGATCATCGAAACCGGGGCCCCGCCCGAGGCGCTTCAGGGCCGGCATCCGACCTATCCTGAGATGATGAAGCGGCTCATCGCGCCGCTTGGAGGGAACTTCTCCTTCTCGACGCACCGCGTCTTCGACGGCGCCGCCGCGCCGCGCCCGGCTGATTTCGACGCGCTTCTCATCATGGGCTCGGCGGCCGGCGTCTATGAGGACCATCCGTGGATCGCCCCGCTCGAAGACCTCGTGCGCGCGAGTGCGGCGGCGGGCCGCCCGCAGGCCGGCGTCTGTTTCGGCCACCAGCTGATGGCGCAGGCCTTCGGCGGCAAGGTCGAAAGGTCGGACAAGGGCTGGGGCATCGGCGTTCACCGTTATGACGTCGCGGGAGGCGCCGACTGGATGGCGCCCGCGCCGTCGAAGATCGCCTGCGCCGTTTCGCACCAGGACCAGGTGACGGCGCCGCCGCCGGGCGCGAAGACGCTCGCCGGCTCGGATTTCTGCCCTCACGCGATCCTTTCTTACGCGCAAGGGCCGGCGATCTCGTTCCAGATGCACCCGGAGTTCGACCACGCCTACGCCGCCGATTTGATTGGCATACGGAAGAACCGCTATGGCGAGGCGATGGCCGAGGCCGCGCTCGCGTCCTTGAAGGAACGCTCCGACCGTGAGACGATCGCGCGCTGGATCGTGAACTTCCTCGGCGCAAAATAGCGCGCCTGTAAATTACTCCGTATAAAACGATCAGCCGACAGGCGCCGTTCGCCCCGCTTCCGCCGTCTCGCGCCGACCGACCTCAAAAAATCCTGAAAATACACCCTCCGCGGGCGGAAAAATCGCGGCGGCTCGCGCCCGGGTTGCCGGGTTCGGGGGCGAAAATCACGGGAAAACGCTCTTTCTCCGTTAACCATGTAAGCCGTTGATCCTTATACGAAAAAAAGCCGTCCGACCATTTATCCAACAGGTTATCCCCCTCTTTATCCCCCAGGTTATCCCCCACCTTATCCCCCACCTTATCCCACCCCCCTCAGGACGCCCGTAAGTTTCCCGCCAGGTTCGGATTTCAACCGGCGGAGAAGCGGCGTGAGCCACGGAACGACGACAGCGGCGCAACAAGGCCCGGCGATCGATGCGCAGATCGTCAGCGACATCTTCGCGGGCGCGCTCGCGCTCGCTCGCCGGCGCCTGACCTCGATCGCCGCGGAAGACGTTGAAGACACGATCTCGTTCGACCGGGCGGCGCGCACCGCGCTTTCGCTCGTGCGCGTCGCGTCCGAGATCGACGCCCTCGCCGTCCGCAAACGCAAGGAAACGACTGAGAATGCCCGAAGCGGCGCCCTTACCGACACTGACATCGAACGGCATGAGCAGGAGCTCGCAGGACGCCTGTCTCGATACGCTCGCGAGCTTTCAGAGCGCCTTGCTCAGGGAAGCGGCGCGGCTGGCGCGGGCGACGGCGCGGGCGGGGGCGCCTGAGCATGCGTTCTACGACCTTCACGCCCTCAGTCATCAAAAGCCGCCCGAGGACGGCGACTGGACCGTCTTCCTGCTGCTCGGCGGGCGCGGCGCCGGCAAGACGCGCGCCGGCGCGGAATGGATCCGCTGGATCGTGCAGCGCGCCGGCGCCCCGCTGCGCATCGCCCTCGTCTCGGAAACCTACGCCGACGGGAGGGAAGTCATGATCGACGGCGACAGCGGCCTGGCGCGGCTCGGCCATGAGCGCGACCGCCCGCATTACGAAGCCTCGCGCCGGCGCCTCGTCTGGCCGAACGGCTCGCTCGGCTATGTGTTCTCGTCGGAGGATCCGGACGGCCTGCGCGGCCACCAGTTCCACGCCGCGTGGTCCGACGAACTCTGCAAATGGAAACACGCGGAGGAAACCTGGAGCAATCTCCAGCTCGCGCTGCGCCTCGGCGTGCGCCCGCGCCAGATCGTGACGACGACGCCGCGCCCGACCGCGCTTTTGAAGCGCCTTTTGAAGGCGCCTCGAACATTCAACGCGCACGCGACGACCTACGACAACGCGCGCAATCTTTCCCGCGCATTCCTCGACGAAATCGCAGCGGCCTATGAAGGCGCCGCCCTCGGCCGCCAGGAACTCCATGGCGAGCTCGTCGAGGATGTCGCGGGGGCCCTGTGGACGCGGGCGATGATCGAGGCCTCCCGCATCGTCGCGCCGCAGGGCTTGTCTGAGAGCCTCGACCGCGTCGTCGTCGCAGTCGATCCGCCGGCGTCGGCCGGGGAGGGCGCGGACGAGTGCGGCATCATCGTCGCCGGCGTCATGAACGGACCCGAGACGCGAACCGCCTTCGTGCTCGCCGACCGCTCCGCCCGCGGATTGTCGCCGCAGGGCTGGGCCCGCCGCGCCGTCGGCGCCTATCACGACTTCGCCGCCGACCGCATCCTCGTCGAGACGAACCAGGGCGGCGACATGGCGCGCGCGGTGATCGCTGGCGTCGACGCGAGCGTCGCGGTGCGCGACGTGCGCGCCAGCCGCGGCAAACGCCTGCGCGCCGAACCCGTCGCGGCGCTCTATGAGCGCGGCCTCGTGCGCCATGCGGGCTGCTTTCCCGCGCTCGAGGACCAGATGGCGACCTTCACCGGCGCCGGCGCCAAGAGCCCTGACAGGCTCGACGCGCTCGTCTGGGCGATCACCGACCTCATGCTGCGCCACGCCGCCGCGCCGCGCGTCAACCGGATCGAATAAGAGAGGCGCCCTTGTTGCGTTTTGAAAAGAAGAAATCCGCCGCCCGCGCGCTGACCGCGCTCGCCCGTACCGGCGATCCCGTATGGACGCCGCGCGACTATGCCTCTCTTGCGCGCGCCGGCTATCAGAAGAACGTCATCGCCTACCGCTCGGTCCGCCTCGTCGCGGAAGCCGCGGCCTCGGCGCCCTTGCGCGTCGTCGAGGAGGGCCGGGTGATGAGCGCGCATCCGCTCGCCGAGCTTCTCGAACGGCCGAACGCGGACCAGTCGGGCCAGACGCTGCTTGAAACCGTCTACGGCCATCTCGAGACCGCCGGCAACGCCTATGTCGAGGCGGTGCGCCTCGACGGGCGCGTGCGCGAGCTTTATGCGCTGCGGCCCGACCGGATGAAGGCGGTCGCCGGGCCTGACGGCTGGGCGGCGGGCTATGAATATTCCGTCGACGGACGCAAGACGCGCTTCGAGCGCGGCGCCGACGGCTTCGCGCCGGTGCTGCATTTGAAGCTCTTCCATCCGACCAACGACCATTACGGGCTCGCCCCGCTGGAGGCGGCGGCGACGGCGGTCGATCTCCACAACGCCGCGCTCGCCTGGAACAAGGCGCTGCTCGACAACGCCGCGCGGCCTTCGGGCGCGCTCGTCTACAAGGGGCCCGAAGGCGCGGAGACCCTCACCGCGGAGCAGTTCGAGCGCCTCAAGGCCGAGCTTTCCTCCGCCTATTCCGGAATCGCCAACGCAGGACGCCCCCTCGTCCTCGACGGCGGCCTCGACTGGAGGTCCATGTCGCTCACCCCCAGCGACATGGACTTCGTCGAGGCGAAAAACGGCGCTGCGCGCGAGATCGCGCTCGCCTTCGGCGTGCCGCCGCAGCTCCTCGGCATTCCGGGCGACAACACCTACGCCAATTACCGCGAGGCCAATCTCGCCTTCTGGCGCCAGACGGTGCTGCCGCTCGTCAGGAAGACCGCCTCGGCGCTGTCGGCCTGGCTGGGGCCTCAGTTCGGCGGCGCGCGGCTCGAGGTCGACGCCGGCGCGATCGACGCGCTCGCGGCGGACCGCGACGCCCTCTGGGCGCGCGTCACGGCGGCGACCTTTCTCAGCGAGGCCGAGAAGCGCCGCGCGCTCGGACTGCCGGCGCGGGAGGCGGGCGATGAGTGAGGCGAGCCTTGGAAGGGCGGACATCCGCCTGTCGCTCGCCGCGCTCGTCGCGGTCGGCGTGCAGACGGGCCTCGCGCTCCTGTGGACCGGCGCCGCCGCCGCGCGGCTCTCCGCCGTCGAAGCGAAATCGGCGGCCGCCGCCGAGCTCGCGGTCAGGATCGCGCGCCTTGAAGAACAGGTGATCGCCATGCGCGCCCAGCTCGTCCGTATCGAGACGAAACTGGAGGACAAGCGATGAGCGACACTTTGCATCACCTCCCCCTTGAGGGGAGGTCGAAACCGCGCAGCGGTTTCGGGTGGGGGTCAGTCCTCCAGCCTCGTCCAGCGGATCGCCTCGCGGCGCTCGATGGCTGCGGCGATGATGAAATTGGCGATTCGATCCGGCTCCCGTCGCAGCTCGGAATTGCGGAAGCGAAGCACCTCAAAGCCGGCGCGCGCGAACCAGACGTCACGCCGCGCGTCATGGGACGCCTGCGCGTCGCGATCATGTCCGCCGCCGTCAAGCTCAATGACCAGCCGCGCCTGAAGACAGACGAAATCCGCATAGTAGGGGCCGATCGGCGCCTGACGCCGGAAATGCAGGCTGTGTTCGGTCTTGCGCAAATATCGCCAGAGAAGCCGCTCATCGGGCGTCGCCTCGCGGCGCAGTTTTCGAGCCCGTTCGTCGGCCATCGCTCCCTCTCCGACGGCGCCCCCCACCCGAAACTTTCTTCGAAAGTTTCGGCCTCCCCGCAAGGGGGAGGCGACGCAAAGGAGCCCCGCGCATGACCGCCAAACTCCGCATCGAGGGCTGGGCCGCGATCTATGACGAAGCGGACCTCAAGGGCGACGTCATCGCGCCGGGGGCTTTCCGCGCCTCGCTCGCGCGCCAGGGCGCATCGCAGGTCAAGATGCTCGCCCAGCATGCGAGCGAAACGCCGATCGGCCGCTGGCTCGATTTCGAGGAGCGCGCCAGGGGCCTTTACGCGATCGGCGAGATCACGCGGGCGACGCAGGCCGGGCGCGAGACCGCGCATCTCATCGAGGAAGGCATCCTCGACGGCCTCTCGATCGGCTTCACCGCGATCCGCGCCGAAACCATCAAGGGCGGGCGCCTGATCCGCGAGGCCGCCTTGTGGGAGGTCTCGATCGTCACCTTCCCGATGGCGCCCCACGCCCGCCTCACCGTGCCCTTCGCCGCCTCGGACGAGGCCGCGATCGCCGAATTCGCCGCCGCGGTCCGCCGCGCGGCGCGCCTTCTTTCAGCCTGAACCCGATCATGTCAGTACAAGGAGCATCAATCGACATGGAGACCAAGCACAGAAACCCGAACGGCGACGTCAAGGCCGCGATGCGCGACTTCCTCGCCGCCTTCGAGAGCTTCAAGGCGTCGAACGACGAGCGCTTCGCCGCGATCGAGAGGAAGAAGGAGGACGTCCTCCTCGCCGAAAAGGTCGAGCGCATCTCAAAGGCGCTCGGCGAGCAGAAATCGGCGCTCGACCGCCTCGCGCTCGCGGGCGCGCGGCCCGCAATCGCGCCGGCGCGCGAGGAGGCGGAGAAGAAGCAGGCGATCCTTTCCTATATGAGGAAGGGCGACGCCTCGGCGCTGCACGCGCTCGAGCGCAAGGGACTCAACGGCGGCGTCGACGCCGAGGGCGGCTATCTCGCGCCCGAGCCGACCGAGCGCGTCATCGCCGCGGCGGTGCGCGACATCTCGCCGATCCGCCAGATCGCGGCCGTGCGCGAAATCGGAACCTCGAGCTTCAAGAAGCCGGTCAGCCTCGGCGGCGGCGCGGCGGGCTGGGTCGGCGAGACCGGCGGGCGCATCGAGACGGCGGCGCCCGCGCTCTCCTCGATCGACTTCCCGACGATGGAGCTCTACGCGATGCCGGCGGCCTCGCAGGCGCTCCTCGACGACGCGGTCGTCGACATCGAGCAATGGCTCGCTGACGAGGTGCAGGGCGAATTCGCCGCGCAGGAGACCGACGCCTTCGTCAATGGCGACGGAATCAACAAGCCGAAAGGCTTCCTTTCCTACGCCAAGGCCGCAGAAGCCGTCCGCGCGCCGGCGGAGATCGGCTATATCGCGACGGGCGCTAACGGCGCCTTCGCCGCCGCCAATCCCGCCGACACGCTCCTTGATCTCATCTACGCGCCGAAGCAGGCCTTCCGCGCCAACGGGCGTTTCGTGATGAACCGCAAGACGCTTGCGCAGGTGCGGAAGTTCAAGGACGCCGACGGCAATTATCTCTGGCAGCCGGCGCTCGCCGCCGGCGCGCCCTCGACGCTCTTCGGCTATCCGGTCTCGGAGGTCGAGGACATGCCGGACGTCGGCGCGAACGCTTACGCGATCGCCTTCGGCGACTTCGCCCGCGGCTATCTCATCGTCGACCGCCAGGGCGTGCGCATCCTGCGCGATCCCTATTCGGCCAAGCCCTATGTGCTCTTCTACACGACGAAGCGCGTCGGCGGCGGGGTGCAGAATTTCGACGCGATCAAATTGCTGAAGTTCGCGGCGAACTGACGCGAGAAGCGCCCCTCTCCCGCGATCGGGAGAGGGGACATCGAACCCCAGTCAACCAGGACCTGTTGCGTATGTCCCTGACGCTCATCACGCCGCCTACGGAAGAACCGGTTTCGCTCGCAGCCTTCAAGGAGCACGCGAAGATCGACGGCGAGACGGAAGACGCGAGCCTTTCCGGCTTCCTCCTCGCCGCCCGCCGCACCATCGAGGCGCGCTTCAGCCTGGCGATGATCGCGCAAGGCTGGCGCCTGCGCCTCGACTGCGCTCCGCGCGAGACGCTGCTGCCCTTGTCGCCGGTCCTTTCCGTCGATTCGGTCGGGATCGTGCGCGCCGGCGTCGCCGAGACGCTGCCGCTCTCCGCCTTCGAGGCGACGACCGGCGCGGCGGGCCGCGTGCGGCTGAAAGCGAGCTGGCCGGACGCCGGGCTCGTCATCGCCTTCACGGCGGGCTGGCCGGACGCCGGCGCGCTGCCCGAAGAGCTCAAGCTCGCGGTCAAGACGCTCGCCGCGCATTTTTATGAAAAGCGTGAAAGCGAAGCGGCGGAGGCGCCGGCGGGCGCCCTGCGGCTTTTGTCCGCCTACAGACGGGTGCGGCTGTGATCGGCGGATTGAAGCACCAGATCGACCTTCTCGGCCGAACGCGCGTTCCCGACGCCGTCGGCGGCGCCGCCGTCGCCTATGAAAGCGCGGCGCGGGTCTGGGCGGCGGTGACGCCGCTCCCCGCCATCGTCGCCGAAGCGGGCGGGCGGCGCACGCGGCTTGAGCGCATCGAGGCGCGCATCCGCCGCCGCCACGCCGTCGGCCTCGGCCAGCGGCTCTCATGGCGCGGCAAGACCTACGAGATCGTCTCGATCGAGAATGACGGTGCGGGCGAGCGTTATGTCCTCCTCATCGCGGAGGAGACGCGATGAGCGATTTCGACGACGGCGCGGGCCTTGCGCTCCAGGCGGCGATCCTCGCCGCGCTCAAGGCCGATGCGGGGCTCAGGGCGCTGATCGGCGATCCGCCGCGCGTCCATGACGGGTCGGGCAAGGAAAAGGTCTTTCCCTTCGTGTCCTTCGACGCGGCGCGCGCAAGCCCCCTCGGCCCTGCGCCCGGCCATGTCGAGCATGACGTCCGGCTCTCGGTCCATTCGCGCTATGACGGCCGGCGCGAGGCGAAGGAGATTTCGACCGCGATCGTCTCGGCGCTCCATGACGCCGATCTCGCGCTCGAGGCGCGCCGGCTCGTGTCCTTGCGCGCCGTCTATACCGACGTCTTTCACCGCCCCGACGCCGACGCCCATGAAGGGGTCATCCGCCTGCGCGCGGTGACGGCGCCCTTATGAGCGCGGACGTCCCCACCAGCACAAGGAGACTCACATGACCGCGCAGCGCGGCAGGGACATGCTCGTCAAGATCGGCGACGGCGGCAGTCCGGAAAGCTTCATCACCGTCGCCGGCCTGCGCACACGCACCTTCTCGCTCAACGCGCGCGAGGTCGACGCGACGCATTCGGAATCGGGCGGCTGGCGAGAGCTCCTCGCCGGCGCCGGCGTCAGGCAGGCCTCGGTCGCGGGCGCCGGCGTCTTTCTCAATGACGCGGCGGCGCTCGCGCTGCGTGCGGCGTTCTTCGCCGGCGCGGCGCGCACGTTCAAGCTCGTCGTGCCGGGGCTTGGAACCATGACCGGCCCGTTCCTGATCGCCAATCTCGATTACGCCGGCGACCATGACGGCGAGGCGACCGTCTCGCTCGCGCTCGCGTCGGCGGGCGCCCTCGTCTTCGAGGCCGCGTCATGAGCGGCTATCGGCCGGGCGACGCCGCCCTCATCGTCGATGGCGGGAGCGTGACGCTGCGCCTCACACTCGGCGCGCTCGCCGAGATCGAGGCCCGTCTCGGCGGGGGCGATTTCTCCGCCCTTGCGCGCCGGCTCGAACAGCCGTCGGTCGGCGATCTGCTCATTCTTCTCGAGGCGCTGTCGGCGGGCGGCGGCCGGCGCCTGTCGGCGCGCGATCTTGAAACCGCCGCCATCGACCTCGGCGCGGCGGCGCACGCGGTCGCTGCGGCCTTCGCCGCGCTCGCGCCCGAGACGGAGGGCGGGCGATGATCCCCTGGCGCTTCTGGCTCGCCCATGCGGTGACGGGGCTCGGACTCGACCCTGACGCCTTCTGGCGGCTGACGCTCGCCGAATGGCGCTGGCTGACGGCGCCCGCGCGCGCCGACGCGCTCTCGCGCGACCGGCTCGATGCGCTTCTTGCTCTTTACCCGGATGAAATCCCATGACCGACCAGCACGCCCTTTCCGCCGGCGTCGTCGCCGCCGGCGCTGGAATCTCCCGCGTCGCGCGCGATGAGATCGCGCCCGCGGCCCGCCTCATCGAGGACGCCTTTTCCGGCGCGGCGCGGGCCATCGAAAAGGATCTCGTGCGCGCCGCGCGCGCGGGCGAGCTTTCCCTGAAAGGCCTTGCGCGCGCGATCCTCAACGATCTGAAGCGCGCCGCCATCGACAGCTTCATCCGCAAGCCGGTCGAGACTCTCGTCTATTCCGCGCTGTCGGGCGCCTTCGGCGGCGGGCGCGCCGCGGGCGGCTTCGTCGCGGCGGGGCAGAGCTATCTCGTCGGCGAGCGCGGCCCGGAGCTTTTCACGCCCTCATCCTCGGGCCGCATCGGCGAGGGGCGGCCGGGCGCGGTCAACGTCCACATCACGCTCCCCGGCGTCGCCGACGCGCAATCTTTCCGCAATTCCGAAACCCAGATCGCCGCGGCGCTCGCGCGCGTCATCGCCAGGGGAGCCCGAAACCAGTGACCGGCTTTCACGACGTTCTCTTTCCGCTCGACATCGCGCTCAATTCCGAGGGCGGGCCGGTCCGCAAGACCGACATCGTCGCGCTCGTCTCAGGTCATGAGCAGCGCAACGCGCTGTGGGCGGCCTCGCGGCGGAGCTGGAACGCCGGCTACGGCGTCAAGTCGATGGCCGACATCGAGAAGGTGACGGCCTTCTTCGAAGCGCGCAGGGGGCGCCTTTACGCCTTCCGCTTCCGCGATCCGTTCGATCATCAGTCCGGCGCTTACGGCAAGGCGATCGGGCCGACCGACCAGGTGATCGGCGCCGGCGACGGGACGGCGCTCAATTTCCCGCTCTTCAAGACCTATGCCTCGGGCGGCGCTGAATACCGCCGCCGCATCGCCAAGCCGGTCGCGGGCTCGGTGCGCGTCGCCGTCGACGGCGCCGAGACGGCGGCCTTCACGGCGGATGAGACGACCGGCGTCGTCACCTTCGCGGTCGCCCCGCCGGCGGGCGCGATCGTTTCCGCCGGCTATCTCTTCGACTGCCCGGCGCGGTTCGATTCCGACGCGCTGCGAATCAACCTCGCCGCCTTCCGCGCCGGCGACATCCCGTCGATCCCCCTCATCGAGGTCATCGTCTGATGCGCGCGTTCTCCCCCTCCTTCGCCGCGCATCTCGCCGCCGGCGCGACGACGCTTTCAACCTGCTGGAAGATCACCCGCGCCGACGGCGCCGTCCTCGGCTTCACCGATCATGACCGCGCGCTTTTCTTCGACGGGACGGTCTTCGCGCCGGAGACGGGCGCTGAGGGAACCGCGCTTGAAGCCTCCGCCGATCTCGCCGTCGACAATTCCGAGATCGCTGGCGCGCTCTCCTCCGACGCGCTGTCGGCGGAGGACCTCGCGAGCGGGCGCTATGACGGCGCCGAAGTCGAGATCTGGCGCGTCAACTGGGCCGACGTCGCGAGCCGCGCGCTCCTCCGGCGCGGCGTCCTCGGCGAGATCGTGCGCGAGGGCGAAGGCTTCCGCGCCGAGATCCGCGGCCTCGGCGAGCGGCTCGACCGCGTGCGCGGGCGCCTCTTCCAGCGCGGCTGCGACGCCGTCCTCGGCGATGCGCGGTGCGGCGTCGATCTCGCCGCGCCCGCCTTCATGACCGCGGGGGTCGTCACCGCCGTCCTCGACGACCAGCGCTTCCTGGCGAGCGGGCTTGGCGCCTTCGCGGCGGGCTGGTTCGCGGAAGGCGCGCTCTTGTGGACCGTCGGCGCCAACGCCGGCGCCCGCGCGCCGGTCAAGGCCCATGACAAGAATGCGGGCGCTGACGCGCTCTCGCTCTGGCTGCCGGCGGGGCGCCCGGTCGCGCCGGGCGACGCCTTCACGGTGACGGCGGGCTGCGACAAGCGGCACGAGACCTGCGCGGGAAAGTTCGGAAATCTCATCAATTTCCGCGGCTTTCACCTGATGCCCGGCGATGATTTCGCGATCTCTTATCCGCTGAAATCAGAGCGGAACGACGGAGGCAAGCGATGATCACGCTCCCCCGCGACCGCATCGTCGCCGCGGCGCGCCAATGGCTCGGCACCCCTTACGTCCATCAGGCGGCGGCCAAAGGTCAGGGCACGGACTGTCTCGGCCTCGTCCGCGGCCTCTACGCCAAGCTTTTCGGCGCCGAGCCCGAAGCCCCGCCGCCTTATACGCCCGACTGGAACGAGACGCGCGCCGACGAGGAGCCTTTGCTCGCCGCCGCCTGGCGCCATCTCGTCGCGCGGCAAGGCCCCGTGCTTCCAGGCCAGGTGCTGATCTTCCGGGTACTGACAACAGGCCCCGCCAAGCATTGCGGCATCGCTTCGGCCAGGGACTGCTTCATCCACGCCTATGCCGGGCGCGCCGTCATCGAAAGCCCGCTGTCGCGCTGGTGGCGCGAGCGCCTCGCCGGCGTCTTTGATTTTCCGGGAGCGGACTGATGGCCCAGCTCATTCTCTCCGCCGCCGGTTCGCTCGCCGCCAATGTCGGCAAAGCGGGGATCGGCGCCGTTCTTGCGCGCACCCTCGCCTCGACCGCGGCGGCCTATGCGGCGGGCGTCGCCGAACGCCTGATCTTCGGGCCGAGGAAGCGCACCGTCGAAGGCCCGCGCCTTGACGGCTTCCAGATCCAGTCCTCGACCGAGGGCGCCGGGATCCCGCGCGTCTATGGCCGCGCGCGCCTCGCCGGGCAGGTCATCTGGGCGGCGAATTTCCGCGAGACGCTCGCCGAGACGACGGAATCCTCCGGCGGCAAGGGCGGCCGGCTCGCCGCGTCGAAGACGACGGTCAGGGAATATCTCTATTCGCTCTCCTTCGCGGTCGGGCTCTGCGAAGGGCCGATCGACCGCGTCGCGCGCGCCTTCGCCGACGGCAAGCCGCTTGATCTCTCGAAATTCAACGTGCGCGTCCATCGCGGCGCGGAGGATCAGACGCCCGACGACCTCATCGTCGCGGTCGAAGGCGCAGCGCCCGCCTTCCGCGGCCTCGCCTATGTCGTCTTCGAGAACCTGCCGCTGAAGGATTTCGGCAACCGCATTCCGCAGCTTTCCTTCGAAGTCGAGAAATCGCTGCGCGAGACCGATCCCGGCGCGCTTGAAAACGCGCTCTCCGCCGTCACCGTCATCCCGGGCTCGGGCGAGTTCGTCTATGGAACTACGCGCATCACGCGTGAGTCGGGCGAGGGCGTGACGCTGCCTGAAAACGCCAACAACAATGACGGCGTCACGGATTTCTCCGCCGCGCTCGACGGGCTCCTCGCGGCGGCGCCGGGTCTTGAGGCCGCCTCGCTCGTCGTCTCCTGGTTCGGCGACGATCTCCGCGCCGGGCATTGCAAACTGCAGCCCGGCGTCGAGATCGCGGAGAAGACGACGAGCCCGCGGGCCTGGCGCGGCGGCGGCGCGGCGCGCTCGGGCGCGCGCCTCGTCTCGCGGCTTGACGGGCGGCCCGCTTATGGCGGCACGCCGGATGATACGGGCGTCATCGAAGCCATTCAGGCGATGAGGGCGAAGGGCCTCGCCGTGATGCTGCACCCCTTCATCCTGATGGATATTCCGCCCACGAACGCTTTGCCCGCGCCCGACGGCGCGCCCTCGCAGCCGGCCTTTCCCTGGCGCGGGCGGATTTCCGTCGGCGCGAGCGAGGGAACCGCGGCGGCCGCCGCCGCGGTCGCCGCGTTCTTCGGCGCCGCGCAGCCCCATTATTTCACGCGCGCGGGCGGCGCCGTCAGCTATTCGGGCCCCGCCGAATGGTCCTTCCGGCGCATGATCCTTCATTATGCGAATCTTTGCGTCCTCGCTGGCGGGGTCGAGGCGTTCCTCATCGGCTCGGAGCTGAAGGATCTTCTAAGGACCCGCGACCAGCAGGGGAATTTCATCGCTGTCGCGGCCTTGCGGTCGCTCGCCGCCGACCTTCGCAGCGTGCTCGGACCGCAAACGAAGATCTCCTATGGCGCGGACTGGTCGGAATGGCAGGGGGTGACGATCGGAGCGGAGAAATATTTCCATCTCGATCCCTTCTGGGCGGACGCCAATGTCGATTTCATCGGCATTGATCAGTATGCCCCGCTCGCGGACTGGCGCGACGGCTTTGATCACGCCGATCTTCGCGCCGGCTGGAAGAGCGCGCATGAGCGCGCCTATCTCGCCGCCAATATCGAGGGCGGGGAGAATTTCGACTGGTATTATGCAAGCGAGGCGGACCGCGCCGCGCAGGCAAGGACGCCGATCGCGGACGCGCTCGCCGAGCCCTTCCTCTGGCGCGCCAAGGACATCCGCGGCTTCTGGGAGAATTTCCACCACGACCGCCCCGGCGGGGTCCGCAGCGCGTCGCCGACGGCCTGGATCCCGCGCTCGAAACCGGTGCGCTTCACCGAAATCGGCGTTCCGGCGATCGACAAGGGGGCGAATGCGCCCAATGTCTTCTTTGACGCGAAATCGGCGGAATCGCAGATCCCGCCCTTCTCCTCGGGCGCGCGCGACGATCTCATCCAGCGCCGCGCGCTCGAGGCCGTCCACGCCCATTGGCGCGATCCCGCGAACAATCCCTTTTCCGCCCTCTATGCAGGGCCGATGGTCGAGACCGACCGGCTCTATGTTTACGCTTTCGACGCGCGGCCCTTTCCGTTCTTCCCGGCGCGCGCCGACCTCTGGGGCGATGCGGAGAACTGGGCGCGCGGCCACTGGCTCAACGGGCGTCTGACGCGCGCGCCCCTCGATGCGCTCCTCGTCGCGCTCGGCGGGCCGGGCGTTTCGGCGGCGGGCGTCGCCGGCACGCTCGCCGGCTATGTCATCGACCGGCCGCTCTCGCCGCGCCAGGCGATCGACCCCCTCGCCGACGTCTTCCAGCTCGACATGGTGGAGCGCGCGGAGGGGCTCGTCTTCCAGCCGCGCGGGCGCGCCCCCGCCGCCGCCTTCACGGCGGCGGATTTCGCCGAGACGAACGGACCGGCCTTCACGCTGACGATCGCGCCGGAAAGCGCGGCGCCGGGCGCGGTGAGGCTCTCCTATGTCGACGAGGGCGGCGACTATCGCCCCGCGGTCGCCGAGGCGCGTCTTCCCTATACGGAGGAAACGCGCGAGGCGGGCTTTGAGATCGCCGCGGCGATGGACGAGGCGGGCGCGGCGGCGCGCGCCCGCGCGCTCCTCGCCGACGCGCAGGTGATGCGCGAGACCATCTCCTTCGCGCTGCCGCCCTCGGAGCTCGCGCTCGAGCCGGGAGATTCGGTCAGCCTCGACCTCGGCGCGGGCGCGCGCGACTATCGCCTCCTGTCGATCGAGGACGGGCTTGTCCGCCGCATCGAGGCGGTGCGCGTTGCGCCCGCCGTCTTTGAGGCGCCGGTCGCAAGCGGGGGCTATCGCCCGCCCGTCATCAATGCGAGCCCCGGCCAGCCGATTTTCGAACTGATGAACCTGCCGCTGATGCGCGCGGGCGATGAGGCGGGCGCCCCTTACGTCGCCGCCTTCGCCGACCCCTGGCCGGGCGCGGTCGCGCTCTATCGCCTCGCGGGCGCGCCGGCGCTCGCCGCCACGCTGCCGGCGCGCGCGGTGATGGGACGGCTCGACGCGGCGCTGCCGGCGGGCGTTTCAGGCCGCTTCGACCGGCGGACGTTGCGGCTTCGCCTTTCCTTCGGCGCGCTGGCGAGCCGATCGGTTGAAGAAGTCTTCGCCGGCGCCAACACGCTTGCCGTTGAAACAGGGGCCGGATGGGAAATCGTTCAGTTCACGCAGGCAAGACTCGGAACCGACGGCGCCTGGACGCTCTCAGGGCTCCTGCGCGGCCAGCTCGGCACGGAAGCGGCGGCGGCGGCGGGCGCTGCACCGGGCGCGCGCGCCGTCCTGATGACGCCGGCGGTCGAACAGCCCGCCTTCGCGCTCGACCTCAGGGGCCTTGCCCTCGACTGGGCGGCGGGGCCGGCGGATGATCCCGTCTCGGCGCCGACCTTCCGTATCAGGAGCTTCACCGGAACCGCCGCGGGGCTCGCCCCGCTCAGCCCCGTCCATCTGCGCGCGCGCCGGGTCCCCGGCGGCGCCATCGCCGTGACCTGGATCCGGCGCACAAGGGTCGGCGGGGATTCCTGGACCGGCGAGGACGTTCCCCTCGGCGAGACGCAGGAGCGCTACCGGGTGGAGATCCGCCGCGCCGCTGACGGCGCCCTCGTCCGCACGGCGGAAACGGCGAGCCCTGCCTTCACCTACGGGGCCGCCGACCAGCTCGCCGACTTTCCCGCCGGGACGCCGGCGCTCACCCTCCGCGTCGCCCAGCTTTCCGACGCCGTCGGGCCCGGCGCCCCTGCGGAGGCGGGGGTGTGAAAGCTTATGAAAGACATGGGGTTAGGGGCTCGCGCGGATTTTACGTTTATTTCGCTTGTTGCGTTTATTGCGGATACTAAAATAACGGCTCGTGACGGCGCCGCCCTGATGGCGGCGCACACAAGGGACGGAGCGGGACATGCTAGCGCATCTTGATCAGCGGGAATCCATGGCGGTGAGCGCCGCCGAAGCGGCGATGGCGGAGAGAGCCGCGAGGATTCTGCGGCCCATTGCGGCGTCGCAGCAGGATATTCGCGTCGTCGTCGACAACGATTCGAAAGTCGTCGTGCCGCTGCCGGCGCGGATCGTCGCGCTGATTCAAAATGCGCTTGAAACCATCGCCGAGCGCGTCCCGGTTTCGCTGATCCCGCATGACGCCGAATTGACGACGCAACAGGCGGCGGATTTTCTCAATGTGTCGCGGCCTTATCTCGTCAGCCTTCTCGACAAGGGGCTGATCGACCATCGCATGGTCGGCGCGCACCGGCGCATCCGCTATGGCGATCTTCTTCGCTATGAGGCGCAGTCGAAGCAGGAACGCCGTAAGGCGATTGAAGCGATGATCGCAGAATCACGGAATCTTGGCCTTGAATGATCTCGACCTTCACTGCGTTCTTCGACTCAAACGTCTTCGTCGGCGCGCGCCTGCGCAGCCTGATTGTCGAGCTTGCGCAGTCGGGGCAGTTCAGGGCGCGTTGGAGCGAAGACGTTCATCGCGAGTGGATGAACGCCGTGATCTCGAATCGCCCCGACCTGACTAACCAGGCGCTCTCACGCGTGAAAGATCAAATGGACAAGGCCGTGCCGGATTGCGTCGTGGACGGCTACCAGTCGTTGATTGGCTGTTTGCACTTGCCGGACCGCGACGACCGGCATGTGCTGGCGGCCGCGCTGGTTGCGCGCGCGAGCGTGATCGTCACTTTCAACGAAAAGGACTTTCCGGCGAAGACCCTGGCGCCGCTCGGTCTTCATACCCGTCATCCGGACGATTTCATTCTCGATATCGCAAGTCTCGATAGGGCCCTGTTCGACGAGCATGTGGCCTTCGATATCAGTCACTATTCCAAGCCGCCGCTGTCGGTCGCCGACTATTGCGCCGCGCTTCGCAAGGCCGGCGTCCCAAAGTCGGCGGCCCGGATTGAAGAAATCCCAGACCTTTTCCCCGCGCCGCCCGCCCCATGACCCCCGCCGGCGCCCCGAAATTAACCGGAAACCCTTCTTTTTGGGGCAGGATCGACTATCTGTCGGCGTGGGGAGACTCCCCGCCCCGAACGGTTTCGGGGTCAAAAGGATCTTCAGACGGTGGCTAGGAATCCCTACAGCGTTCTGGGCGTTTCGCCCTCGGCGAGCGACGCGGATATCCGCGCCGCCTTCCGCACCCTCGCCAAGAAACACCATCCCGACCGCAACAAGGGCGACAAGGCGGCGGAGGAGAAGTTCAAGGAAGTCTCGGCGGCCTTCGACATCGTCGGCGACGCCGACCGGCGGCGGAAATTCGACGCCGGCGAGATCGACGAACAGGGGCGCGAGCGCGCCGGCGCGGGCTTTCGCCAATGGGGCCCGGGCGGACCCGGCGGGCCTTACGGCCAGGGCGGCTACAATCAAAGCGGCTATACCGGCGGCTTCGCCAACAAGGGTGATTTCGACGATCTCGGCGACATCTTCGCCGATCTATTCGGGCGCGGGCGCTCGGCGGGGGCGCAAGCGGGCGCGATGCGCGGGCGCGACGTCAAATACCGGCTTGAGGTCGATTTCCTCGACGCGGCGCGCGGGCGGACGAAGCGCGTGACGATGCCGGACGGGCGCCGGCTCGACGTCACGATCCCCGCGGGCGTCGAAGAGGGCCAGACGCTGCGCCTTCGCGGCCAGGGCGAGCCCGGCGTCGCGGGCGGCCCGGCGGGCGACGTTTATGTCGAGATCGCGGTGAAGCCGCATCCCGTCTTCGAACGCGACGGCGACGACATCCACATCGAGGCGCCGATCACGCTCACCGAGGCCGTGCTCGGCGGCAAGATCACCGCCCCGACGATCGCCGGCGACGTCGCGATAACGGTGCCGAAGAATTCAAGCTCGGGCGCGGTGCTGCGCCTTAAAGGCCGCGGCGTCGCGCGCGAGGGCAAGGCGCCCGGCGATCAATATGTGAAATTGAAGATCGTCCTCCCCGAAGGCGGCGATCCTGAGCTCGAAGCCTTTGTGAAGGGCTGGCGCGGCGGCGAGCGCCAGGCCCCGCGCAAGCATTTCGCGGGCGTGTGATGATCCTGGTGCGGACGATTGGCGGAGGCGGCGCGCGATGACGGACGCTCTAAGGCCCCTCGGCGCGTCGACGCCGGCCCCGTCCGGAATCGCCCCGGCGCGCTGGGCGCGGCTCGAAGCGTTCCTCGGCGCGATGACGCCGGCGGCGGCGGGAAAGCTCTTCGCCGCGCTTGAGGCGGCCAAGGCGAAGGGCGCCGACGCCGGCCTGCCGACGGCGGCGATGCTCGCCTCCTTGCGCGCGCGGCTCGGCGCCGACCGCGCCTTCTTTCCGCCGCGTCCCCTCACGGCGCAGCGGCTTTTCTTCACGCCGTTCGAGGATTTCTTCATCACCCGGCGGCGCGGCCGCAAGCGGCGCGCGCGCATCGCGCGGGAAACGCTCGCGCCCTTGTGGCGTCTCGTCATGGAGGACGCCGCGCTCGCCGAAGCGCGCGCAAGCGCGGTCGCGCTCGACGCTGCGATCGCGCGCAAGGAAAGCGACCTCGAGCCGCTTGAAAACGCGCTCGCGATCAGCGCCGCGCTCGGGTTTTCCCGGCTGGTCGCGCACGCTGAAACGGATCAGGGCTTCCGCGCCGATCTCGGCGACCGGCTGGCGCCGGGCGAGGGCCCGCAGGCGGGCGCGGCCGCGCTCCTCGACCTCGCCGAAATCAACCTGATGCTGCCGGCGCGCCGTCATTTCATGGCGGCGCGCGCCGCCTTTCCCAAACCCCTTGCGGCGCTCTCCGAAGAGCAGCTCTATGAAGCGCGGGCGATCTACGCCCGCGCGAGCGAGGAGGCGAACGACGCCGCCCCCTATGTGCTCCTTCTCATCGCCGCGCGCCTGGAAGCGCCGTGGCGGGCGCTGCCGCTCGCCCATCACATCGCGCGCGCCGAGGACGAGGCGCTCGCCCATGCGCGCGAGGACGCCGAACTCGTCCTTGAATCGCTGTTCGACGATCTCGAAGCGGCGGCGCGCCAGCTCGAACGCGACGCCGACGACGATCTCGATGCGGAGGAAGCGGCGGCGAGCCTTGATCATTTCGCCGACTTCGCCGCCGGCCTCATCGGCGAGGCGAGGGCGGCTGGCGACGCCGTCACCGCGAGCCGCGCCGAGGCGTGCCGCGACATCGCGAGCGCCGCGCTCGCGCGCTTCTGCGAACAGGCGATCGCCAGCCTCAGGAAGACC